>NZ_AUMR01000066.1 GCF_000430785.1 Ectobacillus panaciterrae DSM 19096
AGCCGTAGCCTCCATAACCACCATAATACATAACTTTATCACTCCTTTTAAAAGGGGTAAAACCATCTGAAGAATGTACGGATAATCCATAATATGTTTTTAGGCATACATTGAGCTAGTTCAACGCAAAAAGGGCGCTTCTTTCGAAGGCCCTTCGTTTTATTTACCGAACCAACGCTTCCACCATGGCACTTTAGCGAGTTCTGGTGCAAACATAATGTGAATTTGAAAAAACTAACTGGATTCTTAACGAAATGCTATTTTATGCTGTTAATCCAAACAGTTGATGGATACAATTCACTTGATTTAGTACCGGGTCATTCATTTCAATTACATATTCATCACCGTACTCCAAAGAATTTCCCACTGTGACGTACATTTCGTTATCAGACCAAATTAATACATATTCGATTTCGCCGCTTGTTTCATTATGTTGCACTTGAAAAGAATCAGAATACGTAGCCAACTGATTAGCTACAGGATATAAAGTCGGAATCGTCTTAGCAAAAACATGTTAATTAAATTACTACAATATGGAGAATATTAACCACCATATAATCGGAAATACACTCCACAAAATCAATTGTAAATACCTCTTCTTCGCGAAAGTAATCCAACCCATAATAATTGAAACGATTACAAACACTGGGTAACTTGTTACAAAAATAGTTACCCCTGATACTTCACCAGTAAATGACATTACCCAACCTATGAACCATAACATTACTGATAATAACGCTACAATCTGGATAATGATTAACCAAATCATTGATCCAATTTTAAACCCTTTCCTTTGACTCCCCATCGATTTCCCTCCCTGCTGCCTTCATTTATATCTATACTTGTTATATTCTACATCCGTTAGAAAAAGTAACAATACCTTTTAAAGAATAAGGAGTAGTTTATTCAAGTTCATAATGAACCTCTAAGTCCTTTCGAGTTCCAGAAATGATTTTGACCGCCCACATCTTCGCTAAGTGTTGACTGACCTAGAGCAAGTGCTATAGAAAGTCATTTTATAGTGGCTAAAATCAAATACAAGAGTTTTTAGGTGTCTTAAAATTGATTTAGGTGTTTTTGAGTGGTTCAGCTGAGGAGTATGGCTGGCTCAAGGGTTTAAGCAAGTGAACCAGTCGCTTAGTTGGAGTCACTTTTATTTTTGGCTGAATCATAAAGAAAAATTACTTTTTGCCGCCTCAATATTAAAACAAAGAAAAGAGAAATAAAGTATCCAGCAAAAGAGCTGGATAAAAATAAGAGGTCCTGTCAAACTTAAATTATGAAGTATGCCTCAAAATAAGCGATAAACATAATTAAAAACTCAATTATTTCCGATACTAGAGAGGGTGAGATGATGAGGAAAAGTCTGTTTACTAGTGGGGAAGAAGTAAATATCAGAGCGTCCGGTGAATCAGTAACAATCTTTAAATGTCAGTATGTAAAAAACATGAAAAGGTACGCTTACATTGTCAATGAATATCCAAAAACCTTTTTCTTTGAAGAAGAATTAACGAAAGAGCAATAACAATTAATCATCATTGCTTATGGAGAAGTAAAGATTTTACTGCAGATGCCTTTGGTAGAAGATATAATCGTTTAAACTTGAAAAAATATTGGTATTCAAAGGAAAAACCTCCTTTATGTCGAAGATAATAGATAAAGGGGATGACCCAATGAATAAAGCTGAATTATTAAAAGATCTACACAATGCCAGTCGAGGTAATTTGTTTTCAATAGAGATTCCTAAGGCTACAAAAGAAGATGAAAAAAAGATTGAAGAATTGGTTGGAGAATTAGAAAGAGAAGGAAAAATCAAATTAAGAGAATGTGTACAGCGAGAATACTCAGTTTATTTACATGGAATAATGAAGTATGCATCCGAATAATCGGGTGCTTTTTTATTGGGGTGAAGCACAAGAGGACATCTGAGTTCTTCAACTAATCTGCTCCGTTGAACAAGAAAATCAACATCATTCTTGAACAGAGCCTTTATTTTAAATGATTTTATATTTCTAATCTGAATCCAAGGATTCAAAACCGATTAACGCCTTAGCTCATTAACGCCACACAATGGAGTATTACTGTAAGTAATACTTGCACTAATCGGGAACATGTCTCACAAGGATCAAACCCTTGGTGGTATGTGCCCGATTAATGACCAAGGGTGGAATTGAATCGGGTCTCTGTCCTTCTGAGGTGTAAACTCCAAAGGTCAAGCTCAATCGAGCACTCTATCGGGTTTGTCTTAGGACGTGCTCGATTGATTACCCGAAATAAAAAAGACGTCTGTACGATAGTTCTTCTCTACATAGGTTCTACATATGGTGTAGTGAAGGGAGTGGTACATATGAAAAATATCTTAGGCCCATACAAAAAGTACATCAATTTGGAGACAGACGAAAAGATATGGTATAATCCCGAGACTGTCTTCTTGGAAGAAGAAAATGGGTTTATTTACTCTGTACAAGAAGTGAACAAATATTTCAGTGAATCAGGAAATTTTCACTACCTTTTATTCCATACACTCTATGGGAGAAATGCGTTAAATTTTACATCTCGGGATTATGACCAAATCAAGGAACAAATTGATATTGATAATAACGATGTTATCATAGATGATTTTCGCCCAAGAAGACGTGTAGTTGATGATATTGATTTGTTTGTAGTATCTAAAGATTTCTATATCAAAAACAGTCGGCCCTTATGAGTCGGCTGTTTCTTTTATTAAATCAACATTGAAGGGAGCGTAAATATTTTGTGTAAATGGGGTTCCAGCTAAATTACAGCACCCGGCTTTACATGGAGTGGCAGGTATGATAGGCTGGCGAGCCAGGCGATGCCTTGTCTTTTCAAAGGGATCGCCCAATCGCCAAGCATCATGCCTGCAGAGGCTCCATGTCAAGCCGGACTTCACAAACATCAGGAAAAGAGTTCAATCTCTAATCTGTCCCCAAAATAGATTGCGAGTTGCGATATACATTCTTTCCAGCTTCGCAGAGGCATAGTCCACTTCTTCGAAATTTCCATGGTAGCTAAGTAGATAATCTTACGAAGAGCGTCATCAGATGGATAAGCTGTCTTCGTTTTCGTGACTTTTCTAAGCTGTCTATGATAGCCCTCAATCGTATTGGTTGTATAAATCAGCTTGCGAATCTCAGCAGGATAGCTGAAGTAAGACGTGAGTTCCAGCCAGTTGTTCTCCCAAGAACGGACGACGAGAGGATACTTTGTGCTCCACTTATCCCGAAAGTCAGAGAAGGCAAGCTCCGCCTCTTCTAGTGTAAGAGCTTGGTACACACGCTTCAAGTCGACCATCATCACCTTCTGATCTGTAAACGTGACATACTTCATAGAGTTCCGGATTTGATGAATGACACAGAGTTGAATATTCGTCTGTGGGAATACAGAAAGAATGGCCTCAGAGAAGCCAGAAAGCCCATCCTTACAGGCGATCAGGATGTCTTCGACTCCTCGATTCTTCAAGTCTGTGCACACGCCAAGCCAGAAGCTGGCACTCTCATTCTCACCAATCCAAATGCCCAATATCTCCTTGTGACCCGACACACTAATGGCCCAGTACACTATAAGCAGCCTTACTGATGATGCGGTTCTCCTTGCGTACCTTAAAGTGAATGGCGTCAAGAAAGACAATTGGATAGACACGGTCTAATGGACGGGACTGCCACTCGATAATAGACGGCATAATCTTATCGGTCACCTTACTAACTAGAGTTGGAGACACATCAATCCCGTAGAGATCTTTCATGTGATCCTCAATATCCCGCGTGGACATACCTTTAGAGTAGAGAGCGATAATTTGATCCTCCACGCCATTGACAGTGGTCTCATACTTCTTGATGATGTGAGGCTCATACTCACCGTTACGATCTCTGGGAACCTGTAAATCTGTGTTACCAAACTTCGTTTTCACAGTCTTCTTACTGTGTCAGTTACGGCTATTGCCCGTACGCTTGCCTTCGCTACTATGCTTCTGATAGCCTAAGTGGTCTTCCATTTCAGCCTCGAACACCTGTTGAATCGTGTCCTTAAACAAGTTCTTCATCATCTCTTGAATGTCTTCTACTGTCCGGCAATCCTTTGCCAAATCCTCAATCAATTGCTTTCTTGCGTTTTGCATAAACGACCATCTCCTTTAGTAGTCAGTTTAGCCATTTACACAAAACTTTTTACATTCTCTGGCCTAATCCTGGAAATGGAAAGTGGCAAACAAATAACAAAGCTGACGTATCTTTGGCGGTTTGTAAAAATTTCTTTCTTGTTTCTAATCCTATTTCTGGTGACATCTCTACCGCAATGTGTGAATCTAGGTGTCTTAAATTAAGTGGATCATTTAGAATATCAGAGGCTACCATTAAAACTTGTCCTTCAGAACAAATAGTAAGAGAAAGATTTCCTACTGTATGACCAGGAGAGTGGATAAGATGGATACCTGGAATGAGCTCCGTATCCGATTCAATTAGACATACCTTTTCTCTTAATGGTATCAACTTTTTGTATTCGTCTGATTCAGGATTTTTTGTCCATTGCTCCCATTCGGCTTTTCTAATAACATATTGTGCGTTAGGGAAGCAAGGAACTCCATTCTCTGAAACACCTCCAATATGATCCATGTGTCCGTGAGTAATTACAACTATATCTATATCTTCTGAGGGGATACCTTGTGTTTTTAGATTTGGAATTAATTTACCTGCTTCTGGTACACTATTTGTTCCAAACCCTGTATCCACTAAAATTAACCGGCTTCCTGTATCAATTAATAAGAAGTTGAGCGGAGCACCGAACATTGAGGGAAACTGTTTGATTATTTCCTCTGGGGTATTTGCAAAAAAGAACTCTCGCGATACAGGGAAGACTCCATCCGAAATCGCAAGCATGTTAAACTTCCCACATGTAAAACGGTATGTTTGTCGATTCATATTTCGCTCTCCCTACTCTTTATATCGTAATACGTTACTTCTAGATTAAATTACGGGGAATACTATTCCTCCTACGTACCATTAGAACGAATCAGTCAGTGTAACAAACTCACCACTATGTATATCGAGAGAAATATCTTCTAAAATGGTTTCATTTCCATACTTAAATTGAACCTGATTCATGGATATGAGCTTCATGAAATACTCCTTGTCCTTTCTTTAGGTGTAAGCAGAAAAAGTGCGTTTTACATAATTGTAAAACGCACTACTACTGCTATTGCATAACAGATTGTTTTAATGCATCTAAGTTCTGCTTCATGTAGCTAATATAGTCTTGTCCTTTTGCTTGTTCTTCTTTCGTAATTCCTTCAATTGGGCTTAATACGACTGTTTTTGCTCCCGTTTCATCCGCAAGGGTTTTTGCTACTTTTGGAGAAGCCACTTCCTCAAAATAAATAATCTTAATATTGTTGTCTTTCACATACTTTTGAAGTTCCGCTAATTTGGCTGGACTTGGTTCCTGATCAGGAGAAAGACCAGCAATTGGAACTTGAGTAAGACCATATTCTTTTGCTAAGTATCCAAATGCCGCATGCTGTGTCACAAATTCTTTACGTTTTGCATTACCAAGTGTTGTTCTAAATTGGTTATCTAAATCTTTTAGCTTTACAGTAAATTGATCTGCATTTTTTTCGTAGTCTTGTTTATGAGCTTGATCTACTTCTATAACTGCTTGCTTAATATTTTCTACTTCTTTTTGGGCTAACACTGGATCTAACCATACATGAGGATCCATCGGATGCTCTTGTGTCTTATCAGTATGCTTATCTCCTTCTTCCTCTGCAATTCCTTCCATAAGTGAAATACCCTTACTTGCATCTACCACTTTTATTTTTTTACTATCAAGGCTTTTTAGCACTTTAGGAACCCATGTTTCCATGGAGTCACTATTGTATACAAACACATCGGCATTTTCAATTTTAGCAATATCTTTTGGGGATGGTTCAAAATCGTGTGGTTCTGCCCCCGCAGGAACTAACACATCTACTTTCCCGTTGGATCCAACCACATTTTTGGTAAAGTCGTACATAGGGTAAAATGTTGTTACGACCTTAAGAGACCCATCTTGTTTTTTATTGCTTTTTGACTCATCTTGTTTAGAGCAGCCCACAATAGCAGTCGAAAGGGCCAAAGCAGTTACTAATGCACCATATTTCCATATTTTCATAATTTACTCATTCTCCTTTTTACAAATATGAAGTTTAATATAAATAATAATATTTACGATTTACGAAAAAAATACTACCACCTTTTAATTTCATTCGTCAATCATCAATATTCATATGATTCTTTCCCGCCAAAGGAGAGGGGAGATACCTTTTTCATCTTCTATCAATCCAAAAAGTCACTTATTGTAAAGGAAATTGAGATGTATAGGCATTTTGAATGTGAGTAATATCTACATCTCTTCCAATTAAAACAATGCAGGGTTCCACGGTTTGCTCTTGAGGGGAATTACCAATGTACACTTGATTGGAACTATATTGAAATGGATAAATACCTTGTCCTTCTTTTAATGATATATATCCTTTTCCTCTCACTATACCTTCTGGTAAGGACGTTAACCATTTTTTAAATTGTCTCCTAGATATTGAAGGAACATCTTGAATTGTAATAGTTTTAATCCCATTGTGATGAACATGATGATGTGTATGATCATGTTCATGTGTATGATCATGATTACAGGAGTGATGATGTGAATGTACAATCGCATTTGCTCGCTTTTGTAACAATTCTTCTACATTTACACTTCCATAAGAAGTTTCCATCACTTGTGTGTCTGCGTCTATAACTTTCGCAAGCTTAGTCTGTACCTTCTGTAATTGTCTTTCATTAACTAAGTCTACTTTATTCAGTACAACTACAGTAGCACCTGTAATTTGATTTTTAAGTAAATCACGAACAGTTTTAAACGTAAAAATACTCTGATTTTCTAAATAATTGCTTGCATCAACAACACTAATAATAGATTGAATATCAAACGAATGAACAAGGGGCGGGCTAGCTATCGCTTCTACGATTTCTAATGGATTAGCAACACCTGTTCCCTCAATAAATAGAACATCAATAGGGTTTTTAACATGTGAATCTAAAAGGGAAGTTAATGTTGTTCTTAAGTCCTCTTGGATCGTACAACAAATACATCCATTTAATAGCTCAAATACGTCCTCCTCTCCAAATAAATGTGTCTCAACATTAACGCTCCCTAGTTCGTTCAGTACAATGGCAGGTTTCATGTTCTTAGCTTTACAATACTCCAGAATATGAGTTAATAGTGTTGTTTTCCCACTCCCCAAAAAACCTGAGATGATATAAACGGGTATCTTCTTCATATTTCTCCTCCTAAAATGGAAATAATCAAAGCGTAGTCATTTCGATTTAAATTATAACAAGTATATAGTCATAGATACATACTGTATACTGACACTGTCTTATGAAAACATCGTACTAATTGTAAGAAAGATTTCTCGTATTATAGGGGACAGCCTATCTGATAAGACAAGTAGAGTGTACCTGCTTCGTCTTTTTTGTTCGGTATACCGAAAATAATGACAGAACGGATGCCCAATTGTACAACTTCTCTCATCTCCTCTTCTAAATGGGCAAGAGACAGCTGGTACACACCCGGCATAGAGTCAACAGGCCTTCGCTGTTGTTCACCTTCTCTTACAAATATCGGGTAAATCAAGTCTTCATTATGAAGATGTGTTTCTTGCACAAGTGCTCTCATGGCATCGCTGCTGCGAAGCCTACGGTGTCTTTGGAATGTGAAAGTGTTCATAAAATGGGCTCCTGTTCATAGATATAGTAATAAAACGTAATGATTACGTTTTATTACTAAAAGGTACCTTATATAAGGAAGGAATGTCAATGGGCTTGGGAGATTATTATGTAATATTAAAAGAACAAATTTGTTTTGCAGGAGTTTTTCATTTACGAATAGAAAACTATCATCTACAATATAAATCGTAATGATTACGTTTTTTTTAGGAGGGGTTATAATGAAGCACATACCGGTAACTGTATTAAGTGGCTATCTAGGTGCTGGAAAAACTACAATTTTGAATCACGTATTACATAATAGGGAAGACATGAAGGTAGCTGTCATTGTTAACGATATGAGTGAAATTAATGTGGACGCGGATTTAGTGAGACAAGGTGGCGGGCTGACTCGTACAGAAGAAAAACTGGTGGAAATGTCAAATGGGTGTATTTGCTGCACGCTTCGAGAGGATTTGCTGCTTGAAGTGGAGAAGCTGGCGCTTGCCGGAAATGTTGACTATATTCTGATTGAATCAACCGGCATCAGTGAACCGATTCCAGTCGCCCAAACATTCTCTTATATCGATGAAGAACTTGGTATTGATCTGACGCGCTTCTGTAGGCTGGATACGATGGTGACTGTAGTAGATGCGAATCGCTTTTGGCATGACTTCCGTTCCGGTGACAGCTTGCTCGATAGAAAGGAGGCACTTAGCGAAGAAGATACGAGAGAAGTAGCTGATTTGCTTTTGGATCAAATTGAATTTTGTAATGTGCTGATTTTGAACAAATGCGATTTGGTTCCGGAGAAAGATCTTATAAAGCTGGAAAAGGTATTGCAAGCACTTCAGCCGGAAGCGAAGCTCATTCGGACAGTGAAGGGGCAAGTCGATCCTAAAGAAATCTTGAATACAGGCCGCTTTGATTTTGAAAAAGCAAGTGCATCCGCAGGCTGGCTGAAGGAGATGTTGAACGGTCATCAAAATCATACACCGGAAACAGAAGAATACGGTATCTCTTCTTTTGTATATAAGCGCAGACTTCCTTTCCATTCCGAGAGATTTCATGATTGGATGAAGTCTATGCCTGAAAATATTGTGCGCGCAAAGGGGCTTGCTTGGTGCGTGACAAGGAATAACATGGCCTTGCTCATGTCTCAAGCCGGTCCTTCGGTTACAATCGAGCCGATTTCCTATTGGGTAGCCTCCCTTCCGAAAGCAGAACAGACAGAGGTGATACGTTCAAATCCGGAAGTGTTGGATAATTGGGATCCGGAATTTGGAGACCGCCAAACGAAGCTCGTGTTTATCGGTACGAGTTTAGATCCGAAAGCTGTCTCAGCCGAACTTGACCGTTGTTTGCTTACCGCCGAGGAATACGATCAAGATTGGGATTCGCTTCCCGATCCTTTTAGATGGGGGATTCCGGTCAGATAAGCATATATTAGGACACGGATGTGTACTTCGAGGGGAGAAGACGATATGATTGCCAAAACAAAAAGCGGCTATGATTATATTGAGCTATGGAAAGAGCTTATGAGGAACCACGAGGGAGTCATACCGGAGCGAATGAAGGATGACCGAGCCGAAGAGGCGTTTTGGGCTTCTGTAGCGGAAAAGAAGAAACAGCACAAGGTTGATCCATATGCACAGGTCGTTCAATGGGGCTTCTTTCGCTACTTGACAACGACGATCACGTATTGGAAATCGGACCGGGATGGGGGAATTATACGTTTGCTATCGGGAATAAGGTTCGAAAGCTGACGTACGTGGACAGCTCGGAAAGCATTTTGCGATTCTTGGAATTGCAAGCCGCCACAAAAAATATTCAAAATATAAAACTGGAGCACGGAAAGTGGGAAGAGTGAGGCGTACCTGAAAAGTATGACGTCGTGTTCGGATTCAATTGTTATTACCGCATTCATGATATTGGAACGGCTTTACGAAAAATGAACGATTCGGCAACTCGTTTAGTGATTGCCGGAATGACGACGGGTCCGGAGAAGCCGCATTATATGGAGTTGCATCGAATGGGGTATAAGATCAATCTAAGGCGCCGGGACTATATCCATATATTGAACGTGCTGTATCAGCTCGGTATCATGGCGAATTGCAAAATAATCAAACTACAAAGCAAGAAGAGCTACTCTTCCTATGAAGAATTGATTCGGGGCAATACTACAAAGATTTTGGATACGCAGTATGGTGGCTATGAAGTGGAAGCGGTTATCAATAAATATATATCAGAAAAGAAAGGCATATATGAGTATGTCTATCCGTTTCATGCTGCTTTAATATATTGGAATCCAGTATGTATATAAAGAGGAATGGAAGCCTAGGAACTTTTTATCCTGGGCTTCCATCTTAATGGTATAGCTACAAATCTATAATGTATTTAATGTACAATTAAAATGTATATACTTCCAAATGTTTCTTAGAATTAAGCTACAGATTAGAAATGATATAAGGGGTCATTTGTAAGTTTTAAAATATTGTTTATTGTATTGTAACGATTTCTACTGGACAATGGTCATCACAATGACCATTGTGAACATGATGTAATCTTCCATTTACTAAATAATCCATATGATCGCCATGAGGAACCATTTCATGTCCACAATCGTTTTCATGGTTACAACCGCAAGCAATAGGTTTACATTCATCAGGGTTGGTTTCGCTAACTGGAATCTTACATTCAGTGAAGTGACCTTCATGTTCATGGTGAAGATGACCATCGTGAACATAATCAATATGGTCGTCATGTCGAATTTTGGTATGACCACAGGCAATACTGTGACGGTGTTTATGTTCTCCTGTATCGATAGTGTATTCCATTTCCGAGATACCTTCCAACTTATTCGCCTCTACAGTATGGCCTTAAAAGCATCAAAAAAACTTTTTATTTCATTTTAAATATTACGGCCAGTTAATGAAACAATCAGACTTTTTTATAAATGATCAAACTATTTATTAAATCTACATCAGTATATTAAGAATGCTGTGATGAAACTGTATAGATTCATTAACACTTGCAGTTCCTTGACTTCTAAAGTCAAAAAAATGCCATTACAAATTTGTAATGGCACAACGTCTGGAGATATAAAATAAAACGTAATTGTTACGTTTTATTTTATCGTAGCTTTATTATACCAATTACTTGTAACTTGTCAACCTATCTATAATCTTTGCATGTCAGGTTAGTCATCATGAGAGACAGATAGTATGGATCTTACAGAAAAAATGTTATAATACAAAACGTAATTATTACGTTTAGTAAATGATGATAATATGAACAAGGTGGAGAGTCATGAGAAAAATTCCTATTTATATACTGTCTGGATTTTTAGGAAGTGGAAAAACAACTTTATTAAAGCAACTCATTCAAGAAGAGCAACGAAAGAATAAGAGGATTGGGGTTATTATGAATGAGATTGGTAAAATCTCAATTGATTCCAACGAAATTCCAGCCGAAATCCCATTATGTGAGTTATTAAACGGTTGTATCTGTTGTAGCATTAGGGGGAGATTGGAGACACAATTATTGTCATTTATCCAAGAACATTCTTTAGATGCCATTTATATTGAATGTACGGGAGTAGCACACCCTATTGAAGTGTTAGAAGCTTGTACATCTCCTTTGCTCGTCCATGAAATGTATGTAAAGAACATTATAACTGTAGTAGATTCGTTACGTTGGAAAGAACGTACGAGGATGAACTTACGAATGCAGAAGTTATTAGTGGAGCAGGTGAAATACGGAAACATAATAGTTCTAAATAAAACAGAAGAATTAAAAATAAAGGAAACGCAACAGATAATAGAAGACATATTACATATCAATTCAGATGCCTATATCCGTACTGTGAATTCTGAAGGGGATATGGATGCTCTTCTTATTAACAACACGAGATCTGTTACGGTTCAAGAACACGAAACATGCCATTCACAAAATGATTTACACATTAAAACCTTCGTATATGATTTTAATTACGCGGTACAGAAGGAAACATTTGAGAACTGGCTTTCTACATTACCTTCAACTATTTACCGTATCAAGGGATATATACAGTTTTATCAAGATCCAAACGTATATCTATTTCAGTATTCTTATCGAATGCCTGAGTACATTAAGCAACCTATGGAGTTTCGAAAAACACTCGTATTCATTGGGGAACAACTAAAAAAAGATGAGATAAGAAAAGAACTGGCACAGATGGAATATATGTGTTCTAAACAAGAACGTTTGCAAGCTATGTTAAATGTTTGAACACTTTCCTAAACTACACATCCTATTGAATAGAAATAAAAGATACTGTACTTAAATAGAAAAATAAATTAACCTTTTGCTATATCTTTTGTATGATAAGAATTAAATGATAATTATTACGATTTATTTTGGTTGTAAATGAATATAAATTTTACTATTAGTAATAATGTATGATATAAATCGTAATAATTGCGTTTTGAAAGGAGGTGTCTATTATGAGCACATGGGATTTTTCTCGCACGAAACAGCATGTCTTACTTTGTAACGGAAGTAGTTGTATGCGTACGGGGGCAGAAGATGTTACACAACGTATCCGTGCAGAGTTAACAGAACGAAATTTGGATGATGTCATTCATACATCACGCACTCGATGTAATGGACGTTGCAAAGATGCTTGTGTAGTTGTGGTGTATCCACAGGGAGCTTGGTACAAGGATATGGAACAAGCAGATGTAAAAAAGTTTGTAGACTGTTTAGTAGAGAATCAGGTATACACAGATATGCTGACCCACCGATATAATGGGAAACACTTCATGGCAGAACCTGATACAGTGAAAGGAACACTAAAAGCAGATGTAGCTGTAAAGATTAACAAATAAGGGATGGGGAGGAATCATGCTTAACGATTTATATCGGCAGACCATTATAGATCATAATAAACAGCGACGAAACCACTATGAGCTACAAGGAGAAGATGTTATAAAAGTTCATTATAAGAATCCTACTTGTGGAGACGTTATGACTCTATATACGAGGCTTGAGAATAATATGATTAAAGATATTTCATTCCTAGGAGAGGGATGTAGTATTAGTATGGCTTCTTCTTCTATGATGACAGAACTTATAAAAGGGAAATCTCTTGAGGATGTAGCGAGCCTACGGATTAATGCAGAAAAACTAATTCGAACAGGAGAAACAGCGGGTTTAGATTTAGGAGATTGGCTTTCCCTAGAGGGTGTTCATAAATTAAGAGCTAGACATAACTGTGCGCTTATGCCGTGGCAAGCGTATGATAAAATGCTTAAAACTTTGAATAGAATGGAGTAGATAAAGGTGAAAAATCAATCATTGATTCCGGTTACAATCTTAACAGGATTCTTAGGAGCTGGTAAGACAACGTTACTAAATTACATCCTATCTGAGCAGCATGACCAAAAAATTGCAGTTATCGTGAATGAGTTTGGCGAGATTGGAATTGATAATCAACTTATAGTAGGGGCAGATGAAGAAATTTTCGAAATGAATAACGGATGTATTTGCTGTACAGTCCGTGGAGACTTAATTCGTATACTTAAACAGCTCTATAGCGCAAGGAAAGAAGGAAAAGTATCGTTTGACCGTGTTGTTATTGAAACAACAGGCTTAGCTGATCCAGGTCCAGTTGCTCAAACCTTCCTAGTAGAACCAACTATCCAGCAGCATTACTATGTGAATGCCATTGTGACTGTAATTGATGCCTTACACATTAGTGATCAGTTAGATCGCGACCATGAGGCACAAGAACAAGTCGCATTTGCAGACGTTTTATTGTTAAATAAAACAGATTTGGTTTCTGCTAGTACATTGCAGGCTGTAGAACAACGTCTACGTAATATGAATGCTACTGCAACTGTGATTCGTATGAAAAACTGTAAAGTCGATCTGAAACAAATCCTTGAAATCGATACTTTTGATGTAGATGTAAAGCTACAAGTAAACCCTCACCTGTTAGATACAGAGGGGCATCATCACCATCATGATGATGCTGTTTCATCTATTGTGTTACGGGAAGAAAGACCTTTAGATTTAAGAAAATTAGATCGATGGATGGGTTATCTTGTACAAGAAATGGGTCCAGATTTATATCGCTATAAAGGAATTTTGCACGTGGCAGGGGAAAAACGTCGAGTGGTGTTCCAAGGTCTCCATATGTTATTTGCGGGTCATGTAGAGCGAGAATGGAAAGAGAATGAAAATAAGATAAGTGAGCTCGTTTTTATTGGAAAAAACCTTGATCGGGATTGGTTCCAAAAGCAGTTTACAAACTGTATTGCAGGAGAATCTCAATCGAAATCTGTTTCATGAGGAGATATAAACCTTTTATAGAAAAAGACATCACCCAAAGAATAGCTAGGCAAGCGCTGTTATTAAAGACGGTTTGCTAATGATCTATACAATTAGTATACAAAAACTATAACAGAAAGGATGAAATCTTATTGGCTAAAAAATCAAAGATTGCAAAAGAGAAAAAGCGGCAAGAGCTGGTAGCAAAATATGCAGAGTTGAGAAGAGAGCTAAAAGAAAAAGGAGATTACGAAGCATTACGAAAATTACCACGAGATTCATCTCCCACACGCTTACGTAACCGCTGTGAGATAACTGGGAGACCTAGAGGAAACTTGCGAAAGTTTAAAATGTCTCGAATTAAATTTAGAGAACTTGCATATAAAGGACAAATACCGGGGTGAAAAAATCAAGTTGGTAAGAGGGGAACCATAAGGTTCTCTATTTGTTTAAAGGAACAACTATAAGTGTAATAACAAAATAAATGATTCTATTGCAAAGATTTTATACGCATAGAAAGAGTTGAAAAAATTCCTAGTGGAATCCGCTTTTTACTCTGAAAACGATTGTGATGGATGAACTTCGCTTAATTTTAGACAGGTTGCTCCCTTTGAGAAGCTCATCCTTGTTTTCAATTTATTTCACGTCAATTCGTAACGTCAATTTTTTGCACTTTTTTTATCTCTCTTTTCATACAGCTATTACACTATCTTACCTAATCACTCGAATCAAATATAAACATTATAAATATCTCATTGTAGAACAAGATCATCGGTTCTAGTGCAAGAAATCTATCAAACTTGAACATACCATTACTCTAAAAAAGGTAAATAATCAGTATGGCAAATGAAAATATATTTAAGTGGACACATTACCATGCTAAAGTCATTTTATTAACGGCGACCGTTTTTATCATTTCACTATAACATACTTATCACTTACTATAAGATAATGCTATGATGAATTTGTACTATCACGCGCCATCAACCTTAGATTTAACAAGACGGCCAACATAGTCATTGTTTGGTGTTGCCGCTGCATCACGTTCAATACGGATATATGCTGATTAATTACTGGTAGGAGTTTTCTTTTTATTAAAAATTCGAAAAATACAATTTCCGCCTTCATTCACCTTGTGTACTAAATTTTGTGATTTTATACATAGGAGGATTAAAAATGAAAGGATTGAAAACAATAACTACAGGACTTTTAGTAGCCGGTTTACTAGTCGGCTGTTCTGAAGCTTCTACTGTTGAAGTAAAAGATAAAACAGCGGAACAAAAAACAGTTAAAAAGAACATAAAAGAGAGTGATGTTGGTACTCGTTTTAATCCAGTACAAAAGGGACACTCTAAAACGTTTGATGACCGAATTATTGATGAAGAGTCATCTAAATCCTACAAAGCTAAAATAGAAGTTTCTGTGAAACAGGTTTTACGAGGACAACAGGCATGGGATATTATTCATAAGGAGAGCGAATTGAATAAAGTCCCGCAAGATGGTATGGAGTATGCCCTTGTTAAATTAGAGGTAAAAGTCGTGGATGCTGATATTATAGGCTTCTCATATCGTACAGCTGACATTCTGAACGTAGAATTTGTTTCTTTGGACGGAAAAGTATACAGAGAGGACACCAAACATCATCCAATAATTCCTACACCTCTAAATAATGATATCTTTAAAGGTGCTGAAGCTCAAGGATACGTAGTTCAATACGTAAAACAAGGCGACGACTTTAAGATTGTATATAAAACGAATGGAATGAAAAAGGTTTATTTCAATTCTAAATAAACCAGATAGCCGCCCCATGATATTATTCCTCCCGAGTTAACAATACGGCTCTTTCTTTTTACTGTCTACTCAGGAGGGATAATAGGGCTTATGCACCAAGGGTTATATCCTTAACGTACAAAATTCGTGTTTAGAGGTTTCTTCCCCTTCTAGTAAATGTTTTGTACTAGAACCTTATTTTCAACATTGATATGCCTGCTTAACTTAAAACTTTGCATACACATATGGTGTTTTCGGAGGAGTAATTTTTTTAATTGTAGCAGCTTTTATAATAGGTGATAAAGTATTCTTCTCGGTTGTTTTATCCAAAACACCCGTGGCCGTAACCCATTCTCCATCTTTTAGAGAGGATACTCCATTACCGGTTGCCAATATCCCCCATACTGAGGCATCTGCCACACAGCAGGTAATTCCATATCTTGCAATAAAAATTTCATTTTGACTAAAATCTTTTTCTCTATGAACAAATCCAGTAAGCACAATGTTTTTTCCTTTAAATCCTTCGACATTCGCCAAAATCATTTGCATTATGGGCATATAATCATCATCATCTACATGAATTGTATTCATGCTCATCAATTTTTTTTGTAATTCATCATAATACTCTCCTGGAGATTGCTGAATAGCAGAAGCCGACTGTCCTCCCGTATCTGTCAACGATTGAGTTGTAGTGGAATTAACTGCATCCTGCGTTGGTTGGCCTCCTGCGTTCTGTGTTGGCTGTCCTCCTGCATCCTGTGTCGGTTGCCTTCCTGCGTTCTGTGTTGGCTGTCCTCCTGCATCCTGTGTCGGTTGCCTTCCTGCGTTCTGTGTTGGCTGTTCTTCTGCATTCTGCGTTAGCTGTCCTCCTGCTAAATTCACTCCGCGTTTCGCAGCGATGCTTGCATCAATTGTATGATCCGAAAACAGGAACGCTGTAACAATTGGAATAAGAAAGAGAGAATAAAACAATAGGGACCCCTTTTTAGTGCGGGGAAGAGAATGATCATGATCACTGCATCCACACCCGGATTTTTCTTTTTCACTGCTTCTCCATATTTGTACGATACCTAATAATGTCACAACAGAGAATGTAAAATAGATAAATTTCACCATTTTAGGAGCAATAAAGTTCTCAATATGTCCTGTTACAAGTAATTTAAGCAGCAGCATTCCAAAACCGATTAAAATAATCCCGCGAATGTACATATGAAACGATTGTGTTTCTTTCTGGCCCATACTCTTCTCTCCTCCCTCATCGTATCCCTATGAAAAGAATAGGAACATATACAACGGAAAGATATACAACTGCTACAACAATACAAATAAATCCTATAACAAACCCCTTTTTAAAATAAGCAAATAACATAAGGGTGTTTTTGAAATCAATCATTGGTCCAAACACCAAAAATGCCAGCAAAGAAGGGACGGAAAATGTATGACTTAAAGAGGAAGCTATGAAAGCATCAGCTTCTGAACAAATTGAAAGAACGTATCCAAAACCCATCATGACAAGCGGAGATAGATGGATATCTGAAGCAATTCCCATCAGGAAACTACGATCAAAAAACGTTTGAAAGAGACTAGCGACAAAGGCACCTATAAGTAAAAACTTCCCCGTATCAAAAAATTCATCGCTGGCATGATACAATGTTTCTTGCCAGCGGCTTCTATGAACATGGTGAGTTCCATGATGGTGTTTTTCCGGTTTCTTGCTTTCACGTAATACATCCCTGTTTCCGTATAGAAAATAAACGATAAGTCCGATAACTACAGATACAAAACCTGCAAGTCCCAAGCGATAGTAGGTCATGCTGGGAAATGTTGAAAATGCATAGTACGTTGAGGCAAACACAACAGGATTAATAATAGGTGTACTTACTAAAACAACCATTCCAACATGAAGAGGCATTCCTTTTTTAATAAGCCGCCTTACAATAGGTACAATGGCACACTCACAGACGGGAAAAATAAGTCCTATAAGTGCTGCTGGAATAATGGCAAGAAGATAATTTTTGGGAAACACTTTTTTTAAAGTATCCTCTGAAATAAATGTTTGGATAAAGGCTGAAATAAATACACCAATTAACACAAACGGAATGGCTTCAAAAAAAATGCTTAAAAAAATTGTATTTACATTTAACCAACTTTTCGGAATGACACTTTTCAAATGAGTAAGATTTATAGAATCAATAAAGAAAAAAAGAAATATAAAAAGTGCTATCAATAACAATCCAACTACTTCCTTTGAAATGCGTGACAAAGGCACTGTAATTCTCCTCCTTGTTGTATGATCTATCTGCAAACTAAAACACTCTTGATACTCCCAGTTCTAAAGGGGCAAGCTGTTCGGTATCAGTGAGATTCTTGAGTGATGAAATCAAAAGGGCATTTCTGCTATTGGAGTATGACCCCAAGATTAGAATGTGCCATCACAGGTACATAACGAATATTCATCGCACCTGCTCTGTTTCAATGTGATTTAAATCCACATTCGCAAAAATATTTTCGGCCTTGTGCTTTATTCCTTTTAGAAAAGCTTGGACACAGGATGTTAGTTGAAGAACAGAGGATTTTTTAACAACTTTTTTAATACCGTTCGGAATTTCGAACGGTATTATGTCTATTTAGAGTATTAAAATTAAATTATCTTATTGTAAGTGAATAAGCGCCATCCTTTTCAAGTATTCTTCTGCAAGAATAGCATGTTTTTTGTTTTAGGAGTAGCCTATTTCTTTAGATTGATAGGCATGGGTTACGGCCACATGCCCATCAAGCGAAGGAAAAATCATATCCTCAAAACAAGAAAAACACTATTCTTTTTGTAGAATCCATATGAAAGGATGGCGTTTTTTAATGAATCTTTCCATCTCTGATGAACTTCACCTTTTTTCACAGGAATTACACCGATATATGTCATCACAAGCTCTAGAACAGCTAAACTACCGATAACACTGATTATGTAAAGTACAGCTGGCGTAAGCCAGCTTTTTGTTTTCCCTCTACTTTTTTGCGGGAGGAGAGATGAATATATTAGAAACTGAACTAATGTAGCAATACCAATGTCTTAGAGCACTTTTTATACTTATTAAATTTGATAAAAATAAAAAGCACTCATAAGAGTGCTCACTCAGTCTGATGACCTTTTTCATCTTCGTGTTTGTTATCGCTTCTTACGCAATGCAGTAAGTAACGCCGCTAAGGATAATACAGCTGACACAATAGATAAGATAAGAGATGTTGGTTGTGTTCCTGTTGAAGCAGGCTTGACTCCAGTATCTTTCTTTTCAGCTGTTGTATGGTCCATGTGGTCTGCACCATGTTCATTTACAGATGGAGCTGCCACAATTTCTGTAATAGAATGCGGGGTTTTTGCCCCTTCGTCGCCTGTCCACTCTACAATAGAACCATCTTTATAGTATTGGTACGCATTCCAAGCAATAGTTCCTGCTTTATCTGGGTTTGCGGCCACAAATGTGAACTGCTGAAATTGTCCAGGCAAAATCCCTTCGCCAGATGCCGTCCAAGTAACCGCTGTGACCTTGCCATCACTGCTTTTTTCTGTACTCACCGTCCATCCAGATATGGGTTCGTATGCTTGAAATTCTACGCCAGAAGGCATTTTTACAGTGACTTTTGTTGTTGGTACATCCTTTTCAACAGGGACTTTCATAGTATAGGTTTCCTCTTCTTGAGTTGTAGAAGTACTCGGCTTTACAACTACATGCGCACTTGCAATTCCTGTACACAACAAGACACCTGCAAAGGCTGATACTGCAATTTGAGTTGCTTTTTTAAAGATAGTTTTCATTTTCCTTACTCCTTTACTATAAACGTGAGTATTCCGAATCTGACTCTGCGATTATAAATCAAATAATCATTCCTCCATGCAACATCTTATCTCTAGTTTTTGCACAAAGGAAACTACCTAAACCTCTTTCCCATATTACACATAAATTGCGTTGAAATTGTGAAGAAATGTGAAAGAATATGTGATTCCCTCTTATTTCAGAGCATGTCTGACTATATCTTCCTTTAAATTGCAAATAACTTCAAAAATATCTCACTCTTCTTTCACAAATGTAGGATACACTAAGAATCAGCTTTATACTTAAAGATTATTAGTGTAGAGGAAAATGGAGATGTACGAAAGAGGAGGACAATGAGTATGAGTTTACAACAAGAGAGGCCAGACTATACAAAAGAACCTACCGTCAAACAGGAATTATCAAAGGTACAGTCACTCTATCGTGCAGTTTGGCGTTGGCATTTCTATGCAGGTATTGTATTTGCGCCATTTGTTATTTTGTTAGCGATTACAGGTATTATCTATTTATTTAAACCACAGATTGAAAATGTGATATACAAAGATTACTACTATGTACAAGCACAGCAAAAACAGTTAACTACGGAACAACAAATTGAAGCGGTTAAGAAAAAATACTCTGATGCTTCTGTAACACGGTATAAACCATCTTTTGAAGCAGATCGTTCTTCAGAAGTCGGAATCGCTGGAAAAGCTGGCATGATGACGGTATTTGTGAATCCCTATAACGGAAAAATACTCGGCGATTTAAAAAATGATGAGAAATTTATGAATGAGGTAGAAAGTCTGCACGGGAAGCTCATGATTGGAACAACAGGTGATCGTATTGTAGAAATGGCAGCTTGCTGGGCGATGATTCTACTTATCACAGGATTATACCTCTGGTGGCCACGTAATAAGAAAGATATATTTGGCACACTAATCCCAAGGCTTTCAAAAGGAAAACGTATCATGTTAAGAGACCTACATGCTGTTCCGGCTTTTTGGTTCTCATTATTTGTCTCCATTTTCATCTTAACAGGGCTTCCATGGTCCGGGTTATGGGGAGGTTTAATCAATCGTGTAGCAACAGCAACACAAACAGGTTATCCAACAGGACTATGGGATGGAAATGTACCACAATCTACGGTTCCATCTAAAGATGTTGCAAAGGTTCCCTGGGCTGCTGAGAATCTGCCTGTTCCAGAGTCAAATCAATCAGGCGTTTCTCCTTTAGCTGTTGCACAAATTATGAAAATAGCAGATGAAAATAAAGTAGGGAAAGGATACTCTATTACCTTTCCAAAAGGAGAAAAAGGCGTATACACAGTAGCTGTTTCTCCTGATAAACCAGAAGGACAAGCAACTCTGCATATTGATCAATATAGCGGGAAAGTGCTGGCAGATTTACGTTTTAAGGATTACGGAATTCTGGCAAAAGCAATTTCTATCGGGGTGGCATTACATGAAGGGCGTTACTTTGGCCTAGCAAATCAATTGTTAGATCTCATTATCTGTCTTGGCTTAATTGGTATTTCTTTGACAGGTATTATGATGTGGTGGAAACGTAAACCATCCGGTACATTAGGAGCTCCTTCTTTGCCTAAAAACTTTAGATTATTGAAGGGTGTAACGATCTTAATTATTATCCTAGGTATTATATTCCCACTAGTCGGAGCTTCTTTTCTCGTTGTTCTTGCTTTAGATTGGCTGATAATTAAACGAATTCCAGTAGTAAAGCAATGGATAGGATAATTGATATTTATATATCGTGGTAATTTAATTAACACTGAAACCGTCGATAATCTAGATTATATATCTTCAGTAAAAAAAGCAGGCGTGTTTATATAACACGCCCGCTTTTTTAGATGCTTTATAGGGGAATAAAACATCCTAAAGGGTTTGTTTGAAACATATATCGCGATCGCTAAGCTGTACAAACATAGAAGGAAGGGTATGTACAGTCCGGAAGCCACGCTCGTTTCTAATTTCATCATACTTTATAAATGTGTGTTTTTTTTAATACAATTGTGAAAAAATCTTCATGAATGTTTATTTTTTTACATACTTACTTCCGATAACACTGATTATGTAACCTACGTCAACGATGTAGGTTTTTTGGTTCTGTTAAAGAATGTTATTCATTTTCTTCTTAACTAACAAGTGCGATACTTTAATAAGACATCTAAGAATCCTTCGTTTGTGGAGTGGGCTAATTAGCTCACTCTTTTTTTATTAAAAGCACCTTCAACCAATTGGTTACTGGATAATCACATCAAGATAAATAAAATGATTGTTTAAAATTGTACTTAAACTCAGTTCTTCAAGATACTCAAATTCAGGTGTCTTTTTAATTTAAGAAAAAATTAATTTTTGAAGTTTATAATAATTCTGTTAATTAAATTCTTACAATTAACCTGGTTTTGAAAAAAGATGTCGAGTGATATTTAATTGTTTAAGAATTTGAAGGGGGGTAAACAAGAACTAAAAATTGAATAACGTCGAAAAACAAGCCTAGGTTACTACGTAAACGGAGGGAAGGGTTATGGAAAATACAGTACGTGAAGTAGTCGAAGAAGTGGGTAATAAAAAGACCGATCTGCACAAAAGGCCAGTAGTATGGAAAATTGGAATTGGCAGTGTGGTTGTGGCAGGAGCACTCGTATTGGCGGGCATCCCCTATTATCAAACAACCCGATTTAATTCTCATATCACAATTAATGGCACAAACGTCGGTGGACTGACTGCTAACCAAGCATTACAAAAGTTAGGATCATCTGTATTAAAAAACGAGGTCTATGTTGGTCAAGAAAAAATTTTCGATGGAAAAGATACGAAAATGGGATTTACGAATAATGATTTATCTAGCGTGAAGAAATTATTAAAAAGCCAAGAGACCTTTTGGCCTTCCTCAAAGGTAAGAAATTATTCCTTGACACCAAGCAAAGTGGATCCATATCAAAGCGAAACGATGAAAAATGAAATAGAAAAAAAACTCCTACTTATGAATAGGAGTTTAAAAGCACCCCAAGATGCAGAGGCCCATTTGGAAAAGGGCAAAATTGTAATTTCCGAAGGTATTAATGGAAATCAATATGATGTCCCTAGAATGGTAAAAGATTATGAGAAACAGGAATACAAAAGTGTAATCCATCTGAATACCGAATACATACAGCCTGTTAAAGAAAACAGTCCGATTGTGCAAAAAGAAGAGAAAACACTGCAAGAACTTCTTCAACGAATGGTTAGTTATACGGTACAGAACCAAGTGTATTCTTTAAAAGGCAGCGATTTAATTAAAAATGCATCAGTAACAAAAAATGGACAGGTTACGATTGATCCGAGCGATATTAAAAACGAGATTGCTAAAATTAATGGTTCTCAATCAACATTAAATAAAAATTTCCAATTTAAGACCCATTCAGGTTCAGTCATTACCGTAAAAGGACAAACTTATGGTTGGGCTCTTGATGTTGAAAAAGAAATAAATCAGATTCAGGATGCCTTTGAAAAAGGTCAAAATTCAATCGTTGCCTCTAATGTTTATGGGAATGGTTGGAACAATGTTGCCATCGGCTTTAACAACACAACGAACAATGGAATCGGCGACACATATGCAGAAGTATCCATTCAAGAACAACGGATTTGGCTTTATAGAAATGGTCAAATGGTACTCACAACCAATGTAGTGACGGGTAGACATGACGTTGGTGAAGATACACATCCAGGAGTATGGTATATTTTGTATAAACAATCGCCGTCCATACTAGTGGGCAGCGAAGTTGGAATGGCCCACTATAGAGTTCCAGTGAATTATTGGGCTCCTTTTACAAATGATGGGGAAGGTTTTCATGATGCAAACTGGCGGACAAACTGGGCCAACAATGCCTACCTTACTCAAGGTTCAGGCGGATGTGTCAACACCCAATCAAGTGTGATGAAATCTGTATATGATAATCTCAGCACGTACGAACCTGTTGTTGTTTATTGAGGAATAGCAACATTCCCTTTATCAATGCGTTCTTCCTAAAGGGGTAGCGCCCCACATCCATCAAGTGAATTCAATCAGTCCCAGGAGATAACCAAAGCCTTAGGTATGCCTAAATCAAACCTGCAATCAGCTCTGGATAATGATTCTTTAAGGGACGTGATTTATTAAAGATTGCCGAATCACTCGGTAATTAGGTGAAAATACAACAGGTGGAGCTCAAATGAAAAAGGATGGCCCAAAAACTGGACTATCCTTATTCTTTATACAGGTGTATTGACAATTTCATTAATGGACATTAATTTTTGTTCAAAGGGCAATAAAGTTATATTTGTCAGTTTGCTCGGTAAAACCAATACTTCTTGTTCATTTCGTTCGTTTGAATAGTCCAATATGTGCTTAACTTCAATTTCAGCTCTCACAACATGTCAGCAATTACATTCTCCTATTGCTCTATAGGGGTAAACCCCAGCGATTTTAAAATTTAAAGTCCAACTAAAAGCTTCTTTATAAAGAATGCTGTGTTCTGTCCCGCCTCGAAAAATCGTTATCTTTTCATTACGAGCGATTTCTTTGGGTAACTCAATATGTCTACACGCTGAGATCACATTATTGTGGTCCCTATTTTTACTTTGTGTAAATGAACGAATGAAATAGTAAAACAGGCAACATAAATCAATTTAGGTAGCCTTTCATATTGTTCCTTTATACTGTTCAGAAAGTTATTATTAAACAAACAAGGAACTCAATAAAGGTCGGGTTCTTTTTTACTGGTTTGGAATGTTTCAAAAACTGTACCTTTATAGACATATAAAATCATGACGGAAACATAGTTTGTTGTTTAAAACAATAAAAAGGACACCAAAGGCGTCTCGTGTTGTTGAAAAAAGTCGATTATCATATTGAACTGCACCCTAATTGTTAGACACAACTAACAATTGGAGGTGCAGTTTTTTATGGCAAAATTTTCTCCAGAAGAAAAAATACAGGCAGTAAGACAATATTTAAATGGTAATGAAGGAATAAAAACAATTGCTAAATCTATAGGTGTTCATCCTAGTGCACTTCATCAATGGATTAAACAATATAAGATCTTCGGTGAAGATGCCTTTGAAAAACGCTATACATCCTACCCTGCACAGTTTAAACTAGATGTACTCAATTATATGAACGAACACGGGACATCTATTAGGGAAACAGCGGCGATTTTCAATATTCCATCCTATGAAACACTTCGACAATGGAAAGTTGCTTATGAAACAGAAGGATATGATGCCCTACAGTCAACGAAGAAGGGGCGTCCATCCATGAAAAATAAAAATAGTAATACAAAGAAAAATCAAGCACCTGTTCCAGAGTCAATAGAGGCATTACAGGCGGAAAATGAACGTTTACGTATGGAAGTTGCATATCTAAAAAAGTTGAATGCCTTAGTTCAAAACAAGGAAAAATCACCAAACAAGACAAAGCACAAGTAATCTATGAATTAAGGCTTGAGTTTCCGGTGAAAGCTCTTATACAAATCGCAGACATTCCACGTAGCACGTATTATTATTGGGTGAAAAACATCGGTAACCCTGACCCTGATGCAGAACTAAAAGTATGGATTCAATCCATTTTTGATGAACATGAAGGTCGGTTTGGTTACCGTCGTATTCGTGATGAACTTAGAAATCGCGGACACAAAGTAAATCATAAAAAAGTACAACGTATCATGAAAGATCTGGGACTAAAATGTCTTGTCCGCATGAAAAAATATCGCTCTTACAAAGGAACCGTTGGGAAGATTGCAC
Source organism: Ectobacillus panaciterrae DSM 19096 (assembly GCF_000430785.1). Lineage (GTDB taxonomy): Bacteria > Bacillota > Bacilli > Bacillales > Bacillaceae_G > Ectobacillus > Ectobacillus panaciterrae. The sequence goes on from NZ_AUMR01000066.1 coordinate 25,426, forward strand.
CAAATATTTTAGATCGCGATTTTAAAGCTGAAAAACCGAATGAGAAATGGGTTACGGATATTACGGAGTTTAAATTATTTGGAGAAAAGCTATATGTATCGCCAATACTGGACTTGTTTAATGGAGAAATCATTACATATACAATCGGTTCAAGACCAACCTATTCACTCGTTTCAACGATGTTAGATCAGGCTATTGAACGCTTAACAGACGTAGATACCCTCCTTATTCATTCTGATCAAGGCTGGCATTATCAAATGAAACAATACCGTCATACCCTAAGAGAACATGGCATTACGCAAAGTATGTCCCGTCGAGGGAACTGTTACGATAACGCTGTTATTGAAAATTTCTTTGGTATCATGAAATCGGAACTTCTTTATCTAAAGGAATTTGAAAGTGTAGAACACTTTAAGCAAGAACTAGAAAAATATATAGAATACTATAATCACAAACGAATCAAGATCAAATTAAAGGGCATGAGCCCGGTTCAATACCGAGTTCATGCCCAACATGCCGCTTAACGAAATAACCTGTCTAACTTTATGGGGTCACTTCA
>NZ_AUMR01000067.1 GCF_000430785.1 Ectobacillus panaciterrae DSM 19096
ACATTAGCAGATGCGCTTGTTGGCGCTGATGTATTTGTTGGGGTATCGGCTGCAGGTGCCGTCACGAAAGAAATGGTTCGTTCCATGAACGAGAATCCAATTATTTTCGCTATGGCAAACCCTGTACCGGAAATTATGCCGGAAGAGGCGAAAGAGGCTGGAGCGCTAGTAGTAGGGACAGGGCGTTCTGATTTCCCAAATCAAGTCAATAACGTCCTCGCATTCCCTGGTATTTTCCGCGGTGCTTTAGACGTTCATGCGAAAGAAATCAATGAAGAAATGAAGCTTGCAGCTGTGTATGCGATTGCCGGATTAATTTCAGATGAAGAGCTTCATACCGATTATGTGATTCCAGATCCATTTGACCGCAGAGTAGCGGCTCATGTAGCAGCAGCTGTTGCTAACGCTGCGATGGAAACGGGTGTTTCACAAAAAAATGTCAATGTAGAAGAAATCAAAACACGTCTATTATCATTAGTAGAAGAAAAACAACCTGCTTTGGTGTAAATCTAGCCCAACTAAAGGGAAATGTATCCACTGTTTTAGTTGTTCAATAAAGCCTAGTTCATAACAAGTTATGAACCGACATACAGTTTATTCTTTTAAAACTAGCTTTTCTTTTCAAGCTGTTAAGTTCTTCTTAACAGCTTGTTTTTATGTCGATTTTTTTAGTTGTATTTATATATGATGTCGTTACATTATTTGATTTCTTCTTAAACTTGGATTTATATATCTTGCCGGCTGTTACCTATTGATAGAACGAAGGTGCTTGATCACAACATTCTCAAAGATAGATGTGCCGCCTTCAGAGAAAAGTGTTATTCCTTCATCATTTAAATGAGGAAATACTTCACTTGAATAGGTTACATTACCATCGTCAATGAATACTTCGATACTTGTTTTATCAACAAGAACTTTCAAATGCACCTTCTTCTTGCTTGCATCAAACGGGGCTTTACTTTCAACATACTTTTTACTCTTATCGGGTTGGTCTGTAAAAGCTCTATTAACATAAGAAAAGTTACCCTGTACAAAAAAACCTACATCAATATGACGCTGTTTGTCCGTTGATTCTCGAATTCTTAATCCTACATTTTTGACATCTGACCAAGATATATCAGCATCAAATTGATAAGCATCACCTTTTACTTTGAGGGTTTTTGAACCATTAACCTCGATATGTTTAAAATGATTCGTTGAAAGGGTTAATTGGTTCAATGCTTCAATAGGTTGTGAAGTAAGAATATATGCATTGTTATCTTGTTTTTTTAGTTTAATTTGACGAAAAATGGAATCAACCCCGTTAAAACTGTCTTGCAATGTTGGTGTATCGTTCGGATAGTCCCAATTATTCATCCAAGCCAAAGCATAACGTTTATTGAATTTATTGCTACTTTCACCATCTTCAAAAGTAACGCCGCCATACCAATCGAAGCCATAATCCAACCACTGTGGTTCACTATAATCTGTGGTAAATTCCTTTCCATTATAGTTACCGATCCAATATGCGTAGGTATTGGGTTTACCTGTGGATTTTCCATTCGCACTGGCACCCAGAACCCATTTATATGTCCCGTCATTTGCCTGCATCATGAAAAGATCAGGACATTCGACAATACCTATATTTTGTGTTAAGAAGCCTCCTGTATAGTGCCATTCCTTTAGGTTATGAGACTCATAAAAGCCGATCTTCGTTCCTTCCGCCATAGCCATTACCCATTTACTAGATTGATGATCCCAGATAATTTTTGGATCTCTAAAATCTTTTGTCCCTGGATTAGGCATAATGGGATGATCACTATAAGATATAAACGTTTTTCCTTTGTCTGTACTATACCATAGATATTGTTCCTGTTTACCTCCATTAGCAGAAGGCTGTGTCACAATCGCCACAACGGCTCCTTTTCCAAAGCCTGCAGTATTTTTTGTATCAACAACGACCGATCCAGACCATATATCACCATTTGGGTTTGTATATTTAGGAATGGCCACTCCTTCATCTTTCCAGTGCACCAAATCCGTTGATGTTGCATGCCGCCATTCCGTACCATTACCACTCGGATAATCACGATTATAGAGATAATAGTAATGATACTTTTTATCAAAATAAATAGGTCTCTGAGGGTCGTTTTTCCATTTGTCAGGAGTACTGAAATGATAAATTGGTTGATAAGTTGATTGGTGATTCGTGACTGTTTTTTTTATCTTCTTATCTGTATGACGGTCTAATAATCCTATAATAAATATTATACCTAGACAGATAATTAAAACGCCTAACCATTTATATGCTTTCTTATTAAATACGCTTTTTTTCAAATAGATTCATCCCTTTTTCTTTTTGGAATGTCTTGTTGCGATTGGATAATCCTGTGATGTATTTGTTTTTGGGAAAGCCTCTTTAAATCAAGTTAATCTTATCCATATCGTCATTATAAAAAAATAGGAAATGGTAATATACTATCACCATTTCCTTTTCCCGATATTAAAGTAAGTAAAAATGCTTTGTTATTAGTTATTTTTGTTAACTGTTAATTGTCCTTGTTCAAGGATACTATCTTTTACGACAGAAGTTTTTGATCCTTTAATGTTAAGTAAAAAGCTTGGCGCAAAAGTAGAATGACGGTCTGCATAGAAACCTCTATTTGTCATGTAGCTTGTGATTACCACATTATCGCCTTCAGGTTGCGGTACAGCAAAGTGAGAGTAAGTAAATGTAACGTCCTTAGGATCAAGATCCAGGTGTAATACAAGTCCGCTTCCGTTTAATGGTTTGTATGGTCCAGTTAGAGAATCAGACACGTATCCTAACATGTAAATATCTTCTTTATCAATTCCGTCAATGGTCATTTTAGATCCGCGTGAATCTGTGAATAAGTACCATTTACCATCCTTTTTAAATACGTTAGCACGTTCGATTTCATCTGTTACTGCATTGGATGTGATCAATGGTTTCATTACTTTTTTCAAAGTATAATCGTTGTTTAATTCAACGATACCTAGTGCACCATTAGCTAAAGAAGCATCATGTTTTTTAGGGCTTTGTAATAGTTTACTTTTTTCTGTTTGGAAGAAGGCTTCACTTCCGCCATAGTAAGCTTTATTGTATAGAGATTCGTCTCCTTGGTAACCATCTTCTGTTCCTGTATTAGATTCAAAAACAAGGTATTTATGACCATTGTCTTCAACATAATGAGGATCTCTTAAAGTATGGTTATCGCCTGAACTATAGTTTCCTTCATCGATAAATTGTTGAACATTTTGATATGTTTTACTGTCACCATCAAAGATAGATTTGTGGTCTGCCACACCATCAACCTTAAGAGTATCAGAATCCGGTTGAGATAAATTAACTTGAGCCGTTGTTAAAGTTTGTTTCCCATATTGCGTACCTGCGAAATCTGTGTAAAATAAACGAACTTTTCCATCAGATGTTAAAGTTGCAGAGCCTGACCACTCTTGTGTTTGATTTTTAAGAATAGGATCATTAGAAGCGAATTTATCACTATCCTTAAATACTCTTCCAGCGTTTTTCCAGCTGTCGATCGAAGTATCGCCTACTTTTTGATAGAAAAGGTAAATAGACGTATCATTTGCGTCTTTAGGGTCTCCTGCTAAAGCAAAAACGACATGGTAGCCCTGATAATTTGCCATTGTTCCATCAGCGTTTTGCAATGGCCAGCTATCCCACACATCTAAGTCAATTAGATTGCCGTATTTATCATAACCTTTTGCTGAAGCAATGTTTTTTATAGTTGATGCATCGAATTGAGGCACTTTAAATTGTTCGCTGTTTTGTTGTCCAGGTATTTTAAGCATGTCATAACGTGTAATATGGGAAACCCCATAACTGTTTTTGAAATCCTTACCGTCTTTTTCTTTAGCAAAAGCTTGAATTCCGCCACTCATTAGCAATGCTGTAGTAAAGGTTAATGCCGTTGTTTGTCTTACAACTTTTTTGATATTCATAAATTTTCTCCTTTTCATCGCCTGTTAATTCCAATGGGAATGTTTTGAGGAACCGGTTCCGGAACTAATGTATATTCTTTTCTAGAGATAGTCAACCGGTATTGTAAATCAATACCCACAATATCTAAAAATTGGGATTTGTTGTTAAAACTAGGCTCTAGGCAATGAAAGCGGTTGAAAGAAAAAAAGAAAATATAAAAAAATAATTTTAAAAAAACATTTCGACATATTTTGCGATGTCGCGATTTATTTGTGCCAAAACTACTTTCCTATTCGTTTTTGCATTTGCATCAAAGCCTTATATCTCAGTTTGTAAAAGTTAAATAGCAATGCTAACAAAGGGAATGAAAATATTATTTACAATTCTTATTTAGTTTGATAATCTTATATCAATAATAGCTAGACGTCTTACATCAATTCGGATAGTAAATGGTCCAAGTTGGATAGTAAACGGTGCAAGTTGAGAGATGCAGCGTGGAATGTTGAAGAAACTAGTCAGTTATATACAGAACCCAATGTCCTGTTCATTTGGGGATTAACTTTATGTTTTTAGTAAACTATTTTCGTACCAGAATTAAATAATAAGCATGGTATAATAAAAACATAGAGAAAAAGGAAGGATGAAACACGTAATGTTACAGGATAAAGGATTGGATAAAGGATATGAACTTGTAGAGACTATGCACAAAGTGTTTGGCCATCCGGTTGCCACTGCTCCTACTCAATTGTCAAAGGAACGTGCTCAGATTCGTGCTAGTTTCATGCAAGAGGAATTAGATGAGTTTTTAGCAGCTGAAACAAAGGAAGATCAATACGATGCGTTAATCGACCTCATGTATTTTGCATTTGGCACGCTCGTAGAAATGGGAATACGGCCAGATCGTGGATTTGAGATTGTGAATGAGGCGAATATGACGAAGTTGTTCCCGGACGGAAAGCCGCGATTCCGAGAAGGAGACGGCAAAATCTTAAAGCCGGAGGGCTGGGAAGCACCGGAGCCAAAGTTACGTGCTGAAATTGAGCGTCAACAGAATGAAGCTGAAGCGGCAGTTTCTAAATAAGGACAGGTACATAAACCGGCTAAAGAGCCTTAGTTATCGTGTATGTACGGGGAAAGGCAGCATATATTTGCTGCCTTTCTTTGCTTCCAAGGACACTTTTTCTTGATCAAGACATACGTATACCGTGTTTGCTATAGGTTTAGGATTATTAAGACGAGCATGCATTGACAGCTTATTTTCAGGGACTTCCATTATAAGTAGATTTATGATTTTCATGTTTAAAATGCTCTGACCGATCAAGTGATCTCCAGATAGGAGCAGCTATTAGAGCCCAAACTATCAAACTGATGACGCCTGATTCACCGGCTATCGTTTCCCAATGCGAGGCTTTAGTGTAAAATACCTGTTCCCAAAAACCGCGGTGAAAATTGATGGACATATGAAAAATCACTACAGGCCACAGGCTTTGGCTTTTAAGGCGAATCCATCCCATTATAATAGAAAGAGGAATAAGGGTAAGCGTAAATAAAAGCATATTGACAGCTGTATGGCCATTACTACTGTAATCATTCATATAAAACGGATAGTGAAATAAAATCCATATTGCGCCGGTAATTAAGAGAGTCTTTTTTACACTTGCGACTTCGTGAAGATGTGTATGCAGAAATCCTCTCCAACCGAATTCTTCCGCAAAAGAAAAGAGAAAAAGCATGGTAAGGGTATGGAGACTAAAATAATGTTTCACCAATAAAAGAAAACGGTCTCCTTGACTATTCATCCAGTCTGGGAACTCTTTAATCGAAGGCAATTCAACATATCCTAAGATCCAAGCCGCCAAAAAGCTTAACATGACAGGCAGACCGGCCAATACGCCGTATATATGCCATTTCACGCTGCCAAAACGGAATAATCCTATACTTTTTAACGTACTCCATCTTTTTTTATGTAAAAACACTAGAATTAAGCATGCGGTCAGAAGAGGAGTCGCTTGTCCGAGAGCAACTAGGATAGGCTGATGAGTAAAGTTAAGTAAAACAGTGGCTGCCAATACTAATATAGAATAGGTCCAAACTGAACTTATAGGCTTTTTCATTTTTTCCCCTGCCTTTTTGGAAATGTACTGTATGACTATGATAATAAGAAAAGAGAAAAAGACCCATGCAAAAACCTTACAAAATTATTACATTTTTGTAAGGTTTTCGATATAGGGAGCTGTAATTTCCATGGGTTTGATTAAGGGAATCTTTATCCTGTCTATGATTTTGGAGGATTTCCTCTACGCCTTGGCAAAGCCATACAAAACAGTAAAAACAAAGAGCCATTTTTAACGCCTGATAACACAGCTTATGGTAACTGGAGGAGCGACACATGCAGAAACAACCTCTTTGGAATGATGTATACAGCCAAACAAACTAGTTCTTCACAAAGAGATATCGTTACAATTCTATATATAAATGATTTATAATTTCGACATAGGAACTGCTATACAGAACAAAAGGCAGCCTGCACTCGCTTCCTCTCTCAAACCCTTGTATGGGGCAGGAAAAGGGTTTGACCGCTTCTATGCTCCGCCGGATGCTCTTTCCCCACTATAAAAAGACGGTTTTTTTATTCAGTTGTATATAGAAGGTGAATGAAATAAATATATACTCATTCATGTATGTTCAGAAACAAGATGTTGTCAATTTCTAAATGATATATTATAGTTAAATAAGAACTTAACTCTGTATGTAACTGGCGCAACATGGATTACCATGAGGGAGCATATGGGTTTATAAGCCGCGCGCCTGGGCAAGCACTTGATGGAGACATCAGGTGCTTTTTGTTTTCCTATGACAAAAAGAAGGAGTCGGTATGTATGAACTATATGCAGAGGGAAATGGAAAATTTGGCGCTTGCAAAGGTACAGGACGAGGATATGTTTACAGTGATAAACGAAAAAAATGAATGCCCTAATATCCCAGTTGATATAGCAGAGAAATTTAAGCAGTATATAGATGGATATAGTTATTCGAAGGGTACTAAAAAGATGAGGTTAGGAAATCTGAATTTTTTATTTGAACATTATGGACAAGTAAAAATGCTGGAAATGCTAAATTCAACTCCCGCTACTGTTTGGGAAACAATCGAGTTTATTGAAACAACACTTCCGCAACGCGGTGTTAATACATCTGATCTTAATGCGTTTAAGCTAGCATGGGAAAGTTTACATGGCATTGAAATATTTAAAAAAAAGGTTAAAAAAAATAACTGGGGTACCGCCACATCACAATCAAGCTAAGAAAAGATTACACCCTCAAAAGGAAGAAAATTAGATTTTTCCTTTTGGGGGTATTTTAAATTTTTAACTTGATGGCGATGGAGCGGTACCTCACATCCATCAAGTTAAAATTTTGCAGCACCCCCAGAACGAAATTTTAGACCTTCTTGTAACAAAGAAGCTCATTTCACTCGTTTAGCATAATGAAAAGAGTTAATTCGATGTGGATCAGTACTCGCAATAATTTCTCCATCTGATTGCATAAAGTTGATGTCTTTTCCAATCACTTCTTTTGCTGCATCTACAATCATTTGAGTTAATGAATGGCTAATATGGAAATTTTCTTTCATCATCGTTTATGACCTTTACTATAGATTATCCCTTTTTCTATTTTACCGATTGAGGGAGTGATTGTTTTTCTGTTATGATTTTACTTGTAAAGACATAATATAACTTTTTAATCATAACCTACTCAATAGCATTTTGTTGTATTGTTACATAAAATTTGAGACTTGTCGGGATGAGTGATAATGAAATGAATAATGAAAAAACACCTCAAACACCTGATTCTAATTTTAAAAGACTAGATCAGTCTGACCTTGCTCTGGCCGTTCGTTCATTTTTGTCTACTTTAGATGTAAATGGAGAGTCACGATTGCCACAACGTGCTTATCTAGCTGTTCGACATGCGATTCGCCACCTTCAATTGCCGCCCGGACAGACTGTGCTAGAGAGGGAGATGGCAGAAATCCTCGGCATGAGCAGGACACCTGTACGTGAATCCCTTGTCCGTTTGGAAATGGAAGGATGGGTACGACTCATACCGCGTCGCGGTTTTATTGTTGCACCACTTGTAGCAGATGATCTCCAACAAATTTATGAAGTGGTGGAAGCGCTGGATGGTGTTGCAGGTAGGCTCGCGACCGGTCGTGCTACTCACGAAGAGTTAAACCAACTTGAGCGTCTGATTGAAGAACAAGAAAAGGCACTAGAACTAAATGATCTACTTGCATGGACAGACCTTGACGATCAATTTCATAATTACATTGTTGATTTGGCTCAAAACCCACGCCTTAGAGGGGTTGTGGACAATCAGTCTGACCAACTCTATCGTGCACGCTTATACACAATCGGACTTCGACCAAAGCCAACACGTTCAGTGATTGAACATAAGGCAATTTTAGCAGTCATGCGGGCAGGTGAACCTGAAGCCGTACGAACTATGTTGCAATCTCATCGCTTTAGATCTCGTAACGAAATTCTAGAAGCTCTCCGGTCTATACCTCCATTACCGGAAGAGAAACGGTAATGTAAGAATCTGCCGTTATTAAAAAAGAAAGGCTGTAGAGATTTCACAGAAATCAACTACAGCCTTTTTGGTTAGACGGTCGTGCTTAATTTTGATAAATTAGCTACGGTATTTATTATCAATAACTAACCTGATATTGAATTAGTATCCATGACCACACCAACTCCATAATTTACTTGATGAATCTTACCTGCTCACTGATTAACTTATATTGTTCTTCCTTCTTTTTATTGAACTCCACCTTATTTTCTTCAAAGATGTTATTTCCTTCTGCATCAATGGAAACAATAAGAGGACCGAACTCATTCACTTCGCATACCCAAAGAGATTCAGGCATTCCAAGGTCTTTCCAGTGTACTTCTCTGATTTGTTCAACCTTTACTGCCGCATAAACAGCATTTCCGGCTGGAAAGACGAGATGCAGTGCTTTATGAGTCTTGCACCCTTCTTCGGTGTTCTTCCCCATTCCACCTTTTCCAACAATGAGTTTAACACCTGTTTCTTCGATAAATTCCTTTTCGAACTTTTCCATTCTCATACTGGTTGTCGGCCCAACAGAAACTATCTCATACTTTTCATTTCCAAGGTCTCTAACAATGGGACCAGCGTGGAAAATAGCTTTTCCCTTAAGGTCAACAGGCAAAGGAATTTTTTCTTCAATGAGTCTTCTGTGGGCAACATCCCTGCAAGTGACCAGTGTACCTGTTAAGTAGATAATGTCTCCAATTCGTATATCCTTAAGATCTTCATCTTTTATAGGTGTTGTCAATACCTTCTTACTCATAGTGTTACCCCCTCGTGAGTATTAATTTCATAGTTCAAATTACTGTCAAAGGTGATCTTTCCTCGTCTATGGGACCAGCACCCTGTATTAACTGCAACTCCAATAGTAGAAGGATGTCTTGCCGTATTCACAACGTTTACCCCCATAACAGATTTAGATCCCTTAAGTCCCTGAGGACCAAGACCAATAGCGTTGATTCCATCCTCAAGGAGCTTTTCCATCTTAGCAGCATTTTCATTTTCATTATGACTTCCAACAGGTCTCATAAGGGCTAGTTTTGAGTTCATAGCTGCTGTTTCAACAGAAGTACCAATGCCTACCCCTACTAGAAGTGGAGGACAGGCATTGATTCCATAACTTGTCATACGATCAAGCACAAACTTTACCACGCCTTCATAGCCTTCACCGGGCATAAGAACAGTTGCGACTCCAGGAAGGGTACATCCGCCTCCTGCCATATAAGTATAGATTTCTACTTTGTCACTATCTTCTTCAATTTCCCAAAAGATGCTGGGTGTACCGTTGCCGATGTTCTTACCTGTATTGTATTCATCGAATGTTTCTACAGAATTGTGACGCAAAGGGGTTTCTTTGGTTGACTTATACACACTATCCCTTAGAATACTATCCAACTGTCCGATCAAGGGGAAGTTCTGACCACACTTTACAAAAAACTGAAGAACTCCTGTATCCTGACATGAAGGTCTCTTTAACTCATAAGCCAGCTTCTGGTTATCAAACATCGTTTTGTAGATGATTTTTGCAAGAGGATTATTTTCCTCTTCACTTAGTTCTTTCAGTTTATTTTCTACATCATCAGGAAGTTTGTAGCTGACAAGGGATATAAACTTTGACATCAGATCAGTCATCTTTTCTTTTTGCTGTGTTTTATCCATCATAACTCTCATAATAACTCTCCTTTTTTATCTTTAATTTAGTTCGTATAGAAAGGGAAGAAAGTTGGTGACAAAATCATTCTTACTATTATTAAAATTAATGGCATACTCACTTTTACATAATCTGTAAACTTATATCCTCCTAAACCATAAAGCAGAATCGTGTTTAAGTTTTTCTAATCCCTTAGCATCCATCATATGTCCATGTTCTAAGTAATACTCACAACCTCAAGGGTAGAAATCGCTTTCAAAAGAAAACTTCGTCTGATGCTTGAGCTAAATAATCCAGTACACGCCCGCTGTTACTACCTCTTTTTAATTCCGCCACCAGGGATAACAGCTAGACGCAAAACACGTTTTTCACTCATCGGTTGACCTCCTACCACTATCCACATCTCTGTCGTGCGGATTAGCTTAATTTGAATATCTTATGAGGTAATTATTAAATAACGTATACATTAAAGTCAATAGTTTTTATTCGCTTTAATAAAAATAAAGTTTTTAATAATTATAGACGATTGCCCCTTTGGACTTATATTTCCTGTGTTATATAGATTTGTTGTGGTATTTTTATAATTATCCCATTGAAAAACAGGCGGAATATTCTAAAAATTTATTTGACATCAATGTATACGTTAATATACAATTTGAGCAATGGTATTCTACTAGTTTATTTTTGCATCATTAATTTAGAAATAAAGGAGTGATGTTTTTGTATGCGTTTTCAATTGGCGATTTTCATCTATGATTATCCTTAAGCTGGACAACTTGGATATTAGAAAAAAGGTCTATCACACAAAAAATATAGGGAAATGGAGGTTTGGGTAAAAAGAAATCATATAAGGGATGATTATTTTTGTATGCGCTACCATCGGTGAAATTTTTGCAGACTATAGTTTCTAAATAGAATAGCTTAGAAATCTAAACGAAAACCATATTACCTTTAAATATGGAGAAAGAGGGATCTGCATGAAAAATATTCTAAAAAATTTAACTGTACAGGTGGTTATCGCCATCTTTGCTGGTATTTTGATTGGATATCTCTTCCCTGATTTTGGTGTTCAATTGAAAATCCTGGCTGATATATTCATTAAAATGATCAAGATGGTGATTGGTCCGGTCATCTTCCTTACCATCGTTCTCGGTTTTGCTAATATGGGTGATATGAAAAAGATTGGAAAAATCGGTACAAAATCCCTACTATACTTTGAGATTATGACTACCATTGCGTTGGTCATTGGGGTAGCCGTTATGTTCCTTATTAAGCCCGGCGCAGGTATGGACACTAGTCAAGCAAGTAAGGGCGCTGCTGATGTGGTGAAAATTACAAAGACAGCTTCTGAAACTCCTCATGGATTTACCGATTTCATTTTAGGTATCATCCCTGACAGTGCTGTGGGTGCTCTAGCTCAAGGTCATATGCTTCCTATCTTATTCTTCGCTATGTTATTTGCCGTTGCTCTTGCTTCTTTAGGAGAACAGGGCAGACCGGTCATCACCTTCTTTGAAAAAATTAATGATGTATTTTTTAAGATCGTTGGCATTATCATGAACTTTTCTCCTTTTGCTGCAGGTGGGGCTATGGCTTACACGATTGGAAAGTTTGGCCTCGGATCTCTTTTTTCACTTGGTAAGATGTTAGGTTCCGTCTATATTACGATGTTTTTGTTTATCGTGATTGTATTAGGTTCAGTGGCTAAGATGTACGGATTTAGCATTTTTAACTTGATCAAACATATCAAACAGGAAATTTTACTTGTCCTTGGAACTTCTTCTTCTGAATCTGCTTTGCCAAGTTTAATGAAGAAGATGGAGAGTTACGGATGTTCTAAGCCTATCGTTGGTTTTGTTGTTCCTACTGGCTATGCTTTTAATCCCGATGGACAGTGCATCTACTATACCATGGCTTCATTATTTATCGCACAGGCTTATGGTATTGATCTTTCTATTTGGCAAATCGTGGTATTACTTGGTGTACTCATGCTTACCTCTAAAGGATCTGCAGGTGTAAGTGGTTCTGCATTCGTCACATTGGCTGCAACGCTAGTATCACTTCCGGGCAGTCCAATACCGGTAGAAGGAATGGCGTTACTATTAGGTGTTGACCGTTTTATGTCAGAAGCACGTGCAATTACGAATTTGATTGGTAATGCAGTAGCAACAGTAGTTATTTCCAAAAGTGAGAAACAGTTTAACCATTTGAAGGAATATTCAGCTGAAGAAAAGGCGTCTATGACACAGTGAAAAGATTGAACTATCGGTTCTGATGTAGATATTAAAAGACAGAAAAATAGATCTAATCATGGTGAATTTATCTTTCGTCGTATAGCTTTCTGATTTTGACTGCTAAACGGTTCCCACAAATGGTGCTTTGTTAATTTGAATGTTCAGGCTAAGCAAATTTCTACATGAAGAAAGCCGAGTTTTCCTACGCTAAGGAATTATCGGCTTTTTTTATTATAAGATTTATAGCTAATATAACCGTTCAGATGACTGTCGAGTAAATAATGAGCTACTTGTCGAACATTCCAACAAACCTATATATGAATGATTTATGATTTCGGCATTTCAATGTGCTGTGTACAGCAAAACGGCATTGGCGCTTTTTTCCTATCTATGGTTTGCCCTTGCATGGACCACTACAAGGGTTTGACCGCTTCCACACGTCGCCGGATGCTCTCGCCCCACTATAAAAAGACGGTTTTTTATTCAGTTGTATATAGTCGCTACAAAAGTTCGTATTATTTAATTCGTTTAAGCATCTGGAATAATTGTGAAAGCGATTGTTCGAACTGGAGCATCTATTTCGTTGCTCTTGCTCGTAGTATGGTAGTATTTGGTCATTAATTCATTTAATTCGTTTTGAAATTGTATAAAGTGTTCCTCAGCCATCTTTAATTCCACTATAGAAAAAGTAGCACCGTCCTCTTGGCAGTTTTGTTCTTCTAATTTCTTAAGATAACTTTGATATTGAGTCATAAGTGATAATTGATAATAGGAAATATAATCTAGCTTTTCCTCATAAGAAGCTTTTTTCCATTCCCCTCCATCAAGTCTTGCCTCTTCTTCATTTAAAGCGTAATATTTTTCGGAAACAGATTTCACCTTTTTTTCTTTAATAATGTGAATAACACCTGAATCTACCATAACTTGTATATGTCTATATAGAGTTGCTTGAGGTACATCTTTAATGATTTTTACCATTTCTAATGGTGTTAGTCCAGTTTCCTTATTTCTCATTAATGCTTGGCAAATTTTCATTCTTACTGGATGCATTAAAATTTCAACTTTATTACTCACAATATCACCTTCTTCATTGGTTAATATTATTCTCATTATAAATAATGAGAATAACAATTGCAACGCACCTTCAAATAAGTTATCATTATTGATAATGAGAATGAGATAAGGAGGAATGATGAAAATGCAACTGCACTATGGGTTAAATGACCTTAAAGACATTGATTTTATGACTTTTCTGCCTATTATATTGCCGTTTATTGCAGTGGGTACGCTATTAGTTTTAATTGCATTAATTGATTTATACCGACATAGAAAAACGAGAAAAAATGCGCTCATATGGACGCTAATTATTCTTTTTGTCAATACTCTTGGACCAATTCTGTACTTTGTTTTAGGAAGAAAGGATGGTGAGAGATCTTGAAATTGGTGATCAAAAATGTGACGAAAGCATTTAAAGAAAAAATCGCTGTCAATAATTTCTCGATGGAACTGCAATCGGGAGAATGTGTCGGTTTAATCGGGCCGAATGGAGCAGGGAAATCCACATTAATAAAAGTGATTTCAGATATTATCGATCCAACCGCAGGAGAAGTTTTACTGAATGGGAAAAAAATATCAAAAATGAAAAGGGAAATTGGTTACCTGCCACAGTATCCTAACTTTTTTCATTGGATGACAGCGAAAGAAACTCTTACGTTTATGGGGCAACTTTCTGGATTGAAAAAAGAAGAATTGACAAACTCGATACCGGCAATTTTGACAAAAGTTGGACTAAGAGGCGAAGAGAATTCAAAAGTTGGTACATTTTCCGGTGGAATGAAACAGCGACTCGGTATTGCACAAGCACTGCTGCATAAGCCTTCGCTTATTGTCATGGATGAACCGGTATCCGCATTAGATCCAATCGGCCGAAGAGAAGTGTTAAACCTGATCGAAGAAATAAAAAATGATACAACAATTTTATTATCAACCCATATATTGAGCGATGCGGAAGAAATATGCGAACGATTTGTCATTATAAAAGATGGAACAAAAATAGAAGATACAACGATTACCGAACTGTTAAACCGTAATAGCGAAAATAAGTTAAACGTGGAAATCACAGCGAAGGATCAAAAATGGATTGACGTTGTAAAAAAATTACCTTATGTGAAGGAAGTAGAGGTCATTGGGCATAAAGTCAAAATAAAAGTTGAAAACATCGAAAAAAACAAAAATATATTACTGAAAAATGCACTCGAGCATGAAGTGGACATCGTAAAATTTGAAATCAATAACGATACTTTAGAAGAAATCTTCTTAAAATTGGTGGTGAAGAAATGAATAACTTTATTGTACTAATAAAAAAAGAATTTGTTCAAATGGTACGTGATTTTAAAGTTATTTGGCTACCGATCGTCTTTATCTTTTTAGGGGTAACTCAGCCGGTAGTAATGCATTACTTGCCATCAATTTTGGAAGCACTAGGCGGTGGTCAGGGAATTACAATTGATCAGAGCATGACGGATCAAAAAGGCGGAGAAGTACTAGCGAGCACGTTAGGATCTCAATTTGATCAGCTTGGGATTATTATTATTGTCATCTCGATAATGGGTATCGTCCAAACAGATAAAGCAAACGGTATGCTGGCCTTTATTTTAACAAGACCTGTAGCTGTTCTCTCATACATAGGAGGAAAAATTTCATCAAATTATTTGTTTACAGGCTTTAGTGTGACGATTGGATACTTTGCTTCATATCTATACGTGAATTATCTATTTACAGACGTTCCTTTTTCAGACATGATTAACGCCCTATTATTTTATCTTGTGTGGGTTCTTTTCATGGTCTCTTTTACAACGATGATCAGTACCATTTTTAACAGCCAGGGTCTTATTGCATTAATTTCAATTGTTTTTCTCATAGGTTGCAGAATTATGGTCGGTTTAGGTCCAGTATTTGATCATGTGAATCCAGCCAGTATGAGTAAACATGCAATGGAAGCGCTAATCATGGGATCAGTAAATTCAAACGCAATGGGCAATGTACTACTAACGCTTGTTTGGATTTTGCTGACACTCTTTGTAACGAATTATTGGATTGCCAATAAAAAATTTAATCATGAATAAGCAAAGAATAACCGTGGATGTGTTGTGGAAGAATCCATTTTGATCTTTCAAAATGGATTCTTTTTATTTGTCGCAAAATGCACGTTCAATTGATATTTATGCCTCGTTGCGGTTTTAGTTTTGCTCTAAACGATCGCAATACATATGCATGGCTTCACGCATGAATTCTGCAAGCCCCGGCTGATATTTATCGATATTTTTCGTAAAGCGGGGGTCATTGACATACAGGTCGCCCAATCCCCTGAAGATTTCAGGCGTGCACTCGTAAAAATTATCTGTAATGTGCTGACGGAAGCCGCCGATAATTTCCTGAACCTCTTCATCGGCCGGTCCTTTAGACATCGCCGCAATCAAGCGGCGGTACAGCTCTTCGCTTTTTTCCTGGATGCGTTTCCAGTCCTCTTCCTTGTAGGAAGAGGTTTTTTTCATGGATTCCTCATATGCTTTGGAACCGCCGTATTTCTCTTTCACCTCCTGTTCGTACTTTTTCTGATGCTCCTCAATCTTTTTCATATCAAACGGCTCAAACATGTCTTTCTTCGCCATTTCTGTTCCTCCTTCTATTGAATCCAAGGTTTGTTCAACGGACTGTATGATGCGTTTGAGGCGACTCATTTTTTCTTCCAATAGTTGTTTGTGGATAAAAAGAGCCTGTTTCCGGTTGAAATTCGGATCGTCCAGTATTTCTTTGATTTCCTGCAGCGAGAAATCCAGCTCTTTGAAGAAAAGGATTTGCTGGAGCCTTGCAAGGTCTTCCTCGCTGTACAGGCGATAACCGTTGGCCTCGACGCTCGTCGGTTTCAAAAGGCCGATTCTGTCATAATGATGCAGTGTGCGCACACTGATTCCGGCAAGTTCGGCGACTTCTTTTACCCTGTACATATCATCACCTCACATTTCATGTTAGAGTATGACGTAACGTCAGAGTCAATACGAGAAAACAAATTTCATATGCAGTACATAATTTACTATCCAAATTGGACTATATAAAACTGAACAAAAAAATCGTCTTTTTATAGTGGGGAGAGATCATCCGGCGGCGTGCAGAAGCGGTCAAACCCTTGGTCCATGCAAGGGTAAACCAGAGAGAGGAAGTAAGTGCCAATGCCGTTTTGTTCGAAATAGCAAATGAAAACGTTGAAATTATAAATCATTTATATATATTTATGATCCAAAACGATGTACTTACTGTCCAAGCTTCAATTTTTAGGCAAACAAAAAAATTCCCCGGCCAAATCCATCCGACCAAGGAATATCAATGGGGGGCGTTACATTAGTACTAAAAAGAAAAATGCTAGCGCTGTTAGTATATATGGGTATCGATTTTTACTGTGTCCCAAAAGATGATTACATAGTATTTCGGTATGCATTGCTAGTTTTCCTTTATAATAGAAGGCTTATATGCATTTTTTTATGCATATAAGCCTTTTATATTTTAATCAAACGTTTGTTTAAGACGTATGTTCGGCCCAAACAGGCAAAAACCACGCTCTAAGGGGGGAGAGCATGGTTTCATCGTAATTGCCTGCCATAGTTAAATCATATTGGGATGGGAAAGCCCTGATATTAGGATGTCCAAAGAACGGAGAAAATATACTCTATTTTTAATAAAAAAACAGAAGCTCGGGTTTGAGCTTCTGTTTTGCTATTAGCGAGCGGATTTTCTTCTTAGGACTTGCAGCCAATACGCCTGCAAGTCCTAAGCTGTAAATGGATGTATATATGAATGAATTATAATTTCGACATTTTCATGTGTTATGTGCAACCAAAAGGGAGTATGGCATGCTTCTTCTCTTTGGTTTACCCTTGCATGAACCACTACAAAGGTCTGACCGCTTCTACGCTTAGTCGGATGCTCGCTCCCACTTAAAAGAAAAGTTTTTATGTCGATTTTTTCTTTTTCAATCTCTCTTATATATGGTAAAATTGCGATATAATGATAATGTTATTACGGAATATCAACAGGAGGAAACGATGAAAAGCATTCAAGTGCAGAATTTGCTTTTAGCATTTTTGCTCACATGTTTCAGTGTAGGATTTATATATATGGGCTTTAAACGGAGAAATAGCGAAAATTACATCATCCAGTTTCTTCTTACGATGAGCGCGGGTGCCGGAATGCTACTGCTTGCTTGGTTATATTACTGGCGCAAGGTGCCGGAGTCTTTATTTTCCGGGCTGCCTCTTCTATTGTTCGGGGCCGCATTTTTGCTTTGGAGATATTTGCGTGAGCGACAAATGATCGAAGTGAAGGAGAAGCCGGAAGCGTTCTTTACAAACTCTGCTGATGCAATGTACATCTTAAACTTGGACTGGACAGTGATGCGGGTGAATCCTGCGTTTGAAGAGATGTTCGGCGTGAAGGAAGAAGAAATAAAAGGACGTATTATTCCGTATGAGTTTACAATGGGCGAAGAGGAGCGCAGCCTGTATATAAAGCAGACGGCGGCCGGTGAAGTTGTACGCGATATCGAGGTATATATCTTAAAACAAGATGGAAAGCGCATGGCGGTGAGCTTCACTGTATCGCCGATTCGGGATGAATACGGCCGCATGGTGATGCTGTCAGGTGTCATTCGGGACATTACCGTACAAAAGGAGTACGAGCAAGACTTAAAAGAAAGCGAATATTACTATCGCATCATTGCGGAGCATTCCAATGATTATATTTTAGTCTTATCGAAGAATTTGATGATTACATACATTTCTCCTGCGGTCAGGAATGTGCTTGGTTATGTGCCTGAGGAAATGAAGCAAAAGCATTTTTATACCACTGTGCATGAAGAGGATCTAAAGGATATACAAAAGCAAGTCGTTCATCTGCTTATGGAGCATAACTTCGTTACGGTAGAGTACCGTGTACGCAACAAGCAGAACGAATGGATTTGGATTGAAGCGCGTCTCATTCCCATGATGAATGAGAAACAAAAGATTGATCATATCGTTGTGTCTACAAAGGATATTCGCGAGCGCAAGAGCTATGAGGCCAAGTTGAAGCAAATGGCGTTTTTGGATTCGCTTACCGGCATGGCAAACCGTCGTGCGTTCGAGGAACGGTTAGCGTACATGATGGAGCAAGACGAGTCGTTTGCGTTATGCTATTTAGATTTCGATAACTTCAAAATGATCAATGACTCGTTTTCTCACGAAGGCGGTGACACGTTCTTGAAAGAAGTGGCGAGACGCTTGCAATCAGTAGTCAGAAGTTCAGACTTAGCAGCACGGTTTGGAGGAGATGAATTTGTGCTTCTTATCCCAACGGTGCAGAAAGATGAGATGGTTATTGTGGGAAACCGAATTATAGAAGCGTTTCAAACCCCTTTTCTATATAAAGGAGAGCAGATTACATCTACAGTCTCTATGGGGGTTGCTTTGTATCCATCTGACGGGGAAGACGAGAATATGTTAATTCAGTCTGCTGATGCGGCGCTATATCAGGTGAAGAAAACAGGGCGCAATAACTACTATTTTTATAGTGATATATTTTAATAAAAGGTTGATTGACCATTATTTGGTATGCTAGAGTCATATTGAAACAATTCGCATTACAAAATAAATATGCGTACATAGATCATTGGTCTGCATGGCCAAGCCCGGCTTCTGAAGACATATATATAAGTCCACTTTGTTATTCCGACATATCTATCGTTTGCCACGTAGAACAAAAGGGAACTGCGCTCGCTCCCTCTTTATGATTTACCCCTGCATGGGTCACGAAAAGGGTTTGACCGCTTCTACGCTTAGTCGGATGCTCTCTCCCCTAAAAGAAAAGGTTTTGCAAAAGTGATTTGGTATATATTGTTTGTTTTGGTAAAATTATATATTATAGAATGATAGATATAGACATTACATAATAAAGGAGACACATGATGCAAACAGAATTAATAAACGCTCCTAAGAAAAAGAAGAAATGGATCATAATCGGAGTTGTCGCTCTCATTGTGATAATTGCAGGAGTGAATATCGCAGTGATGCAAAGCAAGAAAAAGGGCGGCTCGCAAGAATTGAAGTTTGTCAGTGTAACAGAGAAAACACTGCATAATACAAAGCTCGTATCGGGACGGATTGTGCCGGGAAGCATTGAAACGATTTATGCCGATCCGACAAAGGGAAAGGTGAAGGAAATATTCGTCAAGGAAGGCGACGAGGTGCAAAAGGGGCAAAAGCTTTTCTCTTATGAGAGCTCCGAGCTTTCTCTTCAGGTGAAGCAGGCAGAGCTTGATAAGAAGATGACAGCGATGCGTTACGATCAAGGCAAGGAAAAAATAAGCTCACTGAAAAAGGATATACAAAAAGCAAAGGATGCAGGCGCGGATGATACTGTACTGCAGCCGTTGGAGGCGCAATTAAAAGAAGCGGAGTTCCAGCAAAAGTCCACGGAGCTTGAGGTAGAGAAGAACAAGTTGCAAATGCAGGAGCTTGATAAGAAGCAAAATGACTTAGTCGTATATAGCAATACAAACGGAATCGTCCAAAAGCTTGATAAAGATGCGGCACAAGGCTCTGCTCAAGCGATGGGACAGGCGAAAGCGTTCGTACAAATCGCTTCTAAGGATCCGTTCCAAGTGCAGGGTACGTTAACGGAGCTGCAAAAGGCGCAAATTCAAAAGGATCAAACGATTACGGTTACGGCAAAAGCTGTAGCAGATAAGAAGTGGAAGGGAAAAATCACTGAAGTGAGCGAGTATCCGACAACGGCTGACACAGGGCAGCTGGCAGCGGAAGGGCAGCAATCACAAATGATTTCCTATTATTCCTATAAAGCGGTGCTCGATTCCCAGGATGGATTGTCTCCGGGCTATCACGTTTCGCTGCAGGTCGATTTATCCTCTAAGAAGATGCTGGCGGTGCCAAGAAGCAGCGTGACAGAAAACGGCGATTCTCCGTACGTGTATGTAGAGGAAAAAGGAAAGCTTCATAAGCAAAACGTTACAACAGGCATGAGCGACGGCGAATGGATCGAAGTTCTGGAAGGCTTAAAAGAGGGAGAAAAGGTAGTCAAAAATCCTTCCAAGGACGTGCGTGACGGAATGGAAGTGAAGGCGAATGATTAAGCTTAAGCAAGTGTATAAGGCATATGCGCAAGGGATGCTGGCGGTGCCCATATTGCATGATATTAACATCGAGATTGAAGGCGGCGAGTTCGTGTCTATCATGGGACCATCAGGATCGGGAAAATCAACGCTCATGAACATTATCGGCTGTCTTGACCGCCCTACAAAAGGGGAATATATATTGAACGATGTAAATGTATTGGCTGCGGATGAGGCGCACCTTGCACTTCTTCGCAATCAATATATAGGCTTTGTGTTTCAGCACTTTCATCTGCTGCCGCGTCTATCGGCAGTTGAGAATGTGGAGCTTCCGCTTATCTACGGCGGGGAGCGTAAAAAGGAAAGAAGAGAGCGGGCGTTGGAGGCGCTGGCGAAGGTTGGACTTTCGGACAGGGTAGGCCATCTGCCGAATCAGCTTTCAGGCGGGCAAAAGCAGCGTGTAGCGATCGCACGCGCGATCGCCAATAATCCGACATTCATCCTTGCCGATGAGCCGACCGGGGCGCTTGATTCCAAATCAGGTGAGCAGGTGATGAATATTTTTACGCAGCTCAATGAGGAAGGAACGACTGTTATTATGGTCACGCATGAGGAAGCGGTAGCAGCTTACACGAAGCGGCGCATTTATATTAAGGACGGCGAAATTACGCAGGATCGGAGAATGGTGATATGACGTTACTGGACAGCATCAAAATCGCACTTTCTTCTATTCTCGCGCATAAGCTGCGCTCGGCGTTGACGATGCTCGGCATCATCATCGGCGTTGGTTCGATTATTACCGTTGTGGCCATTGGGCAGGGGGGAGAAGCGGCGCTGAAATCGCAAGTTGTCGGGGACGGCAACAACACGATCAGCCTGCAGTTCAAGCCAAAGGATGAGAGCGTATTTGCGATGGCGGACGGATCGCCTACCTTTACGCAGGAAGCCTTGTTTCAAATTAAAAACATCCCGGAGGTCGCACATGTAATTCCGACGAACAGTTCGTTTGAGACGCTTGAAGTCGGTGATAATAAATCATCTGTGCAAATATCCGGCATTACAAATGATTACTTTGCTATTAATAAAGTGAAGACAACAAAAGGAAGAATGTTCAACGATAGTGATTTTTCCCAGTCCAACAACGTAGTTATGATTAATGAGCAGGCCGCAAAAGAGCTGTTTAAGGATGAGAATCCAGTCGGAAAAATCATTGAAGTGAAAGCGCAGCCGTTTGAGATTATCGGCGTGTATACAGCGAACGATGAATTTTTTGGCATCGGATTTCCATACATGCTGATGCCTCTATCGCTTTGGCCGGTGCTGTACGGAAAGGATGATATTCAATCCGTTACGCTGCAGGCAAAAAATGCGGATCAGATGGAAGCAGCAGGTCAGAAGGCAGTAGATGTGCTCAATTATAACAAGCCGTCAGATCTAGAAGGAAAGTATGAAGTGCAAAACCTGGAAGAAATTAAAAAAAGCATTTCGAAGGTTACGACGATCATGACCTCCATCATTGGCGGCATCGCAGGGATTTCTTTATTGGTCGGCGGCATCGGCGTTATGAATATCATGCTTGTGTCGGTGACGGAGCGGACGAGGGAAATCGGTATCCGCAAGGCCCTTGGCGCTACGCGCAGCAAGATTTTGCTTCAATTTTTAATCGAAGCGATAATGCTGACGATGCTCGGCGGGATTATCGGTATCGGTCTTGGCGTAGGGGGCGCGTATATCGTATCGTCCTTTGCGAAATGGCCGCCGCTCGTTTCAGGCCAGGTTGTGCTTGGAGGCGTGCTCTTCTCCATGACGCTCGGCATTATTTTCGGATTGATTCCAGCGAACAAAGCCGCAAAGCTCGACCCAATCGAAGCGCTGCGGTATGAATAAGAAAAGCGGAATCGGCTTGGTCAGCTCCGGAAGGCAGAGGTTCTCCGCCCAAAAAGGCGCTTTTTGCCTTTATGGGTGGAGGTTCTCTGACAGGAGGAGCTAGCCGATGGAGCTGGACATCAAGAAAAGCGCAGCAGGCTCGTTCTGGTGGCAGCACCTAGCCGGAGGAGCTAGACACCAAGAAAAGCGGAATCGGCTTGGTCAGTTCCGGAAGGCAGAGGTTCTTGGCCGGCAGCACTAGACAAATCCTAAAATTTCATAATTTCTTTAGAAAAGGAGCGATTTATATGGAAACGAATGTAGAGATGCAAAGAGAAACAGCAAAGCCTTCTTTATTTGGAATGCTTACTTCTCCAGGTGTGCAGTTTGAGAGAATGAGGGGGAAAACGCCGATTGCGGTGCCGATGATTATTTTAATCATCATTCAAGCCATAATGGGGGCCGCAGTAACATATTTAACGATTCGTGAACAAGCTCCTGCAGATGTGCAAGTGCCTCTATGGGTGAGCACTGCATTTGGTGTTGTCGCCGTTGTCGTTGGTGTTATTATCGCCTACTTCGTTATCGCGGCTTTATATAAAATTCTTGCGATGATTTTGGGCAGTGATATTACATATTCCAAGCTGCTTGCCATCACTGTGTATACAAGTGTTATCAGTGTAGTCGGCGGTATTGCCAACACGATTTTGATGGCGGTACTCGGCGGAACCGAGCTGAAATACACGAGCTTGGCGCCGCTGTTTGAAAAAGGAACAGTGCTTTCCAGCATCGCTTCCTCCTTTGATATTTTTGCAATCTGGGCCTACATCGCCATGGCGCTTGGTCTGCAGATTGCCGGCGGCTTTACTAAAAACAAGTCGATTGTGTTCGTAGTTATCGTATTTGTCGTAACAGCAGCAGCCGCAGCAGGCTTCACGCATCTTGGATCGTGGTTAGCTTCGCTTGCTCCAGGCGCGTAATCTGGATTCTATCCTCGGCATATGCCGAGGACTTTTTTTAATTTTAAAAAGAAAAAAATGTTTTGTAGTTTTTTGTTTGATTATGTAGTCTTGGTTATAAATTAAAGTTGCGTTTTTAATTAGAAGTAATTATGAAAGCGTTTAAAAAATTATAGGCTATTTGTAGTGTAAAACATTTATAACTTAAGAGGTGGAGAGAATGAAAACGGCTTTTCCTGTAAATAATGATCAAGTTCAAAAACAAGATGACACACAAAATGAAGCATTAGATTTATTAAGTTCAACGCAGTCTATCATAAAAGAGGCGGTTCGAAAGTTAGGGTATAACGATGCGATGTATGAACTATTAAAAGAACCGCTTAGACTCCTCACGGTACGTATCCCTGTTCGAATGGATGACGGTTCTATTAAAGTGTTTATCGGTTACCGTTCTCAACATAACGACGCTGTTGGTCCTACAAAAGGAGGAATACGCTTTCATCCAGAAGTAAACGAAGAGGAAGTAAAAGCGTTGTCGATGTGGATGAGTTTAAAATGCGGCATTTTTGATCTTCCGTACGGCGGCGGAAAAGGTGGAATTATATGTGATCCTCGCAGCATGTCAATGTTTGAATTAGAACGTTTAAGTCGAGGATATGTGCGTGCTGTCAGCCAAATTGTCGGGCCGACGAAAGATATTCCTGCACCAGATGTATTTACAAATCCGCAAATTATGGCATGGATGATGGATGAGTATAGCCGCATTCAAGAATTTGATTCGCCAGGATTTATTACAGGAAAGCCGATCGTGCTTGGCGGTTCACAAGGACGTGAAACAGCAACAGCTACAGGAGTTACAATTTGCGTTGAAGAGGCAGCGAAGCGAAGAGGAATCCAATTAGAGGGTGCGCGCGTTATTGTCCAAGGGTTTGGGAATGCAGGAAGTTATCTTGCGAAATTTATGCAAGAT
Organism: Ectobacillus panaciterrae DSM 19096; assembly: GCF_000430785.1. GTDB lineage: Bacteria > Bacillota > Bacilli > Bacillales > Bacillaceae_G > Ectobacillus > Ectobacillus panaciterrae. Next base: position 24,396 of record NZ_AUMR01000067.1, read on the forward strand.
GCAGGAGCAAAAGTGATTGGTATTTCTGATGCACATGGTGCGCTTTATGATCCTGAAGGACTTGATATTGAGTATTTGCTTGAGCGCCGCGATAGTTTTGGTACAGTAACAAATTTATTTACAAACGTCATTACGAATCAGGAGCTACTCGAAAAAGAATGTGAAATTCTTGTTCCTGCTGCGATTTCTAATCAAATTACCCGCGAGAATGCGGATCGTATTAACGCTAAAATTGTTGTTGAAGCTGCGAACGGACCAACAACACTTGAAGCAACAAAAATATTAACAAACCGTGGCGTATTACTTGTACCGGATGTGCTTGCTAGCTCTGGCGGTGTAACCGTTTCATATTTTGAATGGGTACAAAACAACCAAGGTTATTATTGGTCAGAAGAAGAAGTAGCCGAAAAGCTACGTAATAAAATTGTTGATTCTTTTGAAAGGGTTTTCTCTACGTCACAACAATACCAAGTAGACATGCGCTTGGCTGCATATATGGTTGGAATAAGAAAAATGGCAGAAGCATCCCATTTCCGTGGTTGGGTGTAAGAGGTTCTGTTGTTTCACTAGAAGTAAGCGAAAATCGTCCAATGATGTATATGTCCTTATCTTACGATCATAGAATCGTGGCCGGAAAAGAGATGTTGGAAGATCGAGAATCCTTATCATTAGAAGGATAAAAGCTTAATAAGACAGGTTGAATCGGCTTCTCAGTTAGAAAAGAACCTAGGTTTCATACTGAGAAGCCAAAAGAAAGTTCTTAGTGAAATCTGGGATTCGGTATGTAGAATCCGGGCTAATTCCCAGAGGGAGCAAAATCGCAGGTTTAGTTTTAAGGAGATGTGTTTATGGAAGCAAAATATTGCAGAGAATCCCGAGTTATACGAACAAGTCGTGTGTTCCCAAACGATGTAAATAATCATAATACATTATTTGGCGGTCGGTTAATGAGCGATTTGGATCAAGTCGCGTCCATTTCCGCAGCGCGCCATAGCCGAAGCGGATGTGTAACTGCTTCAACGGATTCAGTTGACTTTTTATATCCGATTCGAACAACCGATTCAGTCTGTTTTGAATCGTATGTGACATGGACCGGTACATCATCCATGGAGGTTTTTGTGAAAATTATTGCCGAAGACTTAAGAAGCGGCAAGCGTACAAT
>NZ_AUMR01000068.1 GCF_000430785.1 Ectobacillus panaciterrae DSM 19096
ACTAAGCGAATATAAAGCAATGTACATAATTAAAGATTACTTCTTACTTTTTCATCAAGCATTACAAAAAAACACCCAAGAATTATCAAAGGTTCTCCTTCGTCTGTTTAACCTCCTACAGCAAAACGGACGAAAATCTCATCGGTACGAGAAAAAGACAGTCTTTGATATTTTGGGTGTTGTTTATAATTATACCACTCCGGCTCATCAGGTAGCATAGTTAAAAAATAAACCCATTCGGGTTTATTTGGTATGCGTACTTTTAAAACATCTGTAAAAGGTAATAAAAAACTACTTGGAAAACCTTAACTTTTATATCCAAATGTATCTTAAGTTGATGGATGTGTGGCTGTACCCCTATAAGAAAAGGCAAATCCTCTTGTGAGGTGTTTCGTATGGCGGCTGTACTCCGTTTCGGGTATGGCTTTTTTTAGTTATTGTTGGAGGATTTTTTCATTTTATCTCTGTTTTTGCTGTATTCTTATGTTAGGTTATCAATCTGTCTATACACTTACATTTTTGTCTATCCGTTTTTTTATTTATTCCAAGTCTGGGGAAAGAATCAGGAGATGCTTGGTATGTTGCGAAATCATCATACACACATTCTCAATATGTACAGATTGAGCGGGGTAACATCATGCGTGCTGCAGACTTATCTAAGAGATTTTTCACTACAGGAAAGTTAGGAGATTCACTACAACAAAGTTACACCTTTTTTAAAAAGCCACAGTTATCGGAATCGGATGTAGTAGAATTCCGCACAAAAGCTTTGGAAATTCGTGATTCTTTACAAGTCATCAAGCCATATAGCGAAGCGTGTATTGAGCTTCGAACAGTTGCGCCATAAAGAGAGGAAGTGAGTGTGCTATGGATAATTTTTTGAACCGTTTTGTGGATGATATTTGTGGTTTTAGTATCATTTTACATGAGGAGGATTCTTCTACTATTGTGGATATTCCTTGTGGGGAGTGGCGCTACCCTTCTAGTACAAAATGCTTTGCACCTAAAGATAACTTCTTTAAATAGCCTTTTAAAATAAAAGAAATTATTCGGCGGTGAACCTATGTACATAACCCTAAATCTATTTAGCTACTATACTAAGCAGGACTTACATATATTCAGAAAAAACCTTTGGAGGCACAAATCATGAGAGCACTAAAACAACTCGTTCGTTTTGGTTGGGAGCAGGCCCTATCATGTTTGTTTCCTGTCGTTATTTTTGCCTCTTTGGCTTTTACACAAATCATGCCACTTCCCTTCCTACCACGGTATGACTGGCTGCTCATCATCTGCCTTCTGATGCAGTGGTGGATGGTGCGTTCTGGGCTTGAAACACGGGATGAACTAAAGGTTATCACATTGTTCCACCTTATTGGACTTGCTCTTGAACTTTTCAAGGTACATATGGGCTCCTGGTCTTATCCAGAGGAAGGATATTTCAAAATTTTTGGAGTACCTTTGTATAGCGGATTCATGTACGCAAGTGTAGCGAGTTATCTTTGCCAGGCGTGGAGGAGGTTTAAGGTTGAACTGGTTAAGTGGCCACCGTTTTTGGTAGTTTTACCTCTTGCAGCTGCGATTTATTTGAATTTTTTCACCCACCATTATTGGATTGACGTTCGTTGGTGGTTATCTGGACTTGTAATTATCGTCTTTTGGCAATCATGGGTCACATACGAGGTTGATGGAACTCGTTACCGTATGCCACTCGCACTTTCTTTTGTGCTCATCGGATTTTTTATATGGATAGCTGAAAATATCGCAACGTTCTTTGGAGCTTGGGAATATCCAAACCAAACCGATGCATGGAGTCTCGTTCATCTAGGAAAGGTGAGTTCATGGCTCTTATTAGTGATTGTTAGCTTTCTTATAGTAGCAACGTTAAAGCAGGTTAAGGGAAAAATTCCACTAGGATAGATACTAGTCAATTTTTATAACCGTTAAGAACCCTCTTTTAAAAAAGTCGGATCCTTAGAATAGTAAGGAATTCGACTTTTTTTAGGTTTAAGTTCTCCTAGCGTACAAAATTCCGAATAAGGGGTAGCACGCACATTTTAACGTTTTTATACGCTAAGAGAATCTCAAAACTCAATATTGCTGATTTCAATTGAGATTTTGATTTTGATTTTGAGATAAGTTTTGATACACATTTAAATTTAATGGGATTTCTATGACATTTTAAGATGAAACCATTCAGTCTCAAATACCAACGTTTTTGGAACTCTTATCAAGAGTATTAAACAGATTTTGTCCCTCATTTTAAGGAGCATCATCAAATCATCCAATCTTGTACTTTCCATCTATACGTATTTGAGAGACAATCATATGTATAAGTAATACAGGACATGTTGAACCGTAGGAACTACGGGGATAGTCTGCTAAGATAACGAAACGATCGTTTCGTGTTCGCAGGAATCTCCCACTTCTAAACGAAGTGAAAGTGGGGGTAGTTCAATTTTTGCTAATTAATTCAAATAAACTGGTTAAATTAAAGATATCCTTCACACAATTTATATGGAAGATGCATATAAGTCCGAAGATGCATCTTGAATAAACTCATACCTTTCCCGACTTGCTTACAAATGAGTATCATTGTACAATATAAGATACAATTAGATATAATGAAATCAAAAAAGGTCTGACAATATTAACTTTAATATAGTGGGAGGTGTTGAATATGGCACTTGAAGTTATCAAGAGAAGAAACTTATATGAGGAAATTGTTTCTCAGATTATACGGTTTATTCAGGAAAAAAATATTAAACCAGGCGAAAAGTTACCTTCTGAAAATGAACTTGTGGAGATATTTCAGGTCAGTAAGACTGCAGTTAGAGAGGCACTTAGCGTTCTCGTAGCCAAAGGGATTGTAGAAAAACGTCCAGGTGTGGGTAGTATACTAAAGGAGCTGAATGGCGGTACCTTAATCGAACCTATTACAAGCAAACTTATAATGGAAAAGCAGGTGTTAAGAGAACTCTTAGAGTTTCGTAGAGGGTTAGAGATTGAATCTGCGGCACTTGCTGCTGAAAGGGCGACTAATGAGCAATTAGAAGCGATTGAAAATGCCCATTTGGAATTAATTGAAGTGAATCGTAAGGGAGAAATTGGGATTGAGGAAGATTTCCGCTTTCATTATTTAATTCTCATTTCATCTGGTAACTCAATTTATGAGAACATATTTGATTCCATGTCCACCAAATTCATGGAAGCTCTTAAAATTACTAAAAATCAATCGAAGAAATTATCAAAACTATATTTAGAAGAGGCCCATGTAGAACATGAACGAATTCTGAATGCCTTAAAACAAAGGAATCCGGCTGAAGCTCGATTGGCCATGCTTGATCATCTTCATAAAAATGAAATAAAAATCTGGAATAATGAGCTTTAAGTTTTACAGTGCTGATTAAATTTGTATGGTAGGTAAGCATCTACAATCTTTTTTTACAAAAAGGTCTGACTATAATATCATTATTACTCTTTAGATTAAAGAGATAATGATTTGAAGCTTGAAACGCAATCATAAATTGACTATATTTAAATGCCTAAACCTAATATGTTTTTGGCTTTCTTCAACCAAACGGTGCGTTTCTGCAATAGCAGGAACGCTTTTTTAATTACCATAAATGGTGAAGCGCCGATTTTTGCGATTCATGGATGGGTTAACGGGAGCAGATTAAGTTGTATAGGTAGGGGGCAGACACATGCCCCTTAGCTTGACGGGCATGTGTCAGGACTTCCTAACCTCAGATAAGATTTACAGAAAAACTTTCATCAAGTTTACCACATTTTTTGAGTTATCCGCTTCTACTTTGCTAAAATAAAGATATTACAATGAAAATGACTCGGAGGTTATTACATGGATAAAATAAAACTCAATCCCGTTCAACGTTTACCAAGAACGTTTGAACAAGTTTCAAAACAAATTGTTAACTATTTAACATCTGAAAAATTATCAAACAGATCAAAACTTCCTACAGAAAGAACTCTTAGTACTTTATTAGGAGTAAGCCGGTCATCACTTCGAGAGGGACTACGCGTTTTGGAACTGTTAGGATACTTGGATTCAAGACAAGGAGAAGGAACTTTTGTATCTGAACCGCCTCCTTTTATCGTTCCTAGTCGGGTATTAACGCAAAAATTGGATCCTGCATCCCTTAAGCATTACTATGAAATATCCATCATGTGTGCGGAACAAATCGTAATGTTATCGCTCCAAGAATCAATAGATAATAATATATTTAAATCTAAGTCCAATTCCCCTAATAACTTTTGGTCTGAATTTGCGTACTGGATAGAATCCCTCAGTTCACAGCTACAAAACCCGTATTTTCTTTCATTATGGCAAAATACTTACCATTTATTAATTGAAAATAATTATTTTTTACATCGAGACGCTCCAGTAGAGATAAACACATTTGTAGAAAGTTTTGCGGAAAAGGATGAATCGAAGCTCAAACAATTATTATTCACTCTATCCAGAATCACTTGAATGGCTTTTCACAACTTATTAAAGGCACTTCACTATATAATTTAATTTAGGAGAATGATTCAATTTTGGAGGAATAATGGGTATGTTAAAAATACGAAATGTAAAAATAGAAGATTTACCTGAACTTGTAGTCATTGAACATCTTTGCTTTTCAAAAGAAGAGGCTGCGACGAGAGAAGCAATTGAAAAGCGCATTCGGTTCATTCCGGACAGTTTTTTTGTAGCTGAAGAGAATGGTGTAATCGTGGGTTTAGTGAATGGACCAATTATTGAAACAGCATTCATTACAGATGACTTGTTTAGTGATATAAAGGAAAATCCAGCGTCTGGCGGTCATCAAAGCATTTTAGGATTAGCGGTGTCCCCACATTTTCAAAAACGAGGCGTAGCATCAAAGTTACTTACACATCTTGAAAAAGAAGCAAGAGTGAATAAACGTGAAACGATTACACTTACATGTAAAGAGAACTTAATTCGCTTCTATGAAAGCCATGGATACCTCAACATTGGTGTTTCAAGTTCTCAGCATGGCGGAGCCATTTGGTACAACATGAGTAAAAAATTGCAGTAAATGTTTTATCAGCTTTATTAGAGAACTTCGCTATCCCATAGCTTTTAATATAGGAAGTGAGGAGCAATATATACAAAATAAAAAGCCATCCTGATGGGATGGCCTTTTGGTTAACAGAATTCATGTTATTCTAATGTCTTGGTGTAATAGATATTCTAACCTACTTTACTTTCTTCTACGGCATGTTGCCAACTTGGGTAATAATACAAAGCACTCCGCATTAAATCAGGATAAAGCTGTTTTACCTCTTTTTTACGTAGAGATTTACCTTCGTTCTGTAACTTCTGGATTTGAGTAATGACTTCCTTTGATGTTAATGTGACATCCATTCTTCATTCCTCCCTTTCCAAGTTATCCTTATTATCTTTCCCATTGGCTAACAAATTAAAACTGTAAACATAGTTGCATATTCGTCGCACCCATGTTTCAACAAAGCTTAGCATATAGAATTGGTATTGTGAAGAAATCTGCTCTGTATAATGAGCCTCTTATTTTTGTGATGGGAGGTTTTTTCATGCTTTTTGCCTAATTATAGAGAATTATACTCCTAGTTTCCAAAAAATTATCCATCGCTCTAATATCTTATTAGAATCCAGTGCTACTAAAGAACAGGCTGAAATGGCTCAATTAATTGCCCAACAGGCAGAAAAATCTTGTATGATTTCAAAAGTATTTATTTCTACTTCTATTATGCAGTTGCAAGAACATGGGAAGTTGAATATAACAGATCCTTTATCTAAATATATCCCTGATTTTCCAAGCGGAAATCAAATTAAGCTATATAATTTATTAACTCACACGTCAGGTATTCCGGAACATTCAGAACCAAACGAGAAAATTTCCCATGATAATTTAATCAAGAATTATGCCCTCGGTTTATATAGGGATCCCACAAGCTACTCTGATCACGGCGTGCTCCCAGGATGGAACAGTCTAAACAGCTTCAGCCAAAATGGAAATGAATTCATTGTATTGCTTTCCAATGTACAAAATGGCGTAAAATCACTGGGCGCCGTGAATAACCAAATTTATGTCATGTTAAGAAATAAACATTGAATACCTATATTTAATGATGAATAACTCTTGTTTCTTGATACATAATAACTGTGGCTATGACCAATATCATTAGGAGGAGATATAAAATGATGCAAAATCAGCAAGGACAAATGCACCAAAATATGCATACAGGGAATGTACCTCAACAGATGAATCACGGTGGTCACGAAGTATTCGATGTACATGAATTACTATCAGGAACAATTGATACATTGAATCAGTACATGTTATTGCGCCAACATGTAAAAGACCAAGAATTACTTGATATTCTTGATCGCCAATATAAATTTATCCAAGATGAATACAACATAACAGTAGAATGTTTCAAAACAGGACAAGATCCTTCAAAACGAACACAAAGCTATAAAATGAAGCAAGACAATGACTTCGTGTATGGTTTAAAAGCGACTCAGCCGAAAAAACCGATACAATCTGTATCGGAAATTACAGACGAATGTATTTCGAGCTGCATGCTTGGAGCTGTAAAATCTGGTGCATCCTTAAAGACAATGGTAGCACTTGAAGTAACAAATCCGGTTGTACGTCGCGTGCTTGCTGATTCTGTTCCAAACTGCATTGAAATGGCTTATGAAATCTCCATATATCAAAACAAACACCATTACTATCAAGTACCGCAGCTTGCACAGCAAGATATGGAGCAACTGCTAAACTCGTACGCACCTGCTCAAGGTCAGCCGCAACCACCAAATAACAATATAACTCATTAAAAAGAGAGAGACTATTACAAAAAGGGGGGGGATGAGAATATGTTGCCCGTCAAGATATCCCCCCTTAGACGCAAGAACGCTATCCTTTCTTAATCATTCTAAAGTAAAGAAAGGATAGCATTTATTAATGAGGATTTCTAATGTTTAAGTTTGAGGAAGTGGACTAGACTTTTATGGAGAGTTTGATCCTGGCTCAGGATGAACGCATCACTGGGAGAGCATCTGCCTTACAAGCAGAGGGGCGGCGGTTCGAGCCCGTCATTCTCCACCATTTAAGAAATGGCGGCATAGCCAAGTGGTAAGGCAGAGGTCTGCAAAACCTTTATCACTGGTTCGAATCCGGTTGCTGCCTTTTTAACAGTATTATATCATGCCGGTGTGGCGGAATTGGCAGACGCGCACGACTCAAAATCGTGTTCCTCTGGAGTGCCGGTTCGCCCCCGACCACTGGTAGCTGAATATCGCATACCAAAGCGATGAAATCAACGTTTCTTACACTTTGTAGGGAATGTTTTTTATTCATCTCCAATACGATTCTTAGAAAAAAATCATATACATAAAATCGTGTGCGTACCTGTCATTTAAACAAGGAGGAATTAAAAAATGGCAAGGCGTACAAACGAATTATCAATTCATGGATAAAGCAACAGGACTTGTCTTAATAGGATTTGGATTAAAATTAGCCTTAGAGAGACATCGTTAATCAAAAACGTATAACTACTTATAACACTGATTATATGAACAAGGAATCCCCTCTAGCAATCTGGAGGGGATTTTTATAGGCTTTTAGATATATTGACTACCGATAATTCATGTTAAAGCGATTGAGGATTTATGTAATATACAGGAGAAGTACTAATCATGTCGAATAGTATATAGACAAATCAAACATAACAAAGGAGCTATGAACAGTTGATTTTATTTCGTATAAAATCGTAAAAAACTATATCAAACCGTGACCTTTAGGCTTGTATAGTCTGTTCCTTACTTTCAAGCCCCAGTGAGTGTAGAAGCAGGAAACTGTTTTAGCACGATGAACTGTTAATCTGGAGGTTTCAAAATATATATTGGTTCTAAAAAATAAAATGAGAGAGGAGGACTGGTTGGTTTGAGATGGTTTTATATGTTTTTATACATTTCAAATTAACCAGGAGAATAATATGTTATCTACTTTTTTGTTTGAGGTGTTTCCATATCTATTTTGGGGATTTGTCATCATATTTGGGATTGTTTCTTTAGTGAAAAAACAGCTCCGGGATAGTAGATAATTACTTATAATATGACTAATGTCTGTCAAAGAACATCCTAGGAGGGGAAACGAGGAGGAATAAGGCAACATGTCGTATATATCTATCATTTCTTGGGGGAATAGTAGCCCCTATGTGCTTGGTCATCTATCAAAGGATTGTTTCTGAAGTAGTTAAATATAAAGATGAGTAAAGAATTCCTGCATAAAATAAGCTGTTTAAAGCATCTTAAATGTGAACAAAAAACCCCTTCAGCAAGTTGGTCAAGACCCGAAGCTGAAGGGGTTTTTATGAAGTCATAGATACGTGGACTACTGATAAATTATGTTATGTAAAGAAAAACTGATCACAAGATCAAATTTTTTGTTTAGGCGTGTTCAGAAAACCATAGATTTTTTGCACCAGAACCGTTTGTACAATATAAATTAACCGACTTCTTTGTCGATTGCTTTTGTTAGGAGCGATAAATTCTTATCAATATCCGAGTTAACCCATTCCTTTACAGCCTCTACCCGAATAACTTTAAATATTGAATCCCATAAGCCAGAACCTTCACAAACATCCGTAGACCTAATAACATCCCTTACAAATTCTGGAACTGCATTATCAACCATAGTTGATCCTCCCCCTTTCCACCTCTTGCAATTCGACAGAAGGAGACAACTTCCTTTCTTCTATCTTATTCCGCAATAATAGCGCTTTCTCATGTCGATGAAATCGCTAACAAATGTGATCCGAAAACAAAAGGATGATTTCTGTATCAATTTTTGTAGTGCTACGGTTCTAGTGCAAAAACGTTAAGTTAATTCCAACTAATCTCTAAATTTTGAACATACTGATACTATTACTTTAAAAAGGTGCGTGATCAGTATGAAAAAACAAAATTTATTCAAGTGGAAGCATGGTCAGCCTGATATTATAAAGTGTGTTTGATTATGAGAATGTATACCAGGATTCAAAGCGGTTATCGATAAAAAAAGGTTCTTAATAATTAAAATGTTAAAAAAATTTATTGTGAAAAAAAAACAATCCTGTTAGAATAGACAAAAATAAGTATGAGGTTTTTATTCTAATCGGGACTTAACATGCCTAAGTGGGACGAAATATGCCCGGGCGGGACTTAATTTGTCCAACAGGGACTTAATGCCTCTATCATAGAACTTAATATGCCCTGTGTCGATTGTATTTTGAATTTCATATTTAAAAAAACTTTAAAATTATGATTACAAGGGGGTTTCTTTATGACATTCACTGCATTAACATCATCGTCCGTATCAACTTATAAGCTTTATATCAACGGGAAATGGGAACAAAGTAAATCTGGCCAGGCAATTGATATTCAATCACCTTATCTTTATGAGGCAATTGGGAAAGTACAAGCAATTACGAAAGAAGAAGTGGATGAGGCTATTCATTTTGCACAAAAAGCGCAAAAAGAATGGGCGGATATCTCCCTTCAAGAACGTGCGAAATATTTATATAAATGGGCAGATGAACTAGTAAACATGCAAGATGAAATTGCCGAAGTTATTAAGAAAGAAGTCGGTAAAAGTTATAAAGATGCCAAAAGTGAAGTAGTACGTACAGCGGATTTTATTCGCTATACAGTCGAAGAGGCGCTTCATATACATGGTGAAAGTATGAGAGGGGACAGCTTCCCAGGCGGTTCTCAATCTAAAATTGCAATCATTCAGCGCGTTCCGCTAGGTGTAGTATTGGCGATTCCTCCATTCAACTATCCGGTAAATTTAGCCGCTGCCAAATTGGCACCAGCCTTAATGGCAGGAAATGCTGTAATTTTTAAACCGGCTACGCAAGGTGCCATTAGCGGTACGAAAATGATTGAGGCTCTTCATAAAGCGGAGTTTCCAAAAGGACTTGTTAACCTAGTAACAGGTCGCGGCTCGGTGATTGGTGATTACTTAGTAGAGCATAAAGGCATCAACATGATTTCATTTACAGGTGGTACGAATACGGGTGTTAACCTGGCGAAAAAAGCGTCAATGGTTCCGCTTGTACTTGAACTCGGCGGAAAAGACCCTGGGATCGTGCGCGAAGATGCAGATTTGCAAGAAGCTGCAAAACATATTATCAGTGGTGCATTCTCTTATTCTGGGCAACGCTGCACAGCGATTAAGCGTGTGTTAGTACATGAAAGTGTAGCGAACGAGCTTATAGGAATTTTAAAAGAAGAAATCGAAAAATTATCTGTTGGTTCCCCAGAAGACGGCAGCATGGTTGTCCCTTTAATTGATGACCAATCAGCTAATTTTGTTCAAGGTTTAATTGACGATGCTATTAAAAAAGGGGCAACACTTGTAACAGGAAACAAGCGTGAACGCAATTTAGTTTATCCTACGCTTTTAGATCATGTGACAGAAGACATGCGTGTAGCCTGGGAAGAGCCATTCGGACCTGTATTACCCGTTATCCGTGTATCATCCGATGAAGAAGCCATCAACATTGCCAATGAGTCTGAATTTGGTTTACAAGCAAGTGTCTTTACAAAAGACATTAATAAAGCATTTGCGATCGCCAATAAGATTGAAACAGGTTCTGTCCAAATTAATGGACGTACAGAACGTGGTCCAGACCATTTTCCATTTATCGGTGTGAAAGGATCGGGTATGGGGGCACAAGGAATTCGTAAGAGCATCGAATCGATGACGCGGGAAAAAGTAACAGTGTTAAACCTTGCTGAATAATCTCAAAAGCAGCTTCAATTATCCTAAAAAGTGACTTTAATTAATCAAAGCTGCTATCAAATTATATGACGATGCTATTTTCTTAATGCATACTGTGCAGGAAATTATTTCATTTGTGAAAAATTGATTTGATTCAATAGCTGCAAATATACAGCCATTAGAAGCTGAAATAGCTATTGTGGTGGAGTATTGACGATTTTCATTATAATCCATAACAGGAAATAAAAAGTTTGGGTCTAACTTATTAAGGGGGATATTAATATGGCTTTAGTTTCAATGAAAGAGATGTTAAATAAGGCGTTAACAGAAGGTTATGCGGTTGGTCAGTTCAACATAAATAACTTGGAATGGACACAAGCAATTTTAGCTGCGGCTGAAGAAGAGAAATCTCCAGTTATCCTCGGTGTATCGGAAGGTGCTGCTCGTTATATGGGTGGTTTTAAAGTAGTAACAGCCATGGTGGAAGCTCTTATCGAGGAAATGAATATCACTGTTCCTGTAGCAATCCATTTAGACCATGGTTCTAGTTTCGAAAAATGCAAAGCTGCCATTGATGCTGGTTTTACATCGGTTATGATTGACGCGTCTCACCATCCATTTGAAGAAAATGTGGAAACAACTAAAAAGGTAGTTGAATATGCTCATGAGCGTGGTGTATCTGTTGAAGCTGAGCTAGGCACTGTTGGTGGACAAGAAGATGATGTGATTGCAGAAGGTGTTATCTACGCAGATCCAAAAGAATGTGAAGAGTTAGTAAAGCTTACTGGCATCGATTGTCTTGCGCCCGCGTTAGGTTCTGTTCATGGACCTTACAAAGGTGAGCCGAACTTAGGGTTCACAGAAATGGAACAAATTTGTAAAACAATCGGTATACCACTTGTTCTACATGGTGGTACAGGCATCCCAACAGATCAAATTCAAAAGTCAATCTCGTTAGGAACAGCTAAAATCAACGTAAACACGGAAAATCAAATTTCATTTGCGAAAGTAGTTCGTGAAGTATTAAGTGCAGACTCTGACGTATATGATCCACGCAAATTTATAGGGCCAGGTCGTGAGGCGATTAAAGAAACAGTTATTGGCAAAATTCGTGAATTTGGTTCTTTAAACAAAGCATAACTGATTCTGGTACAAAAAATCTATTAAACTCGGACATATTAATACTGTCAATCTAAAAAGGATGTGTATCTATATAAATGCAACTAGAAAAAAACATTTCTTTTAGGTGGGAGAGAGCATCCGACTAAGCGTAGAAGCGGTCAAACCCTTTTCGTGGCCCATGCAGGGGTAAACCAGAGAGAAGAAGCATACAATATTCCCTTTTAGTTGCACATAGCACATGGAAATGTCGAAATTATAATTCACTCATATATAGTATGCCGAGTGAAAACTTATTTAAGTGGAAGCGATGTATATGGTTAAAAAAAGGCAGCTTCAACTAGGGGAGAAGTCTGCCCCATATCAAGTGATGTTTATGAATCAATTGTTTGGCCTGACAGCATAAAAAGGATTCCGAGGGAGAATCCTTTTGTCTTTTTCAACTTCAGGCAATTTTCGCACCAGAACCGTTATTATTGGCGTCTGGTGGGTGAAAAAGAGGAAGCCATTCAAAATTAATACAAGTCTAAGTAAATCGATGTGTTAATTAGTCTAACTTTGATAAATAACAAGTCGTTTTATTTTAAGCAAATACAATGTGGCTTGTACATAAGACGTAGAAAAGAATGGGGGAAAACAAGCATGAAGAAGATTGCCGTATTAACCAGTGGCGGGGATGCACCGGGAATGAATGCCGCCATTCGTGCGGTCGTTCGAAGAGGGATCTTTAAGGGGTTAGAAGTGTATGGCGTACGAAATGGATATAACGGTTTAATGGCTGGGAATTTTGTACAAATGGATCTTGGAAGTGTAGGTGATATTATCCACCGAGGCGGAACTATCTTACGAAGTGCACGCAGTGAGAGATTCAAGACAGTGGAAGGACAGCACCAGGCGTTAGCGCACCTAAAAGAATTTGCCATTGATGGATTGGTCGTGATGGGGGGGGATGGATCTTTCAAAGGTGCAGGGAAATTAACCGCCCAAGGCTTCCCGACAATTGGCATCCCTGGAACGATTGATAATGACATTGCAGGGACGGACTATACGATTGGATTTGATACAGCTGTTAATACAGCTGTGGAGGCTATTGATAAAATTCGTGATACGGCTTCCTCTCATGAACGTACTTATGTCATTGAGGTCATGGGCCGCGATGCAGGGGACATTGCCCTATGGGCAGGAATGTGCGCTGGTGCAGAATCCATTATTATTCCAGAAGACAATTATGATATAGATGATGTAATCGAACGGATTCAGAAAGGACATAAACGTGGAAAAATGCATAGCATTATTGTGGTCGCTGAAGGAGTATGTAAAGGGACAGATGTTGGCCAACTGATTGAAGAGAAAACAGGGTTCGATACAAGAGTAACTGTACTGGGGCATCTTCAACGCGGAGGATCCCCTACTGCTTATGACCGGATGGTGGGCAGTCAGATGGGCGCAAAAGCTGTCGATTTATTAGTGGAAGGCGCAAAAGGGATCATGGTTGGGTGGAAAAATGGTCAGCTGATTCATGCACCTTTTGAAGAAGCAGCAAAAGATAAGCATGCGATTGATCTGTCTGTTTACCATTTAGCTAGAAGCCTATCCATATAAATCATATTTTTAAAATAAGTTTAATCGAAAACATAACATGAGAAAGAAAGGGGCTAATCAAACAGTGTCCATCATAATTAAAGGGATTGCAGCTTCTTCAGGCATTGCCATTGCCAAAACTTTTCGCTTAGAAAATCCAGAGTTAATTGTAGAAAAAACAGCAGTAACGAATACAGACCAGGAAGTAGAACGCTTTGAACAAGCGATCGAAACATCCAAATCAGAGCTTGAAGGAATCAAGGAGCATGCCCGTAAAGAACTTGGCGAGGATAAAGCAGAAATTTTTGCTGCCCATCTTCTGGTGTTAAGCGACCCGGAATTGATCCAGCCAATCAAAGACAAAATTAAGAGCGAGCAAGTCAATGCAGAATTTGTTTTAAACGAAGTGGGCACCATGTTTGTGAACATGTTTGAAGCAATGGACAACGAATATATGAAAGAGCGTGCTGCCGATATTCGTGATGTGACAAAACGCGTGTTATCGCATCTTTTAGGTGTGACGATTGCCAATCCAAGCATGATTTCAGAAGAAGTAGTGATTATCGCAGAAGATTTAACGCCTTCTGATACCGCCCAATTAAACCGCAAATATGTAAAAGGTTTTACAACGGATATTGGCGGACGTACATCGCATTCAGCGATTATGGCACGTTCCATGGAAATTCCGGCGGTTGTTGGTACGAAGACGGTAACAGCTGATATCGAAAACGGAACATTAGTCATCGTCGACGGTTTAGACGGCGAAGTAATCGTCAACCCAACCGAAGATGTTGTGAAGGTGTACGAAGATAAGAAAGCTGCTTACGAAGCTCAAAAAGCAAAGTGGGCCAAGCTTGTGAATGAGCGTACAGTATCATCTGACGGACATCACGTGGAGCTTGCTGCCAACATCGGTACGCCTGATGATGTAAAAGGCGTACTTGAAAATGGCGGTGAGGGCGTCGGTTTATACCGTACTGAATTTTTATACATGGGGCGCGACACACTTCCAACAGAAGAAGAGCAGTTTGACGCGTATAAAACGGTATTAGAACGAATGGAAGGTAAGCCGGTTGTTGTCCGCACTCTTGATATCGGAGGCGATAAAGAGCTTCCATATTTAGAACTTCCAAAGGAAATGAATCCATTCCTGGGATTCCGTGCGATTCGTCTATGTTTAGAAATGCAAGATATGTTCCGTACACAGCTTCGAGCGTTATTACGTGCAAGTGTATACGGCAATTTAAAAATTATGTTCCCGATGATTGCTACACTTGATGAATTCCGGCAAGCAAAAGCTATTTTAATGGAAGAAAAAGAGAAGCTTCAAAGCGAAGGTACCACTGTAGCGGAAGGCGTTGAAGTAGGCATGATGGTGGAAATCCCATCTTCCGCTGTGATGGCTGACCTGTTTGCAAAAGAAGTCGATTTCTTCTCGATTGGAACAAATGATTTAATTCAATATACGCTGGCAGCAGACCGCATGAATGAGCGTGTTTCTTATCTGTACCAGCCATACAATCCAGCCATCCTTCGTTTAATCAAAAATGTCATCGACGCAGCCCATAAAGAAGGAAAATGGGCAGGCATGTGCGGTGAGATGGCGGGAGACGAAATCGCTATCCCTATTCTTCTTGGTTTAGGATTAGACGAATTTTCTATGAGTGCTACTTCCATTTTACGAGCAAAAAGTCAGGTTCTTAAGTTATCAAAAGCAGAAATAAACTTAGTTATGGAACAAATTTTAAATATGACAACGTCTGAGGAAGTGGAGAGCTTTGTAAAGGATACATTTATAAAACAAACGACTCTTATTGTTTAATTTGGTTCTGGTGCGAAAATAATTTGCTAGAAACATAGAGCTATAACTTGCTAATTTGGAGATTATGCAGCGAATTCAAATAACCTATATACAAGTGAATAAAAAAACGTTGATAGTAGGGAGAGGTCATCCGGTGACGTGCAGAAGCACTCAAATCTTTGTAGTGGTTCATACAAAGGTAAACTAGAGAGAAGAAGCATATAATCCTCCCTTTTCGTTGCATATAGCACATGGAAATGTCGAAATTATCATTCACTCAAAGAACATGAAAATAAATTACCACTTTGAAGGGTTGTGAATACAATGACATTACAGTTTTCGGTGAAGGAGCAAGGTCAACTCGATTCTTTGCAACGAGATGTGAAGTTTCTAAGACATATATTGGACGAAGTTCTCCTTCATGAAGGGGGACAAGCTTTAGTTAATAAGATAGAGAAAATTCGTATGATAGCAAAATCACTACGAGATGGAAACGATTCTTCAGATTACGTAAAATTAAAAGAAGAAATCAGCAATTTGAAACCACCGTTAAGACAAAATATCATTCGTTCTTTCTCTATTTACTTACAGCTTGTCAATATTGCCGAACAAAATCACCGAATTAGACGCCGCCGTGAATATCAGTATCAGGAGAATGAATTGATTCAACCCGGTTCTCTCGAAGACGGTGTTACATCTTTAATTGAAAATCAAATTTCAGTTGATACGGTTGCTGGCTTGTTACAAACGTTATCGCTTGAACTGATTATTACAGCTCATCCAACAGAAGCAACAAGACGAACGGTGCTGCAAATTCACCAGCGTATCGCCAATGTGTTGAAACAACTGGATCAGCCATGCACAAAACGCGAAAGAAAAGCGCTTGAAGAGAGCTTATTCAATGAGATCACAGCTTTATGGCAAACGGACGAATTAAGGGATCAAAAGCTTACCGTCATGAATGAAGTGGCAAATGGACTCTATTATTTTGATGAAACTTTATTTGACGTGCTCCCGCAAATTCATCAGTCTTTAGAAGACTTGCTTTTTGAGACATACAATCAAAAATTGAATGTCCCTACTTTTCTTCGCTTTGGTTCTTGGATTGGCGGTGATCGTGACGGAAACCCAAATGTAACCGCGGAAACGACGTGGAGAACGTTAGAAAAACAACGTCACTTAGCTTTGCAAAAATATAGAGCTTCTCTTGAAGAATTAATGAAGCGATTAAGTCATTCTACAAAAAGAGTGCAAGTAAGCGATGAACTAATCGCTACAGTCGAAAAAGAAATGAGCTTGCTGGAAGGAAGAAAAAAGTGGCGAAATGCAGATGAAATATATCGCTGCAAAGTGACCATTATGCTTGAGAAACTGGAACATGTTGGTCGAAGCGATATCGGATACAAGTCTTCCGATGAATTGCTCCATGATTTATCTATCATTCAAAAAAGTATTGAAAGTCATCATCCGAATGGATATTCATTAAAATTGCTCCAAAAATTGAGACGACAAGTGGAATTGTTCGGATTTCATTTAGCTACTCTTGATATCCGAAATCATAGCGGAGAACATGAATCTGCGATTGCCGAAATTTTCCGAACCGTCAATATTGCTCCTGACTATAAAGCGTTGACAGAAGAGGAAAAAGTAGATGTTTTAACAAAAGTTTTACAGGATCGGCGACCATTAATTTCAATTTTTGATACGTACTCGCCGGAAACACAAGAAATAATTGAAGTCTTTCGAATGATTAGAAGAGCACAGATGGAATTTGGTGACCGTGCAATTGAAGTTTACTTGATTAGTATGACGCAATCTGTTAGCGATTTACTGGAGGTGCTCGTTTTAGCAAAAGAAGTTGGTTTATACCGAGTCTATCCAGACGGCCGGATTGTAAGCAAGCTGCATATTGCACCGCTCTTAGAGACAATCGATGATTTAACTGCCGGACCAAAAATGATGGAGCAATTATTCCAAATGGAGCTATATCGTAAGCATTTATCTGTTCGTAACGATTTGCAAGAAATCATGCTGGGTTACTCTGATGGCAGCAAGGATGGCGGTACACTTACAGCCAACTGGAAACTCTACAAAGCACAACAAGAAATTCATGATATGGCTAAAAAATATGATGTGCGCTTAAAGTTTTTCCACGGACGCGGCGGTTCTTTGGGACGCGGCGGTGGTCCTCTGAATCGCAGCCTTTTGTCACAGCCTGCAGAGACATTAGGAGATGGGGTAAAAATCACGGAACAAGGAGAAGTCTTATCCTCTCGTTATCTCCTTCCTGAAATTGCTTATCGCAGTCTTGAACAAGCAACCACTACGTTGCTTACAGCTATTGCGCATGTTTCAAATGAAGCGGAACAAAATCATTCCCGTTGTGCAGCATGGGAACACGCAATGGATGAAATTTCAGATCATGCTTTAACAAAGTATCAATCACTCGTTTTTGAAGATCCGGATTTCTTGACTTATTTCAAACAAGCCACTCCGTTGCTTGAACTTGGTGCTCTTAATATCGGTTCGAGACCGATGAGCCGAAAAGGAAGTGAGCGGTTTGAAGACTTACGGGCCATTCCTTGGGTATTCGCATGGACGCAAAGCCGTCAATTATTTCCCGCTTGGTTTGCATCTGGAACTGGATTACAATATTTTGCTGAGAAACAAGACGGTTTGAGTTTATTACAGGATATGTACAAAAAATGGCCGTTTTTCCGTTCGACAATCGACAATTTGCAAATGGCTTTAACAAAAGCTGATTTAACAACAGCAAAAGAGTATGCCAACATGGTCAAAGAGGAAACGATTGAACAAAGGATTTTTCATGAAATTATGGAAGAATATAATAAAACGAAAAAAATAATTTTACAAATTACAGAGCAAGCCGATTTGCTTGATCATATTCCAAATATTAAAGAATCGGTTCGCCTTCGTAATCCATATGTTGACCCGTTGAATTTTCTTCAAGTTCAACTAATTTCAGAGCTTCGTCAAAGAACAGAGAAGGATGACGATGCTAACGAATTGTTACGTGAGGTATTACTTACTATCAATGGTATTGCTGCAGGATTACGAAATACAGGTTGATATCTAGGCTAGGGATAAATTCAAGTGAACATCATCATAAGTGATTGCGAACTATAGAAATTATAATGGTATGCCTGATTAGAGCATCTGCAAAGAGGATTGTGTGGATGCTCTTTCTTGTGTTTAAGTTTCCTTTAACACTCATGCAACATTACTTCTTAATGAACAAATACATTTAAAAAAGCTAATAGATGAGATTTTGGGAGAAGAAAATTGTATTCGAGAGTTGATATGGAAGAAAAATTCTACTAAAAATGACTCTAAAAAGTTTGCTGTAGTCCATGATTATATGATTTGCTATGTTAAGGTAAAATAGATATATAATTGAAGAATCAAAACAGAAAAGGTGTTTTTTATGAAAACGTATATTGTAGTTGGAGCCGGAGTTCTTGGAGCATCTACCGCGTATCACCTCGCCAAGGAAGGAGCAAATGTTACATTGGTTGATCGTCAAGATCAGGGACAGGCGACTGATGCAGCAGCAGGGATCATCTGCCCTTGGCTTTCACAACGCCGTAATCAAACTTGGTACAAATTAGCAAAAGGCGGGGCCAAATACTATGCTGATTTGATTAAGCAATTGGAAGCAGATGGTGAAACGGATACAGGCTATAAACGAGTAGGCGCAATTAGTCTTCATACAGAGGATGAAAAACTGGATAAAATGGAGGAAAGGGCGCATAAACGGCGTCAGGATGCTCCGGAAATCGGTGAAATTACTCGCTTATCGCCGGCCGAAACTAAAATTTTATTTCCGCCTTTATCAGAACAGTATGGTGCTGTTCATATAAGCGGTGCGGCTCGTGTAAATGGAAGAGCTCTTCGTCAATCTCTTGTGAATGCTGCCAGAAAGCATGGAGCTGCCATTCTTCAAGGAGATGCCGCATTAGCCTGTCAAGACAACCAAGTCATTGGAATTGAGACAGAGGGGAGGACGTTACGATCTGATCAGGTTATTGTAACAGCGGGTGCTTGGGCAAACGAGTTATTGCAACCGCTGGGGGTTAATTTTTTAGTGACTTATCAAAAAGCGCAAATCGTTCATCTCCACATACCAGACATGGATACTAGCAGATGGCCAGTTGTTATGCCGCCAAATGATCAGTACATTCTCACATTTGAAGACGGTCGGGCGGTGGTAGGGGCAACACATGAAAATGGGACCGGACTCGACTGCCGGGTGACAGCAGGCGGACTCCATGAAATTTTTGATAAAGCGCTGTCAGTTGCTCCGGGTCTGGCGAATAGCACGATGCTTGAAACAAGGGTAGGATTTAGGCCGTTCACGCCAGGTTTTCTTCCTGTGATCGGCGCATTGCCCAAGTATGAAGGGCTGTTAATCGCCAATGGGCTCGGTGCTTCAGGGTTAACAGTAGGACCTTACCTAGGGTCTGAGCTTGCAAAGCTTGCTCTTGGCAAACCAACAGAAATCGACCTTAGTCACTATGATGTAGCTGGAGCACTAGAACGATCAGATGATTAATAAAACAATGCGGAATAAAGCTATTATGGTTTTTCTTTTATACTTGTGATATCATTTATTTCTATACAAAAAGAGGACGTGACCTACCGTGATAAAAATTGATATACCTGTACCGGACATTACCATTACAGAGCGACAACAATCACTCAAAGAAAATGAGCCGGTAATAAAGCCTATTCATGGGTTCATTGATTTCCACTTGATTCCAAGAGATAAAGGCGGCATTTTCCTGTTTTATAATATAAATGACGAGCTTCTTTTCGTTGGAAAAGCAAGGAAATTAAGGCAAAGAATTAAAAAGCATTTTGAGGACACTGCTTCACCAATTAAAATGTACAGAGATGAAGTGTATAAAATTGATATATGTTTAGTGGAAGATCCCACAGAAAGAGACATTTACGAAACATATATTATTAATAAACTTCAGGCGAAATACAATGTAGACAAAGTGTTCTTTAGATGAAATAATTTACAATATTTGTAATTGCTTATCGGATAAAGACAATGACTCATATAAAAAAGAACTAATAAGCTGAGGTAATCCTGCCTCGGCTTATTAGTTTTTTGCCGCTTCCAATGTTACGCTGAACCAAGCATAAGTAATTGAGGTGGTACCATTATTGTAAACAACGCTACATTCTTTATCTTAATCATGTTCTACATTCAGCACACTAGTCATGTGGAATGTTGTTTACTACTTGTGAGAAAAGACTATTAAATCAGATGAAAGAGTACGGTCGACAAATGATTCCTGGAGAGTCGATGAGACCTATATCAAGGTGAAACAAGAGTTGAATTTACTATTTCAAATTAGGTGATTTTTATATCTCCTTCAAAGTTTTCAATGGATCTAAAGAAAGAACATAAATAAAGATTTACTGGTAATGATAAGTTTAAAAGCATCTTTATTTTAATAAACCATTTTATTATTTTTGTGATTTTTTGTAAAATTTTATGAATTTCCCTTTAAGCCCGAAATTAAACAGTATTGCTTATCGTAAAGGAGAATTGGATATGTCGGAAACAATCACTCAAACAAAGCCTGAACAAGAATCACTAAAATTGTCTGCCCGCGTAGAACAGCTTGATGTACTTGAAGAGCTATTAAAACCAGAGGTTCAGGAATCCTTGACTGCCTTAGTGAAGCAATTGCCAAAATTGACTGAAATCGTAAGTATTTTGACTAAGTCTTATGATTTTGCTCAATCAGTTGCTACTGATGAAGTATTAAAGAATGATACTGTTGGAGCGATTCAAGAAATTGTAGAACCTGTAAAAGACACTGTGAAAAACATCGCGGCAACTGCTATAGAAGCGAAAGATCGTGCAGAGGAAAGCAATGAAGTTATCGGTCTTTTTGGCCTGTTAAAGATGCTAAAAGATCCACAAGCACAGAAGCTTTTCCGTTTCGTAAATGCTTATCTTCAAATCACTGGAGAACGCAACAGTCAAAGATAGTTCTTTTACATTTAATTAGTAAGGACGGAGGATAAACTATGTCAAAACATATTGTTATCTTAGGCGCAGGGTATGGCGGACTTCTAACTGCTTTAACCGTTCGCGAATATTTAAGTAAGGCTGATGCACAAGTTACCGTGGTAAATCAGTACCCAACACATCAAATCATCACAGAACTACACCGTCTTGCAGCAGGAAGCATTGCTGAAAAAGCCATAGCCATACCATTGGAAAAGCTTTTCAAAGGGAAGGATATCGATCTTAAGATCGCAAAGGTTGATTCATTTTCAGTAGATAATAAAGAAGTGAAACTTTCAGGTGGCTTCACTTTAACATATGATGCTCTTGTTGTCGGTTTGGGAAGCAAAACCGCTTACTTCGGTATTCCAGGACTTGAAGAATATAGCTTCGTGCTAAAATCTGTAGCGGATGCTGTCAAAATTCATAAACATATTGAAGATCGTATTCGTGAATATGCGAAGACCAAAAGTGAAGCTGATGCAACCATTTTAATTGGTGGTGGTGGATTAACCGGCGTTGAGTTAGTTGGTGAAATTGCCGATAAGCTTCCTGAGCTAGCTAGAAGCTATGGCGTAGATCCTAAAGAAGTGAAACTATTGCTTGTAGAAGCGGGTCCGAAAATTCTTCCAGTTTTACCAGATCATTTAATTGAACGCGCAACTGCTAGCTTAGAAGCGCGTGGCGTTCAATTCTTAACAGGTCTTCCTGTAACCAATGTTGAGGGAAATGTCATTGATTTGAAGGATGGCCAAAAGATTATAACAAATACTTTCGTTTGGACGGGTGGAGTACAAGGTAATCCTCTGGTAGGTGAATCAGGTCTTGAAGTGAATCGTGGACGTGCAACCGTTAATGAATATCTTCAATCTACTTCTCATAAAGACGTATTTGTTGCAGGTGACAGTGCGGTTTTCTTCGGGCCAGATGGCCGTCCATACCCGCCTACTGCACAGATTGCTTGGCAAATGGGGGAACTTATTGGCTACAATCTATACGCATACTTGGAAAACAAATCATTTAAAGAGTTTACCCCAGTAAACTCAGGAACACTTGCAAGCTTGGGCCGTAAAGATGCTGTTGCCACAATTGGAGCGAACTCAACTCCACTTAAAGGGCTACCAGCATCCCTAATGAAAGATGCAAGTAACGTTCGATATTTGTCACATATTAAAGCGATCTTTAACTTGGTTTATTAAATTAAACTGATATCGAAGTTCAAAACATCTTGTTTATATGAATGAACCTAGAGTTGAACATAGGATAAAGGAAGTCTGTATAATTTAATTAATCTTGGATATCCTAAGGATGTGAAATGTTATCATTTCACACACAACCCATAACAAAAAGGCTTCAGAGTGAGGAAGCCTTTTTGTTATGCTCTAAGCGTTCATAAGGTGATTTGTTCTACATTAATTAGAGTTAATTAATAGTTACCGCTTCTGTAACCTTAGCCGTAGTTCCTTGTCTCAGACGCAGGTTACCCGACCCGACTGTACCAGACTGAATTTGGACATTTAGCACTTTTTCTGCATGTCCGTTGCTATCGGTTGTGAGGGAGAAGGCAGCGCTGTAGCCGTAAGATAAGGGCCAAGTTCCGTCAGTGTTTTGAATCTTAGCTACCTGTAAGCCGCTGCCTGTGTAAATGCCAACAGAATAGTTGTTATAAGTTGTGTTAGGCGTTAATCCATTCGCATATACAGTGATTTGAAATGTTCGGGAATTCGGAAGCACGGATGGGTGTGAAAAGCCGTATCCGTTCTGGGTTATAACTGTTGTTGGATAGCCGTATGATCCAGCCTTGAAAGTAGAAGGATCGTACCATTTGTAGCCTGCCGGAGGTGCTGCCCACGGTTCTGCCTTAGGCTCGGCAGATTGACTCGGTTGTTCAAAAGAAGCAAGAGCCGTCGGTTGATCAAGCTGTAAACCAGCTACCTGATCTAAACTTGTATAGTTCTCTTTTTGCGCCAGCCAGTCTGTGATATTGTTTAAAAGCTTGGCATCGTTTTGTTCTTTATACCCGTCATAGGTCGTTTTCTTTTGGCCTGTATCTTCGCGTACATATTTAGGTGTAGCATCTTCTACGGCAGAAGAGTCGCCGATGAAGGCCGCTTTTCCCAAACCGATTTTTGCAACGGCCACGTAAGGCCCTTCAGCTACTCCGCCACCGTTGTACACGCCTTGGTCCACTGCATTCGCCCATTTTGGAATGTTTGTTGGCAAGTAGACAATTCCCTTTGCTTTTTTCGGATCAACGATAGCCAATGTAGAGCCTGCATGCATCGCTACCGTGGAAACGCCTTGAGTAATATTAAAGGATTGATCAGGGGATACAATCTGGTTGGCTGTTACATCCCCAATAGCATTGTAACGGAAACGAACACCGAAATTGGAAGCTAACCAATCGGAGCTCTCTACTCCTTGCATAGCTTGAGAAGAGGCTTCTTCTGTTGTCATTCCCTTAGCGGGGTCTGTCCAAGCACCGCGTCGATAGCCATTGAATACTTCCGAGGCATCCCAGCGATTCTTATTGCGATCTGCATTATAGTGGTCCGCGATGAAGAAGATGCTTCCGCCATTTTGTATATATTGCAGCATGGCATCCTGTTCTGACTTCTTATAAGGAATATTAGCTTCTGGCAGTACGAACATATCGTAGTTTTGCAAGTCTGCATATGTAATGGGTGTATTTTTACGAAGCTCTTTCACATAAAAACCGTCATTTGCCAATCCGTTACCGAAATCAGAGAATCCTCCATTAATGACCCAATCTGCTGCGCCAGCAGTTTGTCCATGTGTGTTATCGACAAGTACCTTTTTACCAGCATTACTGTTGATAACTGTCGCTTGTATTTCAGGTGCCGGATCAGTTGGCCCCTCAGCGAAGCTGCTTGGAATGACAGAATTTAATAATCCAAATCCGAGTGAAGCAGTTAGTAAAACATTTCCCCATTTGTTTTTTTTCATATACATTCCCCCAAAATGCATTATTAGATTAAGTTCTCTATTAATTTAACTTATTTTTCCATTCTAATAAATGTGATAATTGTTAATTTTTAGTTAATTAATAGTGTATCTAATAGTATATACCATTTGTTGGAAAATCAATAATGAGCATGTGCGTGATTTTAATATATCTCATAAGGGGGTTGCCCATGCCTATTAAGCTAAAGTTTTATGGCATTCACAAAACGAAAATTAAAGGTCTTATGCTCAAAGTTAGCTATGTGCTTAGGGAATGTTCAGTGAAGCATATCATAAGTAAAATTTGGAATGGGATAACATTTACTATATACAAGTGAATAAAAAAACCGTCTTTTGATAGTGGGGAGAGATCAAAAGACGTGCAGAAGCGGTCAAGTCTTTGTAGTGGTTTCATGCAAGGGTAAACTAGAGAGAAGAAGCATACGATACTCCCTTTTGGTTGCACATAACACATGGAAATGTCAAAATTATCATTCGCTCATATATAGTTCTATAAAAATACAAACAAAGCTAGCTTTGTTAAGCTAGCTTTGTCTTTGTAAATTCATGGCGTTTTTCTAGACGCTTTTCAATTTTTTCTAGTGCCTGTTTATCATTAAGTAATTTTTGTTTATTCTCTTGCACTAGCTCTTCAAATGATTTTTTATACTTACGATGATTCCATAACATAATAACACTCCTTAAATTAACTGAAAATTAATATTATATAAATAATAAAACAATTTCATCTTTTTAAACCGACATAAAATTGACAATTATGTGAAATCGATTTACTAAATCGGTTTATTTGTGAGAGAGGGTGATGTAAATGAAGCTGCAGCTTGCTTTAGAGCGTATGAGTATAGAAGAGGTAATTACTTTCACTAAAAAGGTGGAAGATTCTATCGACTGGGTAGATTAGAGAGGATTTTTAACGACTTTCCGAAAGAAGTCTCTCTCTTCAAGCGTGTGAAGGGTGTAGCCCAACGGTAAGGGGGAGATGAATTTCGGTTAGGTGCAAGACCGAAGAACATTTGTTCTTGTTTTGTGTTACATATTATGGTAAAATCGGTTTATCAAACAATCGTAAAGCGAGGTGAAATGATATGGCAAACAAAGCGTATAAGTTCCGAATCTACCCGACAGCCGCACAATGTGTTCTTCTTGCAAAAACCTTTGGCTGTGTTCGTTTCGTCTATAACAAAATGCTT
>NZ_AUMR01000069.1 GCF_000430785.1 Ectobacillus panaciterrae DSM 19096
GTATTGATTCAGTTAATCCGAGTCACACATGAAGTAGAACATGAACTGACTTCCAAGCTATCGTACTTCGGACTATCCGATCGAAAGTATAAAATCTTATTATCTTTGTTGAATCATGAGCGTCCTCTTAATCCTTCAGAGTTAGCTGATTATGCAGGAGTTACTCGTTCCACCATAACGGGTTTGCTGGATGGGCTTGAAAAGGATGAATTCATTAGAAAGAGCATGCCCGAGGATCGGAGAAAAACAGCAATTCATGTAACAGAAAAAGGAAGGCAAGTCGTGAACACATTGACTCCCCTTTATGGTACCTATATTACAAACGTTTTCTCGAAGACGACCAAAGAGGAACAGTTGCTTTTGATGGATCTACTGGAGAAAATCAAGAGTGGCTTACATTATGCAAAAGATCATAACGTTTTCCCTACATGATTTGATTTACTAGGTACGGAATGCTATGAACAAGGCGTTCATGCGTCCGTATAGCCAGATAGTTCGGTCCCGTACTACATAATTCATTTTTAACTGGATAGTTTTATCATTGTTTTCACCATGAATCCCAAAGCAAAAGGAGCCGTTAGGCCGACTTTTATATATGCCGGTCAATTGGAGTTACGATGTAACTTCATAAAAGGACGCTTGATCAAAAAGGTAAAGGTGTCTTAACAGTCTTTACATTTCAAATCTTATAGGGACAATTGTAATGTTTCTGCGAGAGATAGACTGTTTTCACAATATAAATCAAAGAGGATAGAAAGGAAGAGGATGAATGAATCAGTTTCGAAGACTTATCGTAGTCAACATTGTCACTTTGCTTGTATTAGTTGGAGGGGGATTCTTGGGCTACTATTACTACAACCAAGCACAAAACTATTTAACAACAGACAATGCCAAGATTGATGGAAAAGCCATTCCAGTCGCATCCCCAGCATCAGGAAAGCTTGTGGAATGGACAGCATCAACAGGGAATGCATACAATGCGGGCGATAAAGTAGGCTCTGTTTTAACAAGCAATGGTACAACTACGCAGCAGATTGATATTACGGTTCCGGCAAAGTCAACTATTGTTCAATCCAGCGCAACAGAAAATACGTTTATTGGTGCAGGTTCTCCATTGGCTTACGCATATGACATGAACAACATGTATGTAACAGCAAATATTAAAGAAACAGACATTGATGATGTGAAAAAAGGTCAGGATGTAGACGTGTACGTAGATGCGTTTCCAAATACAACATTAACAGGGACAGTAGAGCAAGTTGGCTTAACAACAGCGAATACATTCTCCCTACTTCCATCTGGAAGTACGACAGCAAACTATACGAAGGTTGCGCAAGTGATTCCAGTGAAAATTGCTTTAGATCATACAAAATCTGTGAATATCGAGCCTGGGATGAATGTGTCAGTCCGTATTCATAAGTAAGGGGGAGGTTGTATGTCCTCAACAATAATTGCTGCATATGCTGTTTTTTGTGTCATTGTATTTGCTGTTATTAACATGATGATTCGTCGTAAAAGGAATGATCATGAGACAGAACTGATAGCAGAGCATGAATCTGTTGAAGAAATAGTAAATCAGCGGGAGGAAATAACATTACCTCAGGATGATGATTCTTCCGTGCAGGTGTTGCAAAGCGCAGCCACCACAATGATTGAAGAAGTAGAAAAGCCAGTTTCAATGCCTGAGCAGAAAAAGCAAACACGAGCGTCTGCGCCAGCAGAAGCAGAACAGCCTGCTATGAATGCAGGTGTTATGTTAACCATCCTTATCATTGGCATGTTTGTCTCGATTTTAAACCAAACCGTTATTAATATTGTACTACCAGAACTAATAACTGAGTTTAATATGTCTACAACCACTGGCCAATGGCTGTCCACTGGATTTATGCTTGTGAACGGGATTTTGGTTCCAATTAGTGTTTATTTGGTGCAGACGTTTACGTATCGAAAGCTCTTTTTGGCTGCAATGATGTTTTTTACAGTTGGTTCCATCGTTTGCGCAGTGGCAACCAACTTCCCGATTATGATGACAGGGCGTGTCATTCAAGCGGTAGGTGCCGGCATTTTAATGCCGATTGGTATGAATATTTTCATGATGCTCTTTCCCCCTGCCAAACGAGGCATGGCTATGGGCTTGCTCGGTGTCGCGCTTATTTTGGCTCCAGCGGTTGGACCTACGATTGCAGGCTGGCTCGTGCAAAATTATACGTGGAATATCATGTTTTACGGTATGTTTGCTCTCGGTTTGATCATCTTTTTTGTAGCACTACGTTTCTTTACAATCGAACAGTCGCTATCGAAACCGAAATTTGACGTAATCGGCGCGGTGGCCTCCACAATCGGTTTGGGCACTCTATTGTACGGCTTTAGTGAGGCCGGTGCCAAAGGCTGGGGCAGTGCTGAGGTCGTAAGCATGCTGGTTATCGGTACGATCGGACTAATATGCTTTGTTATGTGGGAATTAAAATCAGAGACAAAGCTGCTGGATTTGACGATTTTTAAAATTCCTGCTTTCTCGTTTACCATGTTGATTAACATTCTGATTACGATGACCATGTATGGCGGAATGCTGTTGCTTCCAGTCTATTTACAAAACATTCGCGGATTTACAGCAATTGAATCGGGGTTGCTGCTGCTTCCTGGATCATTGCTCATGGGACTCCTGGGACCATTCGCGGGAAGGCTGTTCGATCGATACGGAATCCGTCCTTTAGCAATCTTCGGATTACTTATCATCACATACAGCACATATGAATATACACACCTTTCGATGGATACATCCTATGCGTATATTATGGCTATGTACACTTTACGTTCCTTTGGGATGGCATTCATTATGATGCCCATGCTGACTGCTGGGATGAACGTTTTGCCGATGAACCAAATTGCAGATGGAACTGCGGCACAAAACACACTGCGTTCGGTAGCGGGTTCGATTGGAACAGCCATTTTGGTTACCGTGATGACACGGCAATCCGCATTCCATGCAGCTGATTACGCAAATGAAGTGACCGCAGCGAATCCAGTGCTGCATACAAACTTTACACAGGTAGGGCAAGGTTTAGCCTCACTGGCGCATGTTTCGGCGCAGACAGGAACGACCCTCGAAACAGCCCTGCTGTATGGGCAGGTAATGAAGCTCTCCACTGTGGCTGGGATTAATGATGCATTCTGGGCTGCAACGATTTTATCTGGACTCTCATTTGTTTTATCGCTTTTCTTGCATTCTCCTAAAAAACATGTAAAAAAGTAGAAAATCGGATTAGACACTGTATCTCTTTGTTTATTGCCATGTTCCTTCCACAGGAACATGGCTTTTTCATTACGTGTAAAATATCAGCCAAAAAGTCATGTCTCAAGTGATTTATAGAAAATTCAATAGCGATTGGATTATAAAGAAGTAACTATAACTGTTTCTTCATTTCTTGTTTTCATAGTTATTTTACCGTTTCTATTCTATCTTCTATTACATCTACTAATAGAAGATAGAATAGAACGGAGGTGATTGCTATACTTGTTCAATGTTGCTTTTACGCCAAAGTCAACAAAAATGGTAGAATAAGAACTGATATACCACTACACGTCGTTTGCCTAGAATTTGATGGCCTATTACCAGCTTGTTCACCGCCACAGAATGACAACTTTGTACTTGTAGGTAGTGCTATCGCAGATTCTTGCCAAGAATGTCGTCGTCTTGTACACTCTGGATATGTAATTTTAGAAATCGACTTCGATGGTTAAAGAATGAGTGTCCCAATCGGGGCACTTTTTCTTTGGTGGGGATGTAGTGATATTTTCAGCAAGGGAGTCTTTATCTGTCTCTCGCTGCATGGAATCAACCATGAAAATAAATAAAGCACCGAACTCATTAAAAGTTTAGTGCTTTTCGTTTTTAATCATGAATCTCCTGATACTTATTTCCTTCCGTATCCGTAATTTCAATTTCGCCTGGAACGTATGGAATATTAAAGATAAGCATAGGATTTTTTTCTGCCGTTTCTTCCTCTACTAACAGGTAATATAGGTTTATTTCCTATCAAATGATTTTTGCACCAGAACCTCCTATATCATATCTACATGAGTTATTTTCCAATGCTCATTTTTAATAAGTCGCTCTAAATTCTCTCTGTCTCTTTGTTTTAAGTAATTGATAATTTGTTTATGATCTTCATTCATTTGCTCTAATACAGCGAAAAGCTTTTCTTCATCTTTACTTAAATAAATCTGTCTAACAAAACTGTTTTGTAAAGAATCAAGGAGTTCAATTAACGTATTGTTATTACATTTATCAATATATACTTTATGGAATTGGTTTTGGTATTTTTGATAGTCTGAATAGTTTTTTTGTGAAATTGAAAGGTCAATTTGCTTAGCCCACTTTTCCATTAGTTCAATATCATCTTCTGTGATATGTTCTACAGATAATGAGGCGGCTAGGGCATCCAATACACCAACAATTTGAAAAACATCAAGCTTCTTCTTGGTATCAAGCTCTTTAACGATAAATCCCTTTCGGGGAAGGTATTCAAGTAAATTTTCTGAAGCTAGTTGTATTAAAGCTTCCCTTACAGGAGTTCTGCTTACTTCTAATTTCTCACATAGTGCTGCTTCATTTATCTTATGGTTAGGAAGCAATGTTCCATTCTGAATTCTTTTTGCTATATAATCGTATACATGATCTTTTAGTGAGTGGTATCTGTTTTTGATAGTTCTTCCCCCTAAGTTAAAAGATAATATTATCAATTATACAATATATAATATAAAAGCAGAAGTTCTTACATTTCGTCGAAATTATAAATCATTTATATAGATAATTTCAATTTGAAAATATTTTCAAAATTAGAGTAATCACACATTGAAAAAGCGATAAGGCCATTGTATAATTCGTAGTACAAATAATTTTTCTGATTATTCTGTACAATATACAATATACAAAATAAAATATATTGTATATTTAATGGAATTAACTCATGCTGATGTACTACTTATTCTTACCAATCAACTTAAGGTCAGAAAAATTAAGCAAATAAAAGGAGAAGTGGTAACAAATATAAGACAAAGGGGGGGAGTTTTTAATAAAAAATATACAATATACAATATATTATATATCTGGTTGGAATTGGATAACAAAAGGATATAGTTAGTAAAGTTATAAAAATTTAGAGGTGAGAGATATATGAGTGAGCAAAAATTTAAAGCTGTAAAAGATGGTACAAAAGCTGTATGGGCGGGAGAAAAAGAATCACTTGCTTACAATGCAACTCAAGTTCCAGTGGTGCTTAGTGTAGCCTACAATTACGATGACGTAGATGAGTGGCATGAAGTTGCTATGGGAAATAGACCTGGATATATTTACAATCGTATGACGAACCCAACTATTCAAGCTTTAGAAGAAAAAGTAAGAATCCTTGAAGGAGCCGAGGCAGCTATTGGTTTCTCATCAGGAATGGCAGCCATTAGCAGCACACTGCATACATTTTTAAGACCAGGGGACCGGGTTATATCAGTTAAAGATACATATGGGGGAACCAATAAAATCTTTACTGAATTCTTGCCGAATCTCGATATAGATGTGACGTTATGCAACACAGGAAATCATGAAGAAATTGAAGCTGAAGTGGCCAAAGGGTGTAAGGTTTTATATTTGGAGTCTCCTACCAATCCTACCATGAAAATTACTGATATTGAGAGAATGGCGAGAGCTGGAAAATCTGTGGGTGCATTGGTTATTGTAGACAGTACCTTTGCTACTCCTATTAATCAGAATCCGCTTCAATTAGGAGTTGACATTGTAATTCATAGCGCCACTAAGTTCTTAAGCGGGCATGCCGATGCGTTAGGCGGTGTGGTGTGCGGATCCAAAGAGCTGATGCAAAAAGTCTATCATTATCGCGAAATCAATGGAGCGACGATGGATCCGTGGTCAGCCTATCTTATTTTAAGAGGGATGAAAACGTTAAAACTTCGTGTGCGGCAGCAAGAAAAGAGTGCAATGGAAATCGCAAAGTATTTGCAAAAGCAAAAGCTTGTAGAAGCGGTTTATTATCCTGGATTAGAAACACATCCACATCACGATATTGCAAAGAAACAAATGAGGGGGTTCGGCGGAGTATTAAGTTTTGTATTGAAAGATGAAATGGAAGCCATAAAAATTTTATTGCCAAAACTACAATATGCAAACAAAGCTGGAAACCTTGGGGCTGTTGAAACTATATACGGACCTGCAAGAACGACTAGTCATGTCGAATGTACCCTCGAAGAACGTAAAGCGCTTGGTATTCCGGAGGGTTTGGTTCGTATCTCAGTAGGAATTGAAGATACGGAAGATCTTATTTCTGATTTAGAACAAGCCTTTGCATATTTGGAGTCACAACTACCAGTTACCAGGAGCTCCAAATAAAAAATATTAATAAGGGGAGAGGCATTAAGGTATGGCACATAAAATTGCGTTGCTTGGATTTGGTGTAGTTGGTCAAGGGTTGGCAGAAATTTTAGAAGAAAAAGGTGAATTGTTACGTAGCGGGCTTGGCTTTGATGCTAAAATTGTTGCTATTTCCGATGTCATGAAGGGTTCTCTTTACCATCCTGAAGGTTTGGACATTTCTCAAGCATTACAAGCTGTAAAGGAAACGGGAACGCTAGATAGTTACCCTGAAACCTCTGGTTTGGTAAGAAGATGGGATAGCTTTCAGACAATACGTAAGAGTAATGCGGACACCGTTGTAGAGATTACTTTCACAGATGTAAAAACCGGACAACCTGCTATCGATCATTGTAAGGCAGCATTTGAAAGCAGAAAAAACGTAGTAATGAGTAATAAAGGTCCCGTTTCTTTAGCTTACCAAGAGCTAGCGGAGTTAGCCAAAAAGAATAATGTTCGCTGGGGCTTTGAAGGAACAGTGATGAGTGGAACACCTGCATTAAGAATGCCCATTGTTTCGTTGGTAGGAAATAATATTTCTGAAATACGTGGGATTTTAAATGGAACGACTAATTATATTCTAACCAAAATGGAAGAAGGCTTGAGCTATAAGGAAGCATTGGCTGAGGCACAAACTCTGGGTTATGCAGAGGCAGATCCTACTAGCGATGTCGAGGGGTATGATGCTCAGTATAAAGCTACCATTCTTGCTAATATTGTAATGAATATTCCGATGGAACGAGAAGAAGTAGAATGCGAAGGAATTAGTCATCTTACAAAACAAGACATTCAATGGGCAAAATCTGAAGGGAAAAGGTGGAAACTAATTGCTAAATGCATAAAAGATGGTGATAAAGTAATCGCAAAGGTAGGTCCTGAAGCTATACCGCTTACAGATCCTCTAGCTGGAGTTTTGGGAGCACAAAACGCTATTACTTATAATTGTGATTTAGCCGGTCCGATTACCCTTATTGGTGCTGGAGCTGGCCGCAAAGAAACGGGATTTTCTATTCTTATTGATTTAATCAATATTAGTCGTGGTCAATTGTAATCTTGTGCACTATTCAAGTTACAAAATGGAAAATTACTCATATGAGGTGATTATCAATGACTTTTATCGAAACGCTACCAAAGAAAAATAAGATGTTTCTTGCTGGAAAGTGGGTATCCCGTGCCAAAAAAATTGAAGTCTTAGATCCGCAAGATCATAGTTTAATCGCAACAGTTCCTGCCGCTAATGAGGAGGATGTACTTCATACTATCGAGGAGGCAAAAAAGGGAGCAAAAATTGCCGCGGACATGCCAACACACGAAAGAATTGCTATTCTAAATCGTGCTGCCGACTGGATTTATGAGCATAAGGAAAAATATGCAACGACCATTGCTCGTGAAGGAAGTAAGACAATTAAAGAGGCGAGAAAAGAAGTAGAACGTTGTATAGAAACACTGCGAATTAGCGCAGAAGAAGCAAGACGAATTAATGGTGAAACCATTTCGTTTGACCAGATGCCCGGAAGCGAAAACCGCATTGGATATTATTATCGTTTTCCTATTGGAATTATTGTGGCTATAACGCCTTTCAATGATCCGTTAAATCTTGTTGCGCATAAAGTGGGGCCTGCTATTGCTGCAGGAAATGCCATTATCGTAAAACCAGCACCAGCAACACCGTTAAGCGCTCTTTTATTGGCAGAAGCCTTTGAAAGAGCAGGTTTGCCGCCTAAAGTATTGTCCGTCATTACGGGTTATCCAAGTGATATGGGGGAGAGTCTAATTACCCATCCAGCCGTACGAATGATTTCTTTTACAGGGGGACTTGCCACTGGCCAAGCAATTATGCAAAAGGCAGGTTTGAAAAAGATGAGTATGGAGCTGGGCTCAAACTCACCGGTTATCATACTGGAAGATGCTGATTTAAAAGAAGCGGTTGAATCGACTGTTTCCGGCGCTTTTTGGACCGCGGGTCAAAATTGCCTCGGAGTGCAAAGAATATATGTTCAAGAAGAGATTTATCAGGACTTTATTGGAAGCTTTATTAGCCGTACGCAACAGTATCGAGTAGGTAATAAATTATCAGAGGAAACCGACATGGGTCCTATGATTTCAGAGAAGGAAGCAAAGCGGGTTGAGAGTTGGGTTAATGAAGCTGTTGAGAAAGGCGCAAAATTGCTGTGTGGTGGTAAACGTGAAGGCTCTTTTTATTACCCAACTGTTTTAGAGAATGTACCAGCGGATTGTAAGCTGGCAACTGAAGAAGTTTTCGGACCGGTTGTTACCATTTACAGCGTTCCCGATCTCGATACGGCTATTTTCCAATCTAACAATGTAGATTTCGGCCTGCAAGCAGGTATATTCACTCGTGATTTAGATAAGGCGTTGGGAGCTATACGTAAACTGGATGTAGGGGGGGTTATGGTAAATGATAGCTCTGATTATCGTATAGATGCTATGCCTTTTGGAGGGGTGAAAGGTTCTGGATTAGGTCGTGAAGGAATTAAGTTTGCACTTCAAGAGATGACTGAACCAAAGGTTGTTTGCTTTAAAATGTCATCTAAAAGATAATAAGACAATTTAATGGTGATAATGATAGCTTTATAAGAATCGACCTGTATAGGTCGATCTTCATGGATAATAGTCTGATTATTCTGTAAAAATGCCCAATTGTTATATGTTATTATCTACTCCAAGAAGCATATAGCAATGAGTGAGTTACTTAATATAATCGTAGGTAACTAAGTGTAAATCTTAGGAGACAGTAGATGTCATATCGAATTGAAAAAGATTTCCTATATGCCAGTCAACCCGGTTATGGCGGAGATGATTAACCAGGTAGCGTTCCAGGTCATCGGTAATGACCAGATGATGGATACCTTATAAAGAGTAAATAGAAAAGATTTTACTAGGAAGGCCGTATTACTTATACAAAAAGGAGGAGACTGGATGCTAGACGTAAATAATACCGATCAAAATCAGTTAAAGCGTTCCATGAAAAGCAGACATTTGTTCATGATTTCGCTAGGTGGGGTAATTGGAACGGGTCTTTTTCTAAGCACAGGCTATACGATTAATCAAGCTGGACCGGGGGGAACGATTCTCGCTTATTTGGTTGGCGCACTGATTATGTATCTTGTCATGCTATGCCTTGGTGAATTAACTGTAGCTATGCCGATAACCGGTTCATTTCAAACGTATGCTACAAAGTATATCGGTCCTGCTACCGGATTCACCATTGGTGTGATGTACTGGCTTACCTGGGTGGTTACGGTAGGTTCGGAATTTACCGCATCCGGTCTATTGATGAAGAGATGGTTCCCTGAAACTTCCGTTTGGATATGGAGTTTCATCTTTGCGATTACACTTTTTCTACTAAACGCCTTTTCAGTGAAATTTTTTGCTGAAACAGAATTTTGGTTTGCCGGCATTAAAGTAATCACCATTATTTTATTTATCGTATTGGGGGGAGCTGCGATGTTTGGCTTCATTCCTATGAACGGTAATGCATCTGCCCCGATGCTTTCTAATTTTACCGGTGAAGGAGGTCTTTTTCCTAATGGGCTGCTTCCAGTTTTTATGGCTATGATTTCCGTGAACTTTGCCTTTTCAGGAACAGAACTCATTGGTATTACCGCTGGAGAAAGTGAAAATCCGGAAAAAGACATTCCGCGATCTATTAGAAACGTAATTTGGCGAACAGTTTTTTTCTTTATTGGTGCTATATTTGTATTATCTGGATTAATCTCTTGGAAAAAAGCGGGAGTCATTGAAAGTCCGTTCGTTATGGTTTTTGATAATATAGGGATTCCTTATGCTGCTGATATTATGAACTTTGTTATTCTTACAGCTTTACTGTCAGTAGCCAATTCCGGTCTCTATGCATCTACCCGTATGTTATGGTCTCTTTCAAACGAAAAAACAATAAGCCCTCTCTTAGGAAAGGTAACGTCAAAAGGAGTGCCGCTTAATGCTTTAATTGTGAGTATGGCAGTAGCCTGCTTGTCATTATTCTCTAGTGTAGTTGCACCTGATACAGTTTATGTAGTGCTTGTGGCTATATCAGGATTTGCAGTGGTTATAGTATGGATGGGAATTGCTTTATCGCAGTATATGTTTCGTAAGCGATTTCTTGAAGTGGGTGGGAATATTAGAAATTTGAAATTTCGTACACCACTTTATCCTTTCGTGCCCATCGCTGCTTTTGTTTTATGTTTCGCTTCTTGTGTAGGTCTTGCTTTCGATCCAAGCCAACGAATTGCCCTGTATAGCGGAGTACCATTCATTGCTTTATGCTATTTTTTCTACTATATGAAAAATCGTGGAAAGAAGCATCAAATAGATTCTCATGATGAACTCGATCAGTACATAGAGAATATGGTTCTGGTGCAAAAACCTCAAAACAATTGCAATTAATCTCTAAAGCTCGGACATACTGATACTATTACTCGTTACAATGGAAAAGAAAGCTATCTCCTTTCTGTAACGAAGGCACAGGATGCCAATACAGCAGAAGTTGTAAACCAGGTAAAAGAGAAAATTGCTGCGTTTCATAAAAAACATGACTATACAATGTATACGATAATGGAAGCTTGTCATTAATTCCGCCGGAGACGAGGCAGGAGTTACCCATACGCAGTTGATGAGTTCGCTTCGCGAGTATGTATCAGCACAAACGGTTGGTACGTATAAATTAAATGGGACGGAGCAAGCTGTAGAAATCAGTTATGATAAAAAGATTTCTTCCAAGGCAGACCTTGAGAAGATTGAGCTGCAGACGTCAAAGGGAATAAAAAAGGTTAGCGATATAGCAACAATTGAAGAAGTGAAGGTTCCGACCACCTTGTATCATGATAATGGCAAACAGCTTGTCAAGGTTTCTGCGCTCATTAAAGGGAACAATACTACAAAAGTAACAGAAGCTGTTAAAAAAGATATTAACTCCTTGTCATTGCCAAAGGGTGTTAACGTTTCGTATGGCGGAGGCTTTAAAATGATTTCTGATGGCCTGACCAGCATCGGGGTTGCAATGGTTGCCGCAGTGGGCCTTGTATTCCTTGTATTGGCCATAACCTTCTCAGGTGTCTTAACACCAGTTGTCATCCTGTCATCACTTTTATTCGTTCCGATTGGGTCACTTGGCGGGTTGTTAATCAGCAATCAGCCGCTTTCGATGAGTGCGATGATCGGGATGCTCATGCTCATCGGTGTAGTGGTTGCAAATGCCATCGTTTTACTGGACCGCGTAGAAACAAACCGAAAACAAGGATTGGAATTGCATGAGTCCATCATTGAAGCATCATAGGTACGGCTACGTCCAATCTTGATGACAGCTTTGGCAACTATTTTCGCACTGATTCCGCTGGCGGTGTCAAAATCGTCATCTGGCTTAATTTCAAAAGGCTTAGCAATCACTGTTATTGGTGGGCTAACCACTTCCACATTATTAACACTAATTTTTATACCTGTACTTTACTCATTAGTTGGTAAGTTCAGAAAGCGCCTGACAGATGATGATTTGAGATAACTAAAACTCTAGGGAGACTAAATCATTCATGCTTGCATTCGTGCAGAGCAGCTTGATTAGTCTCCCTATTTTTAGAGTTCCGACACATACCTAGTTAGCTTCAATATAAAACTGAATCGTTGAGTTCATATAAGCAAAGTACCACAAAACAATCGGTTCTAATTATAGATTTCTCTCTAACAAAATCCCCGTTTGTTCTGCCATGATATGAGGTGGATAAGGCATTCCATTCGTGATCCACCATTCCACGAGCCCTACGTAAGACGTCGCAATAAATTGAAGAATAATATCTTCATTTAATCCGTGATTTTTTCCTTCTGTTATATCCACTTCATCCTTGAATTCTTCGATGAGAAACGCAAGGAACTGACTACGGAAAGAAGGGGCTCCTTTACTCACTAACATCGTCGAAAAGAATAAATAATGACTTTCAAGGTATTCGAACCAGATCAGATTCGCATCTATAAAATCCATTTCAGCTGCCGATTCGCACAATTCCCGCATTTCGTTAATATGTTCTTCAATGAGCTTATCCAGTAGATCAAATTTATCCAGGTAATGAAGATAGATGGTTCCTCGGCTAACATTTGCCCTGTCGGAAATATCCTGTATGGTAATGTCATCAAAATTTTTTTCAGACATCAGTTCAATCACAGCTTTTTTTATCGCTTCTTGAGATTTGAGTATTCTTCTATCCACTTTAGACATTGTGAGGGTCACCAAACTTTCTTAAAGATAATTAACAATTTTAATTGATTTGTTCACTAATAAACAAATTGTGTTCATTTAACAATTGTAAGCATCCTGTTTCTGTTTATAATTATAGACAGATGCTCATTAATGTATCAATATTTATTTTTTTACGGGCGTCAAATTTAGCTGAATCAAAGTAAATTAAAATGAAAGAAGTGATATAAAATGTCAAATTCAAAAGAACTTACTGCTGCACAGAAAATGATCGGAGATTTTGCACCAAAAGTTGTAGAGTTAACCGATGATGTTTTATTTGGAGATGTATGGGAGCGTAAGGAGCTTGCTCCGCGTGACCGCAGCTTAATTACAGTAGCGAACTTAATTACTAGTGGAAATACAGAACAACTGGGATTTCATTTAAATAAGGCAAAAGAAAACGGTATTTCTGAACAAGAACTTATCGAAGTAATTACCCACCTTGCTTTTTATGCTGGTTGGCCAAAAGCGATGTCTGCCATTATGGTTGCAAAAGAATTGTTTTCGAAAGAAAAGTAAAAATAAAATTTGCAAAAGTCGTCCAAAAGGTATGCATTTTTTCAATGTTTAAGACTTTTTGTTACTTTTAGTCCTTTAGGAGCTGGAGATTAGAGGATTATTTTTATGGATAAAGTAGTATTGGTGCTGTCCGCCGGCTCGAGGAAAGGCGGAAACGTGGAGTAGGAACTAAATTTATGATACGAGGAGAATAAAATATGAATAAATCAAATAATTCAAGTGAAAGTGTAATCTTCCCGAAAGGTGAAAAAATTACGAATGACTATTTTATAGGGGCAACATGGCTTGAAATGCTGGTTTCTAATGACAGCACTTTTAATTGCCCGATAGGTAATGTAACGTTTGAACCAGGCGCAAGAAATAATTGGCATACGCATCCAGGTGGCCAGATTCTGCTTGTTACCCGCGGCAAAGGATATTATCAGGAAGAAGGCAAACCGGTACAGGTGCTTCATGAAGGGGATGTAGTAAAGATCGATCCGGATGTGAAACATTGGCATGGTGCTACACCAGATAGCTGGTTTACACATATCGCGATAAGTACGAATGTCCAAAAGGGAATCGTCGAATGGTTGGAACCCGTAACGGATGAAGAATATAACAATTTAAAATAACATGAATTTTATCTTGCGGTTCCAAAACGATTTTATCGGTAATACCCGCATAAGGATATTCGTTTCTGAGAAAAAGCTGGATGACTCGCAGGGTGACTTGTCATTCAGCTTTTCTTACGTATTAATGAAGTTACCCTGGAAAGTGAGCAAGGATTTATTGAATACAGAAATTTGCCGCACGGCGGCAAAATCAGCTTGCCGTCCCTTAGGAACCAAGTCAAGAAACTGATAGGCTGCATTCAACATATCAATCCCTCGAGCGTAGGACGAATACGTATGGAACACGTTCCCTTGTTCATCCTTATAGAATACGCTGACGCCTTCTCTTTCTACGACTTTGTGTTTCTCCATGGTAATCCCTCCTGTGTATGTTAATACTCATTTTACTCCAACCATCTTCTTCGAAAATTCAGTTATTTTGTTTATCTATACCAGCATGCTTCTTCTCTACATAATTTTTAAAACATTCTCCAAGCAGCTCATTCCCTCCATGCCGATGGTTTTACTCCCACTGTGGCTCCAAAAGACCTACTATCTAATGGAATAGTTTCAATACGGTAGATTATTACAAATTGTTGCTGGTATTACCCTAATCAATTTGTCGTATATAAGTTAGATAGGTTAGCTCGTTCTACAAAAAAGTTAATTGAAATTACAGAGTATCTTGAACAGCATAATATAGAGTTTAGTAGTGTTTTTGATAAAATAGATACAACAACGCCAGCTGGGAAAGCAATGTTTAAAATGTTTGCGGCGTTTGCAGAATTTGAGTGTGATATTATTCGAGAACGTGTGTTGAATGGGTTAGAGGCGGCAAGAGCCAGAGGACGCAAAGGGGGTAGGCCCAGAAAAAGTGAGAAGGTCCGCAAGCAAGTATTGACCATGTATGAAAGTAAAAGTGCACGCTAAAAGAGATTGCAGAAGGTACGGGGAGTTCTGTTCCGACCATTTATAATTGGTTACGTGAACAAAAGAAGTAAAAGGTAAGTATAAACTAAAGATGGTTGATGAGAAGGAATTACTAGGATATTCTACAAAGAACAGTGAATATATCACAGATGATAAAGGAAGTCGAATACATGATGTATAAAATCGGATTAGTCGGTCTAAAAATTTCTATAGAACAGATTTTAGACTTAGCAGAAGAATATAAACATGAGTTGGAATTCATCTCTTTTCCCTATGTAAAAACCGAAGAGACAGAGAAAATTGTCAAGGAACATAATTCCCACGTACATGCATGGCTGTTTTCTGGTCCAATTCCCTATGAAATTGCAAAAAAAACGCTAGGTGCAGATAAAATAATGGTCCATGTTCCTGCTACGGAATCAGGTTTTTATAAGGCCTTTTTAGAGATGATCTATGAACAAGGAAAAATGATTGAGCAGCTAAGTGTTGATACTATGTCCTCAAACAATGTTAGCGAAGAAGCTTTGCCACAGTTGAATGTAAAACCCCCAAAGGTTTATACGAAAGTGTTTGAGTCAGATGTTGATATGAATGAATTGTTGCATTTTCACTTAAACTTATGGAATAAGGGAAAGACAGAAGGCGCTTTATCTTGTTTTCCATCCGTGTGTGAAGCTTTAAGGGAAAACGGAGTTCCAGCCTACCGAATGTCGATGAGTAAGATGGAAATACGGCAAACGCTTCGGATTCTTTCTGAAAAAGTAAAGACTGCCTACTTTAAAGACACACAAATCGGAGTCGAAATCATTGAGGTTGAATATTTTAACAGAGTGGCAGAGGAGATGAAAACTCCTTATCATTTACAGTACTTGGAGCTCCGGCTAAAAGAAATGCTAATTCAACTTGGTGAAAAAATAAATGGTTCCTTTTCAGAGAAAGGAAACGGAAGATACATGATTTTTAGTTCTCGCGGCGCAATTGAACGAGAAATTATTACGCTCGAGGATACCATTCAAAAATTGGCTTTTGAAGCAGATACAACCGTTGCTGTTGGAGTTGGCTTTGGCGAGACTGCCTATTCGGCGGAAATCAATGCTTTTCGTGCTATTCAACATTCAAAGGAAATGAAGAAGCGCGAAATTGTGATTGTTCAAGATGATGGCAAGATTGTCGAATCACCAGGCAAAAAGAAAGAACTGCAATATACCAGCCGTACCCAAAATGAAATCCTTATTGAAAAGTTAAAAAAAGGGAATATCAGTGTAAAAACGTATAAAAAAATATCGGCCCTCATACAAAAAATGGGATGGCGCGATTTTACAACAAAGGACTTAGCGACACATCTTGAGATGACAGAGCGCAATGTACGGCGTATTGTTGCGGATATGTGCGAAGTTGATTTGGCACAATGCGTCGGCCAAGAGGCCTATGCCAATCGTGGCAGGCCAAGTAAAATTTATCGATTGTTATAAGCACCCATGATTTTGGGTGCTTATTTATGTGCGCCCAGCATGGGCGCAGCCTCTAGGGTGAAAGTCCCGAGCCACGAAGGCAGTAGTAGCGGTTAGCTCAACGCAAGGGTGTCCACGGTGACGTGGAATCTGAAGGAAGCGGGCGGCAAATCTTTGATCCGAGGAACACGAACTTCATAGAAGGCTAGGTATCATTGGATGAGTTTGCATAACAAAACAAAGTCCTTACCGCTGGGTTTTAATCGAGCGTATGTCTCGTTCCGCTTGGTTGTTGTCAAACGGCAGGTCAGGGTTGCAGTAAGAATGCGAGCACCGCATCCTGAACGCTTTTGGTTTTTATACCATGAAAATTCGGGGTTTTTTGTTCCGAATAAAAATTTCCCATAGAGTAGATGATATTCATAATGGTTTGTCTGTCTGATCTTTTTGCACCAGAACCAATGATAAAGATGATCGACTAGAGGTCATACTAGCAGCTGGCCATTCAATAGCTTTATAAACAGAGCGAATCTAATTGATGTATAAACGCACGATTTCACAGAAAAATAAGCTAAGGTAATTAATCATGATGAAACAATAGGAGAGAAAAAATAACAGGAATGCTGAACAGGTATACGGTTTCATTTTACACGAAGAAAGAGGGGGTACGATGGGATTTTTCAAGACTGATATGA
This sequence comes from Ectobacillus panaciterrae DSM 19096, assembly GCF_000430785.1. Lineage (GTDB taxonomy): Bacteria > Bacillota > Bacilli > Bacillales > Bacillaceae_G > Ectobacillus > Ectobacillus panaciterrae. The sequence goes on from NZ_AUMR01000069.1 coordinate 16,857, forward strand.
AACGCCTCTCTTCTAAAACAACAAAACAAAAAACTAGTCAACAAGAAAATCAATTAAAAATCAACTTGAAAGAAAACCTCGCTTACATCCATGAGACGCTCGGAAAAAGTTCAGACATTGTCACACGGGAGTTTCGGATCGGCAGGCAAGGACACATCCAAGCGGCGGTTTTATACACTGATGGCTTAACAGATACGGATGCCATTCATAATTTTATTATGGAATCGCTTATGCTGGATATTCAAGGGACAGCGTTAGAACAAGAGCTTTCCGGCCAACAAGATGTTTTACATACGATACAGGAGGTTATATTGACCGTAGGAGAGATTCAAGAAGTGAGCGATTGGAATCAACTATACGATGATCTCTTATCTGGAAATGCTATTCTTTTAATCAACGGCTCTTCCGCATGTTTGTCGTTGGGGACTAAAAAGTGGAAGGAGCGCGGGGTAACAGAACCAGAGGCAGAGTCTGTCGTAAGGGGGCCAAGGGAAGGGTTTTCTGAGAATTTGCGGGTGAATACCGCCCTGGTGCGCCGGAAAATTAACGATAGAAATCTTTGGTTAGAATCCAAAAAGATCGGAAAAGTGACGAAAACACAGTTGGCGATTATGTATCTAAAAGGTATCGCCAATGAAAAGATCGTAGGAGAAGTGAAGAGTCGTCTCGATCGAATTGATACGGATTCAGTATTGGAAAGCGGCATGATCGAAGAGCTGATTCAAGATAAAACGTTTACCCCGTTTCCGACAGTTTATACAACGGAACGCCCGGATGTAGTGGCAGCGCAAATTCTAGAAGGACGTGTCGCTATTCTTTTGGATGGAACCCCTTTTGTGTTAATAACTCCTGCGTCTTTCGTGCAATTTTTCCAGAGCCCTGAAGATTATTCAAATCGTAGTGATATCTCTACACTAATTCGGTTACTCCGGTATATGGCTTTCTTTTTAACACTGTTGGCCCCATCTTTATATATTGCCGTGACTACATTTCATCAGGAGATGATTCCAACTCCGCTCCTGATCAGTTTGGCGGCGCAACGGGAAGGCGTTCCATTTCCCGCCTTTATTGAGGCGATTGTGATGGAAGTGACGTTTGAGATTTTACGGGAAGCCGGCGTCCGGATGCCCCGAGCTGTTGGGCAAGCAGTCTCTATTGTCGGGGCACTCGTCCTTGGAACAGCGGCTGTAGATGCAGGCATTGTATCGGCAGCGATGGTCATTGTCGTAGCGATTACAGCGATTTCCAGCTTTGTGTTGCCTAATTATAGTATGGCCACGTCCATCCGGCTGTTGCGCTTCCCTTTGATGGGATTAGCGGCTTCTTTTGGATTGTTCGGTATTTCGGCTGGTATGACTGTACTGACGCTCCATTTGTGCAGCTTACGCTCATTTGGCGTTCCTTATATGGTACCGTTTGCACCTTTTATTCCATCGGATCAAAAAGATGCAGTATTTCGTGTGCCGAAGTGGGCGATGTTCACCCGTCCTCGTCTGATTAGCCAACAGAATGTCGAGCGGGAAAAGACGCCACCACCAAAGCCTGACCCCCTTTCAGAAGAGTAGGTAGCCAAAGAGAAAGGAATTAATTATATGGAACGAAAGAGCATCATGATAGTAATCATTATTGTGTTATTTGGCTGCTTGACTGGTTGTTGGAGTCGCAAGGAATTGAATGAATTGGGTATCGCGGTTGGAATGGGCATTGATAAAGAGGAAGACCATTATGTGGTCACTTATCAAGTCGTTAATCCCGGGGAAATTGCCGCACAACAGGGGGGAGGCGGTAGATCTCCTATAACTACCTATCAACAAAAGGCTGATACGATCTTTGAAGCAACACGTAAAATCACCACCGAGTCCTCAAGGAAAATTTATATAGCTCATCTGAAGATGCTTGTGATCGGTCAGGATCTAGCCGAAGAGGGAATCGGTGAGGTGTTGGACTATCTATCCCGAGAAAACCAATTTCGTACCGATTTTTACATTGTGGTAGCCAAAGAGACAAAAGCAGAAGAGATACTAAGTGTGTTAACGGCCTCGGAAAAAATCCCGGCGAATAAACTATTTGCTTCCCTGGAAACATCAGAGAAAGCATGGGCCCCGACCAAAACGGTAGTATTAGATGAGCTGATATCGAAAATCACAAGCAAAGGTATAGAGCCTACTATAAGCGGGATAAAGCGCATCGGAAAGAAAGATGATAGGGGTGCAAAGATGAAGCACGTTCAACAACTCAAGCCTGAGATCCATTTAACGTACATGGGAATCGCTGCCTTTAAAGAAGATCGAATGGTGGGCTGGTTAAACGAGAGGGAAAGTAAAGGATTTAATTACCTTATGGGCAACGTCAAAAATACCATTGATCATGTTCCTTGTTCGAAAGAGAAAAAAGGAAAAGAGCTTGCCATTGAGATATTCCGAACAAAAAGCGATCTAAAAGGAAGCTTGAAACGTGGAAACCCTCAAATCCAAGCAAATCTCTTCGTGGAAGGAAATATCGGGGAAGTGCAATGTGCAAAACTTGATTTATCGAAACCTGAATCGATCGATCAATTGGAAAAAGCAGCAGAACAAAAGATAAAAAAAATGGTCCATGAAGCCCTCCAAAAAGGGCAGAAAAAATATAAAGCCGATATCTTTGGATTTGGTGAGGTGATTCAACGCTCCGAGCCAGCTTATTGGGAAAAAATGAAGAAAAACTGGAGTCAGACGTTTGTCGAATTACCTGTCAATGTTCAAGTGGATGTAAAATTACGTCATACCGGTTCCGTTGGGGATTCCTTCCTGAAGGAAACGAAGGAGTAATAGAACATGATAGGCGTAGTGGGAATCTTAATTGTAGCTATTGGTATTGCCATAATCGAAATTCGTAATCTTTTAAAAAAAGAGGACCGAAAGGAACTCTGGACGTTTGGAATTTTTCTCCTTGTGGGCACGGGCCTTGGTATCGCAAAGGTGTTAAACGTTCATATACCCAGTCCGATGAAGGGGCTTACGATCATTTTAAAGCCGCTTAGCAAGCTTTTTTACGGGTTTTTGTAGAAATGAAGGGGAAATTTCATTCGCCAAGTTTGCTTCATTCTCTACAGATTGTTAGCTGAACCAAGCGTTAGAACGAGATAAAGGAGGTTGGGAAGAAGATGCTGGATAACGAGAAAATATCGGCTCGCCAATTTCGAATCCTGGTGATTTTATTTACGATCGGCACGTCAATTTTAAACATTCCGACAGTACTAGCTGCTGAGGCGAAACAAGATGCTTGGATTGCGGCGATCATAGGTGTTGGTGTCGGGCTGCTTGTCATCTGGTTATACGTCAAGCTAGGGCTGCTGCTTCCCGGCAAAACGTTTGTCGAGATGAATGAAACGCTGTTTGGAAAGTGGACCGGCAAAATGATCTCTCTTGGTTTCGTTTACCTGGCATGGATCGCTGCATCTGCCCTTTTGTTCTACTCAGGGAGTTTTGTGACCATACAACTCCTCCCAGATACACCGGTCGAAGCGATTCATATTGTAATGGCGATCATTATGGTGATAGGTGTGCGTCTTGGGATCGAGACCTTCTCCCGTACCGCCGAAATATTTCTATTCTTTGTTTTTCTCCTTTTTATCATTTTAGTGTTAGCCGTTTTTCCAGAAATTAAGGTTGAAAACCTTCAGCCTGTTTTTGGGACAAACCCCAAGGCACTTCTGAAGGCGGCCCTTAACGTTTCAGAGACTTCTTCATTCACTTGCGTTGTGTTGTTAATGATTTTTCCTGCTTTTGTGAATCAATCAAAAACTGCGGGGAAATCTTTCTTGGTCGGGTATTTCATCGGCGGGGTTGTCATGATTGTCATTACCTTTCTAAGCGTAGCCGTGCTTGGGGCTGATACGACAGCAAGACAACACTATCCAAGCTATGCGCTAGCACGAAAAATTAATATCGGCCATTTTATTCAACGGGTTGAAGCAATGTTAGCCATAATGTGGTTTATCTCTATCTATTTTAAAATGGTCCTTTATTTCTATGCTACTGCCTTAGGTATTGCTCAAATCTTACATATAAAAGATTATCGTCCTTTAACGTTCCCTTTAGGGATGATTTCCGTAGTTTTTTCCCTTGGCATTTATCCAAATGTCAGTTATCAACACACTTGGGATAGAGAGACTTCGATCCTCTCTTGGTTAATAATAGGGGTTTTTTTACCTTTCATCCTGCTTTGTGTAGGAATGTTTCAGAAAAAAAGGGAAAAAAAAGTGGGTTCATCCTGATTTTCAAATCCGAAGTGAGGATGATCTGATTATATTACTATCAAGAAAGATGCAAAAAGCGCAAGCGGTAAGAACTTAAGTCAACAGGTCAAGATGGAGTTCAAAGTTAAATAAAGTATGTTCAGAGAAGCTACTCTTTTAGAGTGACTTTTTTATTTTGCCTTGGAGATGAGAGGAAAATCTGTGTCTACTTTCTTGATCTAATAGGGATACGCGGCAGAACCCCTATAGGGTGATCGTTCCAGTTTCTTAGTCACTCAATAAAATTTTAAATTTTAGATTTCTGTCACTTTGTAAAAATATGCTAAGAACGTTGATTTATCAACGTTCTTATAAAAACACGGACTATATTTTGATCAATCTTTTTTATAAACGCTGCAATTTATTACAAGTGATTAAACTTTCCTTTAAATCCATATAAAGGATTAAAAGGAAAACTTTTATCATTGAATTTAGTAACCAGACAAGTTTTTATTTATAATTTTCAAAATATATTGAAATTCAACTCGCGAAATATTATACTCCATTTAAGGAATTTTTTCCTTAAAGTATCCTAAATTAAGAATTGTTATGTAAGTTGAATGAAAAAGGGGTTGTAATGGATGTCTCAAATGACAATGACTCAGGATTTAATCGAGGCTGTTAAAGATGAAGTGATTGGATGGCGAAGATATTTTCATAAGTATCCGGAGCTGTCTTTTCAGGAGGAAAAAACAGCACAATTTGTTTATGAAACGCTACAAACTTTTGGTGATTTGGAAATTTCACGTCCGACAAAAACGAGTGTTATGGCTCGTTTGATTGGTCAGCAGCCTGGGAAGGTTATTGCACTGCGGGCAGATATGGATGCGCTTCCAATTGAAGAAGAGAATGATTTTGACTTTGTATCACAGAATTCAGGCGTGATGCATGCTTGCGGACATGACGGGCATACGGCGATGCTGCTTGGTGCAGCAAAGATTCTTACACAGTTAAAGGATCAAATTAAAGGGGAGGTGCGCTTTTTATTTCAACATGCTGAGGAACTACCGCCCGGCGGCGCCCAAGAGCTGGTGAAAGCCGGTGTGCTTGATGGAGTGGATATGATCATCGGTACCCATCTCATTTCGGCCCTTCCTGTAGGGAAAATTGGTTTGAGTTCCGGTCCGATGATGGCTGGAGCTGATACGTTTAAAATTACCGTTGTGGGTAAAGGAGGGCACGCCTCACAGCCCGACCTAACCATTGACCCCATTGCAATTGGAACTCAGATTGTAACAAATCTTCAGCACATTGTTTCGAGGTATCGAGATGCTCAGGAAACTCTTGTGATTTCGGTGACTCAGTTCCATGCGGGAAGTGCAATTAATGTTATTCCAAGCAGGGTAACCATTGGAGGGTCCGTTCGAAGCTTTAATCCGGAACTGCGGGAAAAGGTTCCAGCTTTTATCGAACGCATAGTAAAAGGGATTACAGAAGCGCATGGAGCTACTTATGAATTCGATTATCAGTTCGGTTATGCTCCGACCATTAATGATGAAGAAGTAACACGATTAATGGATGAAACGGTCTGTGAGGTATTTGGTGAAGAAAGTCGAGAAATTATCAAGCCGATTATGGGAAGTGAAGACTTCTCTGCCTATCAAAAAGTAGTTCCAGGATCTTATATTCAAATAGGGGCTGGTAGTGAAGAAAAAGGGATTATTTATCCTCACCATCATCCCAAATTTACTGTCGATGAACAGGCTTTACAATATGGGGTGAAGTTATTCGTTCACGGGACCTTTAAAATATTAAATCTAACATATTAGGGGGATAAGAGCATGAAAATATATTGGCTTGGAATTATTCCGTTTCTTGGCCTTGTTGTAGGAGCTTTGTTTACAAATAAAGTGACTCCTTATGTTCTGGGCATGCCATTCTTTCACTTTTGGATTGTACTCTGGTCTTTTCTAACTACAGGTATTATGGGGATTATATATATGCTAGATCCTGCTAATCGGGAGGGAGATTCAAGATGAATATTGCAGTGTTTTTCATCCTATTTTTTTTCGTGATTTCTGTTGTGATTGGTATTCGGGCCAAAAAAGGGAAAGAAATGAACTTGGAACAGTGGTCGGTTGGAGGACGCGGAATGGGAACCCTATTCATTTTCCTCTTATCCGCAGGTGAAATGTATACTACCTTTACCTTTTTGGGGGCAAGCGGTTCGGCTTATGGGGATGGAGGTTCCATCTTTAGTATCGTAACATACGGCTGTCTGGCTACGGTAATATCCTACTGGACATTTCCTGCTATTTGGAGATATGCAAAGAAACACCAATTAGTTTCCCAATCGGATTTTTTTGTGAAAAAATATCAAAGCCCTTATCTTGGAGTGCTTGTTGCAATTATAGGTGTTGTAGCTTGTACTTGCTACTTAGTTCTGCAATTGAAGGGATTAGGATATATCGTTTCTGTAACATCCTATGGGGCCATCTCTTCTACAGCCGCCATTTGGGTCGGAGCAATTGGTGTAACCATTTTTGTGATGATTTCCGGTATTCACGGTTCTGCCCGGACATCCATTTTGAAGGACATTCTAATTCTTGGCATTGTCGTATTTTTAGGAGTTTATTTCCCTATGCATTATTATGGCGGTCTTCAACCTATGTATGAGGCTATTGAAAAAGCAAAACCGAACTTCACCGTACTTCCGGAACAAGGAATGAGCGTATCGTGGTATATATCGACCGTTGTCTTAAGTTCTATTGGATTTTATATGTGGCCGCACGGGTTTTCTCCTATCTTCGCTGCCTCTAGCGAAAAGGCTTTACGAAAAAACGCAATCCTAATGCCGATGTATCAATTGATTTTGTTGTTTGCCTTTTTTGTCGGATTTGCAGCTATCTTACAGGTCCCAGGGTTAAAAGGAAGCGAAGCCGATCTTATCTTGCTGCAGCTTTCTAAAAGGGATTTTGATCCATGGTTTGTGGGCCTAATTGGTGGAACCGGCGTGTTAGCCGCTTTAGTACCAAGTTCCTTGCTATTGATGACAATCTCAACATTGCTTGCTAAAAATGTGTATCACGTATTCACTCCATCAGCAACGGACAAGCAGATTGCAAAATTGGTAAAATACTTGGTTCCCTGTATTTCTCTCGTAGGGATTTACTTGACCTTTAAAGGGGGAAATACCCTCTTTAGTCTCGCTATAATCGCTTATAATTTTATTACACAACTCGCTCCTGCCTTTTTCTCCAGTTTGATGAAAAGGAACTTTGTAACCAAACATGGAGCATTTGCCGGGATTATAACAGGGGGAGTGTTAGTCTCTGTTATGGACTTAGGGAACATAAAAATTGGTCAACTGTTTCCTTATCTTCCTCAAGCCATTAAAGACTTGAATGAAGGAATTATCGCCTTATTTGTTAATATCGTCGTCTTAGTGGTTGTCAGCTTGATGACAAAAAACATTACTGCTCATCAGGATACCGATGTTTTGGAGACAACAGCAGTAGAGCACAAGGTTTTGATGCAAAAAGAATCTAACAGCTAACCCAATATAAATATTACGGGGCAGCATGCACATGTTAACGCTTTTATACGTTAAGGAAGCTCAAAACTCAATGTTGCTAATTTTAATTGAGAATTTGTTTTCGAGATGAATTTTAAGACAAATTTTAAGCTGTTTTTTGGCTATTCGTTGCTTTAGAATTTTAAGTCTCAAATCCCTGCGTTTTTGAGACTAAATAAGTCCCTTAGAATAGTAAAATCAACGTTTTTCCGTGTCGAAATTGCTTAGCGTATGTTCTCGTTAAAATGTGGGTTGGCCCCACATCCATCAACTTAAGCATTTAGGCTATTCTTAAAGTTAAAAGCACGTTACTATTCTCTTATGTTAATGAGAAAGGGTGACGTGCTTTTTATGAATATGCGTCAAAAACAAGAGTTGTCTTTATTTGCCGAAGAGTTGTATCGGTATATGTCTCCCGCTGCATTGAATCAATTAGCTATAGAAGCAGGCGGAATGAAACGAAAACGGAAGTGTTATGGACACCATTTTTTATCTTTGTGTGTATGGTTAAATCAACAAATCGCTACTACCTCGC
>NZ_AUMR01000070.1 GCF_000430785.1 Ectobacillus panaciterrae DSM 19096
ACTAAGCGAATATAAAGCAATGTACATAATTAAAGATTACTTCTTACTTTTTCATCAAGCATTACAAAAAAACACCCAAGAATTATCAAAGGTTCTCCTTCGTCTGTTTAACCTCCTACAGCAAAACGGACGAAAATCTCATCGGTACGAGAAAAAGACAGTCTTTGATATTTTGGGTGTTGTTTATAATTATACCACTCCGGCTCATCAGGTAGCATAGTTAAAAAATAAACCCATTCGGGTTTATTTGGTATGCGTACTTTTAAAACATCTGTAAAAGGTAATAAAAAACTACTTGGAAAACCTTAACTTTTATATCCAAATGTATCTTAAGTTGATGGATGTGTGGCTGTACCCCTACAGAAAGAATAACGTCTTTTTTCGCTTTAGGGATAGTTTAAAACCTTTTCTATTATGTAAGGAAGTTTATTACCAGTTCCATGAAGTATTTATGTTCTTCAACGTTTGGCGCATGCCCTGATTTCTCAAATTCAACAAATGTTGAATCTGGGATGAGCGATGCAATTTCCCTTCCAAGTTCAGGTGGGTTTAGACCATCGTACTTCCCACTAATAACCAATGTCTTAGCGGTAACCTTATTCAAATCAGGACGAAAATCAAATCCTTCTAATGCCTTATTAGCTGCCGCTTGTTGCTCCGGCGTTAGTATTACACTTTTCCCTTCCAATTCCTTCATCCTTTTTTCAACGGCAACAAGATCGTAAAAGATATACTTGAATTTGATTTTAGTAATGTATTCTACTGTTTCTTTGAAGAAACCTTTAACTTTACTTTAAGCTGACATAACATCTCATTATCGGAAGTCACTTAATCATAAAAAATCATATGCTTATGTTTTTAAATATAAAGGCTATACTTGTATTGCTCTGCAAAGTTTCTGCAAATTTATTTGGTATATTTAATGAGCAGTAGCATTTATTACAACGAAAGGGTGTCTTTATGAAAAAGTTATTGTTTGTCGTAGTATCTCTTTTGACTACGGTTGCTTTGGCAGCATGTAATAAGGATTCTGAACATAAGCAGATGCAACACGACATGGCAAACATGAATCATAACGATTCTTCAAAAGGAAAACAACAAGTTGCAGTACAAACCGATTGGAAGTTTGATCATGATCCCGAGTCGAATACAACCAACCAGTTAACAATCACAATCAAAGACAATAATGGGAAGCCTATTTCCGAATTTGACGTGAACCATGAAAAGCAAATGCATCTCATTGTTGTGAGCAAAGACTTGTCACAATATCAACACATCCATCCAACTTATAAAGGAAACGGTGTATTCACAGTTCCTGTTACGTTTCCTCAAGGTGGACCATTTCAGTTAATTGCCGATTTTGTACCAAAGGGGCAATCAGATACGGTTCAAATGCATGAGGTTTCTGTTAAAGGGAATAAACCAGCTCCTGTTAGCCTTACACCTGATAAGGCGTTAGTGAAAACTGTGAATGGTAAAGAAGTAGAGTTAAAAATAGAAGGATCATTAAAGGCAAACCAAGAAACTATGTTGACCTTTAACTTTAAGGATGCTAAGACAAAACAACCTATTACAGACTTACAACCATATCTTGGGGCCGTAGGCCATGTTGTCATTCTGAATCAAGACGCGACGAAGTATCTGCACGTACACCCGATGGATGAAAAGGCAAAAGGACCTGATGCTATGTTCCATACTACTTTTCCTTCGCCCGGTATGTATAAAATCTGGGGAGAGTTCCAGCAAAACAACAAAGTATTTATAGTTCCATTCGTCGTCGAAGTTAGTAAATAATAAAAGGCCAGCTGTTAGCTGGCCTTTTACATTCGCATAACACGAGTTATCGGCAGTTAATCTATTAGAAATTGTTTAACCATTTTGACAAATTTATTTTATCTGAAGCCCTCAACACCAGTCATCGCAACCCTTTTGGCGGTTGTACGAAAAAACGATCATCATTTATTCCTAACGTTCGTAATAAAATGATGGTAGCCGCTTTGTTAAAATACTTTTAAAAATCCGTACTAGTAGATTAAAAGATTGATTTCTAATGAACCTCCCCCACTTACTCGCTTCCGCTCCTTGAAGTGGGGGTATTCTCGCCTAATTTATGATAAATAGATTGAAAAATTTAATCATCTGATGGTTACCACAATAACCTATTCGCCCTTAAAAGAAGAACATTCATGTTAACAGGAGGGAGCGGGATGCACCACAACGATCGGAAAAGGAAATGGAACGGCTTTTCCAAGACGACTCCGTATTCTCTTTTAGATGTAAAAGATGAATTAAAGAAGAAAGGTAAAAGAAAACAAACTTCTGTTAAAACGTGGGAGCTAACGGCAGAAGAGACAATGTTAATTCATGAAATTAAAGAACGAACAAGACAACACAACAAAAATAATGTGACGCGAACGAATGCCTATTATCAGTTTTACCTCCGATACCCAGAAATACACTGGGCACTGCTTGGACATATGGTATCGCGTAATGGCGGTTGGAATATGACGGATTTAAAAGGGGAGTTATATACAAGACTATTGTCGGAAAAAGATCAACTCACCTTCTTTTCTTTTTTGGAACGAGGGAACTGGTTAATCTTCCAGGATGTGTACCCGCAATTTTTGTTGTATGAACAAAGTGTCAAAAGATCCAAAAGACTGTTTCATCTTCTACCTTTTTTCAATGTATCAACGTTTATGGAAACGATGTGGAACCATTTCTGGAAAACAGGCGATCACTATACGTTAGCCATTGCCACTGTTATTAATGAACAAAGCTATTTAGAAAAAAGGGTCATTCAAAATGCCCATTTTAAAAAGACCGTACTAAATAGTATTGGATTCAAACTTTATGATTTTTTTCGCTTTAATCATATTCTTTTGCCATTCTATAAAGATGAGACCAAACAAAAAACATTGCTAGTCGGTGATACAATGAAGCATTTCCCCTCCCTTCATGAACGGATTTTGCTGGGCAAGCGATTATACTCACTGCTGTTTCGCCGTGAGAACATCTTATCAGGAGTAGTGAATTGGGCTCATGATCATCCACATACCGGTTCGCGAAAAGACTACTGGCCGCATTTGTTTTATGATGTAAACGAATCATTCTCCCGTGCATTTTATCAACGTCGGACGAAAAAATGCCAATTAAGAAAAGGTGCGGATCGTTTATACAGCCCACGATTAATATACGCATGGAAAGATCTTAATCATGAAGAGGCGGAAAGCGAAGACTGGTTTGAAGACTGGCACATCATGGACTACTTAATCGATAAGGGAGAAAATACAGATGGGGAGATTTATGATGAATACTGCAAAACGCTTGAAAAAATTGAACTTGCCATTCTGGCCAAAAAAAACATCCTGCTCCGAGAAGAAGCAGAAGACGAGTAACCATCGGGTTTTTGTAGCCACCATCATTTTCTCTTGTTTCATCGGGACGTATTTAGACTTACTGTTTGTCGGTAAACAAATGTATGCCTTTCCAGCAAGACCATTCCCAGACGTATTTACAATCAATATCGCTTTTACATTATTGATATTGCCCATCTTTACTGCGCTCTTTTTACGAATTGCAAAAACGTTGCCTGCATTTTCAAGAATCCTGTTTATCGTTTTGATTGGACTTTGTATAAGTGTTTCCGAACAGTTTGCGGAGAATTTTGGATGGTTTACTCATAGCGAAGCATGGCGTCATTCTTATTCCTTTTTCGGATACATGATCTTCATGCTCCTTATATGGAAATTTTATCGATGGTTTCAATAATACTTTTAATTCAAAGAAAAAGAAGAGACTATGTCCCCTTTTCTAAACAAGCTCACTAAATTTCTGTTTATAGTGAGCTAATGTCAACAACGGCCAAATATACTCGTAACTATGATAATGGATGTAGAATGCTCCTGCCATTCCCCTTCCTTTTGGATAGTCTGCCGTCCAATCTTCTGGTTGCTTTATATCTACTAAAAACCTTACACCCCGTTCGATTTCAGGCGTAACTTTAGTTGAAGCTGCGATTAGTGCATCTAGCGCCCATGCAGTATGTGTACGTGTACTTACCCCTAATGGCACATACTGTTTTTCGATATCGCTTTTACAAGATTCTCCCCATCCACCATCCGGATTCTGGGTTTCGTGCAACCATTTCACCGCCTTTTGAATGGCGAGATGATCCGATGATATTCCAATAGCGGACATTCCTGTTACGGCTGCCCACGTCCCGTAAATATAACATATTCCCCAGCGTCCATGCCAGGAGCCGTCTTCTTTTTGATTGTGTAACAGCCAATCTACTCCACGTTTGATCATTCGATGATGCCTGTTCAAAAGTGTGCACTTTCCAAAAAACTGTAATGTTCTCCCCGTTAAATCAGCCGTCGAAGGATCAATCAGAAAGTCTTCTCCACCCCCAACAGGCAGCCAAGTGAGAAATTGTTGATCAACATTTTTTTCAAACGCAGGCCATCCGCCATCATTGTTTTGCATGGAAATGACCCAATTGATTCCCCGGTCCCATGACTGACGATAAGAAGTCTGTTCTATTGCGAATGCTCGAATCGCTCTTAGAGCAGCGGTTGAGTCGTCCACGTCAGGGTTGATGGTGTTAATGTTTGAAAATCCCCAACCGCCTGGCTGTGTATTTGGATTATGAATCGCCCAGTCGCCGTATTTGTAATGTTGACGGGAAAGTAAATATTGATTCGCCTTTTGAATGACCTTTGCTGAAGAAGGAATCCCGGCCTCTTGCAAAACGTAACTGATTAACGCTGTATTCCAAACGGTTGCCGTCGTATACTGTACGTGAAGACTCCCATCAATTTGAGTAATCATCGACTTTAATCCCTGAACTGCACGAGTGATGACCGGATGATTTTTCAAATAACCCCGAGCTAATAAGGAAAATATCATCAGAAAGGTTGAGCTAAAATAACTGTAAAATGTTCCGTCCGGTTCAATTCGCTCTACCATATATTGTTCTGCTCGTCTTAAAGCCATTAAGTGAAGCTCTTCGGGAAGACCTTGAAGCGTTTGAATCCCTTGTTTGATCAGCGTCAAAATCGATCGCCATTTGACCTCTTCATCCTCATTCAAATTTAAATCTTTCAAAAAAGCGATCTTCCTCTCCTGAAGCAGGTCAGATAAATCCGGAGAGTGTTTTGTTTTCATGCTAAATTGATGGTCGGCAAGAATTAAAATCGGAGCAAGGTTCGCTCTGCCGTATACAGACAGATCAAAAAAGTTGACCGGAAATGAAACCGGAAGGAGCATCACTTCAATCGGAATAGGAAAATCACTCGGCCATTCGTATTGTCCGGTTATGGCTAACATCATTTTTGTAAACATATGAGTCTTCGTAATACCACCCTTAGATACGATAAACTGTCTCGCCATTTCCATTTCCTGATCATGCTTGTTTCGATAACCCGAGTAAAGAAGAGCATAGTATGCTTCAACCGTGGCAGATACATTCCCCTCCCCCTCATCATGAAATAGCTTCCATGATCCATTTCGCTCCTGCTTGCCGATAATTCTCTCGACTAAAGCCTTGATTAATTCTTCATCATTGATTTCTAATGTCCGCAATAAGATGATCATATAACAGTCTGATGCAATACCGATCTCAAACGGATAGCGCCACGATCCATCTGATGATTGATCATTAAAAAACACATTCACAATTTGGTTGATTTCAGCCTCCACTTTATGCAACATACGCTATCAGCCCTCTCTTTATCAAAAAATATACCTTCATATACATATTCTTTAAAACACATGGAAATTCATCGGATAAAAAGAAAGGAAGAGCGATTAAAATAGATCAGCTTTGCTATTCAATACCCCTATTATCCTTTTATTACTATTTCTCCATGATTCATGAAGGAAAAGAGCCATGTATATCATATTCATGTGAGGTTTACATAACATGACATTATCGGTAGTCAACTAAACTTTATTCTCAAGAAGAATTGATTTTTCTTGATTTTTTTCATAAAAAAGAGAAAAATGATAGATAATGATTCATTACCAAGGAGGATTCTTATGAAACTGTTAGATGAAATTTTATCTTATAATGAGAATTTTGTAGAAAATAGGGAATATGAAAAGTTTCAAACGGATAAGTTTCCGCAAAAACGGCTCGTTATTCTTTCTTGCATGGATACTCGTTTAGTGGAATTGCTGCCAAAAGCGATGAATGTGGGCAATGGTGATGCCAAAATCATTAAAACTGCTGGTGCCCTTGTGTCACATCCGTTTGGAAGTATTATGAGAAGTATTCTTGTCGCAGTCTATGAACTTGGGGCGGGCGAGGTGTGTGTTGTAGGTCACTACGATTGCGGTATGGCAAGCTTAAAAGCAGAGAATACCTTGAAAAAAATGAAAGAACGTGGCGTAAGTCAGGAGAAGTTAGAGACGCTTCATTACTCCGGAGTGAATTTTGAAAAGTTTTTGCATGGCTTTGATTGTGTAGAAGACAGCGTGAAACACAGCGTAGCAACCATTCGCAATCATCCGTTAATGCCAAAGGATGTGCCTGTGCACGGATTAGTAATCGATCCAAAAACAGGAAGGTTAGACACCATGGTCAATGGGTATCATGTCTAGCTTTCCCTTTTTCTGAAACCGAATCAAAGCTGTCGAGATAAAACGGATGACTTTCTGAACATTAATAAAAAGTAGCCTGTGTAGACATCTTTCTGATTTACATAACATGTTATTATCGGTAGTTGTACTGTCCATAAAAGTAGCCCTTTATGGGCATAGCCATCAACTTTAGTGAAGTGAGTCCGATGCAGAAGGCATCGGACTCACTTTTTTTACAGAAACGGAGTAAATGGCTTGTATTTTGGGCATACTCGAATACTAGTCTTCTTTTTCAAATCCAGCAGTCGAATCCCCTGCCAAAGGAGTTTCTACAATCTCCTTGATTTCCTCTATACAATTGGTTTGTCCAAGAGCCCACATCAGCTTGGCGACGATAGCCTCTGTGTTCATATCTCCAGATAAAATAACACGATGTTGTGCAACCTTGCGTCCTACTTCATAAAGAAGCAAGTCTTCCCCTTCTTCCAAACATTGAGTGGTTATAACTACGGCAATACCAGCTTCCGTAAGTTCTTGAATTTTCGCCAACAAGTTCCGCCCCTCAAAAGGCAATCCACCGTTACCAAAACTTTCAATAATAATCCCTTTATACAAATCCTTCAGACAATCAAATATCTCTGGTTTCATTCCAGGATACAATTTCATTAGAAATACATCTGGACACAAGCTAGTATTCACTAGAAATTCGTTAGAAGAGGACGTAGGTTTCCACTGATATCGCACTTCCTTTGCGTCCACATAAGCAACGTATGGATGATTGATACTTTCAAACGCATCGTAGCTTTTTGTTCTCATTTTGACAGCCCTTGTACCGATGATCACGCGTCCATCAAATACGACGAAGACACCGCCAATATCTTCACATGCGAAGCGCAGTGCATCAGATATATTCTTTTTCGCATCTGTTTTTTTGAAGCTGATCGGAACCTGCGAGCCCGTTATGACAACAGGCTTTTGTAAACCTTGCAGCATATAGGATAACGCCGCTGAAGTATATGCTAACGTATCTGTCCCATGAGTGATCACAAATCCGTCATATTGTTCGTAATTTTGAGCAATCACTTCAGCCATTTCAACCCAATGCTCCGGCTGCATATTCGTGCTGTCTCTGTTCATAAGAATTTGACTCGTTACATCAACTGACTGAGATGTGTCCTGAAAATATTCCAGTAGTTCCTCAGCAGACAATCCAGGAACAAGTCCTTCCTTCCCCTCAACTGATGCAATTGTTCCACCTGTTGCAATTAATAATAGTTTCTTCATCGCGAACCTCCCCAATCGAGTTTACCCTTATCTAAAGTACGCATAACGCGTATGCATACAACTTATTATAAGGTTTAACTCTGGTAAAAATCAATATATGTATTCAATACGCGCACATTTTTCTTTTATATGCAGGTTTCGCATGATATAATCAATAAAAATTAACATGGGAGTAGGGATACAGTGTTACAACGATTAGTAAATCTTAGAAAGAGCAGGAATTGGTCCTTGCAAGAAACAGCCGATTGTCTCGGAATTGCGAAAAGCACCTACGCCGGCTACGAATCCGGATACAGAGTACCCTCGTTGAAGGCTTTGCTGCAAATCGCAGATTTATTTGACACAACAGTTGATTATATTTTGAATCGGACAGACGAAAAGCATCCGAAACTCGAACTGACCGAACTATTACATTCTGAAGATATTGTACTTACTCTAGATGAGATTACACTAACGATTGAGGATTTTTGTGATTTCATTGCATTCATTCAGGTGAAACGAAATGTAAAAAAGGCTCTTCATTAAGCATTTTTTTATTTACCATTTGTATTATAAGATCAGCCAGATTTTCCTGGTTAACCTTTTTATTTAGGATGTCCCCTATCGGTAACCAGGTCAGTTGGTGGAATCGTTGTTCCACCAACTGATCTGTTCATCTCCTACTTGCAGAAACATGTTTGAGGCTAGTTGGAACCATGATTTCGTAGGTTCATATATGCTTTCTCAGCTAAACAAACGGGGTAGCATACACACTTTAACGTTTTTATACACTAGGGCGTCTAACAGCTCAATACCACTCTTATAGAGTCTCTTTTCAGGAGGTTTTTTCATAATTAAAGAAAATATGGTATGTGAAATTTCTCGATCGTGCTCTTGTAAAACATAATAAGCAATGCTGATATTTTATACTGATGAGATAATCTTTAACCAAAACTCCTTAACAAAAAACGTCCCCGTTCTCAGGAGACGTTTTTGTGTTCTTGCTTTGCTATTCACTTTCTCGAAATTTGTGACTTTCATCCTCCAGGAAGTCTTAAACGCTACCTACATAGCTAGATAATAAGGTGAATCCGTTCCCTAATTATGTATAGGCTCCTGCCCCATCAAGTTAAAATTTCTTTATACTTCAAAACAAAAATTTTATCTCGCAACAGTTATTTATGAGAATTCAACTCATTTTTTCGTTTTGAGAAACAACCAATAAGTAAAGTCATCTCAAGTACGCATAATGCGTATTGTTTTGGTCATTTACAGAGATAATCACCATTATAACCTTTTTTTGTATTCAATTCGCGAACTTTTTTTCTTTTCTAGTTTATCCACCCGTGCTATAATGAGTTCGAAATAAAATTATCTTTTAAAAAATCAGAATTTTATTTTTAATAGAAAAATTAGAATTCTGATTTTAAAGCAGGAGGACAGCCAGATGGACAAAATCTTTAGAAAGAAATCTATTACAGATTTAATAGCTCAAAGTCATAACAAAGAGCTTAAACGTGCGCTAAGCTTGCTGGATTTAATACTTCTTGGAATTGGTTGTGTAATTGGGACAGGCATTTTCGTGATCACAGGAGTGATTGCTGCCAAAAGTGCAGGTCCAGCTATTGTCCTTTCATTTATCCTCGCAGGTGTTGCTTGTGCGCTGGCAGCTTTTTGTTATGCCGAATTTTCATCTTCTATACCGGTATCAGGGAGTGTATACACGTATACGTATGCTACACTGGGAGAACTTATAGCCTTTTTAATCGGTTGGGATTTAATGCTTGAATATATCATTGCGCTTGCTGCTGTTGCAACAGGCTGGTCATCTTATTTTCAATCATTAATTGCTGGATTTGGTATTCATGTTCCTGCTTTCCTTGCCTCTGCCCCAGGAAGTGGTCAAGGCGGAGTAGTTAACTTACCTGCTATGATTATTATTTTATTAATCACAGCTCTTGTGAGTAAAGGTGTAAAAGAGAGTACACGCTTTAACAACGTAATTGTTTTCCTTAAAATCGGAATCGTTTTATTATTTATTTTTGCAGGGATTAAATATGTAAAGCCTGAAAACTGGACACCATTTATGCCATTTGGTTTAGATGGAGTAGTCACAAGTGCTGCTACTGTTTTCTTTGCTTACATCGGATTTGATGTAATTGCTAATGCGTCAGAAGAAGTAAAACGCCCACAACGGAATATGCCAATTGGAATTGTAGCTTCTTTAGCTATTTGTACAATCTTGTATGTTGCGGTCTCACTTGTACTCACAGGTATGGTTCCATACACAAAACTGAATGTTGGAGACCCTGTTTCGTTTGCGCTTAACTTTGTTGGCCAAAACAGCTTAGCCGGTATAATTTCGGTTGGTGCTATTGTAGGGATTACGACTGTCTTGCTTGCACTATTGTATGCTCAAATCCGATTAACATACGCAATGAGCCGAGACGGTTTATTACCAAAGATTTTTGCGAAGGTACACCCGAAATTTCAAACGCCATTCAAAAACACCTGGCTTACAGGATTTATCGCCGCAGGAATTGCCGGATTCGTTGATTTAACAACACTTGCCCATCTTGTAAACATGGGAACATTAGCGGCTTTCACTCTCATTTCTATCGCTGTTATTGTGCTACGAAAGAAACAACCAGATTTAAAAGCAGCATTCCGAGTACCTTTCGTTCCTGCCCTTCCAGCTATTAGCGCACTTTTATGTATTTATCTATCATTGAGCTTGCCTCGTATTACATGGATTTGCTTCGCAATTTGGATTACGGCAGGAACAATCGTGTATCTATCATATTCAAGGAAACATAGCTATCTAAATAAGAAATTTGATACGGACCAAGATGAAAAAACAAGCTGAATTCTCATAAATAACTGTAGAGAGATAAAATTTCTTTATACTTCAAAACAAAAAAACGCTATTCTTTTGTAGAATCATATGAAAGGATGGCGTTTTTTTAATGCATCTTTCCATCTCTGATGTGCTTCACCTATTTTCACAGGAATTACACTAATATATGGGTTCTGGTGCAAAGCTGCCCGTTTGTTAAAAAACGGCCACAAATCTAAAGAGTTTTTTCTAGATATTTTAGGGAGATACTAAAAGAAAAATTATATTGCTTTAATGGTTCTAAACACGGTGAAATTTGTAAAACCAAGATCATTAGGAGGAAGGTAGAGTGTCAAATGAAATAAAGAGTTACATTGACTATCCAATGGTAAAAATTCCAGGGGGAGAAATAGAATTAAGAGACGATAGAATAAAAAGCAAATGGAAAGCTGAAATAAGACCGTTTCTTCTTGCCCGGTATCCTGTAACTATAGGTCTATACTATGCTATTACAAATAAATCACCTAATTCTTTTGACGGAGATCTAAAACCGGTTGTGAATATTTCTTGGAATGATGCAATTTCTTTTTGTAATCTACTTTCACAGAAAGCTGGACTGAAAGAGTGTTATTCTATAAGTAATGATGGTAAAAACATTATTTGTGATTGGGAATCAGACGGCTATCGACTTCCTTCAGAAGCAGAGTGGCAATATTCATGTAAAGCAGGGACTACTGGTTATAGATACGGAGAGCTTGATAAGATTGCCTGGTATAATGAAAATTCAGGAGGCAAAATCCATGAAATAGGAAGAAAGGAACCGAATGCATGGGGTCTGTATGATATGTTAGGGAATGTTTGGGAGTGGTGTTGGGATTTATATGATGAACAAGTGTACGGCTCCTACCGAATTTTTCGAGGAGGTAGCTGGGCTGAAGAGGCCAGGGGTTGTGGGGCTTCGTGTCGCCGTCGTAGCCATCCGTCATTTTGCATAGGCGACCTTGGATTCCGTCTTGCCCAGTCTTTTTAACTTCTACAAACAAGCCAACTTTCGAGGTTTTACAGCTCAACAAACGGGAACGATAGTTCAATTAACCGCCCTTTTGTGGGCGGTTTTCCTTTGGTCATAAATCAACATTAAGATTTAACATAGCCATTATTTTTAGAAATGCCACCACTTTTTTCTTGTATGGCTGCTGTATTATGATTTTTCACATTTAAATATCAATCCACTTTTCTTTAAATGTAGAGGTAAATCCCCCCACCTGAACATTTACGAAATTACCTGAATGAACAGATACATTTACCATAATTTCTGAAGGGCTGTCCATTCTATACCCTTGCTCAAAAGTAAAGGTTCTTTCTTTTTTTTCCGTTTTATCATTATATTTTACTAAATAACAAGCTAAAGCTGCATTTGATGTACCAGTGGCACTTTCTTCAGGAATATCGTATAAAGGTGCAAAATTCCTACAATGAGCTGTGGAATCATGTAGGGTTTCTAGTGTAAATACATGATACCCGGTTACATTGTACTTTCTGCTTATTTCAGTGATTTCTTTCATATCAGGGTTTATTTCTAATAAGTCAGTAAGACTTTTTACAGGTACAATAATGTCGCGTAAGCCTGTAGATACGATTTGGATGGGCATATTAGGCATTAACTGGACTTTATTCATACATAATGATTCTATAATTTCTTCAAAAGGTAGTACTTCTAAAAAACTCGGGAGGTTTTGCTGTAAGAAAACCATATGATTTTCATGAATTTGTACATCTAGTATTCCCGCTTTTGTTTCTGTTGTATATATTCCTGGATTTACTATTCTGTTTTGAAGTAGCAAGGAAAAAGTCGCAATCGTTGCATGTCCACATACATCTACTTCTTCATTCGGTGTAAAATATCTAATTTTATAATCTGAATTTATAGAAGGTAATAGAAAAGCAGTCTCTGAAAAACCTAATGTGCTTGCAATGACTTGCATATCCTTTTCTGTAAGATCTTTCGTATCTAGAACAACTCCTGCTGGGTTTCCTCCTTCTCCATCCTTAGTAAAGGCAGATAAAATGTATACTTTAGTTCTCAATACGTTTTCCTTCTTTCGTAATTTATACCTTGTTCATGTCATGTTCACATAATCGATGTTATCAGTAGTTATTAGCTATTTCTTTTTCTGTGAGGAGATATCTAGATAATTGTAAGGGATTTAGAGCATAATTACTATATTTCGTTTGCGTATCATATTCACTTCTATATACAACTGAATAAAAAAACCGTCTTTTTATAGTGGGGAAAGAGCATCCGGTGGAGCATAGAAGCGGTCAAACCCTTTTCCTGCCCCATACAAGGGCAAACCATAGAGAGGAAGTGCGTGCAGGCTGCCTTTTGTTCTGTATAGCAGCGTTTCCTATGTCGAAATTATAAATCATTTATATAGTTAACATAACGCTACATCATCGGAAGTATCCGTTTATATTAAGTAAAATTTGAATGCACAATAGTTTAAACTGACAGCAAATGATGTAAGCTTACGCCGGATTAAGTGTGATTAATAAATTTAAAAGATCCTTGTGATATAGAAATGTTTATTTGTGTTCACCACCAAAAATATTGACAAATATAAATAATTGTGCTATTATGAATTATTTTTGGTTGATTTTTATATTAATGACTATTATTCTATAAAATAGAAGATGCCAGAAACTGTCTGCGTCATCTTTGCAAGCTGCGTTTTTATCGAGAGTGAAATCGTTATCCGAGCAGTAAAAATCTTTAACGAAGGGCTGATAAGATGCAAACAAACGTTGGAGTAAAAATGCTGGAGGTTACTGCAATTGTCATGGGAAAGACCAATACCATTCATCCTGTACTTATTTGGGACGAAGACGGGGCGATTTTGGTGGATACGGGATATCCTGGTCAATTGCCTCTATTTCGCGAAGCGATGGAGAAAGCCGGAGTGCCGTTCGATAAGCTCAGCAAAGTAGTGATAACCCATCAGGACTTGGATCATATCGGAAGTTTGCCGGCTATGCTGAATGAGTCATCTCGAAAAATTGAAGTACTGGCGCATGAAGCGGAACTGCCGTATATTCAAGGCGAGAAACGATTATTGAAAGTAACACCAGAAGCAATTGCGCAGGCTCTTGCCTCTTTGCCGAAGGAGGTGCCGCCGGAGTGGCGCAGTGCATTTAAAGCGACGCTTGAAAACCCGCCCAAGGCCAAAGTGGACACAACGGTTGCTGATGGAGAGAAATTGCCGTACTGCGGCGGAATTACCATCATCGGCACTCCAGGTCACACTCCCGGACATATTAGCTTGTATCATCACCCAAGCAAGACCCTTATCTCTGGGGATGCCATGACCGTTGCGGACGGGCAACTGCTTGGACCAGCCCCTCAGCACACGTTTGATATGAACTTGGCGATACGATCGCTGAAAAAACTCGCACAGTACGACATTGAAACGGTAGTCTGTTATCACGGCGGTCTGTATAAAGGCAACGCGAACGAGCGCATCGCAGAATTGGCCAATGGATTACAGACAAAACAGCAAAACCGTTGAATTTCACAAATTACGCGTCCGCTCATTTCTTCTAGCGGACGCAGCTTCATGATGTCATCTTCCTCCTCAGATTCTTCAGCAATTGCTTCACTTCCATCACTGTTTGTGATCCGCAGAGCTGTCCCGTTCTACGAAACAGATTCTTGTCATGAATGAATCGTACCACTGCTCTTTCCCAAGTTTTTGTGCACGCTTATGCTCTCTGTTCTCTTTCCAAGCTTGTATATCTTCTAATGACTTCCAATATGAGATGGTGATTCCAAAGCCCGCTTCATCTCGCACGCTTTCTGCACCGAGAAATCCATGCTGTTCGGAAGCGAGCTGTACCATTTTTTCTGACATAGCATCGTATCCGTTATTACCAGCAGTGCGCTGCGAAGTAAAAATTACTGCATAATAAGGCGGTTTGGGTGTTTTAGAAATTCTGCTCAATATCTATCCCCTCCTTCATTCTTTTTGATTTTAGCAAATTCTATGATATCTAAGAACAACTGTCTTGGATAGTTCGCTCTAACTCTCTTATATTCCTCTGCAATCTCATCAAATTGAAGTTTTCGCTGTTCATCAATATAATCGTTCTTTCTTGACTTACGTCAAAATAGGAAATTTTTACAAATGTTAAAGGTTTTATTTTTTATTTAATTATTTTAAATACACTACATGAAATTTTAAAGTGTATATAAAAAGAGCGCATCCTAACGAATGCGCTCTTTTTCGTATGTATTATTTAACCGCTTCTTTTAACTCTTTACCAGCTTTGAATGCTGGCGCTTTTGTCGCAGCAATTGTAATTTCTGCGCCTGTTTGCGGGTTACGGCCTGTACGAGCTGCGCGTTCGCGAACTTCAAATGTTCCGAAACCAATCAGCTGTACTTTTTCTCCCTGAGCTAATGCGTTTGTTACTGCTTCAAAAACCGCGTTTACGGCTGCAGTCGCATCTTTTTGGGATAATTCCGCAGTTGTTGCTACTTGTTTTACTAATTCTGTTTTGTTCATGTTTTTCACCTCTGTTTTAACTACTGATGCGGTGTTTATTATACCTTACTCTTAAGCCACTGTACAAGGGTTATGCGTTATTTTTATATAAGAATTCGCTCTCCATGACTATGCGGATGAGAAATAACTAAAAATTGCATGCTATTTTTTGACTCGTTACTGATCTTCATCTCTTTTCCCCTTTTCTTTCATTATCTTCTTCCATACACTTAGATAAAGCGCTCCAAGTTCAGGATACGATTCCCCTTCAAGTACGGCAATATACTCTAATGAGTTCCCGTTGGGGTCATAAAAATAGACAGACGCTGCGGGCATCCAAGCATGGACAATCGGTTCTGTCGGCTCTAATCCAAAGCTCCTTCTTACAGATATGCCTTTTTCGTTAAGCAAATTTATTGCTTGTAACAAATCTTCATACGGTATGTGAAATGCAAAATGGTTTGTTTTAAATTGCTCCTCATTCACTTCCCAAATACCAAGCATTTGTTCCTTTTTAGCTGCATCTCCCAGCCAGAAAAATGCTGCACGTCTTTCTGGCAGCTCATATGCTAATTGAATGTCCAGGAGATGAAAAATTCACGGGATATCTCATTTTTATTGCTATTTTTACCAAACTGGGATATACTAAGGGCAAGAGAATATGCGCGAACAGAATTCACATATTGTCAAACATCAAAGGATGATGTGAAGTGCCTCTGATGATTGACAATGTGTGAATTCTTCATTTTCACTGAAATTAAGACGAGCATATTATATTTTTGTCTTCCTAAGGAGGAATTTTAAATGAAAGCAACTGGTAAAGTAAAATGGTTTAACAGCGAAAAAGGCTTCGGATTCATCGAAGTACCAGGCGGAAACGATGTATTCGTACACTTCTCTGCTATCCAAACTGACGGTTTCAAAACTCTTGAAGAAGGTCAAGAGGTAAGCTTCGAAATCGAGCAAGGCAACCGTGGTCCTCAAGCTAAAAACGTTATCAAGCTATAATTGACAGGAGGCAAGGCTGTTAACAGTATCGTTAGCAGTCTTTCTTCCTTTAGACGTACCACATAAAGGAGTGATTGTATGCATTGGAACAAAAAGAAAGATGCTTTCCAGCAAGAAAAGAAACAAGAGGAAGTCGCTGTATGGGAATGTGAGTCTGATGATTGTTTAGGCTGGATGCGCAAGGAATTTTCCTTTACCGATGAGCCGGATTGCCCTTTATGCGGTACGCGCATGAAAAACGGCACGCGTCTCCTCTACGTATTACCAGAGTAACGCGAAAAGCCAAGCTGCTTGCAGCTTGGCTTTTTTGTAAAGTAAGAAAGTATAAAATTCCGCGCTCTCTCCATTCCGTTTTTCTGTTCGCAGAATACAACACACAAAAGAACAAAACTGTTTAGTCAAAAGACACGAGGGAGGGTCGAAGGGTTTGACCGCTACTATACTTGGCAGGAGCACTATGCCCATCTAAAAAGAAAAAGGATCGGGCGGTTTTTGCCCGGTTTTTCTCGCTATTTGCTCTCATAAAGTCATTGATAAATGAGCCGGTAGTTTAACTATCGGCCCATTGTTTTGTTTTCCAAAGCAGAACAGCGCTTCCTGCGTATAAAAATGATGCTATATAAAAAATGGTTCCAATTGTTAAAAAGTCCACTAAGTATCCGGTGATAATTACGGCGATTGCGCCTCCAGCAGATGTCCAAACATGATACTTTCCAACTTCATATCCTGCATCTTTTTTCTCAATCTTCCGTGCAAGCGCTGTTTTCTCTGTATTTCTCTGTACAGCTCCTAAGCACCCCATCATGACTTGCAGTATATACACATGCCATACTTCTGTGGCAATCGGAAAACATAACATCAAAGCAGCCATTGCCCAAGAATATATGATTAATAGCTTTTTATCTCCGAACCGATCCGAAATGATACCTACCAACGGATGCACAATTGCTGATGTTAATGCAAATAAACCGTATGCCCATCCAAATTGCGAAAAGCTGTCTCCAATATTTCTCAGCAATAAAACATAAAACGGAAATACCATACTACCGGCCATGATAATCAAACTTTGCGATGTGACAAAGCTCCTATATGTCATTCTCTATACTCCTTATAAAACAGATTTACAAATCGTTCTTTTGAATCGTACTTCTTTTTTTCCATAAAAAACTCTTCTATACGCGGATAAGCTTGATGCAATTGCTGTTTTGAAGGGTATGCATAATATGGTAAATAATAGCTTCCGTCATGCTGTAAAGTAACATCTATCATTTTTTGTATCACTTTTTCTGTTTTCTCTATTTCACTCTTAGAACGCCCTTGATTAATAAGAAACACAAGGGCAAACATATCTTGCTTCGCATATGACAAAACCGCATCTTCATTCTTTTTCACATAACGTACTGTAATGTTAAGAACATTAAGATCCTCTTCCTCCAGAACATCATACAGACTATCTATATATACAGAAAATTTGTTGATCGGAACAAAATACTCTTGTAAAATCTCAGTTCGATTAGGACTTTCATACTCCATAAACGCAGTATCTGAACGCATTGCATTATTGCGAGTTTCGTACGATCCATCCGTACGTTCAAAATATTCCTTTTGTATGTTCCAAAACATGGTTTTCCCCCAACCGCTGTACCGTGACAATCCAAGAAAAAACTTTGGTAACACAATATTTGTATCCTCTTTTAACGCGCTGTATCGTTTTCTTCTTTCCTGATCGGCAGCGAGCATATAGTCTGTAACATACATTTCCTGTAAAAATGATTCTGGTTCTACAGAAATACGCGCCAAATGCATACGAACACGATCATCATTTTCAACATTTTTTCGGAAATAGGACGTATAATCTTTGTAATCTATTACTCTTGTTCTTTTTTTATACAATTCATCTTCTGTCAGCCGTAATGTTACATCCAAAACTACGCCAAACAAACCATATCCCCCAATTACGAGATAAAACAAGTCTGGCTTCTCCTCTCTGCTTATGTTTTGAATACTGCCATCAGCCATTAACAATCGAAAGGATTGTACCGTATCTATAAAAGCGTCATGCCGAATATCACGCCCATGTACATTTACACTTAAAGAGCCTCCGACAGTAAATATATTTTGTGATTGCATGACTTGCAAGGCTAAACCATATGGATTAATCACACGCTGTATGTCATTCCAGGTAGCTCCGCTTTGTACGCGAATGATTTTCTGCTTTGGATGAAATTCCAGAATTTTATTGTAGCCTTTCATATCCAAAACAGTGCTTCCAGGATAATATGTATGTCCGCCTTGACTATGCTGCATGCCGGCGATAGAGATTTTTTCATTTGAAGCATTTGCTTCTTTTATGATTTTCTGCAGTTCCGTTTCTTCTGTCATTTTTTGAACCTTTTTAATTTTTACGGGCAGCAGCCTTCCGTAATCTTCCATAACAGGCTGTGATAATTGCTCCGTATAAGTATGGATGGATAGAGTTAAACAACCTGTATAAAAAGCTGCTGCCACAAAAATTCTTTTTCCCCTCACCTTATCACTCCTAATAATGTAAAATTACACTTTTTTTAACATTATACTGGTTATTTATTGCGTATAAAACTATTTTTTGAAAAAAGCGCCATCTATCTGCAGATGACGCTTGGCTATCATAATAGAAATCATTTATCCGTTTCTCTGTTTTTTACCCTTTTTCATCATGTGATAATACGTAAATCCCAAGCATACAAAAGCTAGCGCTGAGCATACATACTGAAAAAACTTAAGAATATCCAACTGTTTCCCTCCTGTGACATTGGTTTCATCCTTATTTTCCCTTTTTCCTCGTATGCTATTCTTTGGCAATTTGATTTCTATTGTTTTTAAACAACTCATATAGATAAAGTAAGATTGTAAAAGTGTTTACATTCGTATCAACCTATTACTTCGTTTATAATATAAAAAATACCAATTACGAATTATGGAGGTGCTTATATGCTGAATACTGCTATTGGACGTCTTCGTCTTATCGGTCTTATAGAAGGCGTTTCTTATTTATTGCTTCTTGGCATTGCCATGCCTTTAAAGTATTTTGCAGGGCTTCCTATGGCTGTGACGATAGCCGGTTCCTTGCACGGGTTATTTTTTGTATTGTTTATTTTAGCCGTACTGCACGTTATGTTTGTCCATCGCTGGTCCATTATGCGTGGATTGACTGCATTCATTGCGTCCCTTCTTCCATTTGGAACGTTTATTTTAGATGCGCAGCTTCGAAAAGAATACTCTTAATAACTTGATAAAAATTTATTTATTTAAAATTCTATACTAACTCCAATTGTTTTCTTATCCAATCCTTTTTGTATCCTATCTATCGTAGTTTTCTTCAATGTTTCTTATTTACCAAGGATCATTCAATTACACAGTTGGTGAGCCAATTATAAATGTAGTTTATCAGTATTAAATAACACCAATTATAGATATCTTAAAAGAAACTCTTTTAATAAAAGAGTTTCTCTTTTTCTAATTCACGATGTACTACTTCTCCTATACGCTTCATACCCTCAATGATTTTGTCTTTAGGCATATTCGAGTAATTTAAACGTAAAGTATTATTCTTTGTGCCATTTGGAAAGAATGGGGCACCAGGAACAAAAGCAACATTATTTTTCAAGCACTCTGTAAATATATACGTTGAATCAACGCCCTCAGGAAGCTCAACCCAAATAAATAATCCACCTTCTGGCTTACTGTAAGACAAGTTCTTTGGGAAAAATTCTTCAATACTGCGCAACATTTCTGTACATCTTGTTTTATATACTGCTTTGATTTTTTTTATGTGCTCTTCCATATCGTAAAGTTCCATATATTTAGCTGTAATTCTTTGAGCAAAGCTGTCAGTATGTAAGTCAGCTGTTTGCTTAAAAGCAACATACTTATCAATGAAAGATTCGTCTGCACAAATCCATCCAAGTCGAAGACCGGGAGTAAAAATCTTAGAGAAAGTGCTCATATAAATTACTCTACTCTCTGTGTCAAAATGTTTCACAGGCGGGAGTTCCTCTCCAGCAAATCTTACAGCTCCATAGGGATTATCCTCTACAATCAGTACATCATATTGATTAGCAAGCTCAATCATTCTTTTTCGTCTTTCGAGTTTTAATGTGCGGCCTGTAGGGTTTTGGAAATCTGGAATAGTATAGATAAATTTTGTGTTAGGATGCTCTTGCAGCTTTTTCTCTAGCTCTTCCATAACCATTCCATCATCATCCATAGCTACTTCAACAAATTTGGCATTGTATGACTTGAATGCATTAATTGCTGCAAGATAGGTTGGGCTTTCACAAATAATAGTATCTCCCTCATTAATAAATAATCTTCCAGTAAGGTCGATTGCTTGCTGGGATCCTGATGTGATAAGAACATTTTCAATAGTAGAGTTGATCCCAATAACTTTCATCCTTTGACAAATAGCTTCTCTTAAAGGAATGTATCCTTCAGTCGTACTATATTGAAGAGAAGCCGCACCTTCTTCATTTAATACAGCATTGCATGCATTCTTAAGAGCTTCTACAGGAAACAACTCTGGAGCTGGCAGGCCTCCCGCAAAAGAGATAACTTCTGGTCTTTCTGTTACTTTTAATCAGAAGATTTTACTAAACGAGCTCTCTCAGCAAATTTATTTTCCATTTATAAACATTCCTTTTTCAGTTATTTTTATTTTATTTGACCTTACTCTGATTGCTAACGGCCCAAATAACAATTGGAATAAGCAGTAATGAAAGCACAGCACCAGCAATTGAAAGGGTTGCATAACTAGAATGTGCTACAACCATTCCAGATAAGCCTCCTCCTAATGCTCCTGACAAAGCAATCAAAACATCTACAGAACCCTGCGTCTTAGCCCGAGTAGATGGTGGAGTTGCATCTACAAGAATTGCTGTGCCACTAATTAAACCAAAATTCCAGCCAAGTCCAAGTAAAGCAAGTGCTGTAATGAGTACTACCATCGAATCAGCAGGTCCCATAGCAGCTAGACTGCCAGAAACAAGTAGCGTAATGGCAGAAGCAATAGCCATAACAGCACGGCCAATTTTATCAACAAGATAACCAGTTACTAAAGAAGGTAAGAACATAGCACCTATGTGAAGTCCAATTACAAGCCCTACTTCTTTCAAACCATGTCCATGGTGTCCCATATGTATTGGTGTCATCGTCATAATTGCAATCATAACAAATTGAGTTAGAACCATTACTGCAGCTCCTGCAAAAATGCCTCGCCTGTTTATCGATAACAAATTAGAATTTTCCTCTAAAAGTAAATTACTGGTTGTTCTTTGAGCATCTGATATTGCTTTTGCAACAATAAAGGGATCAGGACGAAGTAAAATTAATAGAACTAAACCAGCAAGTATATAAGCTGCAGCAGCTAATATAAATGGACCAGCTAAAGCAGGAATTCCTATGGATATAGCAAACTCACCCATTACATCCACCAGGTTTGGGCCTGCAACAGCACCAAATGTGGTGGAAACCATGGCTATACTAATAGCCTTTGCCCTTTGTGTTGAGTTTGCCAAGTCAGTTCCTGCGTAGCGTGCTTGTAAGTTTGTAGCCGTTCCAGCCCCGTAGATAAGCAGTGAAGTAAATAAAAGTAGAATGCTATTCATTAATGTTGAAATAACTACTCCAATGGCACCGATACCTCCAGCCAAAAATCCTACCGCCAGTCCAGTACGACGACCAAATCGCTGAGAAAGTCGTCCCACAAGTAGTGCAGTCCCTGCTGATCCTAAAGTAAATAACGCCGTCGGAATTCCCGCTACACTATCTGTACCTAACATGTCTTGCGCTAGAAGTGCCCCTACTGTTATTCCTGCTGCAAGTCCTGCTCCTCCAAAAATTTGGGATATGACAACAACAATTAATGTTCTTTTATATAATTGTTGTTGTTTTTCTGAAGAGCTAATGTAGCTTCGTAACCAAGCTGATTGGACGTCTAACACTTTTACACTATCTTTATGTAACACAATCTAACCTACCTTTCTAAAAAGCTAATTCTATTTCTTATAATCCTCCAACTAGATTTGAATCATCATAACACGCACAAAAAAAACCACACAACATTATAATTGTATGGCGAACAATATTAGGTAAGATCGTTTAGTAAACGTTCAAGGATAATCAATCCTCGCTCAAGCTCTTCAATCGTTTCTGGTGCACAGACAGACACCCTTACAGCTCGCTCTGGACAACTATTTCCAACTACAAAACGTTCAGCTGCATACACTTGTACCCCATGCTGTGCAGCTAACGTTTCAAATTCAGCACCTGTGATCTTGCCTGGTAATAGCAACCAACGAAATATGCCTGTTTCAACACCTAAACACGTATAGTCTGCTAAATATCGATTCACGACTTGGTTTCTACGAATTGTTTGTTCCCGATGCCCCTCAATTAAGACTTCAAATTGATTCGATACAATAGTACGTGCTGTCAGTTCTGCTAATAACGGGGAAACTGAGATATTTAAATTATAAAGCGCCTTTGAAATTGGCTCCTTGAATTGACTTGGCACTGCTACATAGGCTAGTCGTAACCCCGGTGCTATTGATTTCGATAAACTCGCAATATAGATGACCTGTTCTGGTGCAAATGACGCGACTGCTGGATGTGGTTTTTCGTTGAGGAGATGATACGTCGCATCTTCAATAATGAACTGATTATACTTTTTAGCGATTGCTGCAATCACTTTTCGATTCTCAACAGACATACAGCAAGTTGTCGGATTATGATAATCTGGGATCAAGTAAATGCCTTTAATATTGTCATTTTTACACGCATACTCAAAGGCAGTTGGACTCATTTCAGTGTTCTCTGATTTAATCGATACTAATTGTACACTAAGCATCGCTGCAGCAGTTTTTAACCCCGGATACGTATGATGATCAACACCAATACGATCCCCAGGCTGACAAAGGCTCGCCAGTGTAGCAGCAATCGCATTTTGACCGCCATTTGCAAATAAAATATGGTCAACTGTTGTTTCAAATCCACCTCTTCGGATTAGCCTCATAGCTGCATCCTTTTGCCAAAGGCTATCGCCTGCTCGACCATAACCAAACCATTTTTCATAATCCGCCTCTTGCAGCATATTTTTCAGTTGGAGTAGTAGTGGCTCATATGAAGCATTATCTGGTAGTGTCGCTCCCATTTCAATTAAATGCCTCGGCTTTATATCTTCAAGTAAATACGCATTCGATAACGCATCATACGATACAAATGTGCCACTTCCAACAGTTGCACTTAATAAGCCCTTTAACTCACACACTTTAAACGCTTTTGAAATGGTACTCAAATTTAAATCTAAATAATCGGCCAGTTCTCGCTGTGGAGGAAGTTTTGTTCCAGGTAATAAAACTCCGTTTAAAATATCCTGTTCCAATTGCCCTGCGAGTGCTTGATAAATAGGCTTTTCAGTTTTATCAATCGATGGCTTCCAGCTCATCGGATAGTTTTCAAAAGAATTAATCGGCATGATACGCGTCCTTTTTCATACAATTATATGATTGTGCCGTTTATAAAACAATTATAATTTTCTTTAATATAATGGATGTACTTGTATCGTGCAGTAGATTCCGAAGGAAATACCATTGATTTTTATCTAAGTGAATCAAGAGATAAACAAGCAGCCAAGCGCTTTCTCAAGAAAGCCTTGGCTTTTTCGTATGTTTCCAGACCACGTGTCATAACAGAGGATAAAAACCCAGCTTATCCTGTAGCAATTCAGGAGTTAACAGAGGAGAAGCGTATGCCTAAAGGCATACAAATAAGGCAAGTTAGATATCTCAACAACATCGTGGAACAAGACCATCGTTTTATAAAGAAGCGAGTTCGTTCGATGTTAGGATTGAAATCCTTTCGAACAGCCTCTTGGATGATAAGTGGTATCGAAGCCATGCATATGATGAAAAAGGAACAAGTTCACCAAAGGGTGAAGTCTGCCCAAAATGAAGTTGAGTTCATACATAAGCCGTTTGGATTAGCATCATAATTCATAGATGAAAAGGATATTGAGG
The DNA here is from genome assembly GCF_000430785.1 of Ectobacillus panaciterrae DSM 19096. Classification (GTDB taxonomy): domain Bacteria; phylum Bacillota; class Bacilli; order Bacillales; family Bacillaceae_G; genus Ectobacillus; species Ectobacillus panaciterrae. The sequence goes on from NZ_AUMR01000070.1 coordinate 24,285, forward strand.
TTCTATGTTTCTAACAAATCATATTTGCACCAGAATCTGTGAAAATGTATTCATCAGTGGAAACTGGAAGTATAATATCAACTGTTGTTCCCTTATTCATCTCACTTTTTATGTTTATACTTCCTCGATGCTCTTCGATAATCTTGTAACTGACCATTAAACCCAAACCTGTCCCTTTTTCCTTTGTTGTATAAAAGGGTTCACCTAACCTAGATATTAAGTCATTTGGGATACCACTCCCATTATCAATAAAACGAATACATATTTTATTTTCTTTTAATTGTGTAACCTTAATATAGATTTTACCGTTAGTTGGAACAGCTTCTATTGCATTTTTAAAAATATTTATAAATAC
>NZ_AUMR01000071.1 GCF_000430785.1 Ectobacillus panaciterrae DSM 19096
GCTTGGTCCTGAAGTTGTTTACAACGATTGATTTCTTTCTGTAATTGATCTGCGTTTTTTCCATCTACTTTAATGCCCATTTTTTTTGCTTGATCTTGAAGTTTAGTGAATTCTGAACTTAGTTTAGATCCTTGGTATGAAACTGATGTTTGTACTTGTGTCTTGGACTCCGTATTATGGATGTCATTACTTGCGGCAAACGTAGAAGTTGCCCCTAGAATATTAAGCCCTAATGCTCCTGCCATCACGTAACCAAATACTTTTTTACTTTTCTTCATTGTATAAATGCCTCCTAAAAATTTTATTTTTAATCTAGTCGCCTATCTTACACATTTGTTACTTTCATTTTCAAATGCGCCGGCTCAATAACTAAACTGCTTTCTTTAAACATATGGCTGACAATTTTTTCTCCTATTTATGACCTCCTTTATTTATTTGCCTTGCCATGGTTCTATTATGTAATTCAAAACTGAGACGAACTTGAATATAAACTGAAGATTAGCTGAAAATCGAATTTGTAAATTTTGGCATAAGAAACAAGAGATTCAGGGTCTCTCGTCTCCCGAAATATCAGATAACTGACACACATAACTTGTACATATATAGGTGGAAAAGATATAAAAAAAAAGAAGCATATACTGCTTCTTTCAACAAACCGTTCATTCGATATAGGGAGGAGACCTGTATTCATGCATCACCTTTAGAGCCATTATATACTCTACTTTATTATATAAATTTTCCTCGTAATCGCTTATACCTTTCACTAGTGACATCATCCATATATTAAAAATTAATCCTAAAGTCATGTATTGGGTATATTAAAAAGAATAGAGATTCTACTGTAAAATGTATCTGAAAGGGTGTTTATTTTGTTCGAAAAAGAGGATGAGCAATATACGGATTTTGCAGCTGTTGAAGCACAACATCAATATGTCATTCCTGAGGAGTTCCCTGAAGGTCCTTATGGTTCCTCGATTAACAGCAAGTTAGGAAAATCGACACCTTGGGGTAAGGACCAGAAAACGCATAAGGCACTGAGCTACGATTATGAAAAGCCCTACGAAGAAACTGAACGACAATATCCCGACGCTGCCCCGACGCTCGACAATCCCGACCCGCATGAATTGAAACCTATATGACGGTGCAAGTCATATCTTATTGAAAGACCCTGATTATTCAGGGTTTTATAGTCTGTTTACCTCTGTTCATTCAAACGACTTTAAATCCATCTGAATCGTACGTCCAGGATAAAATTGCATTCCCTCATTCATTTGATTTTCTTTTGCAGAAATACTTGTTGTCAGAAGCTTGAATATGGTTGTCTTGCTTCCGAGCGAAGAACGGTATTTTTCTACATGATTTTGTGATAGAGGTGCATCGTAGTATCCTGGTACGTATTTATTAAGCATACGTTGCATGACCTCTGTCGCTTCTGATAGATCTGTCACGATTCCTATTTTCCCGAAAACCATGACACTCATATAGGCTGTATCTGTTTTCGCAGGAACAGGGTGAGAGATTGTGCCGAAGCTTTCGTACACTACAAAACTTGCATTGGCGTTTCGCTTCATCATTTCTATCTTTCTCCCTTCACTTGCGCCGTGAAAAAAAACATGACCGTCATGCCATACGAAATTCATCGGAACAACGTATGGCATTTCTCCGTCCGTCAATCCTAAAAAGCCAGTTTGTGCAGTTAAAAGAAAGCTATCGATTTTCTCTTGATCATAGCATGCTAATGCTTTATGTCTCATATATATTTCCTCCTCATATGTATGCTATAATTAGCTTATTCCCTTTCTGTCCTACCGAAAAGCGACAGTTAATGTATAAATGAACAGGTCAGATGCGGAGGTTCCTCTATATGGAATTTACTTTTTTCTTAGATCAAGATATAAAGCTCCCTTTATATATCCAGTTATATGAGCACATAAAAACAGAAATTCAATTAGGCAGGATAAAAGAAGGAGAGAAGCTTCCCTCAATTCGCAATTTGGCACAGGTGCTGCAAGTGAGTAAACAGACAATAGAAACTGCATATCAGCAGCTCATAGCTGAAGGATATGTGCAAAGCCGTCCAAGAAGCGGCATCATTGTATTACCTGTTGAAGAGAAAGAACCCAATCTGGTTCGCTTTTCAGCAGTTTTTGCTTCAGCGCCTGCAGAGGAGCGTAATGTTTTGTACGATTTTAAGTATGGAGACATTGATGTGGATTTGTTTCCGATGAAGATTTGGAGACAATGCATCAACACAGCTTTAGACGGTCCTGCACGAGACATACTTCTGTACGGACCATACCAAGGAAATGCCGACCTGCGAGATGAGATTAGGAAGTATGTATTTCGGGCAAGGGGGATTTCATGTTCGGCGGAGCAAATCTTTTTATTTGGAGGTACACAACAATCTGTAAGCTTTCTTTCACGGCTGTTACACCTACAAGACGGAAATGTCGCGATGGAAAACCCTGGTTATGAAGGTGTACGTTCTGTATTCCTTCATTATAATTGCAACATCATACCCATTTCTCTTGAAAAGGATGGTATCTGTATAGATGAACTACAAAAAATCAGGGCAAAAGCTGTATACGTTACACCATCTCACCAATTTCCACTAGGAATGGTACTTCCTATCGGAAAGCGGTTGCAGTTGCTTCAGTGGGCATGCGATACATCCAGCTTCATTCTAGAAGATGATTATGACAGTGAGTTTCGTTACATTGGAAAACCGATTCCCTCGCTCAAATCATTAGATAAAGAAGAACGTGTAGTTTACTGCGGTACGTTCTCGAAATGCTTCTTACCGGCGGCACGCATAAGTTACGTCATACTGCCGCTATCTCTTGTTGAACAAGGAAAACAGCATATCAACCATTGCAGTCAAGCAGCCTCTCCCATTTTGCAAAAAGCTTTATCTATTTTCATGAAAGAAGGATACTTTGAAAGACACATTCGACGTATGAAAACACTCTATCAGCATAAACATAAGGTGTTGCTACAGTCTATTGAGCAGTTTATGGGAGATCATGTAAACGTCATTGGGCAACGGGCAGGCTTGCATATATTGCTACATATAAAAAATGGAGATGCGGCACATTTAATAAAAAAAGCTGAGGAACACGGTATTCAAGTTTACTCACCCGCCCGGCATTGGCTCCATCAAGAGGAAGCACCTTCGGCTTTCGTGATGCTTGGGTTCGGAGGACTTTCCCAAGAGAATATTCGAGAAGGCATTCGACTGTTGGCCCTTATATGGAATTTCTTAGAGGTATAGCTGTGATATCCCGATCACACCGAAGTATGTATAACACAATAAGGATATACAAGGACAAGGGATAGAATTAAAATGCCCTCCAAGCTAAAGTGTTAGAAATTTATTATGACGTTACAAAGGACCGTATAAAAAATATTATTCGAACTCTAATGTAGCGAAGATGTTTAATATATCTGTAATTCCATAAAAAGTCCCTTCAGTATTAGAACTGAAGGGGGAGTGTTTGACATAACTCAGATTATTCGTATTAATTCAAATAATAAATAGGAATTGAATAAAACAATCGCAAACCTACTTATTAATAATTCTAGAATGCTACTTAATACCTATTTTTAAAATTAATAGTTTTGAAAAGGCTCTTATGAATTTAATAGATTTTGTTTTTTCACAAAAGAATCAATCGCTTCAAGGGCTTTTTCTGTCCCGCCGCAATCATAGAAACTATCATTGATTTTTTGTATTCCCTCTTTGTATTTGTCGTTAGAAAGCACTTCATTTACAGCATCTTTTAAAGACTGTACATTAATATTGTCTTTTGATAATCTGTAACCGGCTCCGAGCTCTGTTAACCGCTGCGCCACCATCGGCTGATCCTTATCATGAGGCAGAACGACTAAGGGTACATTGTAGTGAATGCCTTCATTGACACTATTCATTCCGCCGTGCGTAATAAAAACGTCTGAGAGGCTTAACACTTCTAATTGAGGCACATATGGAGAAATGATAAAATTTTCGGGAGCTTGCTTGATTTTAGTAAAATCTGCTTTTTCTCCGGCTGCTATCACAACTTTACCTTGAAAATCTGAAAAAGCGTCAATACAAGTGTTAAAAAATTCTTCTACTTGATTCAGAACCGTTCCCATAGAAATATAAAGAACTTTTTCATTTTTTAATGCTTCAAGAGGGAAGTGATTCGTTTCCTTTCTCTTTGGAAAGCTTGGGCCGATAAAAATATATTTCTCGCCGAAAAGATCGCTGTTAGGCTGGAAATACCGGCTTGTGTATACAACATTTAAAGCACCGTTATTATTCATGAATTGAACCATGTTCTTTGGTGAAACGCCGAATCTTTCTTTCATTTGATGCAGCAATTTTTCAGCCGTTTCATCCGGCTGAAACGGCACTTCGGAATCAGGATGCAGAGGTAGTTTTTTCAGGTGTTCCTCCGAAAATAAAAATGATGCCGATGAAGAGACACCGGGAATATTTAAGTAATCCCTCACTAATTCACCTGCCCCAAATTTATCATAAAATACAAAATCAAAGTTAATGCTTTTTGACAACTGCTTAGTGATTTCCAGTATATCTAGTGAAGTTTGAATATGAATGTTCAAAAACGCATTCAAACCAGAAGGAGTAGAAGGATTAAATGAGGCTCTTCTGAGCAAATCAGGCTGAAGATGAACCATCGCGCCAACTCCTTCAAGTCTCTCCTTGAATTTTTCAGTAGTAATGTAGTGTACGTTGTCTCCCCGTTCTGCAAATGCTTTTGCAATTCCCAGAGTAGGATTCACATGCCCTTCTGCCGGAAAGTTAACCATTAATACGTTCAACATCTGTTGCTCCCTCCTCCAAGTTTTAAATGATGTAAATTTTGCCTTACACTTTTATCATCATTTAATATACTTTTAATTATATATCAGAAGTTAGAAAGTGTTTACGCATATGTTTGAATACTTTTTGAATTTACAAAAGGCCTCAACTGCATTGACAGAAAAGGCTTTTCTTAACTCGTTTCTTTATTTTGAGTTCCGTATAGCTTGTCTTGTTATCGAGTACACTCTCATTATAACGTTAAAAGTCTAATCCAAACAAAAAGTGTAATATGTGTCTATTTTATCTGAAGTGTAAGGACAATTTTTCCTATAACAATGTTTTTACGATGGTTCTAGCCCGTTCATCCGCTACTTCGTAAAAAATCTCTAAGCCTTTTCGAGTACCAGAAATGATTTTCGCTGCTCTCATTTTTCCTAAGTGTTGGCTAATTGTACTTTGGGGCATTTTCAATTCTTCATACATTGTTGTTACATTTGTAGGCCCTTTTGTAATCATTATTTCTACTAATACTAAGCGTACAGGATGCGCCAGTACCTTTAACAACTCAGCTACTTCCTCATATTTATCTATAAGCACAGCATTTTTATTATTCAATTTAACCGCTCCTTTTCTTCCGTTTTTCCCACTATAACAAAAGAATCTTAATATTCAGTTAAAAAAATTATACTTCATAATGTAAATTTTATCCATTTTAATCTAATTTATCCTTATATATCTCTGTTGCCAAACTCGCGATGATTTCCCTTTTTAGCATCTTCTTTCCTTCCAAACCTCGGATCATCTCTGCGTCAATCAGAACTACGATAACCGCTTGTTTCTCCGCCTCTCTCACCTTCCTCCTCCTGAACGAATTCGGATTTTATACAGATCGTTTAGCAATGTACTCAGATGCTTTTAAACGGTCTTTAAATTCCGCTTCTTTTTCACGTAATAAAGACGTCCAGAACCCTTTTACTTCAGTAATATCAGCTATCCTCTAGCTATTAAGTTTATTGCGTTCTTCGATGTATGCACGAATGCTACTATTTGCAACTAATTTGTATGCATTGCCTCTTGCATACCGTTCGCTGTACCCTGCTGCTCTGTCGGTAGCCTCAGCATTCCCTAAATGGATATAATGAATGATCTGCAAATGCTTTTTGTTGTTCATTTAATGTCACTGTCATCAGCTCACTCTAAATGCTTCGCAAAATAAAAAACACCCTGAAGGATGCAGTTGGGTGCCGTATAAAAATATAGTTATACATAATATATCCGTTAGCTTTAAGAAGAATATGGTACTGGATAAGGATATGGATATAGTACATACGCTGGCATTGGGAATGGGACAGGTGTGCTTGCACCAGCTGCTAAACCAGCGACAGCACCTACTGCAAACCCTGGGTTATGCCCCCCATGATACCCCCAAGGTGTTCCATGCCCCCAAGCGGCATACCCTTGGCCATGACCCCAACTTGCGTGTCCCCATGGTCTATAATGTCTAAACACATTATTAATCATACATATCACCTTCCTGATAACTACATAGATGTTTTATCATATGGATGTATATTATATATGAGTTAGTACAACACAAAAAAACACAGTCAACTGCACTGACAGAAGAGGCTTTCTTTAACTTGTCTTTCAATTTTCTTTTCAGCTCATTCAATCATAATCTGCACAGCCTCTTCCCCCTTTTCGTCACCGTTTAAATCTCAAGTGTCTGAATATCATGATTACACTTCACCTGATTAGGAATAAAAAACCAAATCTCCTCAAAAACTAAGAAAAACTGGTTAGAGGTGAGGAAATGGGAATCTTTAGTGCAATTTCTAATTGGAACGATGAAAGATATGAAAAATCCAAAATCGAATCTCTGTATTATTGTCCTGATTGTAACGGAGAAGGCGTTATCCCTATTTACCCTGCACCCAGTGGAATTCATATACCTCCATATGATTGCCCTGGGTGCAGCGGAAGTGGTTTGTATTCTGACTGGTTTGAAGCTAATAAATAAATGTTTTATAAAAGGAGTACCTGTCTCTAAAAAGAGCTGGTATTCCTTTTTGAATTACCTGCATAACTATCTTCTTTCCTTCTAAATAATCCATGTTGTAAATCCTGTTAAGTTCCATTCCCCTCTCTCCCTCTTTCTACAAAACGATCATTTTAAACAGTTTCTTCGAACTACGTACTAATTAATTTTTTAATAGCTACGCACACCAAACTAATTGTAAATGCATAATCTGCCCATAAAGTTCGTTTTTATAGCTAATATAAAGAGGTGAAAAGAATTTATGGTTTCATATATGGATTACACATCTCCATCAACGCAATACACTTTTGATGTAAATAAAAGTCCCTTATTTAGAAAAGATAACAAAAACTATATTAACGTATTAGGTGTGAAACAATTGAATACGTTGGAGAATGCGTCTTTGCTAGACATTTTCCTAAGTGCTAATAATGTCGTAGAACCGCACTATCACCAAAATGCAGCCGAGCTGGTCTATTGTATTTCTGGTGCTGCTACTGTATCGATGCTGAACCCATTTACAAAACAAATTCTCAGTTACTCTATTACACCTGGGCAAGTGGCAAACATTCCGCAAGGTTGGTGGCATTATGAAGTAGCTACAGTTGATAACACTCATCTTTTGGCAATTTTTAATGCACCAACTCCAGAAGTGATTTTAGGATCTGACATCTTAAAATTTACTCCTGCAAATATCATGTCGCATACTTATTGCATCGATGAAAATCAATGGAAACAAGCAGTTGCACCAGTTAAACCCACAACGTATATAGGTCCATACAAGAATTGCAATAAAGTAAAAGAAAATATGCCTGATCAATATTTAAATCAACAGTATCAACAGCCACAATATATTCAGCAATACCCACAAATTCCTTACGCTCCCCAGTATCGGCAATATTGGGGCTAATAGATAAATACAACTATTGGCATGGAAAATCCATGTCTTTTTGTATTTGATTTATTGATAAGCGATGTTATGTAAGAGAGCTGGTACAAGCTAATAGATGGCAATAGGTAAGACAGCCCTAACGAGTTAATGCAAGGGTTTACCTTACCTATTGCCATCCATATCTTAATATAAAGCATTAGAAATCAAGGTTATAGCATAACTGGTATACCCCCAGGGAAACCGCCACCCATACCTATTCCAGGGGGGAATGGGGGGAAAATGCCTACACCCATTCCAGGGAAAGCGCCCATACCCATTCCAGGGAAACCACCCATGCCCATTCCAGGGAAACCTCCCATACCCATTCCAGGGAAACCACCCATGCCCATTCCAGAGAAACCACCCATGCCCATTCCAGGAAAACCTCCCATGCCCATTCCAGGGAAACCTCCCATGCCCATTCCAGGGAAACCTCCCATGCCCATTCCAGGGAAACCGCCCATGCCCATTCCAGGGAAACCGCCCATGCCCATTCCAGGGAAACCGCCCATGCCCATTCCAGGGAAACCGCCCATGCCCATTCCAGGGAAACCGCCCATGCCCATTCCAGGGAAACCGCCCATGCCCATTCCAGGGAAACCGCCCATGCCCATTCCAGGGAAACCGCCCATGCCCATTCCAGGGAAGGCTATAATACGTTGAGAATCTAATATCATGTTTTCACCTACTTTTTATAAATACTTCATAGTCTTTTACATGCTATGCTTAAAGAAAATAAAGGAGCTTATTCTCCTTTAAAATTAGGCAGACTAACATCAACCTTTTTTAAAGGACTCCCCCAAAAAGTACCATTCACATAAAATTTGGAACACTTTAATTATCAACAACAACCTTTAAAAGGTCTTTACCAAAAACATAAAACAATTTTTTAAATATTATAACTTTAATTAAAATTCATTTTAGTTTATAATAATACATAATCTTCTTACTAGGAGAAGTACCCTTCTTTGGCCGCTTGACGTTACAGTCCGGCGGTTCTTTTTTACCAAATCCATACAGCACTTTTACAAAAATCCACATTTTTCCTACATCCAACAAATGTACTATATACGTGAGAATATCATTAGTGAGGTGTACATATGGAACTGACAGTTATTGCGATGAACGAAGGATCTGAGCTGAAGTTTATTGATGAATGTGTAGAGGCGATTTTACGAAATGATGTAAGTTATACACATGTTTTAGCGAAAAACGACAGGCAATCGACGTACTTCATTACATCTGAAACATGTACATATTATACGGTGATTATAAGCGATGAGTATTATCTTTTGGAGTTTGAACGTATTTTAGACAAAGAGGGAATTACGTATTTTCATGAAGAGGTAAAAGAAAGTACAAATCCTGAACAAGAAGCAAGAGAGGCAATCGTAGATTTTATTGATTCGTTGAAGAATATAATAGTATTAAGTTGAAACAAAACAAGCCGCCTCGAAAGGAGTGGTTTTCTTTCGGTAAAAACATCGTCAGATTATCTAACAATACCCCTGTCAGAAATTCAAATTATACTTATAATAACATTAATCCTTTTTTTGAGACGCTTCCAACGCCTTTGCCGTTCAGTATTACAACTGAGCGGTCTTTTTTTATATAAGTCTTTTAAATTTTGATGCAGCCCTTATTTTATAATTTAAATATTTTAAAAATTATGTATAATTATAAAAAATAGGAGGGGTTTTATGAGCAATGTTATTCAATTTAGCAAAATTCGAAAAAGGCGAAGGTTCCAGAAGTTTCTTCCAGTATTCATAATACTAGGCATAAGTATCGGTATTGGACTACTTGCCTACACTTCAGTTGTAATGGACATGTATCATTACAATCGTCTCCCTTCAATTGCCGTTGAGCCCAAAATATAACGATAACTTAGAAATTCTAATAGTAAGGATTGCTTTATAAACTAAAAGAAAGCCGCCCCAAAAGGAGCACCCTCCCTTCTGCAGAAACATCGTCAGATTATCTAACAAAAAAAACTGTCAGGAAATTAGAATACAATTATAATAACAATTAATAGTTTGCCATTTGTAATCCTTAAATTACAACATCATTTTATTTTTACCGTTTAGTGCTAGCTGAGCGATCTTTTTCTGTCTACTATAAGGGGATCATATCATAAGGAGCGTTGCTTCTTATTGAATATTACCTTTCCTCTAAACAAAGACAATTACACTTAATACGTATAGCCACGTTGTGCCGCATATGCAAGAAGAAGTTGCACAAAAATTTGAAGATATGGTGTTCAAGCAGGTAAAATAAAATAAGCCACTTTAATTAACATGAAATCACATATTTTATGTTAGTAAAATGTTAGCAAATCGCAAAAAAGGAGGATTCCGCATGCATGTTCGTATAACAGAACGAGCGATGGAACAGCTGAAAAAGCTTGATATAGAGCCGATTGTACTTCGTGTTGATGTAAAGCCTAGCACTAACTGCAGCGTCTTTGTCGATATCGAATTAACTTTGGATGAGTTAAATAAGAAAGAAGTTGTGTATGAACAAAACGGCCTATACATTCAAATGGATTCGTATGCTAAAGAGTACATAGGCGATGAACTGAATGTGGATTATGGGACGGGATTCCGTTTGTATACACCAAACGAGACGTTGGCATACGGTATGTCTGTCCGACGTAAAAAATAAAAAGAAGATGCGAGTGCGCATCTTCTTTTTATGCTTGAACCTGCTTTCCTTCTTTGAGAAAACGCTCCAGCAAGCTTCGCTTCGTTTGTACTTTCTTATCTGTATCACTCAAAGAATCAATATACAGCTGAAGCGGAAGTTTAGCAGAATTTCGGAATAGGGCATCTTCTGCCAGTGATTGTAACGACTTTGGTATGTAAGATAAGCATAACGTAAACTGCCCTTCCAAATCCTCGCCTACATATCCTTTCTTTTCCAAGTCCTTTTTCAGCCACTCTTGAAAGACAGAATCACTCATTATATCCCCCTTTTTCTCCCAATCCTTTGGTTTTTGCATATTGCTGCAAAAATGCGACAAATCGTTCATCTTCGACAAGCCTGCATGCATGATAACGCTTCAGAAAACGCTCCGCTTCAGAAAATGAAGGAAATTCCGTTTGCTTTTCATCGTGCTCTATCATCCACTTGCCTTCATCGACCGGAAATGTATAAAAGTAGTCTCCCTTGCTATTTTCATACAGCGTACCGTTTTGCGCTCCCTTTACATTATACAGGTTTTGCTCCGAATCTGCTCGCAGCGGCTCCATGCGAAACGGCTTTGCCACAAACAGTTCATATGCCTCCTCTGTTAAAGGGCAGCCAGATGCCTTTACATGGCCTCCTCCTCCAAACTGATTTGCGATTTGTGACACATCCGTTTCATCGTGGATGGTTCGAAAGCTCATTCTTTTGCCGCCCATATTCACAATGGCGATATAGTCGATATGCGGATGCTGCTTCCCTAATTCATTACCAAGCTCCGAGTGATAGGATTCTGCATGAACAATTCCAACACAATTATCACCTGAAAATGTTTGTACAAGCTCTCTTTTCTTTTTGCGTATATACCTTTCGATCTTTTCGTTTTCCACAGCGAGCAGCTTTTCCTCAAATTCATTAAAGAAAAAGCGATCATGCTCCTGCAGCCTTTGTGTCATATTCTCTGCGAACTCCTCAATGGACATAAGGAACAACAAATCGTTAAGCTGCTTCGCTGTTTTATTGTTATGTTTATCCCATTCCCACGTATCGTATTGCCGGACAAGCTCTGTGAATTCATTTAAAGATGCCTTTTCTTCCAAAAAGCCATTCTGCTGAAGAAATTCATAAAACAAGGAAGTTGCAGATGCAAGACGGCCATCCTCATATGCAACCTTGACACTGGCCCACTCTTTTTCATTTAAATGCAACGCTGTTTTATGATGGTCGAGCAGCGTCACTTTACCTCCCATTTGGACAAATTCATTCAGCCTTTTTTCATTTTCTTCATTGACTGATAAATCTGTAATAAATAAGTACGTTTTTTTATCATGTTCTTCTAAAAAGCGTTCTACCTGATAATTCAATGATCCGATTGAGTTATATCGAACTTCAGCTTTTTCGCCAAAAGCATATTTTGCGAGAATGCCGCACCCTACCCCATCTAAGTCATTATGAGTCAATATATAGTACATATGATACCCCTCTCTTTTTTCATAGTATGGATGACTTACCTCAGTATTATCATAATTTTTATTTCGATTATTTTGAATTTTAGTAAAATTAAGAGATGAACAATTTATCTTGCTGATTGTCTTAGGATTAGTGTTTCAGCTTGTAGAACTACTGCTGCTTTTCTTTGTCAAAAATCCGCCGCAGCAATCTGCATACCGGGATAATCCATTTTTGCAAGTTCGCGAAGGGGTTCAAGCTATTCGCAAAACACCGCAGCTGCTCATTATGTTTTTGAATGTATCCTTAGTATTTATTCCGGCTGGTGCTGTATTCGATAAATTCGATCACGAGCAACTACGATCTCTCTTTTATCAATTGTCGACTCTATCTTGGACTTAATCATCTTCAGCTCTCTATCCGCTATTGCAGTGTTCGGAGCTTCCTATATGTATATAGCTTGTGCTGTAATCGCATTTATCGGCACGTTGCTTCCGATTCCTAAAGCTGTGCGCTCTAGAGAAAAACGGAAACTTGCATAGTGAACTACCACGAACCTAAAGGTATCGTAGTTTTACGCCCACAAATATAAAAAATAGACCCCTATCCATTAGGAGTCTATTTTTTATTTATACTTCATACCATACTGTTCGGACAGCCTGCTTCGGCACAGCCCAATCAGAGGTATCATTTCATCCCTTTATTGAATAATGCGGACAGCTGCAACTCCCGCAATATTTTTGATTTTCTCTGCAATGTCATCTTTTATTTTAGCATCTACACCGTTATCAATATCAATAATCGTGTATGCATAGGAACCTTTGCTTCGGTTGATCATATCGGCAATGTTGATGCCGTGCTCTGCAAGAGACGCTGTCATTTGCCCCACCATGTTCGGCACGTTTTTATGTGCAACTGTAATACGTTTTTGGCCGAAGTACGGCAGCTCTACATTCGGATAGTTTACAGAGTTGCGAATATTTCCTGTTTCCAAGTATTCCTTCAGCTGACGCGATGCCATAATGGCGCAATTTTCTTCTGATTCATATGTGGAAGCACCTAAATGCGGAGTCGGAATTACATTTTTCATGCCCAAAACATTATCGTTCGGGAAGTCTGTAACGTAAGATGCAACAATACCTTCTTCAAGAGCAACTCGCATATCATCTTCATTTACTAGTTCGCCGCGTGAGAAGTTAAACAGGCGAACACCTTTTTTCATTGTACGGAACGCTTCCATGTTAAACATGCCGCGTGTTTGGTCAATAAGCGGAACATGCATAGTAATATAATCGCATGTAGAGAAAATTTGTTCCAAATTCACGGCGCGTTGCACTTGACGAGATAATAGCCATGCTGTTTCAACTGATACATACGGATCATAACCCATTACTTCCATACCTAAAGACAGTGCATCATTTGCCACTAACACGCCGATTGCACCTAATCCGATAATGCCGAGGCGCTTTCCGCGAATTTCTGTACCAACGTATTCCTTTTTCCCTGCTTCTACAAGCTGCGGAACAGCTTCTCCTTGACCGTGAAGATTTTTCGCCCAGGAAATGCCGTCTAATAAATTACGAGAAGACATCAGCATGCTTGCAAGCACCAGTTCCTTTACGGCATTTGCATTTGCGCCAGGTGTGTTGAAAACAACAATGCCTTTTTCTGTACATGCTTCAACCGGGATATTATTGACTCCTGCACCGGCACGAGCTATCCCTTTTAAATTTTCCGGAAGCTCTAAATTATGCATATTAAAGCTACGTAAAAGAACTCCATCCGGATTGCTGTCTTCCTTCGTAACTGTATATGAACCATCTTTAAAAATATCTAAACCAATGTCTGCAATGTTATTTAACGTTTGAATTGTGTACACAAACAGTTCCTCCTTATCGATTGTTCCGTTCAAATTCTTGCATATATTCTACTAGCTTTTGCACGCCTTCTGTCGGCATAGCGTTATAAATGCTCGCACGCATGCCTCCGACGGAACGGTGTCCTTTTAATGTCTCTAGTCCTCGTTCTTTTGCCCCTTTCAGAAAAGCTGCATCCAACTCAGATGAAGGAGTCGTGAACGGGATATTCATTAAAGAACGGCTTTCTGGTGAAATAGGCGAAGCAAACAGCTTGGACTCATCTAAGAAATCATACAGCAGCTTCGCTTTGCTGCGATTGATTTCTTCTATCGCTGGAACTCCTCCGAGCTCCTTTAACCACTCAAATACAAGCTTCGCCATATAAATGCTGTACGTAGGCGGCGTATTATAAAGAGAATCGTTTGCAGCGTGAGTGCTGTAATCAAGCATAACCGGACATGTCGGATCTGCATGACCAATCAAGTCTTCCCGAATGATTACTACAGTAAGCCCGGCAGGTCCGATATTTTTTTGTGCGCCTGCATAAATCACGCCCGCTTTAGATACATCGTAATGCTTAGATAAAATATCAGAAGACATATCCGCTACAAGAGGCAAATGCCCAGTGTCAGGCAGTTCAGCAAATACAGTTCCTTCAATTGTGTTATTTGTTGTGATATGCACATAATCTGCATCCTGGTTCAGCAAAGCACGGTGTACATCAGGAATATAAGTAAACTTCTTATCCTCTGAAGATGCGACTACGGAAACATCGCCGTACTTTTTCGCTTCTGCAATTGCCTTCTTTGACCAAGAGCCGGTATGGATGTAATCTGCTTTTTTGTTTCTGAATAAGTTTAAAGGCACCATGGAAAATTGAAGTGACGCACCGCCTTGCACAAATAATACTTTGTAATTATCAGGGATGCTCATCAATTCTCGCAAAAGCGCCTCGGCTTCTGAAATAATCTCTTCAAACGCTCCGGAACGATGGCTCATTTCCATCACGGACATTCCAGTATTTCTATAATCCAGCAATTCTTTTTGGGCTTTTTCCAGCACAGGTAACGGCAGCATAGATGGCCCTGCAGAAAAATTGTATATTCTCTTCATCAGAATTCCCTCCTTAATATCATAAAGCACCTAATTTTTTATAAAATTTAAACTTCCTGAAGTATAACCTATTCTAGAATACTTGGTCAACGAATTCCAAACGATTGTGTCAACAAGCATTGGAATCGTTTGCAAAAGCGTATCTTTTATCACAAGAAAACCTTTTCATTTTTTATAATAGGTTGCTTTTTGCCAACAAGCAGGAAACCTCTATTCTTTGTCCAATTGATTAAGCGGGCTATTTTACAAGAACTGGGGGAAGCAAAAACTTCACGGTCCAGGCTGGCAGAAGAAATTGCCGGCAAAAGCCTTGATACATTTTTCTTTATCAGTGAGAAGCAGCTTACGCTTGCAGACTATCTGCAAAAAGAAATTGATCATGAGCAGCATCACATGAAACAAATTGAAGCATTTAGCAAGCTGCGCGTATAGCAGTATGAAGGACTGCTTTTCTCCAATAAAAAGAGTGTTAAGCTGTCGCTTAACACTCGATGTAAGAATAAAATATTTATAATGGCTAATTGCTTGTAAAGAAACGATCGTAAATTTGATACAGCGCAGAAAGACCGATAAGCCAATAAACAGTATCAACGAGTGCAGGAACGGAACCAAATACCTTTTCCACCAAATTGAAATCCAACGCCACAAACAACCAGTTGAGTCCTCCGACAATCAACAAAATCATAGTGAGGTAAGACAAGAATTTCATGATGTTCCCTCCAGGCGGATATTTGGTTTTTTGAAAGGCCTTTCTATACAAGTATATGTCACAATTTCATGAACTTTCTTATTGCATGCCAAAATTTTGTGAATTTTTATGGATTTTAAAAGCTAGGGAATTCTCCCTAGCTTTTTAATTTACCTTCAAAAACAATTTTTCTGCCGCATGGTTCTGCGGTTGTTTTTCCGTCTTTCGTTACTTCATGAAAAATCGGCTCTTCCATACGGCGCGATGGGGTATACCCTTCTCTGTCCATTCGTTCCAAACAAGCCGAAATTGTTTCATCTGGAAGCACTTCAAATTTTTTCTTTTTTTGCTGATTTGCCATCTGTTCACCCACTTTCATCTTATAGCATTTTACCCTGTTTCTTTTCTAAATAAATTATTTTTTTGAAAATTCAATGTTATAATCTTGCATTTTCAAACATAAAGGCAATGTAGGAAAAAATCGATTAAAAAAGCCAGCACCGCTGGCTTAAAAGTTTTCCGCTTTGCTTTCAACAAGCTGTTCGGCCCGCTGTTTGGAACGAGATACATATACGATTGATACAAGAGTCAGTAAAATCGAAATGCTGATATAAAAGCTGACTCCTTTTACGTTTTCAATAAAGATTCCCCCAAATACAGGACCGATGATACTGCCGAGACTGAATGCAATCCCGCATAAAATATTCCCTGCCGGCAGCAGATATTTCGGAAGTAAATCTGTCATAAAGCCCAACCCCATTGAAAAAGTAGAGCCTACAATCATGCCGGACAACAGCACAAGACCGAACTGTACCCAATAATATTGCTCCCATAATGCTACTGCAAGAAAAATGAACGAGCTTAACACAAAAATCCACGTCAATACCTTCCCTCGCCCAAAGCGGTCGCTGGTAATCCCAAGCGGCACCTGTGTCATAATTCCGCCGATGGAAAATGCAGGCAGCAAAAATGAAATTTGCTCTACACTTAAACCGTTTCGCATCGTATACACAGGTAAATTGCTGTTGAGCATCGCTTCAAGCAGTCCGTATACAAACGGTGCCAATAATGCAAGCCAGCTGAATTGCAGCACTTTTTTGTAACGTATGAAAGACGTTTCGGCTTGATGTTCCGGAGCAGCCTGTTCGGGGTACGCATTTTGGGTTGGGAGCATAAGCAGCCATCCTAGCAAACAAAGAATGGTAGAAATAATGAATGGGGTTGCCAATCCGTATTCAACTGTACTTGCTAAGTAAGGACCCGCTGCAAAGCCAAGGCCGAAAAATACGCCGTAAATGGAGACATTTTTCCCTACCTTCCCTGGTTCGGATGCAGTCGTAATCCATGTCTGCGTTCCGACGTGCAGCATATGATCCCCTACCCCGATTGCAAAGCGGAGAATAAACCAAGCCCAAAATGAAAAGGTTTGCGTAAAGAAAAATAAAGACACAATGACCATAAATCCGCCCAGTAATACAATCGGCTTCATGCCAAAACGCTGCATCGGCTTTTCTAAAAACGGAGAAATAATAAGAATACCGATGTATAAAGCTGTGGCATGCAAACCATTAAAGCTTGAGCTGATTCCCTGCTTTTCAAATATCATGGCAATGGCCGGCAGCAGCATGCCCTGTGACAAGCCGGAAATTGCAACAACGCTGACCATCATCCAAAACGTATATTGTTTATTCAAAAGTACACTCACTCCCAACTGAAAACGCAACAGCTTTCATTATATATCTCAAAGCGCAAAAGAAAAACCAGTTAGACACTGGTTTTTCAAAATCTTATGAATCTAAGAACACACGAATATGGTGTGCCAGCTCGTCTAAGCAATCTACAAAAGGAGAATGGCCGCAGTCCGGTAAAATGACCAGTTTAGCGCCAGGAATTTCTTTTGCAATTTCCTCTCCCATCTCCCGCGGCACAACGTAATCCCGATCTCCTTGCAATACAAGAACAGGAGCTTGAATACGCCGAACAGCGCCTGTTCCATTTACTACGCCGTTAAACTCATCTGAGATATTAAACATAACAAGACTATAATCTACATCTACTAAATTTCTTTGTGTGAGCATGTCATCTAAGTATTCTTCATATTTCTCCGGTGCTGGCTGACGATGCGTATATATGAGGAGGTTCCAAATAGTGCGGTAATATTCTTTATCTTTATTTTCTAAGGCTTGTAATACAGGAGCTACTTGCATTGGATCACATGCAATCTCTTCTTTTGTTGTCAGGAATTGGCCAGCAAGCGGCGCACCGTCCGCATCTTTTTTATACATCGGGTATCCTTTAATTCCTACTGATTCAACTAAAATTACATTCTCGACATATTCGGGATAATCTGCTGCAAACTGCATAGTAACACCGCCGCCTGTTGACCAGCCTGCCATTGAGAAGGAGGTTAGGCCTAACTGATCTACAAAAAGCTTAATATCCTCAGAGAAATCCTTTAAAGAGTTCACCGGCTGATTGTATGTAGAAAAACCGAAGCCTCTCATATCAATTGCATACATCTTATAAGAATCCTGCAGCTCTTCCATTAAAACATCCCAATGCTTAGACGATGTCATATTCCCATGAACCAACACCAGAACTTTACTTCCAGAACCAGTTTCCCGATAAGCAATCGTTTCCCCATTTTGCAGTACAGCCGATTTTACCGCCATCTCCAAAGTCATGCTCCCACCCCTTTTTTGTAAGCGTTTTACAAAATAATCATACCATATTATGGGAGAACTATGTTTATCATAAACTATTATATTTTCTTTTTTGTTTTAAAAAATTCTTATTCACATTTTTTTCTTTTCCTATAAAAACGTCTATAATACATACATAATATTGTTTTTAGATGGAGGACAGCAATGAAGACAGAGAAAAAGATGTTACTTTCTGCGATTGCGGCTTGCTGCCTGCTGACAGCCTGTGCAAAGGAACCAAAGAAAGAAACCCATCAAGAAACAAATACAGTCACAAAAGAGCCCTCAGGCGGTATGATGACAGGGTTTCCCCCATCTCCTGAACAGACGGTAACAAAAGAAAATTGGATGCAAGATCCTTACATTCGATGGTCGCTTTCACATATGCGGGAAATGATACAAACGAAGCAGGTTTGGCGCGGGACAGGGAATCCTGCACCATTAAAATATGCACCTAAAAATTTAAACAATTTTACCATTGCAGATGAAAATGGCGAGCCTGTTGCTTTGCAGCAATTTTTAACACAAACAAAAACGGATGCCTTTCTCGTCATGCATGAGGGTAAGGTCGTTTATGAAGAATATTTTAACAATACGGAGCCACATGAACAGCATTGGATGGCGTCACTTACAAAAGTCTTTACAGGCCTGCTTGTAAGCACACTGGCTGATGAGGGGAAAATTGATATGACAGCAAAGGCCTCCTCCTACCTCCCTGAACTGGAGAATACAGCCTTTGGCAATGCAACGGTTCAGCAGCTTATGGACATGCAGGTTTCGGCTGATTTTCCTACGCACGGCTTTGAGAAAAGCGGATTAGGAAATCAGGATGCGCAGCTGTTTTTAGCAAGCGGACAACTTCCTGCTATTAAAGGCGGTCCTGCGTCAATTTACGATATGCTAAAAGAAGCCCAGGAGCAAAAGGAACCCGGCACCGCTTTTTCATATAACAACGGCTCTGCCGAAACACTCGGATGGATTGTGCGGCGCGTGACCGGCAAGTCGCTTGCCAAAGTAATGGAGGAGCGCATTTGGCTGAAGCTGCATCCCGAAGAAGATGCCTACTATGTTTCGGATCTTCTCGGCACTGAGCAAGCAAGCGCAGGCTTAGCTGCTACACTTCGCGATATGGCACGCTTTGGAGATATGGTTCTCAATCATGGAATGGTAAACGGAAAACGGATTTTGCCAGAAACCATCTTTTCTGAAATTGCAAAGGGCGGCAATCAGCAGTTATTCATTGAAAGCGCCACTGAAATCGATAAACCCTCCTACTCATACCATAATCTGTGGTGGATTACAAACAATGAAAATAAAGCATTTGAAGTGACAGGCAGCTACGGACAACGCTTATATATTGATCCAAAAGCAAAAATGGTAATCGTTCATCTTTCTTCCAATGCCGATCATAACATGGAAATTCAGGATGCGTATTCAAACGCTTATTTAAAAATCGCGCACTTCTTAATGCAGCAAAAGAAATAAAGTTCACAATCCAAAATATTATTTCAAATGTTAAAACCTGACTGGCAGCTCCATTTGGGTTTTATTTCACATTGTGTGCTCTTCCATTCATTTCCTTTGACTCGGCGCATTTCCCATGGTACCCTTTTACCTAACGAAAGAGCGAGCCTCTTTCTCAGTATGATACCGACACCTTGCGGCAAAGGTGTCTTTTTAATTTTACACTACACACTTAACACCATTTCTATCTTTCAAGACTGCACTTTGCAGTCTTTTCTTTTTTCTCTTTACATACTGTCACAAGGCATTCCAAAAATTCACTCATAAAAACAAAATGTTTAACCTATACTACGAACGTAATCATTATGAAGGGGGGCATCTTTCATGCAAAAAAACGCAAGAGGACATGTCCAAGATTCCTGCACCGCATTAAATGAAGCAATGAGCTGCTTGCAAAGCGCATTGCAGACAGTTGAAAAAGCCGACAACCGCAGCCGTATTGAACAGTCGCTTCAATCTGTACAAACCGCATTACAACAATGCAACAGCACAGCACAAATTTTATCTCAAGAGTAATAAAAAGGCTCATTTCACAAAAATTGTTGCTAATAAATTATGTAAGATTTGTTAAGCATATTTAAAAACCACAAAACCGCCTTATTAGGCGGTTTTGTGGTTAACATAATCAGCATTATCGGTAGTCAATGTATTTATAACCCTATAAAAATACCCTTCAGACCTTTGTGCTGAAGGGATTTTTGATCACCCAACTCAGATATTGGTATATAATCCATAAATATCTACTTTTACAAACATACGAGATTTTTAGATTAACTTACTATAACCTTAGTTATAGTAACTAAACTTGTCATGAAACAGAAACGAACAAAAGGAAAATATCCACCTTATTCATCTTTATGTTTATGTTTATCTTTATGTTTATCTTTATGCCCACCATTATCAGGAGGGTTTTTACCGTCATTTACATTACCGGCCTCATTTTGACCGTTTTGACCATTATCATTTCCTTTATTACTATCTTGTCCTGGATTTTGTGGTTCTGATGGAACATCGTCAGAACTAACTCCCTTAATGTATAGCTCGTTATTCGCCGTGTATACGCTGTTTGGTTGCTGGAAGCGGGATGTGTCTGTTCCGAATGCTTGCATCATCGCTTTAAAAATAAGTTGCGAGATTTTTGTAGTATCCCCAAGCATATAGTTATCTGGACCGTTCTTCGCATAGCCGGTCCAAACAGCCATCGTGTACTGTGGTGTATAACCGGCAAACCAGCTATCATTTGTCGCTTTGGATGGATATCCGAATTGACTGATTGTCTTATCGTCAAAGTTCGTTGTTCCCGTTTTTCCGGCAACATCAAGACCTGATACATTAGCTGCTGTACCTGTTCCGTTAGAGGCATTCACTACACCACGAAGCATATCGGTAATCATATAAGCTGTATAATCTTTCATAACGCGTTTGCCTTTCAGCTTAAAGCTTATTTCTTTGCCGTCCGGGAAAACAACTTTTGTAACGAAATGCGGCTTTGTATAGACACCGGCGTTTGCAAATGCACCGTATGCTCCTGTCATCTCAAGAGGAGATACAGAGTTACTTCCGATTGCGTAAGATTCATGAACTTGATTATTTGAGAACGTAATTCCGAGTGATTTCGCAAACCCCTTTGCTTTATCCAAACCGACTTTCTGTAATGTCTTCAAAGCTGGAATGTTACGTGACTCTACTAAAGCCTCTCGTATAGACATAGAGCCTTTGTAATCAGTATAAGCGTTTCGAATTGGTTGTCCATTTGAGTAATGATACGGTTCGTCCACAACTTGGTGGTACGTCGACCATTTTAAGTTTTCAATCGCTGGACCATAATCAAAGATTGGTTTAAACGTCGAACCTGGTTGACGATTTATATCAATAGCGAAGTTATTTCCTCGGAATGTCGCTTTGTATTCGTTGCGACCGCTTCCGATGGCGCGTACTTCACCCGTTTTCGAATCCATAAACGTGAAAGCCGCCTGGAAACGGTCGTTCGGGTAACTCACAATATCTTGTGTATTCATGATTTTATCGGCATACTGCTGTGCTTTCGGGTCGAGTGTCGTGTAAATTTGCAGACCGTCCGTGCCGATATTGATGTCTTTCAACTTGCCTTCAACTTCTTTCGCTGCAGCATCCAAAAATACTTCATACGGCATACCTTCTTGATTGTTTTTCGGAACAATGCCCTCCGTTACCGGAACCTTCATCGCGTCCTGCATTTGTTGCTTCGTAATATAGCCCTGTTTATGCATAGAGGCCAAAACAAGATCACGACGCTTTGTGGCCGCTTCTTTGTTTTCTGGTTTGGACGGATCGTAATTATTCGGGCTTTGCGGCAGCCCAGCTAACATGGCAGCCTGCGGAAGTGTTAATTTTTTCAAATCATTCGCTTCAATACCGTAGTAGTTTTTCGCTGCAGCAGCAACTCCGTAAGAGCGGTTTCCAAGGTTGATTTTATTTAAATACATCGTTAAAATGTCATGCTTGGAATATTTTTCTTCCAACTTATATGCCAAGTACCATTCCTGTACTTTTCGTTTCAACGTTTTTTGAGGAGACAAAAATGAGTTTTTAATGACTTGCTGCGTAATAGTACTTCCACCCTGGGATCCGAAGTTCCCAATCAAGTTTTCGAAAATCGCTTTACCAGTCCGCTGTATGTCTATACCATGGTGTTCATAAAAATGTGCGTCTTCTGTAGCAATAAGTGCATGTTCCAACACTTTTGGAACTTGATTGTACGTGATTTTTGTTCGCTTTTCCTTCCCATATTCATAGATAAAGTTCCCATCTTTATCATAAAACTTCGTCGATAGTGGATCCGCCAATTTTGACTCATCTATTTGAGGGGTGTCCTTAATCATGGAAAAGAAAATAGCCACTCCCGTTCCCACCGATATGATGCCAACAAGTAAGCAGGCAAGTAAAAGCTTTTTCAAGAGAGAGCCTTTTTTGGGGTGCTTTTCACTTGTTTTCTGGTCCTGTTTTTTTCTCTGTATTTGTTTTCGTTCCTCACGAGAATGATACGTTTCTGACATTCTTCTCTCCTACCTTTCACTTACTCAAAAAAGTCGAAGGATGAACCCTGTTAAAGACTTTATAATGAGAAATATAGCCTCCCTAGTATATATGGGTATTCAATGCAAGGGTGGTATTCGAATTGCAACGCATGCCTAATTCACTCAAAATCCTTTTCTGTATATGCGTTTTACTATACAAAATCTCTTCTCATATTCATTTGTACTATAATAATTTATCATAAATAACCAAACTGATGTATTACAAAAAAAATACAATAACCCTAAATTTAAAGCTACATTCATTCTTTTCACTTGAATGTTACAACCAAAGCATTAATTATACAATTTATAGTATGATATGTATACGTCATGCATTTTTATTTAAGAATTTCTAAACTACCGATAATCATTAAAACAAAAAACGCTTCTATCAAGTTAAGATCACGAAAAATCTCTAGTCAAAACAACCGCCCTTTCAGAGATGCTCGATGAAAGGGCGGTTGTTTTTTATGTCTGAAATGAATATTACAGAGGGCCTCCAATCGTTACAAACACACGATTGGAAAGGTTGGATTTCTACAAAGAACAGAAGGAGTTTGGCACTCTTGCACAAATGATACGGTATCTTCTGCAGATCACACTCGAACAGTCGGACAATCGGGGTGGCATATAGCCATCCCTTGTCCGAAGACAATTCATCCCCACCTTACTCATTGGACTGCGCCCTTCCCATTCCTTGAGGATGGGGTCTTCTCGCCTACAAAAGATAAAAAAGCACTTCTTTTACAAGAAGTGCAATGGAGGCAAACTAAACTATGTAGTCGCGATCCTACACTTAAACCATATGCGGAGACTGTTTCCCTTATTCCGCATAAGTCATTTTCTTAGTCATGCCTCCGTCAATAATAATGTTTTCTCCATTAATAAAATCATTTCGCTCATCGCTCAAAAAGAAACACGCCCGTGCAATATCTGCCGGATTTCCGACCCGTAAAGACGGATGCTGTGCATGATCCTCTGTTTTTAACCGCTCATAATCCCCTGTCTCGATCCAGCCCGGACTGATGCTGTTCACTGTAATGTGCTCATCGCTTAAAGACAGTGCCAACGCATGTGTCAAAGAGACAATACCGCCTTTGGAAGCTGCATATGCTTCAGAATGCGGTTCAGACATAAACGCACGCGTGGAAGCGATATTGATGATACGGCCATATGACGTTCCTTTATTTTGTTTCGTAAATTCCTGCGCAGCAAACACCATGCTGCGCAAATTTACATTCAATACCTCGTTCCAATCTTCCACTGTCAGTTCAAGAAGCGGTTTGAATTTGCTAAGCCCTGCATTATTAATCAATATATTTACTTTCCCGTACTTCTTTTCAATGTGGCGGAACATGTGTGTAATTTCTTCAACGCTTTGCAAATCGATGCTATAAAAGCGGACTTCATATCCAAGATCCTTATATTCCTTCTCCAATACGCTTCCAGCTTGTTCGTCCTTATCAGCCATAATCACAACAGCCCCTGCTTCGCAGTATGCTTTTGCAATTTCCTTGCCAATTCCGTTTGCTGCGCCTGTTACAAGAACGGTTTTATATTTGTGGGCGTAAAACTACGATACCTTTAGGTTCGTGGATGTAAGCCCACGGTTTTCATCCTTGTTCTTGCATGTAT
>NZ_KE387256.1:0-3817 GCF_000430785.1 Ectobacillus panaciterrae DSM 19096
TGGCTTTCCATCTACATTTAGAACGTAAACCATGTAAAACATCCTTTCAGATAAGATCTCTACCCGAAGGCAGGTTGTGCGTATCCCTATTCTTTGACCAAATAAGGAATCCGTCCTCACCTCGACAAAGTTAAAAAGGCTTTTTACATCCATGTCACCGAGCCTTACCTCAGCCCTACTTAAACACGGACGACAGAGCAACGGTCTGGTGCGTCAACCGAAGGTGTCATGACCTCATTAACGTAGCTGAGATTTCTCCTAACTGAGTCTGGTGAACTTACCCCGAAGGGACGAAACTAGAGACTATGTGGCTTCTTTTCAGAAGCCACGATCGTGGTAGTTCACATGTATCATTTACAATTACGTCACACCGAGCCCCCCCGTGCAGCATTTCCCTTCCGAATTCCTTGTCGGTTCGCTATATTTGTACCAGGCTCCGGTCGTATACCTCCGGATGTTCCTATGGTTCCAGGATCTTGGTTAGTTAGGTATTGTTCTATCTGTTCATGAACAAGAAGCGCGCCCTTTTGATACGCCTGCACAGGTGAATTCACTACAGGCAGCTCTCTATGATTTCCATTTAATTAATTGTAGACATCAGGGACTTCTGTTACCTGACATTCATGCAAAAGTAAAAAGCACTAGACGTAAATGTCTGGTGCTTTGAGTCTAATAAACTGAGAGAACCCCCTTATTCATCTCTTGCTATACGATATAATCGGAGTGGACGTCCAACAGTTCCATATTGTTGCTCTTCCATTACAAAATAAATGATAATCTCAGAAACAGCAGGTTGAAGCTTTCATTTAATTAAATTACAGATATAAAAATAACGGGCTGGCCTCATGCTTGCCTGTATTTTTTTATGATACGTTGAACTACCCACCACTTAGCTACGCTTGAAGTGGGGGATTCCTGCGAACACCAAACTATCGTTCAGTTTCTTAGCAGGCTCTACCCGTACCACGGTGAAAGCTAATGTTTGTACGTTGAACCGGACACGCTCCCTACTCTGCTTGGTTTTCGCTACTTCGGTGAGCGTGTGACGAATGAACGTCTAAGATTTTACGTTACAGACTTCCTGTAACAACCTCATATCTTAGGTTTTCAAAGAGCAATCCACACAGGAATATTTTACCATATAAACATATGTTTTGCTACCGCAAAAAGCCGATTCATCCCCTCCCTACTCACTGGGCTTCGCCCTTCACGCTCCTTGAGGAAGGGGTATTCTCGGCTAAAAATGATAAAATGAAAAGAGGCTTTGGTTATTTATTTTGCCTCTCTTCCATTAAAAGCCTCTCTACTATAGCCATCAATTCCTCTGCTAATAAGTCTATATTAAGCTCTTCTATGTATGTGGCTTTCACGACATTCCTATGTATATTTTCAATATTTATTTTTATAGCAATTAGTTTTCTGTCCAAACACTTGTCCACTCCTCAGCATAGAATTAAACAGTTAAAACATTATATAACAACCATTTGATATGAAAAATAATGCACAAAGTTAAAAAACAACTAAAAGGGGGAATATTAATGGGCACTACTAAATTTAACAATTTAAAAAAGATGTCTTATCAAAATGCAAGAATGAATATAAATACAGGAGATATTCTTCTTTGCAGTGGTAATCATTTAATTAGTGAATTAATCAAACAATTTTCTAATTCTATATTTAGCCATGTTGGTTTCATATTTATTTGGAATGAGCGTATTCTTGTCATGGAAAGTGTGGAAGATGATGGTGTAAGAATAGTTCCTCTTTCTCATTATCTCTATAACTATGAAAACAGCCAGAAGCCATATGACGGAACGCTATATATAGGTCGACACCAAGCATTGGATGCTCCCGAATTTGACCATGAAAGTATAAACAAAATGCTTGGCAAAGCAGCTGATTTACTTAATTTAAATTATGATAAAGACGAAATCGCAAAAATTCTCTCACGTATAGTTTTAGGTGTAACTAAGCACGTAGATAATAATGAGTATATTTGTTCCGAATTTGTTGACGTTTGTTTTAAACAAATAGGGATCGAATTTCCACGTGATTCAACTGGATTCATTTATCCTGAACATATTGCTGCAGACCCCTATGTAAACCCTTTATTTCAAATATATCCATGAATTCAAATGAATTTGAAGGTCTTACGGCTTGTATTTTAAGGTTTCTATTCCATCAAATTATCAGTTTTAACACAAAAAAGACAGGGAGCCTGTACGTTGCTCACTGTCTTTTTGTTTAGTAGGATTGTTGTCTACCTTAGTTCATAAAATCAACCTGAAGTAGATCTTAGCTCTTTACTTCTTCTCTTTAGGATTGATTTGCTTCGCTCCTGCTTCTTTTTCTGAAGCAGTATTATGAGTTTCAATATTAGCCGTATTTTCAAGAGCTTGACCTACTTCACCTGTAAAATTCATTTTATGTTCTGGAATTCGTTGACTCTTCATCAATTAATCCCTCCTTTCTTCCCCTATTATTTTCCTCGTAATTACAAGGATACATACATTACACTTGCTCCAACAAATGAAATACTAATTTCATGTCGAAATAAATCAAGAATATTGTTAAAAAATGTCGGAAGTTCGAAATTTCAGAATAATCAATTTGCAATCGGTTTCATGGTATGATTTTTACATATCAACATGTTATACGGAGGCTGAATCAGGGTGTTACTACAGGACTTAATACATCAGTTTATACTAATGAAAAAACGAGTACCATTACATGTAATTGAATTACTAGACTATCTCAAAAAAAGTTATGTTTGCGGTGAATTATCCGCCAGTGATTATAAAAACTTATTTCGGGAACTTAATAAACATGGAGTAGAAAGCGTTGGAATGTTCATTCTTGAAAACATTTTTACCATTAATAGAAAAGCTTTGTAATAAAGAGCTAGATAATCAACCAGCTTTTTTATATTTATCAATATGAATGCGCTTTCGAACAAAGTGCCATCCTTACAATAATGGTTAAAAATTCCAAATTATAAAAGTGAGTGATACTGTTATGAAATGGTTTAAAAGCATTAAATGTTACTTTCAGGAAGGTCATAAGTACATGTTTGAAGGTTCTTACGACACTAAGTACAAAGAAATTCATATTCACAAATGTTCAAACTGCAAGCATATTAAAAAAATTGCTGTTTAAATGAAGGAAATCATTGTATTCCCCGACTAATTGTATTTGTTGCAATAACAAAGCTGCCTCCGAAAAGGACGCAGCTTTGTTATCTCCTATCCATAAAAACACAAAAAACGAGGTCAATTCCTCGTCCCTCATGTGCCTACTGTTTACTTTCACAATTATAGGATAGCAAATTTCTTTTGTTCTTATATAAAAGATTTGTAAATTCAATCGAAATAAAAAACTTAGGTTGTTCTAAGAAAACCCTAAGCCATTCCATGTCTTCATTTTAATTAATACCACTTTCCACCACCAAGTAAACTTCCAAGCAATCCCAGCCCGCCTAGACCTCCTTGGCCACCGCCAAGTAAACTGCTAAGCAATCCCAGCCCGCCTAGACCTCCTTGTCCACCGCCAAGTAAACTGCTAAACAATCCCAGCCCGCCTGGACCTCCCCAACCTCCTAGACCTGCTTTACCTCCCCAGCTTCCTGGGCCTCCCCAGCCTCCTGAACCTCCCCAGCCTCCTGGACCTCCCCAGCCTCCTGGACCTCCTGGACCTCCTGGACCTCCTGAACCTCCCCAGCCTCCTGGACCTCCCCAGCCTCCTGGACCTCCTGGACCTCCTGGACCTCCTGGACCTCCCCAGCCTCCTAGACCTCCTGGACCTCCTGGACCTCCCCAGC
>NZ_KE387256.1:3987-24190 GCF_000430785.1 Ectobacillus panaciterrae DSM 19096
CCTGGACCTCCTGGACCTCCCCAGCCTCCTGGACCTCCTGGACCTCCCCAGCCTCCTAGACCTCCTCTTTGGCTAGGTCCAGGTAGTTGCCGTTGAATAATAAATGGAGACACTAAATATTGGTTACCCTGTAGCTGTCTTTGTCCACTTAAATTCGCATACCCATTATGGTACATACACATTCCCCCTTCACTCTACAAATATAATTTTAGGATATGTAACTATTTTGTTTATGAATGGTTAAATGACTAAGTACATAAGCCCAAATCATAAATATGGGTAATTTCCCCTTTTTCAAAACCTGTAAAATCGGTAAGTGTTTCTTTTTCCAGTTATAAAGTGTTTTAGTGCCAATCCCCATGTAATAGGCGACTTATTCCTTAGTTAATCCGTCTCTTGCCCAACCTTCAGTAAGCTGAAGTTTCTCCTCTGACCATTCCTCTGGCTTAAATCGTGCCATAATCACCGCCTCGCACTAATTTAATTACTCTACAAAATAAAAAACCGCCTGTTTCCGGACGGTTTTTACAATAGAAGACTTCTTAACATTAATGTAATATACCTAATATACTAATTTATATATTAAAAATCTTTCATGAGGATTATGTTCATATAAACCCAGCAGTATGATTTCCTCTTTTAATTCAAAAGAGGTGTAGTTTTCTAAAAAATAGATATAATCTTCTGATGGATAATATAAAACCAACTCTATTTCCCGTTCTGATTTTTCCACTGAAAGCAATATATTATTTATGATATTCATAAAAATATGAATGGAAAATGGATTAAAAAAATAAAATCGATTGTCTAATGGATCAATCTGGTATTCTTCCGCAAAGCAACAATGAAAATGAATTTTATCTTTACTATTTTTAGTTTTCTTCAAATAACTATTTCGATTTTCAACTGCTTCTTGATAGAAAGTCTTGTTCATTTCTATTCCTACAACAGTTGCATTACATAAATAATTGATATAGAAGTTTAACCGCCCTTTTCCGCACCCAAAGTCAACAATACGATCACTACTTTTCAATTCATATTGATTAAATAATTTTTCTAGTGCACTATATGGCGTTGGCTCATAACGGTGATGATGTAAAGACTTATTGAATCCCTTTTGGTCTCCTCCTGTTTTTATGTTGAGCAATTCATCATAAAGCTTTTCTTTCATCGATTCACTCCTATTCAAGCGATTATGAATTTAACTATAATGATATAGTTTTTTCGGCTCTAGTACAAGAAATCTTTAATTGAGTTATAAATGAAATAGACCGACTTTCGTCGGTCTATTCGTAGTTCTTGTTCAACTATCGTACCCACTAGCGCAATAATAATGCCGTTACTTGTGATACAGTTCTCCGAATACTGCCACATGGTTAATTTTTTTGTCCTAGTAAGTAGTTACTCTCATTTATATTTGTGGGCGTAAAACTACGATACCTTTAGGTTCGTGGTAGTTCACTTTTCTATATTTGTTTCTATGTATCTTGTATGGTCTTTTTTGTTGTTTCGGGAGGCAAAGTTATGTTTTATAATTTCGTACAGGACGGACGGCGCAGCCAGTGTCATGGCCCCTTGCATCAAATGCATGACATCCACTAGTTTCCTATACACTTTCGGATTGGACGCCGATGTTTCAAATACCCCTTTGCTTAACCATTGCTTGAAGCTGCTGCCAAGCGGTCTTCTTCCTACTACTTGCGGGTGGCGATACAGTTCAGTTATTGTCATATCCCAAGCGGTATCAATAATTCGTTTACACCTGGAAAAATATTGTTTTTCTAGGTCTATATTGGCTGTTTGCTGTATTTCTGCCAGGCATTGACGCAGCACCTGCGCCTCTAATGCGGCTACTGTCATTCCTTGGCCGAATACGGGATCAAACCGGCAATATGCATCACCAATCGCAAGAAACGCTTGCGGCATCCGGTCCATTTTTTCATATTGTCTTCGCACTTGCGAGGGAATGCGATGTATTTTTATATCCGATATCGGTTCTGCCTGTTGGATGAATTCATATATGTCAGGATACGGCAGCTGCTTTGTGTAGGAGAGAAACTCTTCTTCATTTTCTGGAGCTTTCTCTCCCATATATCCGCTCACTGTTACGCAATACGTTTGGCCTTCTAATGTAAGAACAGCTCCCCCCCTTGGGCTTTCAGGCAGCATGGGATTCATGAGAAGTGTTTTCCATTCGGGCTTTTCTGCCGATGAAAGCTGATACATCTGACTTGCGTAGAATAGATTGATGGGAACAGACTCAATAGGAACGTAATAAGACAGTTGTTCCAACCATTTTACTGCAGGCGAGCCAAAACCGGACGCATCTATGACCAAATCCGCATATACTTCTTGCTCCACTTGTGTATGCTTGTTCACTGCAAGGATTCCTTTTACGCACGTTTTATCTTCTGTTACAAGCAGTTCCTTTACATTCATTTCTTCATGTATATATATGTTTGAAATCGGATCGATTCTTTTTTGGATGTGCCGCTCAAGAAACGGGCGGCTTTGCTGGATAATATGGTAACCACTCGTGAATCGATTTTTCCACCCGCCGTAATGCGCCCACTTCACGTCTTTAATAAAATCGAGCTTTACACTTCCTGCTGCAACCATTTCCTCTATAAAACCGGGAAACAAATCTTGTAAGGCAATCTCTCCCGCTTTCAGCAATGCGTGAGAATGATAGCCTTGTGGAACTCGTTTCCGCGGATTTGTATCTGTTTGTTTTTTATCTGCATCAAATACAAGAACCTCTTCAAAGAAATCCGACAATACGCGCGCAGCCAGCTTGCCGGCAATACTTCCTCCTATTACAACCGCTTGTTTTTTCACTTTTTTTCCTCGTTTCGTCTTATATCTTCATATATAGCATTCCATTCTTTTTTTCTATTTCCTTCTTTCTCTTTTCCCCTCAATTAACGAATGATACAGATATTTTGACTGCCCAATATAAAAAGAATTCCAAAGGAACGTGGGAATCCATTAAAATTGATCCAGAAAAATGTTTAGAGGGGACAAATAGAAAATAAAGTTCTGGTGCAAATGCCCTGTTCACCCCAGATTCCTTAGTTTACATAGAATCTGTTATCGGAAGTCAATAATGATGTGTATCTTTCTTTCTCGTAGAAAATCCTCTAATTATCATATTGATGACCATTCCAAGACTTGTGCCAATCGCAACAAAGATGCCAATGAAGGCCACACCCATTCCATCCCAGCCTCTTATCGCATACATACTATAAATAACAGTAAGTACACTTAATGCAAGAATGGAAAATCCAAACGTGACTTCATAATTTTTAGATGGAAAGTTTTTTCTTAAAATCCAGGCTGCTAACATGATAAAGATGAATGCTCCGACACCAATATAAATAAAGATTTCGAATCCGTTCATCTTCTCCCTCCTCATAGAAAATTTTACCATAAAAGAGGTAAAACATTCTTTCTTTTTTAGAGTTATTCATATGAATACTCTATTCATGTGAGGTTTACATAACATATCATTATCGGTAGTCAATGTATCTCAGACATCATAAAAACACCCTTCAGACCTTGTGTTCTGAAGGGATTTCTTGTTCACATAATCAAAATTATCGGAAGTAAAGCTATAATGCTCTTTCTTATTTGTTCAATATGCCCCGATTTATTATTCACTCGCAGCCTGCTGATATTCTACAGATGAATCCAACCGTTCCTTGCTCATCATCATCGCTGCAATAAACGCCAGAGCTGTAGGAATGAGCGCCCACATAAACGTGTGAGTGATGGAAGAGGAGAGCGCCGCCGTAATCTTGTCTAAGACAGGTGCTGGAATATGGGCGCGAGCTTCAGGCGCAAGCAGGACACGTGGGTCTTTGAACGCTGGATTGTCGAACATCTTCTCTTGCCCCATACCTGCAAAAATATCCTTCAGTTTAGAAGAAAATTCGTTTCGTTGAATAATCCCGAAAACGGTAATTCCAAGCGTCATGCCCAATGAGCGGATAAATGAGACATTAGAGTTAACGGAGCCTCGCTGTGACGGTTCAAAATGATGAATAGCCGCGTTGCTTAGTACAGAAAAAGTCGCCCCAATTCCTAATCCTGTAAGAATCATATAAATTGTAACCAAAAAACGTCCAGAATTCGGCTTTAATGTTGTTAATAAGAACATGCCTACTGCTAAAATAACACTGAAGACGATCATAATGTTACGGTAGCTCCATTTGCTCATCAGAAAGCCGCCAGTTGTAGCTGAGACGACAGAACCCAACATCATCGGGAGTAGCACAAGACCTGAATTTGTTGCAGTCCCGCCAAGCACACCTTGGATGTAAATGGGTATATATACGGAAGCTGTGATGAACGCCATACCACTCAATAAACCTAAGAGATTGCTTGTGGTAAACAAACGGACCTTGAACATCGGGAACGATATAATCGGATCTGTTACTTTTCTTTCAATAAAGATAAATGCTACAAACAATACGGCAAAAATAGTAAACAAACCTAGGATCATTCCGGAATTCCAGCTATATTTATTACCGCCGAGCTCTAACGCAAACATCAAGCTGATAATGGCTCCAACTAGCGTCGTGGCGCCCCACCAATCAATTTTTTGTTTTGAGTGAACAGGTGATTCCTTATAGAAGAATGCGATAAATACTAAAGCTAGAAGCCCCAAAGGAATATTCACATAAAACACCCAATGCCAGTTTATATAGTCTGTAATATAGGCACCTAATAGCGGACCGAAAATACTGGATAAACCGAACACGGCCCCAAATAATCCACCCAACTTACCTCGATGCTCAACTGGAACGGTATCAAACATAATCGTAAAAGCAATCGGAATGAGTGCTCCGCCGCCGATTCCCTGAATCGCTCGATAGATACTAAGTTGGATGATGCTTTCCGCAGTACCACACAGAATGGATCCTAATAAAAAGACAATTAATCCGAAAATAAAAAACATCTTACGCCCAAACATATCCGACAGTTTACCGAAAATCGGCATTCCCGCCATTTCAGCCACCATATAAGCGGATGTGACCCATACAAATTTGTCGAGCCCGCCAAGCTCACCGACAATCGTTCCCATAGCGGTAGCGACAATTGTATTGTCCATGGACGCCATCAAAATTGCTAGTAAGAGGCCTGCCAATACAATCTTTAAATTACCTTGTTTTGCTTTCATATTTCTTAATTCCTCTCTTTGTAAGCTATCAATCCCAGTAAACTTGTAGAATTCAATGTATCTTAAGTACCGTAAATGTAATTATGTTTTTAAAGCGATTAATCCATGAGTAATACAGCCTGCTCCAATGCAAATTGTTGCTCCTGTAAGATCCCTAACCAACTGGCATTTATCTAATTACGGCACCCAGAATAAAAAAACTACCATAAAATAACCATACATGTCGCTTCGGTCAATCATACTTAAAATAATGGTATCGATATATCCTTTTAGAAACGCATTCCTGTCCTCATTGCAGTGAGTGCAATGTGCCCAATAAAAGGTTTGTGTACGATGGTTTTGTCATCCATTTGTTTCCTCGACTCTAGTACTGCCTCGAAACCGTATTTAATCATCTTAGATTCGTACTCGTGAATAGCCTGCTTAAGGGGGCTGGCTTCCGTTTTGAGCAGCGAGAGCTAGACGGCGACGCTGTACTCAAACACCTGGAGTTAGGTCGTTGGCTCTTCTTGAGAGGCTAGGTGTGCTGCTATCTCGCGCAGCCATTCTATATCCCATTTAAGCTTCTCTGTCTGTATATCATTGATAATAGATTGTATCCACTCTAATTCAGCCAATAACACAACACGTTGGTATTCGATCTCAAGTAAAAACAAGCGAGGAACTCCTTTACCTGTTGCTATTTGCAACTGATTTGCGATGTGAGCCAATGTGTCTTCAAGAGCGCTTGCTCTTTTATTAAATTGCTCCATCACATCTTCAGGTGTTAAAAGCGCGAGAAAAGAAACAGCAGCGGGAAAATCTAAAAATTCCTGTTTTGGTGTAGAAAGCATTTCTCGTATCCACATGTACGCAGTTTTTCGGCCTTCATCTGTGACCTCATAAACAATCAGATCTGGCTTCCCTTCATTCTGTTTCTTCCCTTGGATTGTAATGCCCCCATCTCGAAGCAAGCGATCGATTGTCTGATAGATACTTGTTCGATGGCGGACATTAATAAATTCATCTTTCCCCCTCTCTTTAATAAGCTGTTGCATGCGATAAGGATGCATAGGTTCTTCAATAAGGAGACAAAGTATGGCTAAAGCGATGGGTGATTTCTTAATTTTGTTTTCCATAGTCATAATATTACTATTAATAACATGACTAAGTCAATAATGGTACAATTTCCATTTCACGTAATCGGGTTAGTACCGCATCGTCATCAAGATAAGAAATCAATCGTATTTTCTTCTGAATCAGCAGCACGATATAGGTACATCCATTGGCCTTTGACTTTCACATACGTCTCATCGGCTCGCCAAGAATCATTGGTTTAATGCCGTACTCGCTCATCTAATTTAGGTCCATATTGATGAACCCAACGCACGATGGGATCCCGCCAGCATTTTGAAAAAAACACAATGAACCAAAAAATACAAAAAGCTGCTCAGATGAACAGCTTTTTTATATAATCAGTGTTATCGGTAGTTAAGTTTCTTTAATTGAATGGGAATGTTTTAATCCAGTAGAAGAATGCAAAACCTCCGGCTATAAATAAGCCAGCTAAAATAAACGCTATAAGAGGCATTTTATTTTTCATACTTTCTCCTCCAATGGTATCTAGTCTCAAGTTAATCTTGTTTACATAAGCCGTGTTATCAGAAGTAGTTATTGGATTGGGTGTTTTTGTTTTTAGTAGCGTAAACAATTGCACCTATCGCACATAAATAAACTGGAAAAACTATAAATAAATACGCTGCACCTTCAAATCCCCTAATTACTACTAAACCATAATATATCATGTAGGTTGCGCCTAACATGGATACAATTGCAGGTAAAAACAAAATCCCCTTTGAGTTAAACATCTTTTTAAGTAAAAAAGTGATTCCTAAAATCGCCAAACCAATTATAATTCCTGTGATTATTGGTATCCAGATCATCATAAAATCGCTCTCCTTTCCTTTTATAACAAATTTCACCATCATAAAGAGGAAGGTATTCTATATTTCTTCACTTTTCTTTTGTATATTCTATTCATGTCAGGTTTACATAACATCGCATTTTCGGAAGTTCTTTGATACTAAACAGATTTACTGAATTTCTTTATATTCTTTACCTTCTGTATCCATAATTTCGATTTCTCCTGGAACAAAAGGAATGTTAAAGATAATCATGGGATTTTTTTCCTCTGTTTTTCCATCTACTTTTACCGTTATTTTCGTTTTTTTCTTTGTTGTATCGATAGTTTGAATATGTATTTTACCATGTGGTTTTTGGTCTCCTTGTGTTAAAACAATGATCCTTCCTCTTCCTTCAGGACCCGTTTTGTTCGTTGTATAACCCCTAATAGTTGGATTCTCTTGAACTTGCATGATATATGATTGGTTAAAATCTGACTTTTTAATAATCTTATATGTTTTCATTTCTTTTTGATCATCTGATTTAAGTGACCAATATGCAATAAAGGCTATTACAAGAATGAAACATCCAAAGAAAACAAGCATCTTTTTTGGATTCATAATCTCTCCCCTTTCTTATAGAAAATTTTACCATAATATAACGAGAGAAATTCTTTCTTTTTGGAATTTCTTACATGAATACTGTATTCATGTGAAGTTTACAGGTTCTGGTGCGAAAATAATTCATTAGAAACATAGAACGGCAAGTTCCTGTCAACTTGGAGATTAAGCAGCTAATCCAAACAACTTATGAATGAATTCAACCTCATTTTGGGGAGACTTTTTCCGTTGATGAGGTTGATCTTTTTTAACCATATGCATAGCTTCAATACCGCTAAGTTATGAACCTGTTTTATTTAGCGAACTAAAAAAGCCGACTCTAAATTTTCAGGAATCGACTCAAAAAAATTTTTTAAACAGGTTTTTTTACTGTTTGTTATTTACTTTTCTCCATGACTGCAAAATAATTCTTTTCACTATCTGCAAAGTTAAATACTCTCCCAGAAGGCATATTTACAATTTCTCCTACGGTTACATTTTTATTTAATAAGTCGTTATGTAATTGATCGAGATTTTCTGAGAAAAATAATAAGGAAGGTGTGCCAAGATTTAATTCAACTAACATTTCCCTTATATCTTCACAATAACCCATAAATCCCCCTTCATTTGATATGGTTTATATTAAAATAAATCCGAACTCTTTCTTGAAGAAATGCATCCTTTAGTTAAATAACGAAGGTCTTAATAACTACTTTCAATTAGGTGATTCAATATAACTGCCACGTTCGTTAAAGAAGATTTTGTTCTACAACTCTTGAGTTTTGAAACTATGAACGAAAAAAGCTCACATCAAAAGACGATTTTTTTATCCAATTTTATATAGAAAAAAAAACCCTGCGGTTTAGGGGCTTTTTAAGGTAAGAATTATGAGTTATTTTATATTATGTCTAATCTTATAAAAAGATTGGACATTAGCTATTTTTTTATAAATTTATTAATGATGTTATCCAACAGAAACAGCATTAATACTTTTTACTGAAATATGCACAAGACCAGGAAAACCATTAAAATTAGTCAGAATTACTGTACCATTTTGAAACCCTTGAAAAACACCACTTGCAGGTGGTTGATCATCGAATTGTAAAACAACACGAGTTCCTGGACTTAATCTTCTAAGGAATCGTACAACGTTATTAGTTCTACGACTTCTGAAAGTTCTAATACTTCTACGACTTCTACGGCTTCTACGACTTCTATGGCAAAAGTCATCAAAACATTCAAATCCCATTACCTCACCCCCTTAACTAACTTGTACATCTTATGCTTGTTTAATAGATAAGGTATAGATGAAAATAACAAATAAAAAAATTTTTTATATAAGTAAACACGTATTCAGCCTGTAAATACATGCTTATTTTTTCTCCGAAACCAGCAAAACAAACTGTTCTTTTATTGTTGGGGTATAGCAGCAATTCATGATTTTGGGGGCCAATTCATGAAAATTGGCATTTTGATGTATCAAATTGGGCATTAACTATTTTTTATAAATCTATTAAAAATAGTAAGAAAAAAGCAGTGTATTTTTTATACAACCGCTTTTTTTATGTGTAAATCTAACAACATTTAGAAGATCCAGCAACAGAAACAGCATTGATACTCTTTACTTTGATACGGACAAGACCAGGGAAACCATCAAAATTAGTCAGAATTACTGTACCATTTTCAAACCCTTGAAATGTACCCGTTGCAGGTCGGCGATCATCGAATTGTAAAACAACACAAGTTCCTGGGCTTAATCTTTTAAGGAATCCTACAATACCATTACTTCTAAGATTTCTAAAGCTTCTATGACTTCTATGACTTCTGAAAGTTCTAGCACTTCTACGACTTCTATGGGAAAAGCCGCTAAAACATCCACATCCCATTACCTCACCCCCTTAACTAGCTTGTACATCTTATGCTTGTTTAATAGATAAGGTATAGGTGAAAACCATGAATAAGAGAATTATATTTGGATATGAGATAGATTCATAGGCACTGGATATGCATCAGTGTCTTTTTGTATAATCTATTCATGTAAAGTTTACATAATTTTACTATATAGCTTTAAAATAAAGATTGTTCAAAGTTCAACCTTAACGTACACAAAATAAACTTTTTCCCTGTCGAAATTTTATTTATAATTTACCATTCAAAAACTGGGCTTCTCCTAGTCCAAAACTCCAATCAGCATCCCCATTAGTAACGATAGAAACCATAATATCATTAGGTTCTATTCCACAATTTTCTCCAAGCTCTTGAACCAAAGTTTTATAAAAATCCTTCTTTTGATCATCACTTCTTTGCTTACTAGTTACACTTATTACTACTAAGTTTTTACTTCTCTCAAAACCTAAACCAGTATCTTCTATAATTAATTCGTGAGCAGGATGCTGATGAACAATTTGATAACGATCTCTTTCAGGTACACCGAAAGCTTTAACAACTGCCCGGTGAGCAGCATCTAATAAATTTCTTAAAGACTTCTCGTCTCGTCCTTCTATTAAATCGAATCTAATTAATGGCATAATAAATTAACCCCCAAAGTTAGTATTTAGTTATGTTAAGTTGCTGATTTTGATTGAGAATTTGTTTTCGAGATGAGTTTTAAGACAGATTTCAAGTCTCAAATACCTTCGTTTTTGAGATTAAATAAGTCACTTAGAGTAGTAAAATCAACGTTTTTCCGTGTCGAAAATGGCTTAGCGTATATTTTCGTTAAAATGTGGGTGGGACCTCATGCCCATCAAGCTAATATTTTGAAGTACCCCCAAAACAATGAATTTCTTAACTCGATGGTGAGGTGACGATACTTCTACATACTACTGTTAAGACAAGAGCGAATGGGCCTTTTGGAGTATTTCAGTGACAATATCCTCCGCTTTCTGACGGTCCGTAAGCATCCTTGTACCTTGTCCAGCCCATAATGACATATATTCCGCGTTATTTTGTTTAGAAGAAGCATTTCTGATGTCTCGTGTTATGGTATTCTGTGTAGGAAATGGAAGTGGCTCAACATCGCTCGCGTCCCAATGTTTAATAAATTTGTTGACTATTCCTCTAGCAGGACGGCCTGAGAATACTTTAGTGATGATCGTGCTTTCTTCAGTACTTTTCAGCAGTGCATCCTTATAGGATTCATGCGCTCCTGATTCTAAAGCAGTTAAAAAACGTGTCCCCATTTGTATACCCTGAGCCCCAAGGGCAAGTGCAGCGACAAGTCCTCGACCATCCATAATGCCACCAGCTGCAATGACGGGGATCTGCACATGATCAACAATTTGTGGTACCAGTGCCATAACTCCTATATTAGCTCCCATTGAATGGTTAGAAATGTCAAAGGTCCCGCGATGCCCCCCTGCTTCGCTGCCTTGCGCAACAATCGCATCGCAGCCAGCCTGTTCAGCCTTAATAGCCTCATTTACAGTCGTTACCATTGCCACAATTTTTATGCCTGCCGATTTTGCCTGTTGCATGAGCGTTTCAGGAAGCAGTCCAAACGCTGTGCTAATTACAGGAACATTTTCTTCTAATAAGACTGCAAATTGCTCTTCAAAATAATTTGGTGAACTAGCGCTCTCACCTGAAGCTTGAGCGAGCCCTAGTTCATCGCGCATCTTATTAAGCTCATGTTGGACTTCTTTAATTCTCATATTGTTATCAGAAACTCGGGTCGAAAAAAGATTGACTCCAAAAGGTTCTTGAGTTAGTTGTCTAATCTCACGAATCGCTTTTCGTAGATCTTCCGGCGTCATGTAAGCAGCTCCTAGCGTTCCAAGTCCTCCTGCGTTAGATACTGCTGCCGCTAGTTTTACCATACCCGGCACACCAGCCATTCCTGCTAAAAAAATTGGATACCGTATGTTAAAAATTCGACACAATTCTGTTGTCAGTTGAATGCTCATGGTTCAATCCTCTCCCTTGAAAGTAGTATTTGGACAAACAATCGGTTTTTAACCTGAAAAAACGTCAGGATAACCGCGCCAATCAAATACCCCACATAATTACTTGATGCTAAATAACCGGCGCCAGCAGCAGAAAATAATTGATGCTCCATCATGATTGGTAGGATAGGTGTAAACGCAAACCTACCTATTCCCATAGCAACGATCATTACTGCTATTCCTCCGACCAAGTAAATTGCGGATTGTCTCTTCATTCACATACCTCCTGACTTATTATTTCTTAATTTAGCTTACATTAAGTTTACCTATCATGTATAATTCAAAATTAAGATGTTAGCTATCTAAAAATTGGATACCAATTTTATCGAGGAGGACTTTATGGATATTCAGTTACTACATGTTTTTCTCCACACAGCTCGAGAAGGAAGTATCTCTAAAGCGGCTCAGAAATTAAACTATGCTCAGTCCAATGTAACGTATAAGATACAACAACTGGAAGCTGATTTGCAGACTCAGTTATTTTATCGCCATAATCGAGGGATATC
Organism: Ectobacillus panaciterrae DSM 19096; assembly: GCF_000430785.1. GTDB lineage: Bacteria > Bacillota > Bacilli > Bacillales > Bacillaceae_G > Ectobacillus > Ectobacillus panaciterrae. Next base: position 16,100 of record NZ_KE387256.1, read on the forward strand.
ACTTACCCCCTCAGGTCAAATTCTTGTATCTTATACAGAGAAAATCCTAAATACCATCCAAGAGGCCAGAGCAGCCTTGAGTGACTCATCTGTTCCCTCTGGTCCGCTTCATATTGGATCAATGGAGACAACGGCGGCAGTTCGGTTACCCGAGCTTCTTGCCAAATATCATACCAAGTATCCGGATGTGGACTTCTCACTAGTCACTGGTCCTACGGAACAACATTTACATGCAGTTCTACATTATGAATTGCATGGAGCTTTCGTTTCGGGCCCTATTGAGCATTCTGAATTGATTCAAGAAAAGGTAATTGAAGAAGAGATGGTTCTTATTACCGCCGCATCGCATCCGCCTATATCTTCCATACATGAGGTCCGCACACATACGATGCTTGTATTTCATAAAGGATGCTCTTACAGAGAAAAATTTAGTCATCTTCTACAAGAAGAAGGTTTATTACCTGTAAAGTTGATGGAATTTGGAACACTTGAAACAATAATTGGTTGTGTTAGCGCAGGCTTGGGCATTTCATTATTGCCTCGTTCCATTGTTGCTGCACACGAACAGCAAGGTCGGGTCCGTAGTCATATTCTCCCCGACAAATATTCTTTAGTCACAACCATGTTTATTAGACGAAAAGACACTTTAATTACCCCTGCTTTGTCGGCTTTCTTGACAGAAATGAGGTCTCAATTTCAAAAAATCCCTAAGCTTCACTTCTAAAGCATTTGCTCTGCATGGGATAGCGCCACATATCTGCATGTAGGAGGAGGGAAGGAAAATGACCAGGTGTACGGCTCCCAATGCGTAGATTCCTTAGCAGAAGGTGATATCCGCATTGGGGACCTCGGTTACTTTTCTTTAGATGATTTCCGGAAGGTTGATGAAAAGAAAGCCGCATAAGCGAAAAAACGCCCAAATTGGACGTTTATTTGTCATGCTTATTTTTATAAAAAGGATGAACTTTTCTTAAACATGAGCTTGTAGCGGCCTCAGCTCCCTTACATTCGTTGTATAGGCTACCCTTAGCTTGATTGGATATGCGTCAGAACCCCATACATAATAAATTATTTATTTAATCGAATTGCACGAGAACTAAGGGTATTTTTCTTCCGTAATACACTAAAAATGCAACCACATAAGCCACCTATAATAGCTGGAAGTATCCAACCTAAACCTATATTATACATAGGAAGGAACTGAGTGAAAAAATGATTAATTACTTCAATGTGTATTCCCGCAGCGTTTAAACCATCAAATAGACTCACAATAAATGTTAATATCAAACTGCCTTGATATACTTCTGACCTACCATTAAATGTATGGTGTAAGAATGTTAAGAAAATTAAGGAGATGGCAATTGGATACAGGGTCATTAATACAGGGATTGAAACCGTAATTAGTTGTGTTAATCCTATATTTGCTACAAGTGTACTAAACACAGACAAAATGATAGCAATTTTTTTATAAGAGATGGTTGGAAACAATTCATGAAAAAAAGAAGAACAAGCAGTGATAAGTCCTACACTCGTGGTCAAACATGCCACTGTAATCATTAATCCTAATAAAATTGCACCATAAGAACCAAAATAATAGTCTGAAACTTTTGCTAAAACTTCAGCGCCATTATCTAAACGACCTAGTTTTTCAACACTAGAAGCGCCCATATAGGAAAGGGCAGTATAGATAAGGGCTAAGAGCGTGGCAGCAATAACCGTTGCTTTTGCACAAATAATCATAGTTTGCTTTTTAGTAGTGACTCCTTTTTCTTTAATTGCATTCACAATAATGATTCCAAAAGCAAAAGCTACAAGAGCGTCCAATGTTAAATAACCTTCTTGAAAACCTTTAAAAAATACATGTGATGTGTACCCTTCAGAAGGCTCTTGTAAGGTTCCAATTGGATGAATAAGAGCTACTACTGCAAGTAATCCGATAAATGTTAATTTAATAGGTGTTAGAAATTTTCCAACTACATCAATAATTTTGGCAGGATTAAGTGAAAATAGGCACGCAATTGTAAAAAATATAATCGTAAATATAACCAAAGGGAGAGGCCCTGCATGATCTGATAAGAAAGGTTTAACTCCAATTTCAAACGACACATTACCAGATCTAGGTATAGCGAAAAAAGGACCGATTGCTAGATAAAGAACTGTCGTGAATACAATACCAAACAACGGATGTACACGACTAGCTAAAGATCGTAAATCAGCTTTACCTGAAAAAACAAATGCTGTAATTCCTAGTAATGGTAATCCAACTCCAGTAACTAAGAAACCTGCATTGGCTATCCATACATTCGTTCCAGCTGATTGACCAAGCATAGGTGGAAAAATTAAATTTCCTGCTCCGAAAAACAATGCAAATAGCATTAAACCTAGAATTATTATAAAAGAAAAAGGAACTTTTTGTGACACAATAACCCCTCCGATTACTAATTTGTATATGGTTTTTATTATTTATACGAATGATATAATAAATCGAGCTACTCCAGCACAGAGTAAAACGGCTAATAGAGCTATTTCAAGTACACTCAGATTAGTCGATATTCCTACGATGCTAGCAGTAAACCCAATTCTTGACTATACTACAATGTTGGTATGCAATCTTTTACTCTTTTTCAAAATTCGTCCTTATCTTTTTCAAACATGTTCATCAAGTTCAATAAAATAATGATCCTTGCGATAAGACACTGCCTCCATGGTTGCTATCAGATTTTGCCCATGTAAGATGTCGATTCGATAGAATCCTGTACGATAGTTTCGTTTTATTTCTGTCGCACGGGCGACTATCTTGTCTCCAGGTTTAGCTGATTCAATAAACTGGATTGTTGTCGAGAGTCCTAATGATGTTTTTCCATATGCATTACAAGCTACCGAAAAAGCATGATCTGCTAAAGCGTAAATAACTGCCCCGTGAACAGTCCCATATGCATTTACCATATGGTCTTGTACTTCTAATATTGCTTCTGCAAAACCAGCCTCAAATTTTGTTAACTGAATTCCCAATGACTGCGCATACGGATCGTCTTTTACTTGTTTAAAAATTTGTTCGTAGTGTTTTTCATAAATTTTAAACTCGTCAATTTTCTTCTTCACTATTGACTCCCCCTTTGATTTATTGAATATTTTACTCACATCACCATTGGTATAAGGAATGATGATGGAAGATGGAAGCGCTAATCATTATCAATGTAATTAAAAAACCAATTGCACCAAAATCATGTAGACAATCGTTCCCCCTGCTATAGAGAGGAGCATCTTTTTCTTCCAAAAATGAAGCAGTGCAACCACCGCCACCGCAATAAGTTCAGGGATGCCGTGACTGCCGGAGAGTAAGCTCACATCCTTAAAACAATAAATTACCAAAAGTCCTAACACCGCTGGGGGTAGCACTCTGCCGAGATACTGGACATACTGAGGTGTGGGTTTATCCGATGGGAAAACGGCGAATGGAAGAAACCTTGTAAGCATTGTGCCTAAAACAACCATAGCAATCGTGATAATCTGCTGCGCTAAACTCATAGTCATACGGTGACCTCAACTTTCTCCAATGGCTTTCTAAGAACGGTGAGCATCCCCAGAATCGCAAGCATAGCAGGGATGATGAAATTGTTTCCGCCAAAAATAATAAGACTGACAGTTGAAAGCCCAAGCCCTACGAGAGCACTATGGTGCTTTTTCTCTTTCATCCACTGTTCAATGAAGATTACAACAAAGAGAGCAGTCATAACAAAATCGAGCCCTTCTGTGTTGAACTGTACAAGAGATCCAAAAATACCACCTATCGCTGCTCCTATGACCCAATAGGAATGATTGAGCAGTGTCACAAAGAACATAAACCAGCCCTTGTCCACATCCTTTGGAACATCAACGGTACAATTGATAGAAAAAGACTCATCGCACAGCCCATAAATCAGATAAAACTTTTTCTTCCCGGTTCCCCTGTACTTATCCAGCATGGAAATACCATAAAACAAATGTCGTGCATTCACCATTAAAGTTAGAAAAAGAGCGTTAATCGGATTGAACGCGACAAGCAATAAATGGGCTGCAACAAACTCCATTGATCCTGCAAATATCGTTAGACTCATCATGATTGGGTAAATTGCACCGAAACCTAATGAATTCATATAGATTCCATAGGCGATTCCCAAAAATACAAAGCCTGCAAAAATGGGGACTGTGTACGGAAAAGCCGCACGAAATGCAATTCTTATTTGATTTCTTTTTTTCATATGATTCACATCCTCAATTGCTAACTGTATTCCATACAAATTTAACACACAAAATCCATACAATAAATAAGATAATTGTATGCATTACAATTATCTTATTTAGAATAAAATTCCCCCATTTGGATGAAATGGGGGGCTGATAAATGTTCTACTTCCTAATATCAAACGGACTCTTTTAGAGCTACCGTTTCAAATCATACAATTTTATTATTAGAATTCCATACAATAAATGATATTATTGTATGGAATTCGATATGAGAGGTGTAGTATGCCAGTAAATTCATTTGATAATTATCCAATGTCTTGGAAACCTGATAAGAAAGCATTAAAACGTCCTTTTTATTATTCTATTGCGACATTACTTGAACAGGATATTATAAATGGCTTTTTAGCACCTGGGACAAAGTTACCCCCGCAACGAGAATTAGCAGATTTTCTTGACTTAAACTTTACTACTATTACCCGCGCCTACAAACTATGCGAATTCAAGGGATTGATTTATGCAGTCACCGGAAGCGGAACCTTTGTCGCTCCTAATGCTGCTCGTTCTATTACCATTTCCACAGATAAAATCACAAACTGTATTGATCTTGGTTTTGTAGCCTCTTTTGAGCAATCTAATGGAATTGTAGCCGAGATGATTCAAAAGGTTGCGGATAAAAGTTATTTGGAGCAGCTACTGAATTACAATGATCCGACCGGTATTCCACATCAAAAAACGGCAGGGCTAAACTGGATGGAGTCTTTCGGTATTCGCGCAGACCAAGATCATATAGCGATTGTTTCCGGCGCACAAAATGCGCTGGCAATTGCATTGACTGCGTTGTTTGAGCCTGGTAATCGCATTGCAACCGACTTATACACTTATTCAAACTTTATCGAGTTGGCAAAAATGTTCCATATTCAGTTAGTGCCCATTCCCGGAGATCAGTTTGGGATGCTGCCAAACGAACTTGAAAAGCAGTGTTGCCAAACAAATATTCACGGTATTTTTCTGATGCCCTCTTGCTGCAATCCTACCACAGTTATGATTTCAGATTTTCGAAAGCAAGAATTAGCGGCGGTCATCCGCAAGCATCATTTAATTTTGATTGAGGATGATATTCATGCATTTCTGACGGCAGGTATTATCTCCGATTATCAGCGGCCAATGTTCAATTTACTTCCAGAACAGAGCGTTTATATTTGCGGCACCTCTAAGTCCATATGCTCGGGATTAAGAGTCGCCTATATGGTCTATGGAGATGCGTTACGTAAGAATATTTTGCAGACTATTTTTAACGTCAATGTAAAAACCTCCTCTTTAGACGCGGAGGTTATCACGGAGCTTATCTTATCAGGGAAGGCTCACGAAATTGTTTCCCAAAAGCAACAGCTTGCACAGTCTGCAAATGATATTTATTCGGAATATTTTTCTCACAGAAAGCCTGTTGGACATCCGCTTAGTTTTTATCGCTGGCTTCCTATTCAAGAACATAATGATGCGTTACAGTTGGAAATGGATTTAAAGAGACGCGGTATTCGAGTTTTTCATTCTGATCGTTTTCTCAGCGGTCCGACCACACCTAATAAGTATTTGCGTATTGCGCTTTCTTCTACAAACTCATTAGATGAGTTAAAAATGGGATTAGAAATCCTAAAACAGTATCTCGGTTAATTCAAGAAGCGCAAAAATTCAATCTTTAAAATCTTGTGAAATAGTGCATCAGTTTATATCCCATGCCCGTCAAGCCAAGAAAACAAATCACCCCCAAAACGATAAAGTGAGCTTCTTTGTTACAAGAAGGTCTAAAATTTCGTTCTGGGGGTGCTACAAAATTTTAACTTGATAGCTATGGGGTATTTAATTTCGTTAGGTTGATGGCGATGGGGTACCGCCATCATTTCGGAAATTTTGGACGCTAAGCGAATTTCAACCTAAAAAAAGTCGAATTCCTGTACGTTTTTAGAGTGGCTTGTTCAAGCACCCGTTAGCCAACCATGAAGTAAGGCTTCACCACAAAAGATGGAAGAAACTATCGTTCTTACATGGTAGTTGAATAAGAAAAAGCTGTCTTAAGGACAGCTCTGATCAATAACTATTGCACTGCTTAAAAAGAAAAGCCCGTAATGTTAATCATAGGCTGAAAGAATTAAGTGCTATTGAATTTATTAATTTTCCCTTTTGGTTGGAAAAACCAAAACCTTGCTATTTTTTACATCATATAAACCACTTGGAGTCAATCCAATAAATGGTAAATGAGTTGCAGAGAAGAATAATAAGGTGAAGGCAGGGTCGTTATATTTAAAGCCTCTTTCTTTTAGTAACTCTATCATTTTTTTCTCATCTTTAATTAAAAAGCCTATATCTAGATCAGACATGATACCCGTTAAAGGTAAAGGAATTTCGTGTAGGATATGATTTTCTTCTGCCAAGACCATACCACCACCGATTGCTTGCATTCGTTCAAAAGCAATTAACATATCTATTTTTCTTTTACCTATGATTAAGATATCTCCTGTACCAGAATAAGAACTTGCAAATCCGCCTAAATGTTGAGCAAACCCTTTCACTAATGTATTTATTCTCCAAGATCCGTCTCGAGCAACCATCATAAGAAAACATTCATCATGTTCAAATGATAATTCATCACTACTTAAATCGATACTACTTTCATACGGTTTGGTAATTACATTATTTAATAAGTTAATGCCATTTGAGGTTGAAAAGCTCAAATCATCTTCTTGTAAAGTCCATTTTAAATTAAGAGGGGATATTTGATACTTGTCCCAATCGATGGATGATGAATCATTTTTATCTTTTCCATCTTGCTTAATCCATTTACCTTTTGCTAATACACTGATAGGTGTAGGGTTATTTTTGCTCTCTAAAATATTTATATTAGCTATTCTCCCTGTAGCAATTGATCCATGTAAATGTTCCATATTATAATAGCGTGCGATATTATAACTTGCCATATTATAAGCATCAATTAATGGTGTACCATGATAAATTGCTATTTTTATCAGTTCATCTGTCATTCCGTTTTCATAAAAGAAAGGATGAGAACCGTCCGTGGTAAAGAAAAATCTATCAAATTTTTGGACACCTAACTCAATTAATTCTTTTACAAGAATTTCTAAATCAGGTCGAATAGATGAATGTCTAAGAGATACTGTATAGCCCTGCATTAGACGTGTAAGTGCTTCTTGACCTGTCATTGCTTCATGATCGCAATCTGTGCCCAATAACTTTAATTTTGCTAAAGTACGTTCGGAAGCTCCTGGAAAGTGCCCTTCTACTTTTTTATTTAACCTCTTTGTCTCTTGTACCCAGGATAGCATTTGGTTATCTCCATTTAATAATTTCGGCCACGCTGTTAGCTCTCCACCTTGCAGCACTGATTCATGTTGGAGCCAAGAAATCACATCTTCAGTATTAAAAATATCATGATTATTCGGCAACTCGGTTTGTCCATCAAAACGACACCACCAGTACATGCTTGATGGAATGTTTTTAAATTCATTTAATAAATCAAAGGCTACTTTGGTAGTGAGCTCAAAGAAAAAGGTTAAATTATCACTAATTAAAGTCGTTGTGCCGAATTGCCCCGCATATTTTGCTAATGTAAGAGGATTGTATAACTGATAAGGGTGAGTATGCGGCTCAATATATCCAGGTAGTGAACTACATCGCCATTGAAATGGCGAGCTTCGAGTTCTACGCTATGAACTGTTGTCCATTAAACGTATACACTTTTGGCGTGTCCAACACCACTACTGATTGTGCTCCAAGCACGTTCAGATACTTTTTACTTATGTTTATCGCACCATTTACATCAGCGTTCACAACGACATTACAATCCTCACA
>NZ_AUMR01000074.1 GCF_000430785.1 Ectobacillus panaciterrae DSM 19096
CTCTATTTTTTGATTGGAGAATTAAATTAAATGACTTCTGATAACCCTGATTATGTAAACAAGAGCTGCCTGGAAAGGCAGCTCTCTCTATTTTTCTCATATATCGAATGATTTGATATGCCGCGTAAAGATAATAGTTCCGTCAATTTCTATGTAGTCAATATTTCTATCAATGATGTCCCTCGTATTTAATTACAACAATAATTGGTTGCCTTTTCCTAGAGATATTTGGCCTCGAATAGGTATTGTAATTACAGCGGGGGATGGCGTTTTGTTTCCAACATAAATGAAATCGAACCTTTATCGGTCACTATTCTTAGGTCCTGAATAAAGGATACTAAGTGCAACAAAAAAGATAGGTAACAAAAGTATAATCAAAAAAAAAACAAGTTAAATCCGTGAGAAAAGATTAAAAGAAAAAAATAAACACGCATTCAAGTAATGAATGCGTGTTTATCCCTTAAAAGCGCGATTAGCTAGAGGGGACAGCAATGCTGTCTAGCTTTATTAGTATACCACCTAAAACCATTATTTTCTATAATTAACTTTTATTAACTTTAAAAACAAAAATAAACATGACTTCTCAGTCACATCCCTCGCATGAAAAGGGGTTTATCAACTTCCAAATCTTTCTATACTGATAAGTAATGACGGATAGCCAAGTACGTAGGTCCTAAGATCAAACCCTGATATAAAAACTGTAAGAAACAGTCTGGTGCACATCCCTTTGTTGACAGAAGGTTCCTTCTTCTGATCACGTGCAGAAAAATGTTGATTTTCCGGATGTTTCTTCTATCCGTCTACTTTTCAAGTATAGGGAGGTTTTTGTATGGATATCTTGCATACACATTGTGCAGGTTTAGATGTACATCAGAAAGAGATTGTCGTTTGTATGCTCATTGGCTCCTCTGACAAAGAACTCGTGAAGGAAATTCGGACATTCCCTACGATGACGAAGAATCTCTACGAAATGCTTCGTTGGTTCGAGAATCTTCAAATTACGCACATTGCGATGGAGAGTACGGGCATTTACTGGAAGCCTGTGTTTAACATCTTAGAAGACTATTTTGATATTACACTCGCCAATGCGCAACGTATTAAAAACGTGCTAGGGCGCAAGAAAGATGTAGCGGATGCGGAGTGGATTGCCAAGCTTCTTCGATATGGACTCATTGAAAAAAGCTTTGTTCCCCCGGCTGACATTCGAGAACTTCGTGACCTGACACGCCTTCGTAAAAAATGGATTGGCAACATGACAGCGGAAAAAAACCGAATCCAGAAAACGTTGGAGTGCTCCAACATCAAGCTTGGCTCTGTCATTTCAGACGTGTTTGGGGTGTCAGGACGTAAATTACTGACATGTTTGGTGGAACAAGGCTTCGTCAGTCCGCAAGAGGTGGAAGAAACCATCCATGCCAAAATAATGCCCAAAGCATCCATGATTTCAGATTCTTTATTCGGCACACTGAATGAACACCAAATCTTTCTCATCCGTCAATCATGGAACCACATCTTATATTTGGAGGAGGCTATTCAACAGATTGAGGCGAGAATCCAAGAGCTTCTTCTGCCCTATCAAGAACAAGTTGAACTTCTTCTTACCATTCCGGGTGTGAAAGAGAATACAGTTGCGTCCATCATTGCGGAGATCGGAATGGACATGACCCAGTTTCCTTCCGCTACCCATTTAGCATCTTGGGCTGGATTGTCGCCAGAAAATCATGAGAGTGCGGGCAAAAAAGTACCCAAACAACAAAAGGAAATCCGCACATCAAGTCTACGCTTTGCGAAGTAGCTTGGGCTGTTTCCCGAACCCGTCACACTTGGTTAGCCGCTGAGTATTGGTCGCTCGCTGCACGGCCCGGAAAGAAGAAAGCACTTATTGCCATTGCCCATAAAATGATGAAGATTATCTATCATATTTTGGAACAGCGAACGCGATTTGTGGAGTACGCCAACTTATCAGCATAACCAAGTTAAGAAATTTATTGTTCTCCAAAACGAAAAAAATGCGTCATCCTTTCTCTATAACTCATAGAAAGGATGACGCATTTTTTTATGATTTCCTCGCCCAAGCAGCGATGGCCTTTATGTCCTCCGGTTTTGTTCTGCAGCAGCCGCCGATCAATCGGGCGCCGGATTCGTACCAGGAATGGGCACTGCAGCCGTAAGTTTCTCCGGATGATGTCCCGTGCCAGGCCTTGGCGTTGGCATCGTACTGCTCGCCGGAATTGGGATATACGACGATGGGTTTTGCGGTATGACTTTGCATTTCTTTGATCAGCGCCTCGGTATACTGAGGCGGTGTGCAATTTATCCCGACAGCAGCCACTTGTTCATGTTTATCCAGCCAGTCTGCGCACGCGGCAACCGGCGTGCCGTCACTGATATGCAGCTCGTCTTTTGCGCTGAAGCTGATCCACGCATATGCTCCAGGGAATCCCTCTAACAATCTGACGATGGCCCGGGCTTCCTGCAGGCATGGTATCGTTTCGCAGGCCAAGATATCGGCGCCTGCATCAATCAGGGCTTTCATGCGGGGCCTGTGGAAGTCCATCAGTTCCTCTTCGGTCAACTGATAATCTCCCCGATATTCGGAGCCGTCAGCAAGGAAAGCACCGTAAGGCCCTACTGAAGCGGCTACTAGCGGCTTCGGCCGATTTAGCCGGTTCTCAGCGATGCCCCAAAATTCATCCCGTGCTTGTACGGCTACCCGTACAGATGCCTGAATGAGGTTCAATGCTTCAGTCTCACTTAGACCGTTTTTGACAAAGCCTTCAATAGTAGCCTGGTAACTGGCGGTAATCGCACAGTCAGCACCCGCTGTAAAATAATCCATATGTACCTGTTTAATAAGATCTGGATTTTCCATAAGTATTTTTGCCGACCAAAGGCTGTCGTTTAAATCGCAGCCGTGACGTTCAAGCTCGGTGGCCATTGCACCATCCAGTATCAATAACGGGAATTTCTGTAAAATATTTTCTATCGGATTCATAACCAATCACACCTTTTTTAGAGTAATAGTATCAAATTATAATGGTCTTGCAGTTTTGCGCTATATAAGTCCACTTTGTTATTCCGACATATCTACCGTTTGCCATGTAGAACAAAAGGAAAACTGCGTTCGCTCCCTCTCTCTCTCCCTGCATGGGCCACGAAAAGGGTTTGACCGCTTCTGCACATCGCCGGATAATCTCTCCCCACTATAAAAAGCCGGTTTTTTTATTCACTTATATAGAACCTGTTATCCTGCATCGTTTAAATCTTTTGTAATAGGCAGGCGCGGTTTCCGGCTTTTTATATAATAAATGAAATAACATAAAGCCATAAACGGGATGCCGTAATAGAGCGCGACTCTTTGAGTCGGATCAAAGGCTATGCCAATACAAGATGCAAGGCATAAAAGAAAAGCTGCGATTGGTACAATCGGATACAAAGGAGTTCTGTATTTTAGGTCATTCACATGGTTGCCTTGTTCCAAGAACCGTTTTCGAAACATGAATTGTGAAGCTGCGATTCCCATCCAAACGACTACCACGGCAAAGCCAGCAATAGATACAAGAACGAGGTAGACAGTGTCGGGTGCAAAGGTACTAGATAGAAGGGAAAGACACCCGCCAATCATGCTGACGATTAAAGCGTTAAGAGGGATCCCCCTTGATGTTAATTTCACAAAAACGGGATGCAGCATATTCTCTTTGGAAAGAGACCACAACATGCGGGATGAGGCATATAGGCCTGAGTTGGCAGCTGAGAGTAAAGCTGTGATAATAACAAAATTCATAATATCAGCAGCATAAGGAATCCCAATTCTATCAAAGACTACAACGAATGGACTTTCGATTACTCCAGCTTCTTTCCAAGGAATTAACCCTGAGAGAACAAAGATCGTACCAATAAAGAAGATTAAAAGCCTCCACACAACATTCTTAATTGCTTTAGGTATATTTTTTTCCGGGTCTACACTCTCTCCAGCTGCAATACCGATGAGTTCTGTTCCTGAAAAAGCAAAATTTACTGAGAGCATGGTCATAAAAATAGGAAGGATACCATTTGGAAAAAGTCCGTCTTTCCCTATAAAGTTTGATAACATAGGCGCGGAGGCCGTGCCTTTCATAGGAAGGATACCTAACATAACAGCTCCCCCTAAAACAATAAACAATAAGATGGTCGCTACTTTAATACTAGCAAACCAAAATTCTGATTCCGCAAAAAATTTCGCCGAAAACGCATTAAGAAGGAAAATCGCAATAGCAAAGATTGCACTCCACATCCAGACGGAAGTATGAGGAAACCAGCGCTGCATAAGTAAGCCAGAAGCAGTAAATTCCGAACCTAATGTCACAGTCCAAGTAAGCCAATACATCCAAGCGATAGTAAAACCAGTTCCAGGTCCGATATATTTGGTAGCGTATGTATGGAAAGCCCCGGTAACCGGCATGGAGACAGACAATTCTCCAAGGCATAACATAACGAGATACATAATAAAACCGCCCACTAAGTACGCAATAATCGTTCCCACTGGCCCCGCTTGATTGATCGTATAACCTGAACTTAAGAAAAGCCCTGTTCCAATTACGCCTCCCAATGAAAGCATAAATAAATGCCTGCTTTTCATGCTTCGCTGCAAGTCCGTTTGACTATTTTTGTTTATATGTTCCATAATAATCCAACCTCTTTAGAGTCATTATTTTTCCTACACGCTACAATCTCTCGAATACGATATTCATAGCAGAGATAGAGAATCTGTTACCAAAGTAGAGTGGAAGTTACCTGCACCGCTGTAGCCGACGATGCCGATTCTCCCTTTTATATATAAGTGAATGATAAATTCGACATGTCCATGTGCGATGTGCAACCAAAAGGGAGTATGGTATGCTTCTTCTTTCTGGTTTACCCTTACGCCACTACAAAGGTTTGACCGCTTCTGCACGTCGCCGGATGATCTCTCCCCACTATAAAAACAAGGTTTTTTATTCACTTGTATATAAATTGCTAAGGACACATGATCTACTCCTGCCACCGTTCACTTCTTCGTCTCATATAATCATACTGTTCACTCCTTTATAAAATAGAAAAGCCTCTTTCATTCGAAAGAGGCGTCGTTACTAAAACATTACGACTTATCTCTCAGAATGAATGCATTCTGCAGGAAGTGGCACCGTTCCGAATTTCGGAGGTTGCCGGACGTCATAGGGCCTGATCCCTCGGTCTCTCTTGATAAGTAATGGAATTTATTTAATTTTAAGACTAATTTGAATCATATATCCTAGTAAACGAATTGTCAATATGTATGCACTAGAATCCGTCACATTATTGGAATTCAATGTATTTAGAAACCTATAAAGTGAAACTTCCATCAGTGGGGGTTTTCTTTCATCCCCCACTGATGGTTAGTTGAACCAATCAGGCTTTTACGGGCAGTGATCCCCCACTTAAACCTCTTAGTACACACTAAGCTTTGAAGTGGGGGTCTTACTGCCCGTTAATGCGTGATAAAAAAGGCGTTTCCTTTCTTTGACCTTTTACAAATCACGTGATTTAAAGGTGCGGGCCGCTATAATAATTGCAGCGAGCGCATATAGAATAGCGTAAGCAATCATTGTATTACTCGGTGCTGAAACACTTCCGAAAAACCCTTGTGAAGCTAACGACAAGGGATTATCTGCTGTATCAAATAAATATATCGTCATTTTGCGGTATATGGTATCAATTGGGAAGAATAGGCTTGCTAAAATACCCATATTCACTAATGCCGCTTTGTGCATTAATGCGCCGATTTGTTCAACGAATCCGCCGATAAATCCAATTCCATATAAAATGATTAAAACAATACCAGCATTTAAAGTTGCCATACGTGTACTTAACAATAGGGCTATAGTTATTAAAATAACGGGCTGCAGCAAGGAAAGCGCTAATGCTTTCATGATTTGCATAATTGAGAAATCCAAATGAAGGGCGCTTCCTCCAATTGTCTGATGAATGAGCACGATACTTATGAATAGAAAGGCTGCATACACAACGAGTAAACAACATAGCCCTACCCATTTCCCCATTAAAAATGAGAGTCGTGAAATGGGCCTAGTTAACCATGTATCAATTTGATGGCTTTCAATTTCATTTGCAATACTCCCGACACTGCTTAAAATAGCTAACAACGCCGTAATAAATGAAGAAAAATATAAACCAATTCCAAGAAGCTGTGTGGAAAAAAGACCTTTTCTCATAAATTCATCAGCTGCTGACAGGTTGTTAGGCCCCTCTGCAATTACTTCACTGACTGCATAGTGAATTGCCACGCCATAAAATAATAAAAAAGCTAAAGTCATTACTAATGTAATCGTAAAAATGCGCTTTAAAATGATTTCTTTAAACGACAACTTGGCGATCGTCCACATGTTGGTTCCCCTCTTTCTTATTTACCCAGTACATAAACACATCTTCCAAATGTGCCTGGAGCGGATTTAGCTTATACACAGGAATATGTAGTGATACGAACGCTTGTAACAATCTCGGAATATCATTTTCTTGTTGCAGCGTAAAAATCCAACGGCTGCGATTGTGCTGTTCCTCTATCTTCTTGACATTTTTAATAAATGAAGGGAGCTGCTTCAAAAACAATTCGCTCTTTTCACCGAGTGTTACTTCCACTTCCGTTTGAATCATCATAAGGGAGCGCCAATCGCCTTGCACAATTAACTCACCCTCGTTAATAATCGCCACATGGTCACATACATGCTCTATTTCATTCAATAAATGGCTATTTAAAAACACCGTTTTTCCTTGCTCTCGCAGTTCCTGCATTAAATGGCGCACTTCTTTCCGCCCAATTGGATCAAGTGCTGATGTCGGCTCATCCAGAAAAATCAGCTCAGGATCAGAAAGTAATGCACAGGCAAGCCCGATACGCTGTTGCATTCCTTTTGAGTAGCCGCGAATTTTTTCTTTTTCTCTTCCTGTTAAACCGACCTTTTCAATAACACTGTTCATTTGCGCTTTCCGTTCGCGAAAAGGAAGCCCGCATAATTTTGCATGTGCTTCAAGCAGCTGCCATCCTGTCATCCATTCAGGATAGCGAAATAATTCAGGCAAATAGCCGATACGCTGTTTTGATTCGATCGTACCAATCGGCTGCCCCAGCATTTGCGCGGTACCGGAATCCGGATGAAGCAAGCCAAGCATTGTTCGCACGAAGGTGCTTTTCCCTGCGCCGTTAGGACCTATAAAACCAAATACAGTGCCGCGCGGTACGTTTAATGAAATACGACGAATACCGCCTTTTCCGTTATATTGTTTTGTTAAATCCTTTGTTTGAATAACCCAGTCTTGATTCATAATTTCCCCCCGCACTATACACGAACAGAGCAGCTCCTTTTATAGAAACCGCTCTTGTTCAACAGTTATTTTAATTCGTTCGCAAGTTTAATAAAATCATCTAAATTAACATGTTTACCCGCATTTTGATATCCTTCCATAATATGCACTTTATCATCTTTTTTCCAAATAAGTATCAATTCATGGTCCGTATCATATGCGAATGCTTTTACACCTTGTACCGTTGTCTCCGATGCTTTCGCGTTTTTTGTACCTATATAAGGAATCGGCAATGTCCGCTTCCAATCTTGAATGCCCGCAAGCTGTGTTTTAACGTTCTCAGGAAGAATCGGAAGCTCTAAAACTGTTTCCCGCAATTTGTCCATGTTAACATCT
Organism: Ectobacillus panaciterrae DSM 19096; assembly: GCF_000430785.1. Classification (GTDB taxonomy): domain Bacteria; phylum Bacillota; class Bacilli; order Bacillales; family Bacillaceae_G; genus Ectobacillus; species Ectobacillus panaciterrae. The sequence continues at coordinate 7,711 of NZ_AUMR01000074.1, forward strand.
GCTGGAACGGAAATTTCTGGTGCCTTAGTGACATTGTAAGAAAAGCTAATAGATGTTTGATTCTCTTCTCCTGTTACGTTATAAAATGTAGCCACCGATTTCGGGAACATAATGGAAAACGGCTTACCATTTAAAGCATTTTCAAACTGTGCTTTGCTTTGCAATTGCTTCAGCAATTTATTTGCTTTCTCTGTATCGATTTCAAATTGGATCGTAAACGATGGGCGAACATCTACATTTGCTACATGATAGCCATTTGGTGCTTTTGGCACTTCATATCCAGCTTCTTTTGCCTGCTGTTCTGATGGAAAGTGAGCCGGCTTATTATTTTCATTGTCTTTTATATTCACTTTCCCGATGCCTTTAATTTCCTTTTCTCCTTCATTTAATTGAGAAATCCAACCTTGAATGTCCTGGAGATCTGATTCTGTAAGTTTAACAAACTGCACATCATTCACTCGAAAAATGGATAAAAAATCATTTGCTCCTGCACGTACTTGCGGAACTGTTAATGAAATAGATACAACTGCCGCCGCTGCTGTTGCAGCAATCCAACGTTTAGATGATTTCTTCATATTGTGCCATCTTCCCTTCTTTTCGCTTTCTTTACTGTTTGTTTCTTGCATTGTCTCTTTTTGCAAATTTTGTTCAAAGGTTTGCCATGCTTTTTCAACGTTAATAGGAAGCTCTTGGCTAAAGCCTGTAAATTCATCATCAAGCGTAACTTTTTCCCATTGATTGAGCTTGCTTGCTTCCGCTAACATCTCTTGGCATTCTTTACATTGATCAAGATGTTGAATAAATTTCTTTCTTTCATCACGATTTAACTCTCCATCCAAATATGCTTGAATAAATCCAATATCTTGGCATTTCATCTATCATCCCTCCTTCACCAACTTGTACATCTTACGAAATTTTACTTTTGCTCGTGCTAGCAGCGTTCCAACGGAGGATACTTCAACACGAATCGCATTAGCTATCTCTTTATATTGGAATCCTGAAAACTTCATTAGTAAGAGCGTTCGTTCACGCTCATCCATTTCCTTTAACGTGTTTTGTACGCTTGTAATCTCTTCTTTTTGAATCCATCGTTCTTCCGATGATGGACTGCTAAACGAGTGCTGATAATCTGCTTCTTTTTCGATTCTTGCTTGATGCCTTTTTTCAGATCGCAAATAATTATATGCTGCATAAATCGATGCTTTCGCAAGCCACGCCGGCAAGCTTTCGATTTGCTTCCAATCTGTATGATATAACTGCAAAAATACTTCTTGTGCTAAATCTTCAGCAATCGCTTGATCTCGCACAATCCGCATAATTTGTCTAACAACATGAGCATAGTATTGTTTAAACACATCTTGAAACGGTTCATTTGAGACTGAATCTTGCTCATCTATATTTAGCAATGAAGCATGCACCTCCACTCTCTTACGCCTCCTTCCAACTGCTTTCACTTTAAAGAAACCATAAAACAGCTGTTTGTGACAAAAAATAGGAAAAATTTTCTTTTATACAAGAAAAAGGCATGTCGTTGAAAGACAAACACACCTTTTAGTTCGTTCAAGTTATTTTTGTTAAAAATTTGACGTGTAAATTTAAAAAACTAGCAAGTATGCTTGATACATGTCAGATTAACATAACACATCATTATCGGTAGTTCTGTACATTATTTAATTTAATCCAAATATCCCTTATACTGGTACAGCATAGAAAAATATTGTATAGGAGATTTATTATGTCAGATCTAATCATAGCTTTAATTTTAGGAATTGTAGAAGGCTTGACGGAATTTGCTCCAGTTTCTTCTACAGGGCATTTAATTTTAGTTGGGCATTTACTTGGATTTGAAGGCACCACTCGTGCTACTACATTTGAAGTAGTCATTCAGCTGGGATCTATCCTTGCTGTGGTCGTTGTATTTTGGAGACGTTTGCTCAGTATTATAGGAGTAGGTAAGTCACTTGGAACTAAAGCCCCTGAAAAATCCCACCTAAATATTCTACATATTTTTATTGGGATCCTTCCTTTTATGATAGGAGGTCTTCTATTTCACGACTTCATCAAGAATGTGTTATTTTCTCCAAAGACAGTAGTGATTGGACTAGTAGCTGGCGGAATTCTTATGATTATTGCTGAACTGCTACATAAGAACCGTTCTAAAACTTTAGATCTTGATGCTGTTAGTTATAAACAAGCTTTATACATGGGATTATTCCAATGTCTAGCTCTAGTTCCTGGTTTCTCTAGAATGGGATCAACCCTATCTGGCGGTCTATTAGTTGGCATGAATCATAAAACAGCTTCTGAGTTTAGTTTTATTATGGCTGTTCCTATTATGGCTGCAGCCTCTGGTAAAGATTTATTAGACAGTTGGAGCCATCTTCATGCTAGTGATCTACCATTATTTATTACAGGTTTTTTAACGGCTTTTATAGTAGCCTTAATAGCTATTAAGTTTTTCCTTAAGCTCATTTCTAGCATAAAATTAATTCCATTTGCTGTTTATCGTTTCTTGCTAGCTTTAGCATTTTGGATGTTTATCCTATAAAAAACAAGGAAGAGGATTTTTTACAATTAATGGATGAACATACGAAATCCATGTTTTGCTGCTTGGCCCTTTAGAATTGAAAAATGTTCTAGTTAATTGAATTAATCTATGAAAAATGGATTCATAGGCTGATCAAATCGCCGTTTCGTTTAAGGACAAGCCCTCATATAGTGTAAAGAAAATAAAACTTACTATTTCCATATTTAGAAACAGTAAGTTAAAAAGGAGGGTTTTTATGGCTACTGCTAGTAATATTGTATTGTCTCCTGGTGAAACTTTTACTAAAAGATGCAGCAAAAAAAGACCACTATCTGTACAAAGCATAATCTTGCTACCCACTCAATTTATTACGATTACATGCAGAAATACGGGAGAAACAATTCAGGTTTCTTGTGGAGTAGCTTTAATTAACGCTGGTAGTCTTGTTTTAGGAAGACGCCAGCAAGCTAAAGTTACATGTTCACCTTAATATCTTCACTTACGCTAACAAAATAAGGGGAAACAAGAGGTTGGGTACCTTTTAGGTGCCCAACCCCTTTAATTGCCGATAACGGGTTTTATGGTGCGACAAGAAGTCGTATTCTCACAGTGTGGCTTATGCTATCCATCTAGATGCAAAGATGGTTTCCATCCGAAATCAAGTGAACCTCATTCATCAACTATTCGGCCTTCCAGCATAAAATAGATTCTACTAGGAAACTTTTCGTCTCTCTATATCTCTTCTGAAGTATTTGTACCAGAACCAGATAGCAAAGCGAAAGTACCTGTGAACACATGAAGTAAAGCCTGTCGGGACACCGATTATATTCTGACCCTGATAGTTATGAAAAACTTCTAAACAGCATGAGGAAAGTGGACCCTTACTTGAAATCATATGACTTCTGAGCAATGTAAAGAAGTCTGTATTGTAGGCTTTTTTTATTTTTTAGTATTTCAATTCCTTTTTATTCCTGTACAATTACCATATATAAAATGGACTTCCCCCACTTACTCGCTTGAAATGGGGGTATTCTCGCCTAATTTAGGATAAATTAAGTTACGACTCCGCAGTATTTGTTTGGCAGAAGGAGGTTAATACATGGTTTCGTTTTATAAAACATTTGCCCGCGCCATATTCGGGCTGGTTCTCTTGTTTGTAACGGCATATCTTCTGATAGAGGCTGGTAAATTTGCATTTGCCATTGCAGCTCCCACTCTGTATTCGTTATTGATTTACATCCTTAACAAACCGCTCATCGAATGGCTGATACGGAAGAATATCAAGCGGATGATCGCAACGAATATAGTGTACCTCGTATTTATCGCAGTGTTTGTTGTCGCCGCGTTGGGTATGAGAGGTACCGTTTTTTCTGAAATTCGCGAAATGATACAGAGCTATCCGTACGAAATGAAGGTGTTTGTAGAAAAGTTTCATCATTGGGCGGGCTATACACAAAGCAAGTATGAACACCTGTCTCCTAATGTTGTAGACTTTCTGCAAAGAAAACTCACAACAATTCAAGAAAAGATAGGTACTTGGTCATCTCCGTTTTTCCTAAGTGTTCTTCAGACATTTCGTTCGTTTTGGAGTTTTGTCGGAGAATGGATGGCAGGGGTTATTCTTGCTTACTTCCTAAGCTTGGAAGTGGAATTGTGGAGAAAATTTTTCGTCGCTAAAACACCGAACACATTCAAACGCATCTACTTCTTTTTGTCGCAAAAGGTGTTTACATCAATCAGTACATACATAAAAGCACGGTTGTTGTTAATGTTGATTCTTTTCGTCATTTTATTTGTAACGTTGCTTTATTTTCATGTCCAAAACGCGTTCACCGTTTCCTTGTTGGGTGCCTTGCTGGATATTATTCCTGTTATTGGTCTTGCGATGTTGTTTCTTCCGTGGCTGTTGTATCTCTTTATTGTCGGAAGTCATGTTTTGGCATACAAACTCATTGGACTTTGGTTGTTTGCATTCGCCATCAAGCACATCCTAGAACCTAAGATAATTGGGGATTCACTCGGGGTATCTCCCTACATTATGCTGTCTGCAATGATCGTTTTCTACGCGGTTTGGGGAATTATCGGTTTAATCCTTGCTCCCCTTTTTCTGATTCTCTTAAAAGCATTATATGTGGAAGGATACTTTCGAAAATGGATTCCAATTCCGAAAGAAGAATTTGAAAGGGAGAACCTATAAGAAAAGAAGAGAAACTGCTCTCTTCTTTCTTCATTACTGATGGTAAGTGATTTATCAGACTTGGACGTACTCTACTACTCTAAAAAAGAAAATGAACGTCTGCATGATGGAATCTCCTTTTGTATACATTGGTCTTACTATGTCCTCATGAAAATCTTGCAAGTACAAGAAAATAGACAATAATTTTTTTGGACATTTTCCCGACATATTCCTTACCTATAATGAAAACTGTAAAAACTCCACAAACGAAAGGTGAGGATTTCAACATGCAACTGAAAAAGAAGATGATTACAACGGCATTGGCAGGCACGATCGCACTAGGCGGCTTATTTACAACAGGTACAGCATTCGCAAGCACAAACGACGCTGCCCCGCAGCAGACGCAAGCAAAGGCTACATACAAACTTCCATCTTGGCTGCAATGGGCTGCAGAGCGCTTCGGCATTAACACGGAAGGCAAAACACGCAAGGAAGTACGCGGTGAAGTGAAAGAGCAGCGCAAAAGCTTCATCACAAAAGTAGCTGAGCGCCTCGGCATCAGCACGGAAGGCAAAGAAACATCTCAAATCCGCTCAGAAGTGAAGGCAAAGATTCAAGCGGACAAAAAAGATGCGCTTTACAAAGTTGCTGCAAAGCTTGGCATCTCTACAGACAGCAAAACGCTAAAGCAAATTAAAGAAGAGATCAAACAGGCAAAGGCGAAGAAGAAGGGCGAAGAAACAAAAGCCTAATAATAGTAGAAAGCCGATTTCTCTCGGGGAGAAATTGGCTTTTTTTGTATAAATAACATAAACATGATGCATAATAGATATGGACTTGTAGCTCAACGGCAGAGCAGTGAGCAGTTACGAATGTGGCTGCTGTACATTTTGCGGGTTCAAATCCCGCCAAGTCCATTTTAAAGAAGGACGGCTTCCATTTTTCAGGATACACAATAGAAAAGCTGATTCTCATAGGAGAATCAGCTTTTTTTGGAATGCCTGCTCAAATTCATGTTCCATCCCGGGTTAGCAGCATTGCAGCTTCCAATATCATGTGCAGCCCGCCTTTTATTTTTTATAAAATAGGTATAGCGCGCCCCCTAGCAATACAAGCGCAGCCAATCTCTTCATATCAAACGGAATGTGTTTGCCTCCAAACAATGCGAAGTGGTCGATGACGGAACCCATGATCATCTGGCCGACGATGATGGCGACAAGCGTGGAGGCCACTCCGATTTTAGGCACGACCATTACGGATATGGCTACGTACAAAGCGCCAAGCAAGCCTCCGGCAAGCTGCCACTTCGGAATGCTTGTAAACGCGCCAATTGACCCCTTTCCAAAAAACAACACCAATATAATCAACGCCAACGTTCCGACCAAAAAGGATGCGAGAGCTCCTTCCAATGCACCAATTCTCTTGCCAAGACCGCCGTTGATTGGGGCTTGAATGCCGAGCGCGAGACCGGCAAGCAGGGCAAGGAGCGAGAAAATCCAGTTCGTTGTGTCCCACCTCTTACTTTCCTATTCTATATAAATACGGATTTTTTATTTATATGCCACGAGAAGGCCCTCACATGACGAAATGGAATTATCAGGTAATAAGGAGGACTTTCATGAAAAAACTATATTTGCTGTTATGTGTAGCGGGAACTATTATTCCATATTGCTTTTTTATCCCGTTTCTGCAGGAGTACGGATTCAACTTGAATCTTTTGTTTCAGCAATTATTCGCAAACCGTATTTCTTCCTTTTTCGCTGCTGACTTTTTCATTTCCTGCATCGTCTTTTGGGTATTTGTATACATCAACACCAAAAGATACGGTATTTGGCAATGGTGGATTTGCATTATCATGAATCTCACAGTAGGATTATCGCTGGCGCTTCCTTTATTTTTATATTTCAAAGAAGTAAAGCTGGAGCAGCTGCGGGCAAAGTCATAGTAAAAAAGTCAAGTTCTGCTGACTTTTTACTTCTGTCCCCTCATCGCTCTGCATGATTATCTAGCTCTTCCTTAAATCATTAGTGGCTGCTTCCAATCTTTAAAATGAATGACAGAACCGATCGGCAGCCTATATAATTCCAATTCTTGTTCCATTTTACTTTTCCCCTCGCAAAATAGCTTTTTTTACAATTACATAGATTATAAAATTTACTAAGCATGCTCCTGCAGTTCCCATCACAAAAATTGATATTTTACCTGCCAGTGTTTCATTAAGATCTAAAGCATTAGGCAATATAGTAACGAAAACTGCAAGTAATGTTAAAGTAATCATAGCTATTTTTAAAATTTCAACTTTTTTATTCACACCTATCTGCTCCTTAACTCTTGATGGAAGCTTCTCCCCGAATCCCCTGCCGTAATTAGCTTAGTGTATGCGTATTGCAGAGAACAAGGAATCTTCATGTACACTATAATGAACCTCCCCCACTTACCGTTACACTACACCATTCACACGCTTGAAGTGGGGATATTCTCGCCTAATTTATGATAAAAAAAGAGATAGTTAAACTATCTCTGCGTCAGCTTTTTCTCCTTACACAACTAATTGCCGTACATCCTTTAAATCAAGAATGCGGGACAGCTGTTCATACGATTCAATATAATAATGCGCGCCCGGCACTAATAAGTTTTGAAACATGCATGTTTTAATTCCCAGCTTTTTGGCCGGTATGATATCCAATTCCCGATCCCCGATAACGAGGTCGATATGATGCTTGTCATGAAGATAGCTGTAAGCACTGTCGGCCGGCTTTTTCGGGAATCTATCTTCCCGTCCGATAATCTCTGAAAAATAAGGGAGCCAGCCATAGTGGTCCAATATCCTTATGATCTCCTGTTTCGAATTATGGGTCACAATAAAGTTTCGTTCCGCCTTTTGCAAAATGTGCTCAACGCCGGCAAATGGACGGTACTCTGAAGGGTGCACTCTTTGCCCCATCTCTAAGATACCGTGAACCTGTTCCTGAGATAATTTATAATGTTCAATTGTGTGCGAAAAAGAAATCTTCAAGTTCGACATGATCTCCTGCTCATGTACATGCTCTCCCAGTACCTTTTTCAAATTTGCTACATATATACGATAGCTATCTACTAAAGTTCCGTCAAAATCCCATAGGATATTCAAAGTCATGTTCTTTCTCCTATCACAGTAAGATTCTCAACAACTACATTTACACATATCACTTTCTCTTCGGACGCCTGCACGCTACATATACCAACAACGGTATACAAAAATTATCCCTGACAAATATGTATATTTTATGTATTATATCACAAATAACTCTCGTGAATTTCATGAATTTTTGGATAAAGCGTTACAAAAATATAAGAAAAAAGCCCAATTGGCAGTATATCATCTAAAGGAACAGGAGCAATGAAAATACTGGTTTTGGATATATTTTCCATAGAGATAGGGGATTGGTTTTTGTTATATAAAGTTGAGGTTTGGATAGTAAATGCGTGAATTTGGATAGTAAATAGTCCAAATCGGATAGTAAACGGTATAATTTGATATATACATAGGATTAAATGAAATCGCAAAGGATATACTTAGCTTTTTGAGAGAATATCGCCTTATGTAACTTAGATTGTGATCCTATTCATACGAACACATTAAAAGAGAAGTGATACTCATTATGCAGAGCATTACTTCTCTTTTTCATAAAGGAATTCGTTATGACTTCTTTACCAAGTTATGGTTTAGAACAAAAGGTGCTTTTGCCGGTTTGCATAAATTGGTCTATCCCGCTCTGCTCGGAAAGACAAATATCCAGTCTTTCAAATTTTCCGGAATAAACTCTTAGCCCTTGGATTTCCGTTATATTTTGCTGCTTTAGCATGTCCAGTATCCACTTTACTTCTTCTTTCAATTTCTTTGTCTTTTCTTCTTTTGTTGTGCTTTCTAAGTTTTTTTCTACATTTTTACTGACTCTCACATATAAAAAATTCGTGCACGTAGAAGAATCCGATTTACAAGCACTCACAAAATATTTTTCTTTATTTGAATCTTTGCTTTCAATGCGGAAGCCATGCTCTTTTAAAAGGTCATCTGCCTTCTTAATCTTTTTGTCCACCTCCTGTTGAGCATGAAAAGATGCTTTGCGTCCCTCGTAGTTATCATATGTGATAGCCTTATCTACCTTATCATACTTCAAATTGAATTCGAATTTTTCTCCTTGTTTAGGCTCTGCAACGATAAATACTGTTTGAATCTCTGGATCTTGGTTGACTTCCTTTATATTGATTTTGGTATTGTACTCTCGTTGCATATATTTTTCAACTGCATCTTCTATTTGTTTTGTTGACTTTGCTTCTTTAGGTTCCGATGTACACCCAACTACTACAATACTTAAAATTATTAGACACATGGCTATAAATATTTTTTTCAATATTATGTACCCCTTTATATTTTCTACTATACTCACAATTATAACAATATTTCATATCGTGGAACTGAACCGGACGGGATAGACTTAGTAACAAACTCATTGAAAAATTTTAAAGAAGGCAGCCTCTCTGAAAAAATTGAAGCCGTCAACAATCTATATAAAAATCGCTCGGACATTACGGACACATTAAAAGATATCGGTACTGATGTAATCCATGTAGTAGGAAGAAGCCCTGAATCCCAAACTTTATTTTCGTTTTTATCTGCATTTAAACCTAAAGATATTAAGTTTGAAGGGTTTATAGCGGATGATATACAGAAAGTTGTGGAAGGAAAAATAGAAGAATTTGCACACAAAACTTATGATGCCACTGACCAATTTACTGATGCAAAAGAATTTGGTCAATATGTAAAGGACAAATATGGTGAGGAATACGAGATTAATACTACAGGCCACTCTTTAGGAGGAGGCGAAGCAAACTATGTTGCTGCGGTATTTGGCTTTGGCTCTCTAACCTTTAATCCTGCTGCCGTTAAACATTTATTAACGGAAGAACAAATTAAACGAATGGAAGAAAGCGGCCGGAACATTAGCTATGTAGACCCAAGAGACCCGGTGGGGACATTTAGCCATCATCCCGGAACCGTCGTATATTTGGAAAACCAGCATTATGGACTCATGGATAAAAGCATGGATGCTCATGCTTTAACAGGCTTTCGGTTTGATAAATACGGACGAATTATAGGTCTGGACGGTAGACCTCTTTTGCGTTCGCCTAATGGAGCGATTGAGATATATGCTGAAGATGCTATTCAACGCAGCGAGGGTTTAAAAAAGCAAGCTCAATATCTTATTTCACAAATTTCTGTATCAAAAAGGGATATCTCTAATGGGTTCAGCTCTCCAACGGTACAAGGTGCAAAATTAGGAGAAGCCCTTCGCAACTTGTCCAATCAAGTTTCTTATTTAGAACGAATATACTTTAGTAAAATTCAAGGATTGGCTTCCTATATGGACAAGAAGGCAAATGACTTTAAACGAGCTGACGGACTATAATAAGAACCAAGGGGAAGTACATATGTCAAGAATCAGTGTAAATATTGAAGAAGCAAAAGCTCTTGAAAAAAAGATCGCCATGCTTATCGCTGCTTTACAAGAAATGGAGAGGCAAATAAACTCTGCAGAAGACCTATTGGTGCACTGGAAAGGAAATGCAGCAAAAGAATTTGAAAATAGAATTCATGACGTAAAACAAGATACAATACGCCACATTCAAGAATTGCAAAATAATCTAAAGATGTATACAACTGCATATACTCGTCTGATGGAAACTGACTGCAATTTCAATTTTACTTTAAACCGCTAACACACAAAAAGGCATGGTCTCCCGGACCATGCCTTCACTTCTTCGCCGTCAATTTCCCCTCATACTGATTCAGCCCTGTAATCTCCACGCCCTGATAATAATGAGCCACAATATCCTTGTAGGATTTCCCTTCCTTCGCCATGCCGTTTGCGCCGTATTGGCTCATGCCGACACCGTGGCCGTAGCCCTTTGTGGTGATGACGATGTTGTTGCCCTGCTGCTTCCATGTGAAGTCGGTGGAGCGCAGTTGGAGCTTTGCTCGTATGTCTTTGCCTGACAGCGTTTTGCCGCTGAACTGGACTGTTTTGACCCGCTTTCCGGACGTGCGATCGACGATTTTGCCTACGCTTCCGTCGTTCAGCACTTGTATGCCAAGGCGCTTTTGGAAATCAGATACTGTAAAGGTTTGATCAAACGTGAATTTCGGCGCTTCTTTATCCCACGGGCTGTCGACGCTGCGTAGATATGGATAGGGACTGCCCCAGTAGTCTTCTGAGTTTTCAGTATAGCCGTTGCTTGTAGAGAAGAACGAGGCGGTAATCGGTTCTCCTTTGTACGTTAGTACTTGTCCTGCCGTAGCCTTAACCGCTTCTTGGATCCGCTTCATTTTCCCATCATAGTCCTTGCCCCACAGCTTCTTTAACTCTGTGTCATTTTTGTATACCTGGTTGTCGACTGTGTCGGTCACGTTCGCTTTGTTTGGAAGCTGTTCGCCGGCCAGCATGCGCTTGATGACAAATGTTCTGGCGGTGAGCGCCTGTGCTTTCAATGCCTCCATTTCAAAATTGGCGGGCATTTCTGCGGCGATTACACCGGCAACGTAGTCTTCGATCGGCATGTTCTCAACCTTCTTTTGCTCGCTACGGTACACGGCTACTTCCACAGCGCTCTTGACAGGAGCGGGGGCTGACGAAGCAGGGACAGCTTGTGCTTGTTTTTGTTGTTTGGGAGGCTCTTTTGTTTTCCCATGAAACGGCAGCACCAGCAAGCTCGGCACGATGACGACTAGGGCGATTAAAAATGAAACGAGCACGAAAATAGGTTGGGTTGTCTTCATCGGTTCCCTCCATGCAAGTAAGTTCTTTCTATACTTATGGAGCGGGACAAGTCTTTAGAACAGCACATTAATTTTCGAAATATTTTAATATATTTTGCATATTTCTCTGGTTTTTTGCCTATACCAGTAATGGAGCATAATGACTGGGGATATGTGAAGGTATTTTGGACATAAGAAAACTTAACACAGGAAAAAACCCGTGCTGAATTCTTTTTAGGCGGGAATGGTAGCGGTCAAACCCTCTCCTGTGTTTTTGATTAAGTGAGCAGGTTTGTTCTTTTGGATGTCGTATAGAACATCCCAGGTTTTAAAAGAAGGAACAGAATTGGAAGCATTACCGCGCGAGTGTATAGTTTCCATCAAAAAAAAGAGAGCTCCTATGCTTTTTGTCCCCCAAAAACATAGAAGCTATCTTGTATTAAGCGTGAAGATCAGAGATTTCTTGTTCGACAATCTCTTCCACTTGTTCTTTTATACGTTCAACGTTTGCTCCAAGTGCCGCAAGCTTGCCATGGAAATTCACATATCCCCGATCAAGATGCTTAAGCTCTGTAACGCGAGTGTAGCCATCTGATACAAGTCCAGATAAGATGAGTGCGGCTGCAGCACGAAGATCTGTCGCTGCTACTTCTGCACCTTGCAGGTCACACGGTCCGTTCATGATAACAGAACGGCCTTCGATTTTGATGTCTGCGTTCATGCGGCGGAACTCTTCTACGTGCATGAAACGGTTCTCGAATACCGTTTCCGTAATCATGCTTGTGCCCTCCGCTCTCAGAAGCAATGCCATCATTTGCGCTTGCATATCTGTCGGGAAGCCCGGATGCGGCATTGTTTTAATATCTACCGCTTTTAACTTCTTCGGTCCAATTACACGTACGCCTTCTTCTTCTTCAATAATGGTAATTCCCATTTCTTCCATTTTCGCCGTAATCGGACGCAAATGCTCTGGTACGGCATTTTCAATGAGAATATTTCCGCCTGTAATCGCGGCAGCTACCATAAATGTTCCTGCTTCAATTCTGTCAGGTATAACATAATGCTGCGCTCCATATAATGTAGAGACGCCTTCAATGCGAATCGTTCCCGTACCTGCACCGCGAACTTTGCCGCCCATTGCATTCAAGAAGTTCGCAAGGTCGACGATTTCCGGTTCTTTCGCAGCATTCTCAATGATAGTTGTACCTTTCGCCAATACAGCAGCGGACATGATGTTCTCTGTTGCACCTACGCTTGGGAAGTCTAAGTAAATTTTAGCTCCATGCAATTTGCCATCCACATATGCCTCTACGAAACCATTGCCGACCTTTACCTTTGCCCCCATTGCTTCAAAGCCTTTTAAGTGCTGGTCAATCGGACGTGATCCAATTGCGCAGCCGCCAGGCAATGCAATTCTTGCGCGGCCTTTGCGGGCCAACAGCGGTCCCATTACCTGCACAGACGCACGCATTTTGCGCACATACTCAAAAGGCGCTTCAATATTCAGCTCATTCGATGCATCAATGATCACTTGGCCATTTTCAAATACGACATCAGCATTTAAATGACGCAATACTTCATTAATTGTATATACATCGGAAAGAGCTGGTACATCGAATATAATATTTTTTCCGTCACTCGCTAATAGGGCTGCAGCAAGTATTGGCAAAACGGCATTTTTTGCGCCTTCCACACGCACAGTACCGTTAAGCTGTCCCCCGCCACGGACGATGATCTTTTCCAAGGTATTCCCCTCCGTGTCCTGAATTTTGTACACATCTATTCAATATTCAGACGTAATTATTGGTGTGCCAACCACAACAGTCGTCTTGTTGTCTGCATTTCTCAATGCGACTTGCACGTTCATTTTCTCTTTGTTTATAGAAAGAGCGTCATTCCACTTCACAGTATATGCGGAAACCGTAACAAATGCTCTTTCCTGCAAAGCTTCCACTGGCTTCGCCTCAAAACCTTCCAGTATATCTCTTGCCTTATTTTGCAAAACACCTTCAATCTTATCACTCAAAACAGCACGAACACAAGTATAAATTGTTGGTTTTTGACTAAAAATTTTATCCATTTCCCTAACAATACTCTCGTCCCACTTTGTTCCTTTTACCTCATAAATGATGAAGGTCTTATGGGTAGTATTGACTTTTGTCCATGTTACTACCAGTCTTTCTTCGTAATTTGGAAATTTTTTTACGGCTGTCGCTTTATAGCCTTCCTCTGCTTCTTCTATGCTCCAATCCGTAACAGATGCTTTCGTCTCCAATTGCGCCAATAGCTGGTTAAACGTATGTACGTCATGAACAGAATCAGTTTCTCCTTTGGCAAGCCAGGTCCAGTCCTGTATTTGTGCGCCTTTTTCCCGAAGGACCGCCGTCATTTGTTCAAGCTTTTCCTCAGGTTTCATGGCCTCTGTTTGTTTATATCCCATGAAAAACACGACAACCCCTAAGCTTAGTAAAATAAACGTCTGAATCACTTTACGCATACAATCCCCTCCCTCATTACTACCCATTTTTGACGGGAAAAGAGGGATGTATACTCGACAAAATTACTTAAGAAGATACGTTAAACTCTTGGAATACCCTAAATAATCCAAGAAAAAGTTGCTGACGGATGTTCCGATAGCAATTGTAATCAGCAGCAAGAGAACCTTCGTTTGAACGACCTTCCCTTTTTTCATCAACCGCTCAAAGTGAATGCCCTGCAGCGCCCACCATGTAAGAGTAATAAACAGTAAATGCGAAAAGATCGCAATCAGTGCCTGTTGCCCCAAAACTTGCGCCACTAAATCACTCCTTTCAAGAAAAGCGGAGCCGGCTCGTTCAGGTGCAGAGACCAAGGTTCTCCGCCCTTAAAGGCGCTTTTTGCCTTTATGCGGCGGAGGTTCTTGGACGGCA
>NZ_AUMR01000075.1 GCF_000430785.1 Ectobacillus panaciterrae DSM 19096
ATTTCTTTCAGCTTTCCTTCGGGTAAGGTCGCAGGATTTACAGATACGACAATGGGCTGTTCCCGTTTTCCGTTATGGATGCCCATTGACAAATGAATGGTACCATTCTCTTTAACGGAAAAGCCGTCTTTCTTCCATTTCGTATTGTAGTGTTTCTTTTGTTTGTAGGGATATTTGGCGGTTTTGATTCCTTTTAGAAGGGCGGCTCTTGTGGCATCTCTGGCGAACAAGTATTTTTCAAATACAGCTTGTATGCTTTGAGAATGTAGGTGGTAGTTTCCTTTCGTCAGTGCTTGGAGGGCAGACTTGTTGATCCATTTGCCGTTATGTTGCAGATAATAAGTCTTTGCGCGACGCAAACAATCATTCCATACTTTGGCGGACTCGCGATTACAGTCAAATAAGCGCTGCAGATTTGTCTTTGAGGTTTGGAAATAGACTCGTTTCGCTCGAATCATAGGTTCACCTCCTGTCTATTCCTCATTTTATCACGAACAAAACGTACGTTCTATTCATTTACAAAATTTTTACATATCGGACAATAGAGATGGAACGTGCCTATCTCTTGCCCGAAGGCGATTCATCCCCCACTTACCGTTACACTACACCATTCACACGCTTGAAGTGGGGGTATTCTCGCCTAATTTATGATAAATTTCAGAAAATATTGACTCATACCTTTTTATGTTGTATACATATATTATACAACGTGCGTACAAAACACAAAAAGTATACTCATATGCATATGCGGTGTTGTTTAATCGACATGCACCTAAACTCTCAAACATCTATTTTATTTTTAAAAAATTATGAATTTTATGTAGTTTTTTGTTGGATTATGTAGTTTCGTTATAAATTAAAGATAAGTATTTTGATTGTTCTAATTAGTTTTGGTGCAAAACAAAAAAATATAGCATGTGTTATTTGGGAGAAATAACATATGGCATGTCTGAGTGTTTTTTCATTCATACTATGTGTTCGAGAAATGAGGCAATCACTTTGCTCACTATTTTTGCGCCAGAATCAGAAATATACTTTAAGCATTCTATTTGGAGGCGGAGTTATGATTACCAAGTATACGATTGAATATGTATATAAAAAAGCTAAAAAGGGTTTAAGAGGCGAGGGGAAACAGGTTAAAGGAGAGTTACTCATTCTTGCAGAATCACGAGAGAATGCAATGCGCGCAGCAGAAATAAAATTACTATCCAAATTGCGTTCGAAACGCAGTTTTAGTATTACAGCATTACACAAAAGTAGTCTATTTGATTAAATATATGAAAGCATTGATACAATTAGCGGTATTGGAAGCATAGGTTTGCCGTGAATAAAGAGAAAAAAGACGAACAAGCTGCCGAGAAGAGGCAGAATTAAAAAGTGAATCGTATCCATGAATAAAAATAACAATAAGGAGAGGCAGTGAATGGGCCTCTCCTTATTGTTATACAGACATAGAATTGGAACTGGAGATATCTTCTGTTTTTGGCACGCGAATTAATAAAAATCCGCCGATGATAAATAAGACAACAATGCTTAATACACCGCTGTTCGTTTGACCGGTAGCCTGTGCAGTAACTCCGACAAGAAACGGTCCCATAATCGCAGCGAACTTTCCGAAGATGTTATAAAATCCGAAAAACTCATTGGAGGATTCTTTTGGAACAATTTTAGCGAAGTAAGCACGGCTCAAAGCTTGAATGCCTCCTTGCGACGATGCAACAAGCATAGCTAAAATCCAGAAATCGAGCGCTGTTTTCAAGAAGTAAGCATACGTGCAAATGATGATATACATAATAATGCCAACGTACAGCATCGTTTTGCCTTTAAAAATTTCAGCTAATTTACCGTACAACAAGGAAAATGGACAAGCTGCGACCTGCGTGGCAAATAAAATGAGCAATAAGTCCGTAGAGCTGATGCCTAAATCTGTTCCGTAAGCTGTAGACATCGTGATAATCGTATCTACACCATCAATGTAAAAGAAGTAGGCAAGCAAGAATAAAAATAAGGCCCGGTGCTTTTTAATATTGCGGAAGGTTTGAAAAAGACGCTTAAAGCTTTGCGCAACAGGCTTCGGTTCACGTTCCATATAATACTGCTGTTCTACATTCCTCAGCATCGGAATCGTAAAGAGTCCCCACCAAAGCGCAGTAATTGCAAAGGCCATTTGGCTTGCGACAGAAGCAGAAAAAGGCAGAATACCTTTTTGTGCCGTCATAATCAAAGCGATTGCCAAAACGAATGGAATGGTACTGCCGATATAGCCGAACGCAAACCCTCTTGCGGACGTACGGCTCATGCGGCTTTCTGTTGTCACATCCACTAGAAAGGCGTCGTAAAAGATGTTGGCTCCGGCAAACCCTGCGACTGTGAGCATATAACAAAAAAGCAAGAGAAGCCATTGATTGCTCGGAACTAATGCGAGGAGCGTCGTGAACACGATGCCGAGCGCAAAAAAGAAGGTGAAAAAACGCTTTTTGAAGCCTTTATAATCTGCAATTGTTCCTAAAATAGGTGCTAACAGCGAGATAAGCAGTGTTGCAAAGGAATTCGCATAGCCCCAATAAGCTGTCGATGCGGACGCCGCAATGCCGGCTTCTTTCGCCGCAGCTTTAAAGTATAGCGGAAACACAGCGGTAGTGATGATAATGGAATACGCCGAATTCGCCCAATCATAAAACACCCAGCTTTTCTCTTGCTTCGTCATGCCTTTCATCCAAATCCTCCTCGGTTCTTTCTATTGTCATTGTACAAGACCGTAAAGAATGGAAACAAAAAAGGTAGAAAACTTAACATATGTTTTACCCTTGCTATATATGAGTGAATGATAAATTTGACATTTTCATGTGCTATGTGCAACCAAAAGGGAGTATTGCATGCTTCTTCGCTCTGGTTTACCCTTGCATGAACCACTACAAAGGTTTGACCGCTTCTGCACGTCACCGGATGATCTCTCCCCACTATAAAAAGAAGGTTTTTTATTCACTTATATATAGTTCAATCATTTGTTAACAATTCTTCTATAATTTTGCCGTCCGTATCACCAAGGCTGAGCCCGAGCAGCCTTGCTATTGTCGGCCCTTCATCAATAAGGCGCATAAACGGGATGACGATATTTTGGCGAATTCCCTTACCGGCTGCCATGAAAATCGTTGTGTAATGCTCTTTTGTCGGAGAGTATCCATGTGTTGCCAGCGTATATTTCTTATTTGCTGTCACGTCTGCCGGCATGATCGTTTTCATATATGGCCCCGTCCAATCCTCCAGAAAATAGTATCCTTTCTCTGCTTCCAGCATGAACAAACAATTCCCGTCCGCCCCGTGTTTCTTGGCATCTTCTCCGTTTAATACAAATTCTACGCCGCTGTAAGAATCGTTCAATAAAGAGGTTAGAAGCTGAGAAACAGTTTGCTTCGTATCTGTATCATTCGAATTTTTCAAGTAAATATAAGCGGAGCCGTCGCAGCTTTTGCAGTAGGCCTTCCAGCTTTTCACTTTTCCATGCTTATTGACTTTGAGCAGCTCGTTTTGCCGAAGCAGCACGTTGACATGCAGCGCTTTTGCTTCGTTCAGCGCACTATGGTCACCGAGTGCAATTATTGTTGCATTTTCATATATTCCGCCTTTTTTTAGCGTGTTTATAATTTGCCCGAGTCTCTCATCGTGCCTGCGAATTGCATCCATAGCTTGCTTGGAGGAAAATCCGTGAAGGTGCCGCTGTGTATCTAAATCCGTAAAGTGAATAAGCAATACATTTGGCAGCTTCGTTTCAATGGTATGAACGGCTGAAGCTAATACAAAATCATCAAGCTCCGGCTGATTCAACCCGTTCCGGATATGGCCGAAGCGGCGGTTCATTTCCCACTGGTAGAGCGGACTGCCGCTTAACAGAGAAGTTAAAATCTGATTTTGCCAGGGGCGATTCGGGAAAATTTCCGGCATATTGTAATCAATTTTCGCCTTCGCAGTCACAGGCCAAAGCAATGCCGCTGTTATGAGGTTTGCTTTTTTTGCTTCGTCATATAAAGTCGTCCCCTGAACAGAACGACGGTACCAATGCCAATCTGGAGAATGCCGCCCGGGCTGCAGGAGTGTATTGCTTACAACCCCGTGCCGCGAAGGGTAGTTTCCAGTTACAATCGTTGCATGGCATGGGTACGTAACGGAAGGATAAATACTTTCCACATGTTTTGCATAAGCGCCGTTCTTCAGCAGAGAGCGAAAATTAGGCAGCGCCTGCAAAAGCGGGAAATCTAAAGAAGACAGGCAATCAAAAGAAATGATGATTACATATTTTGTTAATGCTTCGCCCATACAATACCCCCTACATCTTCTAGACAACTAAAATTGTAATACGAGATGAACAGGAGAAACACGAGTTTACAAAACTCTTACATAAACTTCATGTATAAATCGTAAAGGATTCGGGAAAAATTCTGGAAATATACAGTTTCCCTATTGAAGAAAAATCGCTTCTGTATTATCATAATCAACAATTCCATAACATTATGACGAAGAAAAGGAATAGTACATGTTCATCCCCTTTTTAGCAGAGAGAGAATCCGGCGGCTGAAAGATTCTCAAAAAGGCGACATGGAACCAGTCTTGGAGTTCTGCACCGAATTAGCAGTAGGCTGCAGCGGATTAAGACCGTTATCTGACTTGAGGGTATATATGATTATATAAATCAGGGTGGTACCGCCGACACAAGCTCGGTCCCTATATTAGGGATGCGGGCTTTTTTATTTTCATAAAGGAGGAATTTAGAATGAAAGACCAGGTAAAAGCAATTACTGCAATGGAAGAAGATTTTGCCCAGTGGTATACCGATATTGTTAAAAAAGCAGAGCTTGTCGATTATTCAAGCGTAAAGGGCTGCATGATTCTGCGCCCGTACGGCTATGCGATTTGGGAAAACATCCAGCGCATCATGGATGACAGCTTAAAGGCAAAGGGACATGAAAATGTATATATGCCAATGTTTATTCCGGAAAGCCTGTTGCAAAAGGAAAAGGATCACGTGGAGGGGTTTGCGCCGGAAGTGGCATGGGTTACGCATGGCGGAAGCGAAGAGCTGACAGAGCGCCTTTGTGTACGCCCGACCTCGGAAACTTTATTCTGTGAACACTTCGCGAAAATCGTACAATCATACAACGACTTGCCAAAGCTGTATAATCAATGGTGTTCGGTAGTGCGCTGGGAAAAAACAACGCGTCCGTTCCTTCGTACGACAGAGTTTCTATGGCAAGAAGGTCATACGGTTCATGCGACTGCAGAGGAATCAGAAGCAGAAACAATCGACATTTTAAATCTATATGCATCCTTCTGTGAGAACTATTTGGCCATACCTGTTGTAAAGGGACAAAAAACAGAAAAGGAAAAGTTTGCAGGGGCGAAAGCGACATATACAATTGAAAGCTTAATGCATGACGGCAAAGCGCTGCAGACCGCTACATCCCATAACTTCGGAACGAATTTCACACAAGCCTTCGATATTAAATATTTAGACAAAAATGGAAGATGGCAGCATGCGCATCAAACATCATGGGGTATGACAACTCGTACAATCGGCGCTTTAATTATGGTGCACGGTGATAACAACGGACTTATTCTTCCTCCAAAAATTGCACCAACGCAAGTGATGATCGTCCCAATTGCCCAGCATAAGGAAGGCGTACTGGAACAAGCGGCAAAGCTGCAGGAGCGCATCAGTAAAGTGTCGCGCGTGAAGATAGATGCAAGCAGCAAATCACCGGGCTGGAAGTTTAATGAATATGAAATGAAAGGTGTACCAATTCGCCTTGAAGTTGGACCAAAGGACATTGAGAACAACCAAGTTGTGCTTGTCCGCCGCGATACTAAACAGAAAGAAATCGTCTCTATGGATGCGCTAGAAGCCCGTATCACCGAGCTGCTGGAAGAGATTCATCAAGCGATGTTCGCGCGTGCCAAAGCATTGCGCGACGAAAAAACTTACGCTGTGCGTACAATGGAAGAAATGAAGCAAACAGCTGATAAGTTGCAAGGATTCATCCAAGCGATGTGGTGCGGCGATTTGGTTTGTGAAGAACGGTTAAAAGAAGAGGCAGGCGTTACTTCGCGCTGCATTCCATTTGAACAAGCCCATTTGACAGATACATGTGTGTGCTGTGAAAAGGAAGCGAAGCATATGGTATATTGGGGTAAGGCATATTAAATCAACAGCAGCTTCTTGTGTAAATGCAAGGAGCTGTTTCTATTAATGAAGTTATTTTTTGGAACGTCTGAAAATGTTATGAGAATATGAACGGAATTTCTTTACGTTGTTGGTAAAGCTGCTAAAATTATAACTATATACAAGTGAATAAAAAAATGTCTTTTGATAATGGGGAGAGATCATCCGGCGACGTGTAGAAGCGGTCAAACCTTTGTAGTGGTTCATGCCAGGGTAAACCAGAGAGAAGAAGCATACCATATTCCCTTTTGTTTGCACATAGCACATGGACATGTCGAATTTATCATTCACTCATATATAGAGCAAAATAAATATGCGTTGTCTACCCTTTTTGTATATATTGTATATAAATATATTGTGGAAGATATTTTTTGTAATGTATAATATAGGATATCATAGAACGTGAAACAGATATAGAGAAGGAAGCTAGAATATGATCTTACGATAGGGGAGAAATGAAATTGGGGCGCATATTAGTTTATCCGCACCGGCTTGAGCAGATGGGCCGCACATTGCGAGAGACAGCGAGAAACTTTCAGCAAATCACTGAAACTTTAACTCGCTCCATTCATAGTGCAGTATGGGAAAGTTCACAAAAAGCTCAGCTGGAACAAATTTTGTCCGAATGGCAGCGTATATCTCTTATGCTCGTGGAAGTGTTGGAAGAACAGGGGCGTTTTCTTCATAAGAAAGCATCGGATTTTCAGTATACTGATGATGAAGCGGCGCGCTCTCTTTCATTTGGAACGATAGCAGCGGGATTTGTGTCGGCGATTGCATACAGCAAGCTGCAAAACGTAAAGGGAATTAAGGTGAGCAACCCAACGATGTTTACGTTTTTTACTGGTGATGGAACCGGTTCTGATGAATGGAGACATGAATATCAGCCAAATGACACAAGTTATACGGTGCTCCCTATGGAAGACGGAAAAGATCATAATTCCAGTTCTTTAAGCGCAGCTGCTTTTCACGATGACCAAGTGACGGAACATGCGAAGGCAGGGGAAACTTCTGCCGTTGGAGATACTTATATGGGAGCGGCGTTCAGTTTATCGGGCACAGCCGGGCTCGGCACCTCTGTCGGGACAAGCTCGCTGTTTGATGGAATTGAGTTCGGAAGCGAACAAGGCTGGGAATATGAAGCGGAATTTGTGAAAGATCGATTGAAGCAATTCATGAAGATCGGCTGACTATATACAAGTGAATAAAAAAACCGTCTTTTTATAGTGGGGAGAGAGCATCCGGCGACGTGCAGAAACGGTCAAACCTTGTAGTGGTTCATGCCAGGGTAAACCAGAGAGAAGAAGCATACCATACTCCCTTTTGGTTGCACATCGCACATGGAAATGTCGAAATTATAATTCACTCATATATAATCTCCGTGCCATCGGTTAATAAACATACAAAATAAGAATGAAAATGTGAGTTTTTTGTGAAGAGAAGATACAGCAATAAGAAGCGTTTGCGGTCATATTCATTTACGGTATCCTAGAGAGATAACTTATATAGATATGCCCATAAATAAGTGATGCTTTGCTCTAAACAGAATCCCAAAAATGAGGTAAAATAGAAGAGAGACTGTCTAAGTCTCTCTTCTATTTTTAATTTGAGAAGATCGTTTCATTCATTGGGAAGCGGCTTTTTTGTAAAGTATAATAGTGAGTATGCGTTTGAAATATATGTGCCAAGCTGGCTTGAAATAATAAATGTTTAGCAGTCCTGTCCGAAAGCCTTCCTTAATAGAAGGGAAAACACGCTCGAAAGTAACGTTTTCCTGCGGAAGCGGGTTGGGATTGTTTTTAATGGATAAGAGGGGTTTATAAAAGGAGATTAGTGTAATGAGTATAAAAAAAGGGATAGAACTGACAAATGAAGAGTTCTTTTTTCTTGCTAGTCTGTTTAAATGTAATGCCCTAATTGGCGTGCCTGATCCTTTTATAGGATATTGGATAGAAGAAATCGAAACAGAAATGAAACGTGCCGCACAGTCTCTTGTTCGTAAAGGATATATTGTGTATCAGGATGATGATATAGATATAATGCCTGAATTATTAGAGTATATTAAAATCTGTACAAAAACGAATATGACATTGTGGCTGCAATCTGATTGGAACGGAAAACAAGAGGAAAGCTACTTCTATTTAAACGCCCGAAGGGTTATTGAAAGCCAAGTATCAGAAGAAGGAGATCATCTTTCTTATTTGCTTCAGGAAAGAGGCAATCCATCACAAACTTGGAACGAGGTAGTACAAGTGATGCTGCCTGAGGAAAAACCGATTGTATATGAAAGCGTTATTACACTGCCCATGGAAGTATTTACTGATTTACTGGAAAGCAAAGAGTATTACAGTTTGAAATATATAGAAAAGGTGCTGAAAGAAAAGCAAGTTCCTTCAGCTGTTGCCAAAATGCTCGCAAAGTCCATTAAGCATTATGCGTATTGCGGTCAATTTACATCTTTTTATCATGTAGAGGAAGAGTGGAGAATTAACAGCTTGCGCCTCTTATGTACGGAGCAGGCAAATTGGATTGCAAAACGTGTAGAAAGACAATTTCAAGAGTTTGTGGAGATTCGTTCGATTGGTCTTTCCGAATTTCTTCAAGAAATGAAGGATGTCATCCTTCGATCTAAGCAGTCTTCTTTACCCTTAATGTAAAACGGTACGGAGTCGTAAATTAAGAAATATAAGAAATTGAATAGCAGGGAGTTTAGCTGATTAGGGTGAAACAAACGGTATTGTCAATCGGAGCCTGTAGTCTTGCTGAAAAAGGGAACAAAAAGGCAGATGATTTACGGATGAAAACAAATGTTGGCGCCGACAATACCATTTATGATTATGCGGGCTACTTATATCCAAATACATCAACTTGAATTATTCTTATGTGTTCAGATATAGAAACATTACAGCAGTCCGTTTAAAGAGCAAGAAAATAAAATTAGAGAGTTAGAGAGGAGGACTGGTTGGTTTGAGATGGTTTTATATGTTTTTATACATTTCAAATTAACCAGGAAATTAGGTGGAGTATCGTATTCAAGCAACGCAGCAAACGCCTGCCTATATTATTTATCTGTTGGATGTGAGCGCTTCTATGAATCAGCTTATGGAAGCGGGAGGAGAACAAAAGCGAAGAATTGACGTTGTAACAGATGCGCTTGCATCAGCGATTCGTCAAATGGTATTTCGTTCTACAAAAGGAAGCAGACTTTCGCCGCGTTATCGTATTTCTATGCTCGCTTATAGTGATCATGTGTTTGATTTATTAGACGGAGTGAAGAGTATTGATGAAGTAGCGCGTATGAGGCCCCTAGACAGCATTCAAACGCACCGTCTTACGGACACTGCAAAAGCGTTCTCTGTTGTAGAAAAACTCTTGCAGCAGGAGTTGCCGAACTTGCAGGATTGTCCTGCGCCGCTCGTGTGTCATATGACAGACGGGGCATCTACAGGAGAAGACCCTGAGCCGATTGTCAAACGGATCATGGAGATGAGCGTACCAGATGGGAACGTTTTAGTAGAAAATATTTTTATTTCGGATGAAATTTTGGAGCAGCCTATTTTACAGTCAAAAAAATGGGCTGGAATTATGCAGGATACAGCTCTGCAAGAGGAGTATGGAAATAAGCTGAAAACGATGTCTTCCGTTATTCCTGAGAGCTACCGAGAGATGATGATGGAGACAGGATATGGTATACAAAAAGGAGCATTGATGATGCTCCCTGGTACAAGTGCAGACTTAGTATCATTAGGGTTCCAAATGTCTGCGGCAACGCCAGTTCGCTAAGGGGGATATCATGAGAATCGTCAGCCTGCAAGAAAAAGAAACGCCAATATGCAAAATAGAGAAGCAGCCTTTCGTGTGTCGTTATACGTATAGGAGAGCAAGAGAAACACAGCTCGAAAATGATATCGGACAAGATTATTTTTCTTTGTCTATAGAAGAGGACTCTATCATCTTTGCCGTATGTGACGGAGTCAGTCTGTCATTTTGCGGAGATGTAGCAGCGCGTTTTTTAGGGGATAGATTGCTGGATTGGCTGCAGGAATTGCCAGAGGAGAGAGAGCAAGAAAACATACAAAATTCACTTTCCTCTTATTTAAAGCATTTGACCGAGGAAGGAACACAGGTTGTAGACAGTCATCCTTTGCCTGCTTCTGTTGAAGGTTTATTGCGGGACGTATTGGAAGAAAAACGTCAGCACGGAAGCGAAGCTATGTATATGTGCGGGCGGATTGATGTACGAGGAGACGAAGTGCGCGTTGTACTTGCGTATCAAGGAGATTCTCGCATTCGTATGTTCGGATCAGAAGGGGAGCAGACGAATTTGCTTGGAGACACATTTCATACGGCAGAACGCTGGTCCTCTAAACAAGGCTGCGTCGGGGGCAGTCCAGCTGTTTTTGTACAGCAATGGAATGGTTCAGGGAAGATTAATAGAATCGTTGTGTATTCAGATGGCCTTGCTTTACTGGATAGATCTGCTTCTATGCCCTCAGAGGAAGAATTGGAGCATTTTATCCAACAAAGTCAGCAGGCGCCTACAAGCGATGATTTATGCTTACTGGATATTGCCATTGAGAAAGGGCGATAAAAATGGAATCCATTATCATTACATATATTTCCAAGCGAAACGGAGAAATGGATATAGAGCTGTTTAACGGCGCCAGCGCCGCACAAGTTGTGGAAGAGTTGTATGAACTGGATGGAATAGAATACCAATGGAAAAATGAAATGTATGATTTAGAATATGCTGTAGACGGAAAGAGCTGGAAAAAACTTGGAAGGAAGGAACGTCTTGCGGATGCAGGGATATGGGATGGCATGTATTTGCGCCTTCGTCCGGGTATTCAGCCGATTCCGAACCCTGCAGAGCAAAATCCTGTGGAACAAAAACCTTTCGCACCGTCAGCTCCGGTTCCGAGCGTTGTTCCTGAAGAACCGAAGCAGCCGGATAATAAAGAATATGTTTGGAAGCTGCTTGAATAGGGGGGAATAGAATGCATGAATCGCCTTATTTTCAGCGAGCGCCGCGAGTAAAGTCGAAGCTGCCATCCGGAAAAGTGGTCATTCACAGACCGCCCAATATGCCTGCACCGCCGCAGTTTTCGTTTGAATCCATGGTTGTGCCGCTGATTTTTACAGTCATTACGATTGTGCTATATTACTATATTTCGAAGAAAATGAGTCAAAACAGCAGCTATATGCTGTTCATGTTTGCTTCTAGTATTCCAATGGTCGGCTCGTACTTGGTTACCATTTTACTGTATTTTCGTCAAAAGAAAAATTATTGCTTACAAACAGAGGTGCTGCAGCAAAAGTACTTGGAACAGCTGCATCTTCATAGAGAAGAGCTTGAAGAAATAAGAGTGAAGCAAGCGCGCTATTTATTGGAGCGAGACCCAAGTCCGGCGGAATGCATGGAGCGTATTGGTGCACGGCACAGTTCGTTATGGGAAAGAACACCGCAAGGACAAGATTTTCTCAATTTGCGCCTTGGGCTTGGAAAACGCCCGTTTCAAGTTGATATTACGGCGCCGGAGCAGGAAGGCTATGAGGTTGATCCTCTTATTGCAGAAGCGCAGCAAATCCAACAGAATTACCGTGAAATTGAAAACGTGCCGACACTATTGTCTCTTACAAAAAACAGAGTAGTTGGTCTTGTCGGCAACCGGCAGGAGGTTCTGAATCTAGTTCGTACATTAACGCTGCAAATTGTAACGCATCATGCGCCTAACGAAGTCAAGCTCGTTTCCCTGTACGCCGAACGGGAAAAGAAAGAGTGGGAGTGGATGCGATGGCTGCCGCACGTGTGGAATGAGCATAAGGATTCTCGTTTCCTTGCATGCGGTTCTCTCATGATCAGCAAGCTCTTGGAGCAACTGTTTCCGGTATTGAATACGAGAAAAATTGCCTCGTCTGATTCATATGATGCTCCCAATCATTTGCCGTTGTATATTTTTTTCGTATCTAACTTAAAGTTTATTGAAGAGGATGCGATTATGCCGCTTCTTTTAAAAGATGAGCGCGCGGTAGGAGCGTGCACGTTCTTGCTTGCGGAGCGAAAAGAAGAGCTTCCGATGGAATGTGATTGGGTTGTAGAGGTACATAAAGGAAGAGGACGCATTATTGAGACGTACTCGTCTGAAGAAAAAGGCTTCGACCATCGAGCAGCCGAATTTAAAGTGGATATCGCGGCTTTAGAAAACTGCGAGCGCATAGCGCGCAGCATGGCGCCGCTGCGCGTGCGTCAATCTGCTGCCGGATCCATTCCGCGTGTATGTACATTGCTGGACTTGTATAACGTAACTCGAATAGAAGAACTGGATATTCAAAACCGCTGGAAGCAAAACCGTTACCCGCAAACTCTTCCAGTGCCCATTGGGGTGCGGGAGGGCGGCAAACCGGTTATTTTAAATATACATGACAAAATTGAACGAAAAGGTCACGGACCGCATGGATTGATGGCTGGAACGACCGGTTCCGGTAAGAGTGAAGTCATCCAGTCCATTATCGCGTCTCTTGCCATTACGTACCATCCGCATGAAATGGCATTTATGCTCATCGACTATAAGGGCGGCGGTATGTCAAATACATTTGCTGACTTGCCGCACGTAATCGGCACCATCACAAACCTTGAAGATCCGAATATTATCCAGCGTGCACAAATTTCTTTAAATGCAGAGCTGGAGCGCCGCCAAAAGATTTTTGTGAAGACAGGCGTACAGCACATTGATGAGTACTATAAAACGGAATGGCGTGAAAAAGAACCGCTGCCGCATTTGGTTATCGTCATTGATGAGTTTGCTCAGCTGAAAAAGGAAGAACCGGAATTTATGAATGAGCTCGTGAGTATCGCCGCTATCGGACGTACGCTTGGCGTCCATTTGCTTTTAGCGACACAAAAGCCGGCAGGTGTTGTAGATGAGAACATCTGGACAAACTCTCGCTTCCGTATTTGCCTTCGCGTGCAGGATGATGCAGACAGCCGTGAAATGATTGATATGACGGATGCATCAAAAATTACTGTTCCGGGCCGCGGTTATTTAATGGTCGGGAAAAAAGAGATATTAGAATTTTTCCAATCCGCTTGGAGCGGTGCACCTTATGATCCGGTGGAAGAAAGTAACAAAGAAGAGGTTGATCTTGCTCTTGTGCATTTGAACGGCACACGCGAAATGAAAAAACGGGTTAAAAAGGCTTCCGAGAAGAAACAAAAGCAGCTTCAAGTATTAATTCAACACATAAAAGAAGTGACAGAGCAAGAAGGCATTCAGCCCATCCCAGGACCATGGACAGAGCCGCTGCCGCGGCAGCTTCCGCTTGAAACGTTGTATCCGAAATGGACAGAAGCGGAATGGAAAAAAGAGAAGAAGTGGCTGACTCCTGATGTTGGCCTTGTTGACGATGTGGAAAACCAGGCGCAATATACACTGCCGCTTAATCTGTCACAGGGGCATTTGCTTGTGTATGGCATGCCCGGCAAAGGAAAAACAACATTCTTGCAAACGCTCATTACGTCACTCATTTTGACGCATTCTCCAGAAGAAGTGAATATGTACGCGGTAGATTTCAGCCGGCAGTTGCGTGAATACGGCGCTTTCCCGCATGTCGGAGGCATTGTGCAAGAAGATGAAAAGGAAAAAATGGCGCGCCTATTCCGTTTCCTTTTAAAAGAAGTAAATAAACGCAAAGACCAGTTCGCAGCAGAAGGCGCTACATCTTTAGAAAGCTACGTTCGTATTACGGGTGAGAAAATCCCTGCTATTTTCGTATGCATTGATGGCTATTTGCAATTCCGTAATTCATTTGAAGCAGAAAATGAACTATTGAGTCAGCTGCTGCGCGAAGGAGCAGCATATGGTGTGTATTTTATCATTACCGTCAACCAAGGGTCAGATATGTATGATCGCTATCGAAATCTGATTCCATTGGCTGTATCGTTTGAACTGGCAGATCCTTCTGAGTATTATTACGCAGTGGGACGCCTGGCTTTTGCAGGAACGAATTTACCGCAAGGCCGCGGCTTCATAAAAGGAAGCATACCTCCTTATATCTTCC
The DNA here is from genome assembly GCF_000430785.1 of Ectobacillus panaciterrae DSM 19096. GTDB lineage: Bacteria > Bacillota > Bacilli > Bacillales > Bacillaceae_G > Ectobacillus > Ectobacillus panaciterrae. The sequence continues at coordinate 14,273 of NZ_AUMR01000075.1, forward strand.
AAGCGCTTCTTCCGTATATGGGTGAAGAGACCCTGCATTTAAAAGAACTACGTAGCCTGGCAAATCGAATGAAGAGCGTATGGACAGGAAAAGAAGCAAGGCCGATCCCGATGATGCCTGCGGAATTTACGCTCGCGGACATTGAAAATCAGCCTGGACAAATTACAGTCGGCTTAGAGGCTGAGGATTTAGAAGTTCATTCCTTCTTGTTGGAAGATTCAGGAAACATACTTGTCGGGGCAAGAGTCGAAGGCGGTAAAACATCTACACTCCAAACGATGGTATTATCTCTAACAAAAGATCGTTCACCGGAAGAGCTGCAAGTGTATCTTGTAGATCCGAATCCAAAGCCGCGCGGTCTTTATGCATTATCAAACTTGCCGCACATACAGGGATTTGCCGGAGACGAGACGGAAATGACAGCTGTGTTTCAGGAAATTGCAGCGCGTATGGATGAGAGAGAAACATCCAGTTCTTTATTGGAAGAACATGAGCCAGCAAAGAAAGATCCTGTAATCGTTATTGTCATTGACGACGGCGATACATTTGCACAGCAAATCTCTTACTCTTATGATGTAAAAGACTATGTAGAGCGAATTGCTAGACAGGGTCGGGATAAAGGAATCTATTTCATTATGGCAGGAACACTATCAAACTTATCCAATCATGGTCACGAAGGATGGTTCAGCGAATTTAAGAAAAAGTATGTAGGATACTTGCTTGGTTCTACTTACAGCAATGATGTATACTTCTATAATATTCGGATTCCTCACCAGGAAACAGATCAAGAACTGCCGCCTGGAGAAGGGTATTTCATTAAAAGGAAGCATATGAAAGTAAAAACAGCTTTACCAGCTGCTTCCCCTGCAGAATTAGCGAAATGTGTCGAGCAGATTCTAAAAAAATGGGAATCTGTAAAAAGTATGTAAAATTCATTCTAATATTTTACAAAAAATATTCACGTCATGTATAATTTTGTCTGTAATAAATTTTCTTTAGGGGGAAAAACAATGGCTCGTATTCTCATTACTCCAGACCAACTGGAATCTATTGCACGTCAATTCCGTGACGGTATTAACCAAGCGCAAGGAATTAACTCAAAGCTGCAAGGTCAAATTCATAACCTTTACGGCGAGTGGGACGGCAACACAAAAAATAAATTCCAAATTCAATTCGGCGAAGCAGAAAAGCTGATGAAGGGCTACACAGACATTCTTCAAAGCATTGAAACTGAATTGAAAAACATTGCTACTAAATTCCGCCAAGCAGACCAAGGCTAACCCTTTGTGTTACATATTGGATAAGAACAAACCGGATGACCAGGATATTGCTTGGTCATCCGGTTTGTTTCACAATGAAGGGTAAGGAGTATTTTCATGAGTTTTCAACCACAAGTGGATGATCAAATTACGTTATTTGATCGAACATATAAAACTGCAAAACATCCTGCCGTTATTGGAATTGACATTCCATACGGGCAAGAGGGACGTCAGGGTATTGTGTATCAATTATATTCAGATTCTGTCCCAAAAGCGGCGCTTAAGATCTTTCGGAGCCGTTTTCGTGAAGTAGAGTCTTCTAAAACATCAAGCCATTATGAAGAATATAAAAATTTTCCGGGATTAAAAGTCTGCGAGAGGCTCATTCTTACAAAAACAAATCATAGAGAACTTATTTCTCGATATGAGGACTTATCACAGGCTGTTTTAATGCCTTGGATTGATGGTCCGACGTGGGCGGATATTCTTTTGGAGCACCAAGTTCTTACAAAAGAACAGTGTTTGTCTTTGGCAGGATCGCTAGGTTACTTGCTTCTTAAATTAGAAGAACAAGAACTGGCGCACTGCGATTTATCGGCAAGCAATCTCATTCTTCCTTATTTGGAAGATCAAGCCTCCTCTTATCCAATTGAACTAGTCGACATTGAACAAATGTATAGCTCGAATGCGGAACAGCCAGCGGCTCTTCCCGGCGGAACAAAAGGATATGCGCCTGCGTATTTAAAAGAAGGAATTTGGACGCCGTACGGAGACCGTTTCTCCGGAGCCGTTTTGCTTGCTGAACTGCTCGGCTGGGTTGATGAATCTGTACGTATTGCAAAAGCAAACGATATGAGCTACTTTGATGAAATCGATATACAAGAAGACAGCGAACGTTATCGTACATTGTTAGGAGCTTTGGAAGAGAACTGGGGAAACGAGCTTGCAGACTTGCTTCAAAGAGCATGGAACAGCAATTCTTTAGAAGAGTGTCCAAGCTTCCGCGAATGGTGGGAAGCTCTGCCGGAAGCCGCACAGCAAGAAAGCAAGCAGAGATATGAAGAATGCGCAGCGCAATCTCAAGCTCAGCTTCCTGAAGAGCAAACTGCTCTTTCAGCGGAAGAACGCATGAAAGCGGCAGATCTGTTAGAGCAAGCAGGAAATGTAGAGGCTGCTCTGCGGGAGTATCAATATATGCATGCACAACCTCGGTTTGCTGCGCTCCATCAAGACATAAAAGGAATTATAGGAAATTTAGAAGCGCGTATCGGACAAGTAAACTCCTCTTTTCAGCTGCAAGATTATACAGAAGCAGCTGTAGTGTATGAGCAAACCGATGAATTTGAGAAAGCGGTCTTTCTTTATGAGTACGCTCAAAAGCTATACGCAGCAGACGCCGCCGCTGTACAAGAGCTTGCTATTATTACAGGGCAAGTAAAAGAAATGCAGCGTCAAAAGGAAAAGACATCTAAAATTCAAGCTTTTGAAACTGCGAAGCAAAAGGCAGAAAAGCCCCGTTATATTCAGCGTGCAGAGCGTCCGAGTCCGTTTGCGAGAAAAGAAGAGCAGAAGCCGAAGCCGTACAAAAAATGGCTGATTGGAATGGGCATAGGTATAGGTGCGGTTGCTGTTTTATATTTTAGTTATTACGGGATTATGGAGTATCGGTATAAGTCCAATATCGCTGAGGGAGACTCAGCATACAAACAAAAGGATTATATTAAAGCAGAAGGGAAATTTGAAAAAGCTGCGGGTATAAAAGAAACGGAAGAAGCTTATATCAAACTTGCTACTACGTATGTTATGCGGGAGCAATATCAAAAAACAATTGAATATCTTACTGATTTGACAGCTAAGGGAAAAATCAGCAAGAAAAGCTCTCTTGCATCATATTTTATAGGCCGGGCTTGGTTCAGTTTAAAAAATTATGAGCAAGCGTTAGTTTCCTATAAGAAGGCTTTGGACTCCAAGGATGGAAAATTGGGCGAATATCAAAATCTGGCATTGCGTGATTTAGCTGTGAGCTATGGACAGATGGGACAATCACAAAAAGCACGGGATGTTTTAAATATGATCAACCAAACAGATAATGCTTCCGTTGCCTTTGTGAACGCTATTGATGGAGACTTGGCTTCTATTGATAAAAACTATGGACAAGCTATTGAAAAATATAAGATAGCTTCTGAAAAAGATCCAGATACAACGCGCTATAAACAACTTCTTGGACGTGCGTATATATGGGCAAACCGAACAGAAACGGATGCCGGAAAGAAGGAAGCGCAGTATACAGACGCAATTAATATTCTCGCAAGTATACGAAGCACCGACCCTAACAATGCAGTTGTCTTAGGAGATTTGGCAAGTGCTTATTCGGAGGCTGGCGGTTTTTATGAGGTGCAAAACAAAAAAGATAAAAGTGACGGTATGTATAATGAAGCCATCAAGCTGTATGAGAAAATTCGGCAGACTGGATACAGCAATGACAATTTAGAATTAAATTTGGCAGTGCTGAATGGGAAAATAGATAAAATAGAAGAAGCAAAGAGCGGCTTTAAAAAAGTATTAGATGCTAAACCGAATGATGGCCATGCTCAGTTGCTATACGGAACATTTCTAATCGATCAAAAACAATACGAGGAAGCTCATGAAGCACTGATGAAAGCAGAGCAGAACGATACGGATCCAGCTGAAAGAGAGCTTGCAAAAGACAAAAAGCAAGAGTTAGAGGTTAAAAATCTCGTGAAATAAACTAGGGGGAAGACAGATGAATCAAAGGTTTAAAGTCACGACAGTCGTACTTTCCAGCGTGGTGCTCGCTACAGGCTGTACACTGTTTGGCGGGGAGAAGAAAATTGAGAAAAAGGAAAATGTACAAGTAACAGAAGACAAGAAGGCAGATGCAAAGAAGCCCTCTGAAAATAAAGAGCAATTAAGCTTGGATGAAAACTATGAAAAAGAAAATTCTCTTGGCGCTTTGCTTGTATCCGGCACGAAGAAATCGAAAACTTCTGAGAAATCAGGAAGTGTGCTCGACGATATTTCCAATTTGTCGCAATATGTAATTGCAGCGGCAGTACAGCCTATTCAAACAATAGCCGGGGATATTTTGAATGTTGTCATTCCGGCGGATCAGCCGACTATAATACCTGGACAGGGGGGGACTACAGTAGTCATCCCTGTTATACCAAGCCCTGAACCAAGCCCTGAACCAAGCCCTGAACCAAGCCCTGAACCAAAACCAGAGCCAAAACCAGAACCAAAACCAGGACCAAAACCAGACGAACTGAAAACCATGAATCTGACTATCTTTATTCCAAATGACACAGCATTATGGGGCGATCATCAAGACTATAATCTTTTATTAAAAGAACATTTAAGCGGCGGAATGGATCAAAATAAACTGTCAATTGTATATGGGCAAGCGTTGAAAAGACTGCAAAATAATAATTTGTTCTTTAATAATCCATCTGCAAATCTGCTGGACGTACAAAATAAATATCAGCTTCTTGCTTTAGGACAAGGATCAGATATGCCGTACTTCGGCTTGGATTTAGCGCAGCTGGCAGCAAGCAATTATCAGCAAAACATGGCTCGACAAACGCTTTATTATCTAAATGGCCCTGGAAATAACGCGATTTCAGAGGGATCAAATGATATTCTTAAAGGAGTAACGGAAGATTTACTAGCTGTAGCAAGACAGTCACAAGATTCGCACGTAGCGTTGGCGTTATATCAGCTTGTAGCAAATACGAATGTAAATCAGCCAGAGATTCAAAAGACAGCATTGCAGGAAATGGAGAGCTTAATTGTGAAACAAATTCCGGCTGCTGCTGTTCCGCCAACTGAGGGTACTGAGGAATTATTGAAGTTAGACGCAACTGCTCTTTATGAACATGCGCTTCAGCTGCTTGGAGAAAAAAATCCATACGATGCATTATTCTATGCACAGCAAGCATATAATCGCGCGGATGCTGCAAATAAAGCACAAATTAAATCTGTTGTTGAGGATATCGCAAAAGAATTATTACAACAAGTACAAGACAACATGGAGATAGCTTTAAATGATGCGAAAGAAGGCAAGGGCTTAAAGGTAGATGACGCAATACAATTTATGCTGGAACGTATCAGCATCAGCAATGCGGCTCTCCCGGAAACACAGCTTGAAGCCAGAGAATGGAAAGCCTTCATTTCTCATTGGGATGAGTTTGTAGAAAATAAAGATGATACGCAAATCCTTTATCATGTGCAGCAAGCAAGCCAGTTTGCGAAGAAAATCAATCGTGCAGATATTGCAGAACTGCTACAAAGTTCTAAAAAATTCCAAGATGCAGCAGATGCAGTTGACAAGAAAGCCAGTGAGGCATTATCTGCATCATCAAAAGATTTTCATGCAGCCCAAGAATATTACAATCTTCTTCTTACAACAGAAGGGGTAAAACTGGAATATAAGCAACGCGCAGCGTTTGTGAAGTACGGTTACCTTGATCAGCTATTGATCGGGAATCAATACTTGCAACAGCAAAAGCCTTATGAAGCATTGTCAGTATTTAATGCAATTCAAGACAAGGAACAATTACCTGAGAACGTACGGGGTGACATAACGGCTGTTGCAGATGCTATGTATAATGAAGCCGAAGGTCTGTATAAAAACGGTGATGGTACAAAAGATGATATAGCAATAGCTTACAAATATTATAAGGCAGTTGCAGCATCTATCAGCAGTAAGAGCAGCGATGCTCAAGACAGAATGAAAAGCATCGAAAAAGTTTATGATGTAAAAATAGAAGAACCAAAAACATCTGATACGCCGCCAGCATCTGCTTCCAATCCGGCTCCAGAGCCGCCTGTACAAGCGGCACCGGAAGCAAAGCAAGCTGTAAAAGAAGAACCGAAGCAAGCACCAGCAACAGAAGCTGCACCAGCAGAAGAGAAAGCTGACACAACAGCTAAGGGACCAAGTGCCAACTAATATACAATACAGGTTATGCAGACATGCGAAAAGACACAACAGCCTTCAAAGCGTTGTGTCTTTTTTGTTATTTTTCCTTTTTTATTTTTTGATAAGTGTGCCGAGCTCTTCTGTAATAGCCTGCATCTCGCTGATGCTGAATGTTTCGCGTTTCATAACGTGATCGTAAATATCACGCAAGTCTTCATACATTTCTTCTTTGAAGTTTTCAGCACGCACAGCGCCGGCATTTACCATACGCAGCTTTTCTTTAATAGCTTCTACCATATGCTCGATATTTTCTCTTGATTTAACGGACAAATCCAATGAAATCACTCCTTACAAATATGACATACCCTTATCTTATCATCTTTTGCATAACATTCGTTAAGGAATTATTGCAGGGGTACCCAGTCGATTTCCTTTATAACTCGTACGGGATTGACTATACTAAATGTAACGATGCATTACGAAAGGAAGAAAGCAGAATGATACATGTATTGTTCGTTTGTCTCGGAAACATTTGCCGGTCTCCGATGGCAGAGGCGATTTTTCGGGACCTCGTGAGAAAAGAAGGTCTGGAAAACGAAATCACAGCTGATTCAGCCGGAACCGGCGATTGGCATATTGGACAGGCTCCTCATTCTGGGACACAAAAAATTTTAACAGAAAATGCAATTGGTTATGAAGGAATTCAAGCTCGCCGAGTAGAAAAAGAAGATTTAATAAAGTTCGATTACATTATCGCAATGGACAACAAGAATCTGCAGGATTTGAAGCGCTTAGGTCATGTGCACGGCTATATAGGACGCTTGTCCGATTTTGTTCCGAACGGAGACTGGACGGATGTTCCTGACCCTTATTTTACTGGAAACTTCAATGAAGTATACGACCTTGTAACAGATGGATGCAACCGGCTATTGGCACGTATTCGAAACGAGCGAGGTATTTAAATTCCATATAAACTGAAAGGGTGGAGGAAAATGGAAAAAATTGAAAAGAAAAACAACATCGTACGTAATATTGCAATTGGGGTAGCTGTCGGTGCAGCTGTAACAATGATAAAGAAGAGCAACCGTGATAAAGTAGCTTATAACGTTCGCAAAGCGAAAACAAAAATGATTGAAATCGGCGAAAAAGCTCCATTGAAGAGTCGCGTGATGGAAGGTGTACAGGCAGTCGGCACAAAGGGCCGCGAATTGGCGGACTTAACTGCAATGAAGCAAAGAGTAGGTGAATTGACGGACTTAACTGCAATGAAGCAAAGAGTAGGTGAATTGACGGACTTAACTGCAATGAAGCAAAGAGTAGGTGAATTGACGGACTTGACTGCAATGAAGCAAAAAGTAGGTGAATTTAAGAAATTAACACCTGCAGTCGTGGAAACGTTAAAAGAAACTCGCGATATTTTCAATAAGAAAAAGCAGGAGCTAAAGAAACAGAACGAATTGCAGACAGAAGAGACGCAAGAGCTGCAAGCAGCAGCGCCTGGCACGGAAGAATTGAAGCATGAAGCAGAGGCGATTGTGGCAGAAGATGGCG
>NZ_AUMR01000076.1 GCF_000430785.1 Ectobacillus panaciterrae DSM 19096
CGTCTTTCTTCCATTTCGTATTATAGTGTTTCTTTTGTTTGTAGGGATATTTGGCGGTTTTGATTCCTTTTTGGAGAGCAGCTCTTGTGGCATCTCTGGCGAACAAGTACTTTTCAAATACAGCTTGTATGCTTTGAGAATGTAAGTGGTAGCTTCCTTTCGTCAGAGCTTACAGGGCAGACTTGTTGATCCATTTACCATTATGTTGCAGATGATACGCCTTTGCGTGACGCAAACAATCATTCCATACTTTGGCGGACTCGCGGTTGCAGGCAAACAATCGCTGCAGGTTTGTCTTTGAGGTTTGGAAATAGACTCGTTTCGCTCGAATCATAGATTCACCTCCTGTATATTCCTCATTTTACCACAAACAAAACATGCGTTCTATTCATTTACAAAATTTTTACATATCGGACAATAGAGAGGGAACGTGCCTATCTCTTGTGCGAAGGCGATTCATCCCCCACTTACCGTTACACACCATTCACACGCTGGAAGTGGGGGTATTCTCGCCTAATTTATGATAAAGTTTTTAGATTTGAGGCCGTTCTTTAACAAACGGGCAGCTTTGCAACAGAGTTTACAAAAGTCTCACACCCTCAACTGCTAACATATACATCGTTAGAGATTGGGCCTCCTGAACCATCCATTCCCTATACTCTTTTTCCGCTGTCACATATTCTTTCTCAGTGATATACCTATCTCCTTCCATTTGAACTCCTCTACTTGAAGCAGTATCCGCCCATATTCCAATGCGAGTTTGGAAGTCAGGATCTGTTCGCTTAGTTACCTCGTGTTGGGGAGTTACAGTGATTTCTTCAATACCGATTTTTTGAAACATATCAGGAAGGTGATCGGCAATCGCATTATCCATACCTGCATCAGAACGCCATTTCAAATATGCAGAATAGAAAGAAAGCATACTTGAGGGAGGCTCTGGTTCCCATGATATCTTCTCATGATTATAATCAGCAATCAAAATACGCCCACCAATTTTAGCGGCAGATTTCATCATTTTCAATGCTTTCAAAGGATCAGACAGCCATATTAAAACACGAGCGGAGGTAACAATGTCAAATTGCCCTTCATAGGGAAGATTATAGATATCACCTGTTTCAAAAGTTAATCCTGGCGTTTCACCATGAGCTTGACGGGCTTTTTCGATTAAGTTTGGATTATTATCAATTCCTACAACGCGCCCATTTGGACCGACTGCTTCTGCTATTCCACGTGTAATTGCTCCTGTGCCACAACCAACATCAAGAATCGTCATACCTTTAGTAAGTATCCTTGCAAGCCTTTTATGAGAGTATGTTAATGATCGGGAATCTAATACGTTTGTTAACTTCCCTGATAATTCAGCCCGATTACGGGCAGTATTTGTGTCCATATAGTATCCCCCCATAATTAGTCATTCGCTAATTTTTCCATTTGCATGATTGTATTAATCTTATCAATTAATCTTATATAGGCCTAATATATAATTTATATGAGCTTTATAGATATAAACTATATACAACTAAATAAAAAAAACGTCTTTTTTAGTGGGGCGAGAGCATCCGGCGACGTGCGGAAGCGGTCAAACCCTTGTAGTGGTCCATGCAAGGGTAAACCATAGATAGAAAGAAAGCGCCAATGCCATTTTGCTGTACCCAGCACATTGAAATGTCGAAATCCTAAATCATTCATATATATAGCGGTTCCTTAATATATTACAACCGAGCGAAACAAAGGAGTTGTCAGAAGTATATGTAGGGATGTATGAGAAGAAAACTGTATTTGATATTCTTGGTATTGTTTACGAACGAAGCAAAAGACAAAAAATCTGCATAAGTAAAAAAAGCACCGAGCTGGTGCTTTTTTTACTTATGCTTAAGTTGATAGGCATGCGGTGGGACCCCTTATCATAACATAATATTCATTTTATAATGCACTATGCGTTATATTTGTTCTTCCTTCTTTCCATTCTTGTTTCTCCAAGTGTAAATTCTGTTCCTTTGTTTTGTTCCTCTTGTTTCATTGTATTATACTGCTCCATGCTCTCTTCTTGCTTTGATTCATGCAAGCGAGTTGTCTGTTGCGCAGCGGATTGCTGTCGAAGCTTTGGTACTTTAATTTTAATTTTTGGCAGACTTGGAACAGGAATCGTAATTCTCCGTCTTTTTCGATTTTTTCTTTGTTTTGGTCTGTTTGCTTTCTCTTGTTTTTCCCTTTTAGGATCAGGCTTTGTTGCATTCCCTAGCCATCCTCCAAATAAAAAAGCAATCCCAAACGTTAGCAGATACATCCGTTCTGTTGTAGTTAAATTCATAATACGTTGAAGAACTTCTAGCGAACCAGCTTGTTTTACATCCCATAATAAAGCGCCCCACAATCCGAGTAATCCTATCGTAATCGCATAGGTACGAAACCGGAATAAAAACGGGATAAGGGCAATGCATGCCGAAATTTTCACATTTTCCCACATGGAACTTGTCGTTATATATTGGTCGCGAAGTAAAAGCAAGAGTGCAATAAATGCAGCATACGCCATCCAGCTAAATACTCGTAAATGAGTTCGTTTTGCGTAATAGCTTCCTAAGCTGATTAAAAATAACAATCCTCCCACTACTAGCGATAATGTAAGCGGAAATAGTTTCATAACGCCTGCAATTGGAAACAGGCCGCTGAGTGCCATTAACAGCACATCCAGTTTCTTCACACTTCTCCATTCCTTTCGGTTTTCTTTTTCTCTTTATTTTATATGAACAATACCACATTTCTACAATTTTTTGTTTAATCTCTATGAAAATATAACTTTTAGTCAGATTTTGTGCCTATCTATTATTGTACACTATTGCATCAACTGCGTTTAGATCTACCCCAACGTAAAAGCACACCGTAAAGAATACTACATAACCAATTGATCGAGAACACTCAGTTTCAATATCATAACCTTCTTCCTGCTGACGGGATGTATATAGCCAGTTCATCGTACAAACTTGTTAAATTTCAAACAACATTGTAGCACCTATTTATAACATTGCAAAATAAATAGGCCTGCTTGTAGTATGAGCAGGCCGCTGTATATACATTTATTATTTTTCTTTGGTGAAGTTACCGACTAGTTTATCTCTTATTTTTTTTAATGCCGAGCTTATAGCCTAGGAAAATCAACAAACAATTAAATCCGACAAAAAGCAGAAAAACAATGATCGTTCCTTTAGTCGTTTTAGAAAGAATAGATAGGTCGTCTGTAAATAAAGCATATATAGAGACGATTACTATTCCCAAAAGTAAGATACTAACACCTCTTTTTTTATCATATGTTGGCGCTTTTTTCTTTCGGACGGTTCGCTTCTTTTTCGATTGTATAGGCTTAGAAGTTCCTGCTTTAGGTACACTTTTTTTTTTCTTGGAAGTTTCAGCAGGCTGCGTTGCCTTTTTTGTTTTCTTTTGGCTCCTTTTAACAGGTTGTTCGGCAGTAACTAAACCTTTCTCCTTTGTTGCTGCTTCGTTCAAGGGTTTCTTTATTCGGGATCTTGTAGTCTTTAAACTTTGGTTTGATTTGTCAACAGATTTAGTCTTGTTTGCAGGCAATGGCATTCCCCTCCTTGATGGTTAGGATTTTCGTTTTTGAGGTTTTGTAATTAAATAATATATCTCCTAATTATAAATAGCTGCAGCATATGCTGCAGCTCATTTGATGGTATTTTTCATTTAAACCTTTTGTATATGTATGCTGTTACGCCCTTGAAATTAAGTAGCGAAATGTTTATGCTTGTTTTTTTTACATTTTCTCTCCTTCTTTTCTGGCACAATAAAAAGACACTAGTCAAGAAATTAAGCTTTTAAAACCACTGTGTCTAACACCGTTCATACTATGAACGGTGTTAGATGTGTTTAATTATAGTTAAACGACTTTATTGTCATCCAACAGCAAGAGATCATTAGAGTTTAATAAAAACTACGGATTTCTTTTATTAGATAAATCGAACGCCGTTCCATCAAAATCCTTCTTTAATCGAGACTTAGTAAAGCAGCAAGTTTTTCTCTATCAAACCCCATAACAACTTCAATTTCAGTACCCTTTTTAATGACCGTTACTGGCGTCGCACTTGCTCCAAGTTCAATTACTTCTTCCAAATAAGATGGATTTTTTCGGATATCTCTTTCCTCAAACGGGATGTTGTTGTTTTTTAGCCATTCTTTTTCCGCATGACAAGGACCGCATGTTTCTTGGGCATAAATGATAACATTCTCTGCCATTGATTACTCCTCCAAATCGAATGAAATATTTTTTGTTTAAAAGTCAAATGAACTTTTCTATAAACTTATTATAACATTTAATTCCAAAAATCCAGTTTATAATGCTCAACTTAATATGTATTGGGAATACTATTTACTCATTTTTTCTTTTAATCTTTAAAAAGGCACTCCAACTGATAAACATTCCGTCCAGATTATTTGTGGGATGAAATCAGGAGCACACCCTTAAATTCCAGATAATCACGATGATAGACAAAATCAAACAGACCGATGCAGGAATGATCATTACAACAGGTTGATGCGCCCGAAAAATATGGGCATGAATGGCCCCCAGCATGATAATTATAAATAATACGCCTGACAAAACAGCTAAGTATCGGTTCCATATTCCGCCAATCATTCCTATTGCTCCAATGATTTCAATAAATCCAATTACAGACATAAACCACAATGGATATTGATAGTGCTGCCAATGTTCAACTTGAAACGGTATACGCAATAGTTTTATGAATCCGCCTAATAAAATAAAAACCGTTAAAATCACTTGCATAACAATAGCTACCATCTAATCTCACTCCTTTTAGGATTTTATTTGGAGATATGTTCATCTGCAAGCATGCCATACATAAAAAGATTTACTACCTGTTCTGCCAAACTCCCTAGATTTTTTATTGAAATCGTGAGACGTTCCATAATTCTAGTCAGGCATTGGGCTACGGTTTCCATCTCCAGTTTGGAATGAAAGTAACCAGCTTGTTGTTACACTGGTTCTGGTGCTAAAAATCTAGGAAACTTAGACATACTGATACTACCAATTAAAAAAATATGTATCCTTATGAAAAAACTAACAGAGTTTAAGTGAAACATTATGAATCTGAAATTTTTATCTTTCTACAATCCTCTACTTCTTATTCACTGGTAATACTTTACGGTAACTGGCTGAGAGGAAATTCAAATAAACTCGAAGATACTTCCAACTAAAATAAGCGATACTTCCGGCGATTCCGCCTACGATCAGAGCGTAAATCATGCTCCACTCCAGCGGAACGGATAAATTGGGGCCAATGTCCATTTGTATCCATGTAGCTCCAAAAGAACGAATAATACCTGCAATGAATATAAGGGCGGTGCAAAAACCGAAACCGTACGCAAGAGTTGCCAAAGTTGGAACGACAATAACGCTTAGCAGTCCCGTTGTACAATAAAAACCAAGCATGGCGAATACGTTGCTGACGGAACGATTAGATCTTCGCTGCAGGATATATTCGCTTCGATATGCTTTCGCCAGTTTTCGCGGATCTCCCAGCTTCGTCAAAATTACATCTTCCTGTTGACCGTTATGTACTCCTTCCACGATATGACTTTCAATTTCCCTAACTGCGTCCAGTCGTTCGTCCTCTGGTAATTTTCTCAAATGTTGATATAACATATCCAAATAGAATTTCCCATTCGAGCTCATGAACGTTCCTCTCCTTTGTAAAATTGGATTTGATTCACTGCAGCGGTAACTTTATCCCACTCTAGAGACATCATCTCCAACAAGTGATGTCCGGCGGCAGTTAAGCTGTAGTATTTGCGTGGCGGCCCTGATTCGGATTCTTTCCAGAAGGATTCGATGTACTTCTCTTTGAGCAGCCGGCGTAAAAGGGGATATAATGTTCCCTCCGTTACCGCGAGGGGCTCTCATTTGTCCAACAATGTCACTAACTCGTACCCGTAACGTAGCTCTTTGCTGATAAGCAGCAAAATACAAAATTCCAAAATCCCAAAATTCCCCGGCGAACCTGGGAAGTCCATTCTGACATGTCCATAAGCTCTCCCCTTTAACTACCATGTTACTACATGGTATTATGTGCAATAAGGTAATGTGTAAAATTATACCAAAACCCCTTTCGCAGTGAAATACACACTTGGGGTACCTCTCTGCAGCCATCAAGTTAAGAAATTTATTGTTCTCTAAACCGAAAAAAATAAGCTGAATCCTTATAAATAACTGTGGAGAGATAAAATTTTCATCTTGGGGGCACTTCAAAAAATTAGCCTGATGGTGATGGAGCGGTACCCCTAACACTCTATTTTCGTTAAAGGTTTTTAAAAAGTGAGCTGTATTTTTAATTTTATGAAATTCTATCTAACATTTTTATAAATACAAGTGGTTTTGTACTCATCATTAGTGGCAAATGCAATTTAAATTGTGATAAGTTTCCTTCTGCATCCATTTCATAGGCAACTAATATATTCATTTCTGTTTGGAAAACGTTCCACTTCGTTGTGAACATGTCGTAATGATGATGTTTCATCTCTATATCAAGTGCTTCCAACTTTAAATATAAGGTATTATTTTGTTTATACACTTCGATTTTTCCATATGCAGGATGCTCAAATACCCCTGTATAATCTTTTAATTCATGTGTAAGAGTTGTCTCTTTTACTTGTGGGAGAGGTTTATTTAATTCTTTCATCATTTCTTTAAATTTAGCCGTATCTTCTACAGCTCGTTTATGCCAATCAATTGCATCTAACCCAAGTAATTCATCATAAATTTGATAGGCAAGGTAAGAAGGTAATAACGTGCTTCCGGAGTTTGTTAATATAACAAGCCCCATATTTTCTTGGGGTATAAAGGATACGAGCGCTGAGAAACCATCGATATTCCCACCGTGATGGACTATTTTATAACCGCGATATGCACTAACAAACCAGCCAAGTCCATAGCAATTCAGTATTGATTCTGGTGTGGATAAAATTCCACCATCTGGAATTGGGATATACGGTGTATACATTTGCTGTAACATATTCGGTGCAATTAATTCATGTTCACCCACTTTTCCTTGATTTAAGTGGAATAGCACCCATTTTGTCATATCTTCTATATTTGAGTTAATGCATCCAGCAGCGCCGACTATATCGATGTTGCGAAACGGCACTTCGGCTATGTTTCCGTCTTTTTCAATGTATGGGAGTGCGTGGTTATCTGCTTCTCGTGAAGTGATAACTGAGAAGTTTGTATGTTCCATATGAAGAGGTTGCAGAATATGTTCGGTTACATATTGTTCCCATGTTTGATGTGTAATTTGTTCTACAATATAGCTAATCGTTGCATACATTAAATTATTGTATAAAAAGGTTGTGCGAAACGGTGCACCTAGCTCCAAATATCGGATTTTTTCCACGACATCTTTTCGGCTTAATGAAGATACATACCATAGCAGGTCGTGGCGACTAACACCGGAACGATGAGAAGCTAAATCACGAGCCGTAATTTGTGAGCTTACTAATGGGTCATGCAGTGAAAAAGTTGGAATATATGTTTGAACAGGTGTATCCCAATTAAACTTTTGTTGCTGGGTAAGTAAGCTTAGAGAAAGTGTACCAAATGATTTTGTAGCTGAACCAATCGCAAATAGTGTATTTGGCGTAACAGGTTTTTTATTTTCAGTGTCACGGTACCCAAAGCCTTCAGAAAGAATAACTTCTCCATCTTTTATAATTGCGACTGCAGCCCCTGGAACATTTAAATTTTTCATCATTTCTTCTGTACATTCACGTAGACGGTTTGTAAGAGAGGATTGCATCTTTTGCATACGTTTTAGCCCTCCATTATCCATTTTTTTACAACTATATATTCTTTAGGTATAAGGAAGAGAAAAACCTTGTTGTTCACAAAGATGCCATAATTTTTTAGGTTCTTCATCATAGGTTATATTCGCTAATCATATTCAAACGCAAAAATAAAAGAAATTAAGCAAAGAATTTATCTCCTTCCCACAATTTATTGTTCAAATGCAGCGAAAAGAAGATATACAGATTTTTAAACTTAAGCCTATTCCTGCTTATTATCTTTATCCTACTTGTTCAGGACAGGCAATGCATTTTTGTTCACATCCAGAAAAATAGCATCTTAGTTTGACTTCTTTTAAGCACTTGCTTAGAAGACAAAAGTTAGTGAAATTTATGCCGAATTACTTAACATGTGGAATTTGGATTTTGCGGTCGAAACCCTAAATTGAAATTGATATTTTAGCCTATTCGAGTAGTAAGTGCTTAAGATTCTCTAAACTACTTTGCTGTACGTTACAAGCTTGACAGAGATAATCTTCAACAGTCCCATACTTCTCCATAATATCATTATAAATTTCATCTAAATATTCGCGGCGAACTTCTAACATTGGTTTTATACGATCCGGTGAAATCTGAAAAAGGCTCATCCATCTGATAAACTTTTCGACCTTTTTCATACGTGGTGCGATTAACTCATTTGAAAATAGATAATCATCTAAAACAGTCTGATATGGTACTCCAACAAGTAATTGAATCACAGCAGATATAAAACCTGTTCGATCCTTTCCACCCGTACAGTGAATAAGTGCAGGCAAATTCTTTTGTTCCGAAAGTAAAGTTACGACTTCATTAATTTGAATACTACTTGTAAACGCCATATTGTAATAAAGGTCTTTCATTATTTTTTTAAAATCTATTGTACTAGACTTACCTACTAAAAACTTAAAAAACTCTAGGTGTGTGAATTCTTGACTTTTATCATGAATAGATATATTTATTAGCTGTATTCCATGTTCAGATTTAATTCGGCTGGGCTTTGACCTTTGTTCACGTGGAGTTCTTAAATCACAGATTGATTTTATATTTAACAGCTTTATTTTCTCTAAATCTTTTTGTGATAAACGCGATAATTCATCCGAACGGAACAGGATACCCGTTTTCATTTTACGTCCATTTAGTGTCTCTCCTCCCCCTATATCCCTAAAGTTATACAACCCATCAAATTGACGTAGTAATTCTTTTTCAAGGTTTTTCATAATTTCCCCACCTTATTTTCCTTTAATATAAATAAATAGATTAAGAAATTCTTTAATTTTTATTTTTGCAAAGATCTTATAAAAGAAATAACTGCATTCACAACAGGCTCTTTATCTTCCTAGATCCCTCTTTAAGAACTTCTATATACAAATGATTTATAAGTATCAATTCGAACTAAATAAACTTTTATTCCCTTTAATTCCTCCCAAGAATTAATTATTTTTAATTCTAGTGACTAAAAAGTTTTTTATAGTCATAAAAATGATAAAAAAACCTGTTGTTTAGATTATCGTCCAAAGTTTACTTTTTTTTGTATAGACGATATGATAATTATAAACATTTTATGACTAAAAGTATAGAAAAAGTCATAAAAAAATAAAAACCAGGAGTTTTACTATGCCTAAATTCACAGAGAAAGAAAAAGAACATATTCGTCAATCTCTCTTATTAAAAGGAAAAGAATTATTTATTAAATACGGACTAGCCAAGACTAGCATTGATGATATTATACTTGCGTGTGGAATCGGAAAGGGCTCATTTTATAAATTTTACCCATCAAAAGAAGAGCTCTATTATGAAATTTTAAAGAATGAAGAAGAAGTTCGAGATACGTTGCTCAGTGAGCTTCTTCGTGAAAATCTTCCTCCAAAAGAATTACTAGCCTCTTTTTTTCATACGTCATTTCAATTAGTTGAGGAAAATCCATTTCTTCAACGTGTTTTTCAAGATGATGATCACGAACGGCTTGTTCGAAAACTTCCTAAGCAAATGATAGAAGAGCTTTCTAAGGAAGATACGGAAAGAGGAATTTACGCTGTTAATGTTCTAATAGGGCGTGGGGTATTACCTAAGGAAGATCCACAAGTTATCGTAGGAATTATGAAAGCTGTAATGATGATGCGATTTCACAAAGAAAAAATAGGAGAGAATGTATTTCCTAAAGTCATGGAAAAAATCATTGAGTATGTAGCAGAAGGATTAACTAAAGAAAAGTAAAAGAAAGCAAGATTTGTCTATCTTTACTTTAATGGGTAAACATATCCAAATTTCAATCTAAATTATAACTATAATACCTTCTTACTTTTCAAGAAAAACTATACAATACGCGGACAAAAGAGAAGGATAGATACAAACAGACTACATCTATATGATCTATCCTTTTTTGTACTACAAATAACTGGATTATCAACACTAAACTAGACAGTTTTCTTAAGGTGTTCAAGTTTGTACTAAACCGGGCTTACGTATCCAAGCGTTCCATGAATGCGAATGTGATGAAACCAATACACATAGTCTTGTAGTTCTCTCGTTAAATCCTCAAGACTATCAAAATGGCGATCCTTCATGAACTCGGTTTTGATAATCTTAAAGGTAGCCCCAGCTACGGAGTTATCGTAGGGGCAGGCAGCCTTTCTTATCTCCCGTCTAATCTTGTCCTGGGATCTACTTCCTTTCCTTTTAGGCGATTTGTAAACGTTTGACGCCAATTAGAGGAGAGTTCGTCAACTTCTAGAATCTGATGTATGCCTTCAATGTTTTCTTTGGCATGATGCATAATCTTGTTTGCAAATTCTATGGTTACACCCTTCAAGTGTCTTTGAATAAGTTCTATAGATGGATGTTCCGGTACCCAGCCTTCTTTTAACACGCGAAAGTAAAAACCAGTATATCCTGTATTCTGAAATCTAACAGGAAGATCAGCCATATTATACCTTTTAGCAAGTTTATAACATGGTTGTCGGGGTTGACTAACCTGAACAACAGCCTCTCCAAGTTTATAAATGTCCCCAATACAGACATCTTTCTCCAGCATACCTTTCACTGTCAAGTTCTCACCAAAAGCACCATACACGATTTCGCAGCTTAATTCTCTTTCCCAGTATGGATAATGCTCATATGAATATACACAAACCGCTTTCTCTACTCCACCATGATGAACTAAATCAGCTTGACCATCGCCATTAAAATTTAATTTACCTAAGTAGACAGGTGCATTAATTTGGAATTTAAAAATACCTGTTTTGATTTCTTTGCTCATTTTCTTTATAGAAATTGGCTTTCCTATATTCACTGAAATGATTTCATGGGGTGTGGTCATAGAACCCCCCCTCCTAATTTCCAATATGTTTCCATTTCCTGTTTAGGCGTGCCAAATGACCATATAAGACACCTTCATCTCTATTCAAAGTTAAAGGTAGATGAGTGGCATATGGTTCTCCATTGTGTTGAGAAAACAACGTTGTAAAGCCATTTTTTTCAATAATGTCATAGATAATTTTCATCATTTATTTTGAAGTATTTAGGAATGGACATATTTTCACCTCTTTTTCCAAATTTCGTTAATTTATTTTGATTATATTTATAATCTGGCATAATCGTAAGTGACAGATTATAAATAATTTATGGGGACAGTTGATATTTTACTTTCACCAACGGGTGACATTCGTATTATAAGGGGTTGATTCTAAATCTGCTCCTCTTTATTTACATAATCAGTGTTATCGGTAGTTACAGTCGAGATGTTTATTCAGACTTTTAGTGGAGATCTTTTTTGTTGTTACACCTTCTCACTATGATGTTTTTACTAGCATTAAAGGAAGCCGTCTACATTTTAACGAAAATATATATGTTAAATCAATTAATGAGTATGTATGTTTACGAAAGAGGTTTATTAAAAACCAGTGTATATTACTCCTAAGTATCCTCTTCTAAAAAGACAAAGACGTAATAATTAATTAAATAAACTAAGGAGAGACAGGTACTCAATGAAGAAAAAAGTATTGTTTTTTGGAGATTTTGGAATCGATGATACGATAGCTCTATTATATGCACAGCTAACAGATAAAATCGATATTATAGGAATCGTTGCAGACTATGGGAATGTGCCAAAGATAGAAGTTATTAGAAATGTTCGTTTTTTACTTAAAAGTGTAGGAAAAGAATATATAAAAGTTTTTGGCGGAGCAGAAAAACCCATGACTGCGGAAGTTGCAACTTTTTACCCAGATGTTCACGGCAAATTTGGGATGGGGCCTATTCAACCACAACTAGAACTTGAAAAGTTTGAGAATTTCTTCGAAGTTATCAGTATTATTGAAAAGTACAAAAATGAAATAATTATTGTGAATACAGGGAGATTAACTTCACTTGCAACCTTATTTCTTCTTTATGAGGATATGATGAAAAATGTTCATTCCTACTATATCATGGGTGGCGCTTTTCTTTATCCAGGCAATGTTACTCCAATTGCAGAAGCCAATTTTTATGTTGATCCAGTAGCAGCTAATGTTGTAATGAGATATGCACAGAATCTGTCTATTTACCCTTTAAATGTAACACAACATGCGATTGTGACACCTGAAATGGTCAATTATATTCATTCTAAAGGCAAAGCCAATTTTTTAAAACCTCTTTTAGATTACTACTATTATCAATTTTATCAAAAAAAAGTTCCTGGGATACAGGGCAGCCCAGTTCATGACGCACTGACCATGATTGCAGTCAATCGAGATGACATTTTTACATACTATCAATCAGCTGTTTTGGTCCATACTGCCATCAATATTACACGAGGGCTAAGTCTTGGAGACTTTAGAGTGACCACAGAACCTGAAACATTTGATAATCGTCCTAAACATAGGATTGCAATAAATCTGAATTACGAACAGTTTTTTAAGGAATTTATGACTGTAATGACTGGGGAATTATTTTAATGAGGAGTTATTGAGAGTAAGGAAAAGTGGCGTATTAGCAAATAAAAACCTGGAGATTGATAAATATCCTATACATGTGAGGTGTACATAACTTATTATCGACAATCAATGTATCTCAGACACTATAAAAATCCCTTCAGACCCTGCATTCTGGAGGGATTTCTTGTTCACATAATCAGTGTTATCGGTAGTTAGTTTATTGTTTAATCCTATATTTCTTTTTTTAAGTCAACTCGATTAACGAAATTGAGGTTTTAGTGCATGTATGACCTATAAAAGGGGCTTATTGTCATTTTATAAGCCTATTTGTAATACAGACTAGCTCTATAATCATAAAAAAAACATACGATACATTATCCGCTGCTTTACCTGATGGTAATGATGACTTATTAAGTTTTTCCCCTGCATATTTAAAGTCAAAGGAGGTATAAATATATGAGTGAACATATACATGGTTTTGGCACTAGCTTCGCTTTAGTTGTTGTATTATTTATTTTATTGATTATCGTCGGTGCAGCTTGTTGCTGTGGCGGCTATGGTGGCTATGGATACGGATACTGCTAAAAACTATGGAAAAGCTTCTGCATAAAAACAGGAGCTTTTGTTCATATAACCTAAATTATTTGTTGGTAATTATAAAAATAAAAGTTAAGCATAACATAATATAAATTCATGACTGAAATGACAAAAAAGACACTGGATACGCATCAGTGTCTTTTTTTGTATATTCCATTCATGTGAAGTTTACATAACATCATATTATCAGAAGTCATTGTATCTCAGACACTATAAAAATCCCCTCCGGTGAGAGATTCCTTTCAAAAAATGACGAGGATCTTTTGCTGGTAGGCAAGCCAAAACGGTTACTGTTGACAGACGTCACATATAGTTAAAAAAATACTCATAGATTAAATGTTTGGTTTTGATCAGATGTTTCAGTATCTCTTACATTTGTTTTACTAACACCATTAAATGTGTTTATAGAAAATCCGCTATTTCCTGATCCAGATCCATGATGATCCTTTACATTTACTTTCGGCGTTACTTCATAAGTATCTCCTATGTTAAAAGAACCAGTGACTCCAATTCTATTTATTACAACTCCGTGAACAATTGAAGGCATTGTCTCACCTACTTTCCTAATATTTTGTTGGTGGAACCAAAAAATATGGATTTTATACGTTAAGCATCATCAAAAACGGTATATTTTTTCTTTAATAGTACTTTGATTTCAAGAATAAGTTTTGGAATCAAAATACAAGTATTTTTAGGAATGCTGGACAATTAATAATCCAAAAACCACATTCGTTTCTGATACTCGTGTTAAAGACTCTTTATATACCGAAGGTTACAACCTTAATGTACAAAATCTGTAAAATGTTAGTGATACCTTTTTTAGTATATGGTGAATAGTTTTAAAACGTCATTTTCCACTGGAGAAATAAAGGCGGTATCTCGTTTTTTTATCGACATGTTTTTTATATTCTTTACTTTCTAAATTATTTACATGAATACTTTATACATGTGAGGTTTACATAACATCACATTATCGGAAGTTGGTTATCCCCACCATCCTCATGATATCAACATTTCTCTCATTCTCGGATAATATGAAATATGCAGGATTCTATAAATTGCTGTCACAGCAAGGATTTTTCGTACTTTGTTTTCCTATTTTCCAACCGGATTTTGTATAAAATATTGCATATTTCTGTTATTGACTTAAAATAAGTTTTGATCAAGATTAACATTCAAACCTTGATTTTCGGCTAATAAAAGAACCTATTTTCGAAAAAAGGTTGATCAAAAATAGGCTCTTTATGCTAATCCAGGTATGCAGTTTTATAAAAAAGTTTGATCATTTCGGTGAATGTTATAAAGAAAAGGATTGCTTGATGGACATGGGGGATCGACAGAAAAACGCGGATTTACCACGCTAAGGATCAAGAGTAACCAAAAATCCGATGATCAACCACGTTAAGGGTTGATCATCGGATTCTTATATTTAGTGAACGTAATGAGTCTAACGGTGCTGGCTGACCTTGTCACGCCTTTAGTGTTAATTGATTTTTCCGGTAGAGTTCTTCTACAAATGCACGTGTTTTCTCAAAAGCCTCCTCTGGACCATTAGCCACTTCTGCAATATATGCCTTATCGGGTAATTGATCATCTACACCGGGTATCTTAATGCGATCACCATAGCTGTTAATTGCACCATGCTCACGCATATTGTCTATACATTTAAAAAGGGGCGCCCAATACTCGGGATGGACAAAGATAGCCTTGGTTCGATGTCTTCGAAGGTGGTTGGTTTGAATTTTCGATAGTGTTTCGTAAACTTCCCATGCAGTACCAAACCCTCCGGGCCAGAACAGGATGACATGAGAATAATTAATGAGAACCCCCTCCCTGATCGAGAAGTTATTCATCCGTAGCCGCTGATTGGATTGTACAGAATAAGTGTCCTTGAGATAGAAAAAATTATCCACACCAAACTGACAGTCAATCCCAATCACATGGGCATGTTGGCTTCTTGCCCCTTGTGCCGCTGCCCGCATGATCCCGGGGCCTCCACCAGTACAAAGTGGTACATAACAGCCTCCCAGTGCCTTTTCCTGTTCATGTGCAGAATAATGTCCCCATAACTCGCCGAATTTCAGAGCCGAATCCCAATACTTAGCACTCTTTTCTATGATTCTTTTTTGACGTTCCATCC
Source organism: Ectobacillus panaciterrae DSM 19096 (assembly GCF_000430785.1). Classification (GTDB taxonomy): domain Bacteria; phylum Bacillota; class Bacilli; order Bacillales; family Bacillaceae_G; genus Ectobacillus; species Ectobacillus panaciterrae. The sequence continues at coordinate 15,496 of NZ_AUMR01000076.1, forward strand.
TAATCTTTGTTCTTTCCAATTTTTCCTGCAGAAGCTTCCTGCTGAATAAGTCCTTTTCCTTCTCGATGGCAGCCTTATCTTTTTCTGCATAGGTGTTCAGGGCATCTAACTTTTCCTCTGCGATTTCTTTGCACGAAATAGTGCCTGAACCCATCAGCGAAATGACTCCATACTTCGCTTCATAACTGAATAAAAGTTCTGCCGCATAGATGTCTGCTACGCTTTCCTCCGTGCCGAGAGCCCTGTCATTGGGTACGAAACAGACTTTGGTTCCTACGACATGAAATGAAGCTATGCATGTTTCATTCGAGTAATTCTTCCAGATGATAATGAAGCCGTCTTCGTCTACGTTATAGGTATCCACATCCCCATTTTGGTTGATATTGCTGATGGAAAGACTATAGTTTTTTGTTTTTGACGGTTGTCGCGGATCAAACATGATCGGCTCCTCGAACGTAATCTTGGCCATATTCTCCTCCGCTTTTTCGATCCACCAACCCGTACCCGACCCTTCCCAATGGTTTGTGGTCGGTTCATAAAAGATCGTGCCATACAGTTCAATTTCGTTCATAAGGAACAACCCTTCTTTACTAGTTTTATTTCTTTTGGTGACCAACGCACTGGCTGGCTATTCCGGAGCCTTGTCCAATATTTTCCTTTTGTTAGTTTGATTTACCTCTTCATTTTTATTCACATCAATTTCGACATAAAAAAAAGCCAAATTCCTGTACGTTAAGGAATTTGGCTTTTTTACATCTATATTACCTGAAAGCAAATTTATAATAACTGATGACAAGAAAGAAGCAAAAACGAGGTTTCATGTAGGTGTTACATATACCACAAGGGTATATAAAACTACTGTAAAATCTATCAAAGAATACTTTGAAAAACCCAAAAAAGGGAATCAAACATCTGAAGAGGAGAATCCTTTGGCACAAGAAGAATTCATTCCAAGTGCGGACTCTAACACAATAGAAATCAAAGTGAATCCTAACTAAAGTTACGAATAATCGAATAAGTGTATGTTCTTTATTTACATATGCTTTATTCGTGATATCTTATCCTCTTATCTTATTTTGTATACAGATGATTCCTCCGGATGAAATTGATATTGTTCTAGATTAATATAGCTCTCATCTATAAATTCAACCCCTTCGCTTTGAAGAGACAGTTTTTGTACATGGAATAACTCATCATCTTGAAAACCGATCTGACCCTTAGAATTTATGACTCGATGCCAAGGAAGATTATGCTTTTTGCTCATGGAGTGCAGGATTCTGACGACTTGCCTTGCCCCTCTTGGACTTCCGGCTAATTTTGCAATTTGGCCGTATGTCATTACTTTTCCTGCTGGTATATTTTTAATGATTGTAACTGCCGTTTCTGTGAAGATTCCCATCATCCTATTCCTTTCGTTTGTACAATTAAAGAGAAATGTATTAAATCAACTCTTCTAATATCTCTACATCTTTTCAAATATCATATCAATTGTTTATATGTTCAGACAAATATAAACACCTTTAAACGACAACCCAGGGGTACTTGGCTTGTTGCTTAAAGGTGTTTGATTTAGATCTTCATTTGTAGATTCCAAGCGAGATTCTTTCCATACAATACCATACAACCGCGGTGGGTTCCGATGCAGAGTGTTGCATTATATTTTTTTAAACAAAGGAACATCATCTTATTGAGCAGCTTTAATTTTCAATAACTTTATGCTCATTCCTATAAAAACAATTCCAAGTGTTTCTTCATGAATCAAATCCATAATTGAATGTGATTGCCTGAAGGATCCTTCGTCAGGATGACTCCATTTTCTTCTGCTATAAATGCGTCTATTTGCTGTAATTGCTTTACAACCTTTTGTCTCGCTTCCTCGTCAGGAAGCACCAGCGAAAACCATTTCAGCCCAACGCTGTTTCGCGCAGGAGCAGGTGCTCCGGCACTGTTCCATGTGTTTAAACCAATATGATGATGGTATCCGCCGGATGATACAAAAAGTGCTTGACGACCATATCTGTTTACAAGGTCAAACCCAAGCCCTTTACAATAAAATTCTTCTGTCTTTTGTATGTCTGATACTTGTAAATGAATATGTCCTATTACCGTATCGTTTGGCAGTCCTTCCCATTCCTTTCCTTCAGCTTCCTCCAAGAGGTCTTCTGCATTTAGGGGTTCAGTTGCCATGTTTACTTGTCCGCTTTTCCAAGTCCATGTTTCAGAAGGCCTGTCTGTATAAATCTCAATTCCATTACCGTCGGGATCACCTAAATAAATGGCTTCGCTGACAAGATGATCCGAAGCTCCCTGCAGCGGATACTTCGTTTGTAAAAGGTGAAGCAGTATCTTCGCTAAATCAGAGCGATTCGGCAATAAAAGTGCAACATGATATAAACCTGTCGTACGCGGCTGCTTCGGTACCGCATCTTCTGGTTGTTCAATCGTCAGAAGGGGTGTTTTTCCATCTGTGGTCAGTACAGCTTTTCTTTCGGAATGTTCGAGCAGTCTAAACCCCAAAACGTTTTGATAAAAAGCAAGAGAGCGGTCCAAATTCCCAACTAATAAATGGACTTGCCCGACAAAGGTATAAGGATGATGGTGAAATTTCATAAGTGTTTCCCTCCTTTTGTAATAATGAATGAGTATTCTTATGTCTTAGCTGCTATTGTTTTACAATCGATAAAAATAGTTAGTTACTTTATATAAGTAAGTATATGTTCATTATTGAATTTCGTCAAGTAACTAATTTTTAATAAGCAAAAAGCTTTTATGTAAACATAAAGGACCTATATTGCTATTAATCTTTGAAAGCAAAACAGTTCCTTCTATCTCTCCTTCCTTTTCTGATGCCGAAACCGTAACATCTTAATCCATAAGATACAGGACCACTCATTAAGAATAGTCCTGTATCTTACGGATTTTCCAAACCAAGTTCGCTCAGGCTGTTCATATGGCTTGCAATCATCGCGATGATTGTGCTTGCTTCCTCTTTGCTGAAAATGAAATGGGTCTCCTCTTCTATAAAATCCTTATCAGTTGTCACAATACGATTCACGCGTTTAAGGATACCGTCGCCAGTTTTTTGTACAATCCCAAATTGGTATGTGATTTCTATTTCGTCTTGGTCAGCATAAGCTGTCACCTCAGGAGTTGTCCACTCTACGTCGATTTCCTCATAAATATCATCTTCTTCATCCACGATGTAATATTCGTCATCATCGTCCGTTTCATCATCATTCATGTAATCATGGAATCTTTCATGTACAGCATCGACGATATCATCTATATCAGAAAGGATGATTCTAGATGTTTGTCCGAAATCCACATCAAATGTTTCAATGTAGAATTCCGTATTGTACGGATCGAAGAAAAGTGTACAAAAGTATTCTCTGTCATCATCCTGCTCTTCCAAGAAAAATTCGATTCTCGGATGTCTGGCAGCTCTGTCAATTGAAAAATGACCGATTTGGTCATATTGCTCACAAATGGATTGCATATAATCCTGCAGTTCTCCGGCAACACGATCAAACCATTCTAATGTCATATAAATCATCCCTTCCTTTCATTGTCATCGTTCTTATGTTTCCCCGTTCGCCTCTTTTTGTTCGTTCCATTTTAAACCATATTCGCAAAAGACCTGTACCAATAAAAGCCCGCTGATGATTATACGTAATAATCGGCGGGCTTTCGTATGTACTGAAGCTATTTCCTCACATCCAACAAAACCTTCCCTGTACTCTGTCTGCTTTCCACCCATTCATGAGCTTTTACAGCGGCCTCCAGTGAAAAGCGTTTTCCTATTTTTATTTTCAACCTTTCATCAGCTAAATAATTGAACACTTGTTTTCTCCCGTTTGAATCGATAGTTCGTGTATCAAACACAATTTCTACCTTAAAATACAAACGGTTAGCAATTCCCTAGAAGGTTTTCGTTTCGTTTTTACAAATAATACTCCACCAGTTTTGCAAACTTTACTTTTATTTTTTCTTTCATAGATAAGTGAGTGACATCAACAAGCGAAACTCGTTGAGAATTTTGGAAGTCTTCATCAATATTTGGTTTGATTTTAGTGATGAATGCGGGATCGTAAATATAACAATTTATTTCTTCGTTTTTTCCGGATTGCTCCGAGTAGATGGACAATGTAACGAAAGCGTGGACATCATATGTCCAGATGTTTCTTCCCCAGCACCTGCTTCTTCCCATTAAGCCTGCCTTGCTTTCGCTAACGCGGCCAGTTTGTTGATCGTATTCCAGTTACGCGTTGTTACCGTATTTCCCAGCTTTTGCAGATTTTTCGCCAACTTGGAATCCAATATACTTTGACGAAACAAGAAGTAAATCTCCCGTCCACGGATATGGTACTCATCATTATCACGTTCACTGCCCGACAATAGGTCGACCACCTTTTGCGGCGGCTCTTCGGTCAACACGGAAACGTGAACGCTCTCCCCTTCCGCCAAGGAGACATCCGCATATGGGCAATCCGCAATGATCTGCTCCAGTTCCTTGGCCGTTCTTAAGACAACGGTGATCGAAATTCCAAAAGCCGTTCTGATCCCATCCTCGATTCGGAGGCGCAGCGAGGATGGATCCTCCCCTGATTCGAACAGGACATTGCCGCTTTGAATATACGTTTGCACCCGGCTTAGGCCCATCGTTTCCAAGGTGCGCTTCAATTCGGCCATCTTGATCTTATTATGTCCGCTTACGTTAATGCCTCGCAACAGCGCGATATAAATTGCCATCCCGTCACCTTCTCCCATTGTGATGAACGCAATTCGAGCTTGGGATATGTTTCTACTCTTGGTAAAGTCAAGCCGACTGCATTTATCTTTCAGCTAATTTTTTTATTTTGTTTGGCTATGTTACTCTTTATTATTGTTTTTATCAAAAATAGACCACCTTTCATCTAACAATTTATCATAAATTAGGTGAGAATACCCCCACTTCCAAGGAGCGAAAGCGAGTAAGTGAGGGAGGTTCATCAACTAAATTTTAACATTTAAAGTTTCTAGAAAGTATAAAATCTTTTCTTGTTTTGTTAGTCGAACATCATTTTTTGGCGGTCTCTTGCGATTAGAACATACACTTGTTCGTGACTAATCGGTTATATAAATGCTTGTATCGGCTTATAGCTCATCTCTAACAGGGATATAATACAATGAAGAATAAAAAAACTGTGCCTTATGCTTATATAAGGCCAGCTTCTTTTACCGGATGGAGGGATTGTATATGGATGAGAGGCAGTTGCAGGCATTATATGAATACATGACCGCACAGGGTGTTTCCAGACAAGAGATGTCAGGTATGCTTCAATCCTTGCCAAAATGGATAATCGAAAATGAAAAGGCTCCGTGCAAGGAAGATGGTGAAGCGGGAACAGATAGTGACAGTGATCTAGGTGCGTGGTTGTCTCTATCAAATGAGGATAGTCTGCTTTAGATAGGAGCGTTATCATGGAACAAAAAGAATGGAAGCAATTTGTTTTTGAATCTCAGGATTATGATGGAAACATCCATGTACAAGGGGAGATTAGAGGTAAATCAAATCTTCCGTTTTATGATGATCTAAAATTAAAAGCAGTTATCGCATTGTTGAATTCAGTCGATCAGGAACATTTTAAAGCAGCAAAAGAAATGGATATATTTGATGATTTTATAAATGAAATCGAGGAAACACTGAATTTGATTAAGAAACACAATACATTTCAAGGTGAAATAAATAATCGTATCCAAAATGATTATTGCTGATTTTGTATGCGCTACTGCTTGATGTACAATTTGCTTCTATACTTTGATTGTAGATTCTCATTCTAAGCAGAAAAAGGAAGAGGTTAAATACCTCTTCCTTTTTTCAGAGTGACGAGAAACCCAAAGGGTTTCTCGTTTCTTAAAAGAACGATTTGTTTCAAAATAATAAAATAGAATAACATACAGAAGAAATTGTGAGGAATAGTCCTTCACCTTACCTATTTTGGTAAGGT
>NZ_AUMR01000077.1 GCF_000430785.1 Ectobacillus panaciterrae DSM 19096
ACAGCCTTTCCTAAGTTCTTCACATCTAGACTATACATATTAACTACACCCGGTTTTGGTTTTGAAAGACGTGGATCATTGTCCATTTTCCCAATTTTTAATTGCCAACGTTCAGAGGATTTTAATATAGGTAAAGGACCAAATGAGGATGCTTTTGCTGTTATATTACTACCAAATACAAAACATACCATACAAAAAAGAACAAATGTTATTTTTCGCATACTTTAACCTCCAAAGTACAATATTTTATCTTAGTTACTGTTTCCTGAAATAAAATACAATATGTACCAAGAGATTGAATGTAAAACACAGAAAAAATTAGGATTAACTTCCGATAACACACATTATGTCAACTGATTACAAGGAGTTGTACTATTAGCTCTTGTTCCTGAATGTACTGATATTGAGGAGGGAGAACTAATATGATTACAGCTCTTTGTTATTTAGCTGGCATTGGCCTTTTAGCATACATTGTACGTAAAACTAATTCTGATCCCATAGATCATTCGGATTATCCCATGAAAAGTGATAATAAGCTCATTTTTGATGGGGATGATGGAGATGGAGATAACGGAGACGGAGGAGATGGGCTTTCAGATTAGTGATTAACTTTCGATAAACGATTTTATGTTAACTAGCCCATAAAAAAAGAAATACTACTAATACTTTTTATGTAAAAAATTATAAATCACCTTAACCGTCGCATAATAAAATGAGGTGATTTCATGAGAAAAACATTATGCTTATTTATTATTACAAGTATTATTACTTTTTCTTTCGTGTTTTCTGTTCAAGCAAAAACAACTCATGATCAAAATGACAGCAACCTAGATTACTTTGATATCGATTTAACTGGTTATAGACTATATTCATTCGGTGACTTTAACCAAATCGGTTATAAAATAACTCCACTTGCTCAATTATTTTTCAGTATAATTCAGATAGAACATGAATGGATTGATGAGCCTAACTTGTATATTAAAGAGGACAAAGGCTATCTTCATATTTGGAAAGAAGATGGTACGAACATTCTATATACTGTTAAAAAAGGTAAAGAATATTGGGACATTGTAGAGATCAAAAGAAAAAAGATCAACAGGATACCAGTACCAAAAGAACTTTTAAAAGAAGTATTAGTTAATTTTTTGTCTGAAAACATAAGTAAGGAAATTAACAATTACTATAAAAAACCTAAGCTATGGTATAGAGGATTGGAAAAGGTACTCAAAATAGAAAAAGATGAAAAGAATTATATATTTTATGCAACTGTTCAAGTTCGTACTTTTGAAGGTGCACATAATCCACCTTATGGAGAAGACACAATTACTTTCCAAATAGACGGAAGTAACATAAAAACAATAAATTACAAACACAGAGATATACCTAAAGAAGAATTCAACAAAATAGAGTTAAGGCTACGTTAAAGCAATTTAATTATTAACTACCGATAACACTGATTATGTGAACAAGAAATCCCTTCAGATTTTGTATTCTGAAGGGATTTTTATAGTGTTTGAGATATATTGACTTCCGATAATGATATGTTATGTTAACTTCACATGAATAAGATATACATTACTTTTTTATATGAACTAACACTTTAGTAAACCTGTCTTATAAATAAATTAGTTAAATCATATGTTATAATGGGAAAAAATGCATATTATGGGGGATTAAAATGGTTACATGTTATTTGAAGTATGTTATTGACCCTTATAAGGTAAATGAATTTGAAGAATACGGTAAGATGTGGGTTCGACTGGTTAATAAATTGGGCGGAACACATCATGGTTATTTTCTTCCACATGAAGGGGCTAATAACATTGCTTATGCATTATTCACTTTTCCAAGTTTAGCAGCATATGAAGAGTACCGAGTAAAAATGGCGTTAGATGCAGAATGTCAAGAAGCATATAAATTTGCAGAAGACACTAAATGCATTTTAAGTTATGAGAGAAGCTTTATGCGTCCTGTATTTGAATAACTACCGATAACCCTTCAGACCTAGTATTCTGAAGGGTGTTTTTTATGTGGATTTGGAATAAAGTTTGACCCTTTAAAACTTAAATAGACTAAACTAATAAGAGGATATTATGTTCAATATATGAGCATATATCCTCTTTTCTTTTGCATAGTAGAATTCTTAATTAGATGTTGAAAAAATCGTATTGTATGTATATATTAAACAAGAACATATGTTTGTATTTTACAGGGGGGACGTAGCCCACAGCGGGAGGCGTAGTGAGGTCTTTCGACCGAGCGTTATTATCTTTAAGGAGAGATGTGCTATGAGGGTACAAGAAGTTCTCATAGAGAATAACAACAGGAGATACATATTACTGGATCAAGAGGGGTTTCCTGTAATGCCAGTGATGAAATATATAAAGTATTTAGATAAGACAGGAAAAAGCTCTAATACTCAAAAGACATATTGTTATTCCTTAAAGCATTTTTTTGCCTACTTAGAAGAGAAAAAGAAGGATTACACGTTGATCCGATTAGAAGATTTAGCTGATTTTGTGGGATGGTTAAGAAGTCCTTATCAGAGTTCGAATGTCACTCCTCTTCAACAAGAGAAAGCAAAGCGAACAGAAAAAACAATTAACCTTACCATTACAGTCATAGCGAACTTTTATGACTACCTTTACAGAAATGAAGAGGTACAAAATGACATGATCGAAAAGTTGATGAAGCAAGTATTTACAGGGGGACACTCGCGTTATAAAAGTTTCTTACATCATGTCAACAAGGACAAGCCATCAATCAGAAACATATTGAAATTAAAAGAGCCAAGGAAAAAAGTAGACACTCTCACAAAAGAACAAGTACAGCAAGTATTACAGGCAGCCACCAATATCCGCGATAGATTCTTAATTCAATTGTTATTTGAAACTGGATTGCGTATTGGAGAAGCTCTCGCTCTTTTCATGGAAGATTTCATTTTTGATCATGGCAAGGGACATCGAATTCGCTTAGTGGATCGTGGGGAATTAGAAAACGGTGCTATGTTAAAGACGGGAGAGCGAGAAATTTATGTATCACAATCCTTAATGGATCTATATGACGATTATTTGTATGAAGTGCTGGACGAATTAGATTTGGACACAAACTTTGTTTTTGTAAAACTGCGAGGAAAAGATGTAGGGAAACCAATGGAATATTGGAACGTGGAATCTCTTTTTAAGCGTTTAAAAAAGAAAACAGGGATAAACCTCCACCCACACCTATTTCGCCATACACACGCTACAATCTTTTATCAGAAAACAAAAGATATTAAACAGGTGCAGGAACGATTAGGACACTCTCAAATTCAAACAACAATGAACCTGTACTTACATCCCTCGGATGAAGATATTCGAGAAGATTGGCAAAAGGCTCAATCTGAATTTAACCTAAAGAAAGATAACTAAAAGGAGTTACCGAATGAAACACATCAAGAATTTTCATACAGAAGAAATAGGATTTCACGAAGGATTACAAAAAGAACTTTCCACTTATCCCGAAAAAATAGTACATGAAGATGGTTCGGTTTCCATTGAACAAGTAAAAAACCCATATTTCTTAGTCAATGACAAATGGAATGTCGATGTTATAGGTGAAGTCAAGCAATTCAAAGAAGTGGTAGCGAACTATTCCTATAAAAATAAAAATATTTATTTTCGATTCACCAACCCTACAATCAACTTAGAAGTGAAATATGTTTATTATAAACAACTCTTTAACGATTTATGGACAATCAATAGTGTTTTTAGCGCTCATCCAACCCCATTAAAGAAAATAACCGAGTTCTTAAACATAAAATATCCTAAACTATCATCCTTGTTGGATTTGGATATTGATAAAGTAGAACGAGAGTATTTGTTTTGGTTGAATGAAAAAGGAGTTGCTACTCAGAAGCTTAGACAAAGGATAATTCAAAAAGATGGGATTGAAAAAACAATAGTAGCACGTTTTTTAAGACAAATTTATAATTTGTTATTTCAATACATGGACAACCGAGATGAGTTTGAAAAAGACAAATGGGATGTTCGTATTCTTCATGATAAGTATGGTGTAGAATACAGCAAAAGTAAAGGTCAATACTACCTTATCTATCTAAAGTTTGATAAATGTATTCGTGAGCAAATAAAAAAATATATAAAACAACGATTGCTTAGTAGAAATAGATTTTCATGGAGTACAGCACAACGTTATCTATATGCTCTCTCAATGTTTTTCTCATTTATATTTTCTTTAGAGCCAACGTGGAAGGATTTGAAGGCTTTAAATCGTACACATATCGTAAAATATCTTGAATATTTATATGAATACGCTAAAAACAATATAAAACAAAAGAACTCGCATCCTGAAAGCTATATAAATTCCTCATTATCAATCTTGTGCAAATTTCTTGAAGATATTCAACGGTATGACTATGAAATGGCTCCCGAAACTCATGTGAGATTGTTGATTTTTCCTGAAGACAAACCTAAGCCAAGGAAAAAATCAGTGGATCAAATTGATTACATCCCTGACTATGTGTTAGAGCAGCTCTTTACGCATATTGTTGACTTGCATAAAGATGTTGTGCCTGTTGTTTGGATTGCGTTTAAGACAGGTCTTAGAATCTCGGACGTATTAGAATTAACCTCTGATTGCTTGATAAAACTCAATGGTCAATACTCCATTGAAACGGATATTGAAAAAACTTTTGTAAAAGGGCATCGAATTCCCATTGACGATGATTTAGCAGGAATCCTTGCGGTTCTTATCGACAAATCAAAAAAACTAAGCAATCAAGACAACAATCCCGAAGGGTATATTTTTGTCCGTTATCGTGGTCAACGGAAAGGTAAACCTTTTATTCAAGGGTGGGTACAAGACCAACTAAATATTTTAGCCAAGCGAAAGAACATTACGGATGAAAATGGAAACTTGTTTCATTTCAAAACTCACCAATTCCGTCACACCTACGGTGTAAAAATGTTAAATGGTGGTGCGGATATTCTAACGGTCCAAGAGTTGTTAGCTCATGCTTCACCCGAAATGACATTACGATATGCCAAGCTATTAGACGATACAAAAAGAAAAGCATTTGAATTAGTTATCAAACAAGGCGTCTTTAGCTTTGATCTAAACGGTGAAGTGCAAGAAATCAAAGCAGGGGAAGACATACCAATAGACATCTTAGATGCCTTGTGGCAGGATCACAAGCTAAATGCGATGGACAACCCTTATGGAACGTGCCACGCCCGTTTAAACGGTAATTGTCCGTATATGGAAGCTCCCCCTTGCCTCACCTGTGGTGACAATCAAACCCCATGTAAAGACTTAGCTGTTGGTTTTTCGGAGTTAGATACGCAAAAATACGAGCTTCACATTAAAACAACCACGAAGGCAATTGAAATAGCAAAACAACGAGGGCGAGAGGATATTGCCGAGAAGAACGAAAAGAACTTACAGCGTTATCAAAACATTTTAAATACCCTCCAAGAGGGAAATATCATCTTTGGAAGGCAAGATCGGATGAAAAGAAAGTTAGGTGTTCAAAATGGCTGAATATGACCGTTCTGAACATTTGAAAGCTATTCATGCCAATCGTAAGGCTATTACCTCCCAGAAGGTAGATGAAGCCATTAAAAGACTCATAAGAGCCAATGAGAAAATAAACTTTAACAGCGTAGCTAGTGAAGCTGATATTTCAAAAGCGACACTGTATAACAAGAAGGACTTCCGTTTGAGAATTGAAACATTGCGAAATCAGCAATCACAAGTACCCTCACCAAAACAAGTAAAACGGGAAATGAACGAAAACAATAAGGATGCCCTCATTGCATCTCTAAAAAGAAAAAATCAAAAGTTAGAAGAGGAAAACAAGCAATTAAGGGAACAACTGAAAGTTGCTTACGCAGAGGTGTATAAAAAGTTATGATGGAGAACGTTGTTCTCCCCCTTCTTCTTCAACTAACGGTACAGGATAGTTTAATAAAAAGCATAAGTAAACCTTATTAAATTTTATAATAAATAAATATTATTCTTATTATAGTTAAAGGGATAAGATGGAAGAGGATTTAGATTGTGGTGGAAAAATTCTAAATTGAGGAGGGTATTTTATGATTATCGGTTTACCAGAGAAAGAAAAGCCCGAATCACTAAAAGGACGTGGGGGTTTTTGGTTGGAAGTCGGAGATAGAGATGTTCACATCGGCACAGAAGATGGTTTTGACAGATTAACGACAAAAGCCCATTTAGCATATCAAGTAGAGGATTTATCATACTGGAGAAGCGTGTTAGAACAAAATAACATTAAAATATTTGAAGGAGTTCCAATTCCAGGTTTTCAACGTTTTGAGTTCAGAGACCCTTTTGGGAACAGAGTGGAAATGATTCAAGAATTAGTTGAAAGAAATTGAAGTTGCTTCTTTAACTAAAGGGGTGCTTTACTTCAATAAGGAGTAAAGCTTTTTCCTGATTCAAGTCTATTTACATACATTAATAAAAGTGGGAGAGGAAATTAATTTGGGGATAATTATTGGAATAGCTGTAATTATTACGATTTTTTCAATAGAAATTCAGTTGAGGAAATTAAATAAAACAAACCAAATAATAGTTGAATTATTAAAGGAAATAAAAAATAAAGAATGACTAATTGAACTACCGGGTGCTTATCTTGAATAAGATTTAAGCAACTATCTTCAACAAACGGGCTCATTTCCAGAGCAGGATTGCGCTCTTTTTATGGATCGGGTCAGATTATGGAGGAAGAGAATAGGGGGATATTGGTATTTCATTTAAATTTGTTTGGGATTAATCTGAGTGAAGCGTATCACAAATAGTGGTACAGCAAAGAATTGAAATAGAGATTAGCATTGAAGGTATCCTTGCAGTGTGAAAAAAGACAAGCTCTTCCCCTAAACCGGGAAGAGCTTGCCGTCTTTTAAGCTTTATCCGGCAATAACGAGCTGACAATTAAAGACAACGTTTGCCTGTATACCGCATGCGCCGATTGTACATCTCCTAAGTGTCCTCCCATGTAAAGATGAATGACGCCATGGAGCGAAGCCCAGAATACGCGGATAACTAATTCAGTGTCATATTGGCCAGGGATGAGACCTTGCTTTTGCGCATTGCTGATCACCGTCAATAATTGCCGCATGGCCGTTACGGTACCATTTAGGCTTTCCTCGTCCGGTTTGAAATCCGCGAATGCGCCTCCGAACATCAGTTTATAATAACTGGAGTAACGCTGACTGAATTGCCAAAAGGCTTCGCCTAAATTCTGCAAATGCTGCGCCGGATCAGCAGCTTGCGGCGTCCCCTCGAATTCGTTAGCGAGAAGCTTACAACCGTCCAGATACAGCTGCTGAGCCAAGCCCTCTTTATTGACAAACAAGTTATAAATGATTTTTGTCGAGCAACCCATTTTCTGCGATACTTTACGCACCGTAACGGCTTCCGGACCCTCTTCTTGCAAGAGCGTTGCCGCAGTGTCAACAACGAGCTTGCGGAGATTTTCAATATTTTGCAAGCGGGCTTCTTGGTAGGTTTTCAACACTCGTGAGTTCGCATTGGAGGAGATATCTTGATCGCTCATAATCATCACCTCCGGATATCAAGTTTTCGTCAGGAAACAAAGTTTCTGACGCTCTTACAAGGAATTTTATACAGTTGTTAAGCGGTTGTCAATGAGACGGTAGATGTTCAAGGATATTCAAAGATCATATTGACTTTCTAGAAAAGGTGGGATACAATGAACTCGTTCGGAAACACTGTTACCGAATGGAATGATGATCATCATTCCATTCGGTAATAATTACTTCTGTTCATTGGGTAACACTGTTTCCGTATTATAACATAGTATCTAGAAGGGGAGTAGCGATATGACGATTCAAGGTAAATGGGCGCTCATCACGGGAGCTTCTTCCGGTATTGGAGAGCAATTCGCGAGACAACTGGCCAAACAAGGCAGCCATTTGGTACTCGTGGCCCGATCGGAGAGCAAGCTTGAGAGCCTGGCATCAGAGCTCAGAAAGATGCATGGCATCAAAGCCGAGGTTATCCCTATGGATCTTTCGAAAGAGGGCGCGCCCAGCGAGTTATATCAGAAATGTCGACTTTTGAAAGTGGATATCGAAATGCTGATCAACAATGCAGGCTTTGCTACATATGGTTTGTTTGAACAAGTGTCAGGTGAGCGTCAACATGAAGAAGTTATGCTCAATGTCGCCGCTCTTGTAGATATGACCCACTTGTTCTTGCCGGATATGCTGCGCAGAAGCTCAGGTGCAGTTATCAATGTTGCTTCAACCGCCGGATTTCAACCACTTCCCTATATGGCCGTATATGGGGCAACGAAAGCTTTCGTCCTTTCGTTTACTCAAGCGTTATGGTTTGAAAACCGCAACCGCGGCGTCAAGTTCTTCGCACTTTGTCCTGGTTCGACGGACACCAGTTTCTTTAATGTCGTAGGAGCGGAAGAAGCTTCCGTCGGAAAGAAAGACACGCCAGAAAGAGTTGTAGAGGTTGCGCTTAGCGCGTTGAAGGATGGGAAAGTGTATGTCGTTCCGGGTATGCAGAATTATCTAGGGGCGCAGTTATCGCGTTTCATTACACGAAAGCAAGGTCTTCGGCTTGTTGGAAGCATGCTTCGTCCGCGTGAAGGATACAACAGCAATAATAAAAATCCAGATAATCAATCTGATCTTGCAGGGAGGACAATACGATGAAAACTATACAACTGAAAAACAGCTTTGGCTTTGAGGAATTAACCATGGTGGAACTCGATATACCAACGCCAGGACCTAAAGAGGTGCTGATCCGCATGAGGGCAGCTTCTCTCAATTATCGGGATCTAGTGGTCCTCAGCGGATTAATGCCGATCGAAGTTAAATTCCCTTTCATTCCATTATCAGACGGAGCGGGAGAAATTGTAGCTGTTGGCCAAGGAGTAACAAGGTTTCAGGTCGGACACCGAGTAGCGGGTAATTTTCAACAGCGGTTCATTGGCGGCACCCCAAGACCAGGGGTGTTAGAAGACAGTCTGGGGGGTCCGTTGAATGGAGTAGCGGCCGAGTATGTCGTTCTGCATGAAGATGGAGTCGTCCGTATTCCCGATCACCTTTCTTATGAGGAGGCCTCCACCCTGCCGATCGCGGCATTAACCGCATGGAGCATGCTAATCGAATACGGTGGTTTGCAAGCAGGTGATACCGTGCTGCTGCAAGGAACAGGCGGTGTTTCCATCTTCGGGCTTCAGTTCTCGCTTATGGCCGGAGCACGAGTCATCATCACGTCGAGCAGCAACGACAAGCTGGAGCGAGCAAAAGCTCTTGGCGCATGGCAAACGATCAATTATTCGGAAGTTCCCGATTGGGATAAGGCAGCGTTAGAGTTGACTGGCGGCGTAGACCATGTTCTGGATGTTGGAGGAGCGGCAACGATGGGGAAATCCATAAATGCGCTTCGCACTGGAGGGACCGTGAGTATGGTCGGGTTCTTATCGGGCTTGACCATTCCGGAATACGATGTCTCCAGCATCTTGCACAAAGCCGCAACTGTTCGCGGCAGTCAAGTTGGCAACCGGGATCACTTTGAAAAGATGAATCGAGCGATTGCCCATCATGGTTTACATCCCGTCATCGACCGTGTATTCCCTCTGGATCGAATTGGAGAAGCATTCGCGCTCTTGGCTGAAGGAAAGCAATACTTCGGTAAAATCGTCGTTCAAATCTAAATCTCGCTAAAATGACAAAGGAGACACACTAATGCCTAATACACAAGTTCGCTCCGTTAAATCTACTGAAGGTGTGAATCGCCCTAAACGCTCACTGCGTGCTAGGATATGCAGATGGGGGCTATCGCTGCTCGCGGTGCTCGTTCTAGGAGTACTCGTTTTCTTGCTTTTGCCTTCACCGATCAAACCGGCAAAATGGTCTGCACCGACGGCTCCCTCTTTTGAGGAAGCGGGTCCGTGGAAAGAGAACAACAAACTCAGCTCGGCTCAGCTTGTTACTGATGCCCCTCAATTCCCGGAATTCATTACATTCGATAAAGAAGGCCAGCTATATACAGGAGATTCAGACGGGAAAATTTACAAGGTTCCTTTCGATGCAGAGGGCAATCCGCAAAATGCGCAATTGTTTGCAGACACCAAAGGAACGCCTAATGGGCTTATATTCGATGCCAAAGGCGATTTGATCGTTACTGATGTCAAGAGGGGACTGCTATCTATAAACCCATCTGGGAGCATAGAGGTATTAGCCGATCATGGGGACGGCAAGCCGATCTATCTGGCTAACGAGCTTGATATTGCCAAGGATGGCTCCATTTATTTTTCTGATACTTCGGATTATGGCAAAGTGACCTTCAAAGAAATTGCCGAGAACAAGCCGCATGGACGTTTGCTGAAGTACGATCCAAAGACCAAGCAAACGACCGTCCTGTTAGAAGGTCTTTATTTTGCAAACGGGGTTGCCTTGTCTGCGGATGAAGATTTTGTACTTGTGGCGGAATCGTATCATTATCAGATAACCAGATTCTGGCTCAAAGGACCGAAGAAGGGGACATCTGATATTTTCGCAGACAATCTCGCAGGCTTCCCAGACAACATTACGCGTGATGAGCAAGGTCATTTCTGGGTCGGTATCTTCACGACTCGCATTTCTTTTGTAGATCAGATGCATAGCAACCCTTGGTTAGCCAGTACCATGGCCAAATTGCCGGAGTCGATGCTTAGCGGCGCAAGCGCACCGGCGAAGCATGGGCTTGCTATGGAGCTCAGCCCGCAGGGAGAGCTTATCGGAAGCTGGCATGATCCGGAAGGTAAATTGTATGGCGTAACTACGGCTGCAAGCCATAACGGATATTTATATATAGGAACGGCACCTGGAGGCAGCAAGGGTGTTCATCGCGTGCTTTTAAAAAATAAGGTTGGAATCCGGGAGGGTGCGAAATGAATCTGGATGATTTGGGGCTATCTTGGAATGACAAGGAGAGTCTGATCGGCAAAGTGGCCTTGGTGACAGGCGCTAGCAGCGGCATCGGGGCATCGATCGCCAGGAAACTGGCAAAGCGCGGCGCCTATGTGACTGTAGTGGCACGTCGACGGGATCGATTGGATGAGCTGGTTCAGGAATTGCATAACGAGGGATTGTACGAGGTTATGGCGGTACCTGCTGATATTCAAAAGGCTGAAGAAGTACAGCATGTGGTTAATGAAACGATTAACCGCTGGGGCCGTCTTGATATTGTAGTCGCGAATGCCGGATTCGGGTATCGAAGTCCTTTGGTAGAAGTGGATTTGGAAAGATGGGAGGAGCTGTACAGGACGAATGTACACGGTCTAATGTTGACGCTGCACTACGGGCTTCCGCCAATGCTGGGTCAGGGCAAGGGAGATGTCATCATCATCTCCTCCATTGCCGGCAAGGAAGTGATTGCCGGAGGAGGTCCATACAGCGCTACCAAATACGGCGTTAACGCCATAGCGTCCGCATTACGTTTGGAGACAATCGATCAGGGGATTCGAGTTACGACGATTCAGCCCGGGGCGGTGGCAACGGAATTTTCTCAGGTGGCCGGGTATTCCGAGGATGAAATTCGCGCGTTTGCTTCGAAAGTCCTGCCGTTACATCCCGATGATGTTGCAGAGGCGGCACTCTATGCACTGGAGCAGCCTGAGCATGTCAGCATTCCGGAACTGACCATTATGCCTTCAAGGCAAGCCCAGCGGTTCAAATAATTAACCAAGAAAATAACGCACTGATGACAAAGCTTTGCGGACTTTCGAGGTAGGATTCATAGCTGACCATCTTCTAAGAATCTTACCTTCAGCTCGTTCAACGACATTGCGGACCAAAGTTGGTTGCCCAAATGAGTGCCCTTAATTTTTTCGCCGATAGACCCGTTAAGCTGAACCGTATCACAAATTAAATATAGTAATCAAATTATGGAAATACTCTGATCTTCCACAATCGGGCGCTTTTCTTGAATAAGAAGGCGTCTTTTTGTATTGTACTGGATTCTGGAACAACACTAATAGGGATTGGAGTTATATTAAGGTGTAGAAGAGATTGTGAAGAGATGCACTTAAAGTAACGGGGGCTTTAGTAAAAGAAGAAGGGTTCTACATATTAGATATGACTAATATGTAGAACCCTTTAATTTTTCTATCTTTTTTTAAATTAGGTCTTGATAACTTTTAAAAGTTGCACCGTTTAGAAAAAAGATGAACTGTTTATATTTTTTAAGGAGGTGTAATATGCCAACATGTGAAGTTAACAATGTAACACTTTATTATTATCTTTTTTAGGATAATCAGTTAAATGGATACAACGAAATCTAGTGATTTAATTTCCTCGAAAGAAGTTTTTTTTCACTATCAGTATTGATAATTTGACTCGACAATATACTGTTTAATTCTTTGACTGAAATAACATTACTTAAATTTTTTTCTATTTCATTATTAAATAAATTCTCAATTTCTCTAATCTTAGGAACTAAAGCTCTACCATGTTTAGTTAGATGAAGAACAATTTTTCTACTATCCTCAATGGACTGACTTTGAAATACGGCATCTCTATCTACAAGCCTTTTTACAAGTCTACTTGGGCTTTTTGATTCACATAAAAGTAAATTTCCAAGCTCAACAAGTGATAAAGGCTCGTACTCGCTTAGAACCATAATTACTTCACTTTGACTGGGGGTAATATCTAGCTCTTTTTTGAGTAGAGCTCCGAATTTTTTAGTACCTTCTCTTTGAACACATTGGATTAAATATCTAAGTTCATCTGTATCATTCATAAAATATTCTCCTCTTTATTCTGTTATACATGACATATCATTTATATCAATTTAACATATAACTAAAATAAAATCTATTGACTAACGTAATATAATGCATTAAATTGATTACACGACATCATTTACATGACATCGATGTCGTGTAAATGATAATTAGTGGAGGAGATAACTATGAAAAAAACAGTTTTAGTAACAGGAGCTTCATCTGGAATAGGAAAATCGTTTGCAGAGGAATATGCAAAAAAAGGATTTGATGTAGTTTTAGTAGCACGCTCAGAAGATCAATTAATGGCTATATCAAAGGAATTAGAAAATAAATATGGTATTGAGACTTATATCATATTAGCTGACTTATCAAAAGAGTATGAAGCTAAAAAAATACATAGTGTTGTAAAAGAAAAAAAACTATCTATTGATATTTTAGTAAATAACGCTGGCTATGCTACAAATGGAATATTAACCCATTTGGAATTACAAAAACAACATGGACAAATAATGGTAAATTCAGTTGCGATCGTAGACATGTGTTATCTATTCATCGAAGAAATGGTCAGGAATAATGCTGGAACGATTATTAATGTAGCCTCCACTTCAGCTTTCCATCCTATTCCATATATGTCGATTTATGCAGCAACTAAAGCTTTTGTTTTATCATTTACAGAAGCCTTAAGTATTGAATACAAAAATAAAGGTATCAAAATCATTGCCATTTGTCCTGGTGCGACAGATACTAATTTTTTTGCTAATGGTGGAGTTTCATTTGGCAGTAAACGTACTCCTAAAGATGTCGTTAACACCACTTTTAAAGGTATAAATAGAGGGAGAATTTCAATTATTGATGGAACTAACAATATATTTACTAGTATTGTTCTCCCAAAAATTCTATCCCGTAAAAATGTGGTGAAAATGGTAGGGAATATAATGAGCAAACGAATAGATTAATTATTACTGAACTTAGATTGAAAAATGATTAAATATTAAAGATCTCATCGCGATTATTTGTAGAAGCAACTATTGTAGTTATTGAGTTCAATGACACAATTAATTTAATAAGTATTTCTAACTCACTTCTTTTCAACACTTATGGCCTTTCCGTTAAAACGCATTAAAAACATATTTCGAGGGAGTTTAATGAGTTTTAATCAAAATTTTTTATAAAAGAATAATTCAATTGAAATATATTAAGAGTGTGTTTTGATCAAACTTTTTTTCAAAACATGCTCTTTCTATTTGTTCGTTTATCAAGGTTATTAGTATGAATTTGATCAAACATTATTCCAAAGCTACACATAGCCATCAAGTTAAGAAATCCGTTGTCCCCCAGAACGAAAATTTTGTGCGTTTTTAGCACACAGATACCCATTTTATCGTTTTGGGGGTACTTCAAAATATTAGCTTGATGGGCATGTGGCGCTACCACTCTTTCACATGCATGTTTTTTCCTCCTCAGGCTTAAAATAGGGGACTTAAATATTGTGAATATTCATAAGATAAAAACATTTAAATTTCCAATATTTGCTTCGTATAATCCCCGATGGTTCGGGGCATCTCGCTTCTTCCCTCCCTCATCGCTCCTTTACATCTTCTCTGTTTTCCTTCATTTGCTACGAATCAACCTGTACAACACATGCCACACTAAACGTATTGAAAGATACGCTGAAGTAAATGCCTCTTTTATGCCGCTTCATATAAGCAACATATGTAGGCGGTGTATTGTCCGAATAAAAAATATAAAGGGGAGAAAGAATATGTTCCTCTTGTTTATCATGTGTCTGGCGCTGATCGGCGTCGCGCAAATGTTCATGTATTTCCGATGGCCAAAGCGCAATCAAACCGTGTATCCGCCCATGAATTTTGGCATTCCATATCATCGAAATAAGTGCTCCAACAAATTCGAACGAGACATGTTTGATGAACTGATCAAACTGGGGTGCTATCCGCATACACAGGTACACGAAAAACGGTACAGTTTAGATTTTGTGGTCTATGGCAGCGGAGTGGCCGCAGGTCGGAAGGTTTGTATTGAAACTGATGGAGAAGTCTGGCATAACAAAGCGCATGACGAAAAACGCGATGCGTATCTGAAAAGCATTGGGTATTCTGATGTAATCCGCGTCAAATATAAACCGTGGCGGCAGAACAAGCGGGCATGTATGCAGGAAGTGGAAATGAAGCTGTATACCCTGCAGATGCTTCCTGAAAGCCACCCATCGTATCAATTACAATTTCAACTGAATTCATAATTTAAAGGAGGGCTATCTATAATGGGTTATTGTTGTCGATATAAAAAGAGCGATACTACAACGACGAGATACTATGAAAAATATGCAGAAAGTAAATGCCCAATACCTGAGGCTGGATATATGCCAGATGGAAGTCGGGTTGTATCAGATCCTTCACAATGTGCAGGTGGACGTACCGAAATGTTTTGGGAAAGTGATGGAGAATACTTTAACGACCATCCTCACGATCAAAATCAACAAATGAAGGCACAACATACACCACATAAAAACGTGTAGGGAATTCCCCTACGCGTTTTTATGTGTCACTAGACAACACTGGAATCCACCTCTCTTGAAATCCAGCATTGTCTCCCTTGTGTTTCCTGTATGGAAGGCACTATAAACAGAAGGGATTGCTATATAAGGGGTCCTAACGCATGCCCATCAAGCCAAGAAAACAGGTCACCCCCAAAACGATAAAATGAGCTTCATTTCGTTCTGGGGGTGCTGCAAAATTTTAACTTGATGGCGATGGGGTCCCGCCCACATTTTAACGAAAATATACGCTAAGCAATTTTCGACGCGGAAAAACGTTGATTTTACTACTCTAAGTGACTTATTGTAGGTATTTGAGACTTGAAATTCTAAGCGACAAATAGCCAGAAAACAGCTTAAAATCTGTCTTAAAACTCATCTCAAAAACAAATTCTCAATCAAAATCAGCAACATGAGTTTTGAGATTCCTTTAGCGTATAAAAACGTTAAAATGTGCGTGCTACCCCATATAGCATGGGATATACAGAAAATATATTAGTCAAAGATGCTCATAGTACGTTTGACACTACAGTACTTGCAGCTTCTCAAATTGTAGAACACCACAATAACACATTAGGTGGTAGGTTTGTTACCTTACAAGAAACAAAAGAAGTTGTTTTTTAAATAAATTAACTTCCGATAACACTGATTATGTAAACAGTGAAGCCGTCCTGATGGACGGTTTTTTGTATTTTTTACTTAGCGTGTTTTTTTTTCAAAAATGCTGGCGGTACCTCTTCTAGAATTGTGTACCATTAAAACAAAACTGTAAGAGCAACTCCTTTGAGTAGGGTTGCTCTTTTTTTCGAGGTTCAATTTAATAGTTCAGTGAAACTAAGATGTCACCAGAACCAAGTAATAAGAAAAAAATGTGCAATTCATCATTATGAGTCATGAAGCTTAGTATAAATATATAAAAAAATATATTTTTGTTCCAATTTTGTATAAAAAATTATATAATGAGGTCATGATTTGAATATTAGAGTTAATATACAAGAAGAAAGTAGGTGATTAGGTTTTGACTGAAGCAAGACAAATTTTAAATGGTTATATTCCATTTGCGAAAACACTTGGAAAAATGTTTGGATCAAATTGTGAGGTCGTCATTCATGATTTAACAACACCTCAGTCTTCCGTAATTTTCACAATTAACAATCACGTGACAGGGAGAGAGGTTGGCCAATCTTTTGACCATCTGGTGAAAAAGGTGCTATTATCCGATGAATTTAAAGAAGATTATTTAGCAGGATATGAAATCCAGACAGATGATCATAGAACTATTAAATCATCGACCACCCTTATTAGAGATTCCAAACAACAGGTGATTGGAGCTTTTTGCATTAACTATGACATGAATTTAATGATTCAGATGAAAGAAATGTTAAATACATTAATGCCTAACAATGAAAAGGAAAATCAAATACAGACTCAGAATGTAACAAAACAGGAAACTTCCATTCAAAATGTAGAGGAAATCACAAACCAGTTAATTGAACAAATTGTTGCTAACCGTCAACATTCTTTGATAAAACGTCGGGAAAAAATTGAACTCATCCGATTTATGGATGAAAAAGGGATATTTCTCATGAAAGGAGCGGTTGAAAAAGTTGCGGAACAATTAAGAATTTCTAAGGTAACTGTATATAGCTACTTAGATGAAGTAAAAAAAAGCAACTATAGTGAGTAAGTGAAGAGTTTTTTGAAAATAAGGGCTTCTATGACATTTACCGGCACTATCAGTTGTCCTTAACAAACGTGTTGCATTATGGTTTCAGTCAAGTTGAAGATATAGCTTGTAATGTCATATATTTTTTTGTATATGACATATAAAAAAATATATGACATATAAAAATCTATATAAAGTGGAGAGTTATATAAGAAGCAATGCAAGCATTAGCAAATTTAGAGCTAGTGCTTAGAGAACGAGGATTAAGCAAGGAAGATGTTGTATTATGCAGACTGTATACGCCAAACGTACATTTTTGGCCAGAAATCAATGCAGTTTATGCACATTTTTTTGGTGATCATAAACCAGCAAGAGTAATTGTACCCACAAACGATTTGTATGCAGGTTGTCTTGTCGAAGTTGAAGCAATAGCAGCGATAAGGGAGGAAGAAAAATAATGAATTACTTAGAAATTGATACTCCAGCACTTCTAATTGAGAAGGATATCCTTTATAAAAACATTAAATCTATGCAAGAATATGCTGATGCATACAAAGTAAATTTACGTCCTCATACGAAAACTCATAAAATGCCTAAACTTGCGAAAATACAAGAAGAAGCAGGTGCTACTGGAATTACGGTCGCTAAAGTAGGCGAAGCTGAGGTTATGGCAAAGAATGGCTTGAAAAACATATTTATTGCAAATGAAATTGTCGGAAAAACAAAAATCCAGAGAATTAGAAAATTATCAGAGACAATTGATATTTCGTTTGGAATCGATAGTGTTTATCAGGTGAATGAAATAGAAGAGGTTTTTCAAGGTTCTGCAAAAAAAGCACAGGTGTTAGTGGAGATTGAAGTTGGTGAAAAGAGATCAGGCATAATTGAGGAGAGTGATTTTCGTACATTATTGGAAGCTGTTAAAAATAGTCATAATCTTCATTTGAAAGGGATTTTTTCTCATGATGGTCATACTTATGCAGCAGAGAGTGTTGGCGAATGTAAAGAATTATACAACGCCAGTGTAAGCAGGACGTTGCGTTTTGCAGAAATAGCAACTGAAATGGGGCTTAAACCAGAGGTTGTTAGTATAGGGTCCACTCCTCCATTCATGTTTAAATTCGAAATTCCAAAAGGAGTAACAGAAATAAGACCTGGTACCTACATTTTAATGGATGCCTCCCAATCAAATGTAATCGGATCATATGAAAAGTGTGCAGCAACTGTACTTACAACAATTATAAGCAAACCAACAAAAGAGCGTGTCATCACAGATGTAGGAGCAAAAGGGATTACTGCTCAAACTCGAACTAAAGGCCTTACGGCAACTAAAGGTCTTGGTAAAATTAAAGAATTTGAAAATGTCTACATTCATGGCGTTTTTGACGAACATGCGATTATTTATAATGAAGAATTTAACAGACAAGTGAGTGTAGGGGATAAGGTACGGATTATTCCGAATCATATCTGTCCGGTTTCTAATTTACATGAAAAAGCCTACTTAGTATCCAAAGGTAAGGTTCTCGAAGAGATTTTGATAGAATGTAGAGGGAAATTACAATAATACGCATTTTTTAAAGGTAAATTTTTTAGAGCAGTTACCAGTTAATATGTTTGAAGGAAGAAAAATGCCAGTTGTTTATGATAAAGGTGGATTATTAAGTTCAATGGAATCGTTTATTATTATCTGGTGGCGAATCTGACATGAAACGTCATGAAAAGATTGAATTAATTCGATTTATGGACGAAAAAGGCATTTTCTTAATGAAAGGTTCTGTTGAGAAGGTCGCATCTTTATTAGGCATTTCCAAAGTAACAGTTTATAGTTATTTGGATGAAATAAAAAATAAATCTAATTAAGGAGAATTCAATGAAAAGCATTTTTGAAGTAGGGAATTTAAAATCAAATGGGCATTATGCTCTAGCAACAGTTCGTAATGATACAGTCTATGTATCAGGGCAATTTGCAATTGATCCAATAACACGTGAAAAGAAATATGGCACAATTGAAGAAGAAACATTACAAGCACTTAAAAATGTAGAAATGATTTTAGAATCAGTAGGAAGTAAAAAAGATCAAATATTACGTATGACATTATACATTCCAAATGTGAAATTATGGGACAAAGTAGATGCTGTCTATAAAAAATTCTTCAGTGAGCATAAACCAGCACGTACTGTGGTACCAACAAATGAATTACATTTTGGTTTCAAAATTGAAATTGAGGCGATTGCATATATTTAGTTATATTTTTTTACCCTTTTTGTATAAAAAAATATATTTTATATAAAAAATTATTTGAAGGGACCGATAAATGATGGAACAATATATATGTAACAGTTGTGGGAAAAAGCATGATATTACACCAACTTTATGGAAATGTGAATGTGGCGGCGTATTAGATTTAGTAAAAGATACACCCAAAATTGATGTTGCAGCTTGGAATAACTATCCGAACTCGTTATGGCGTTATTTTGAAACAATGCCATTCGCAAAAGATTCTAAGATGTGGGAGTCTATTACAATGGGTGAAGGTCAATCTCCTTTAATCGTTCTAGATCCTCTAGAGCCAAATGTGTATGTAAAAGTTGAATATATGATGCCTACATTATCATTTAAAGATCGAGGAGCCGCTGTTTTAATGGCGAAGGCGAAAGAATTAGGGGTATCAAAAGTTATTGCTGATAGTAGTGGTAATGCAGGAACGGCGATTGCAGCATATGCAGCACGTTGTAACATCGCATGCGAAATATATCTAAGTGATGAAACATCACCGAAAAAGATTGCTCAAGTAAAAGCACATGGTGCAACGATTAAAGAAATTCATGGTACGCGAGAGGACATTGCAGCTGCGGCACAAAAAGCAGTAGACGAAGAAAAAAATTTTTACGCAAGTCATGTATATAATCCTTACTTCTATGAAGGAACTAAAACGTACGCTTATGAAATTTACGAGCAATTAAAAGGAGTGCCAGATGCATTAATCATCCCAGTTGGTAATGGTACACTTGTACTTGGTGCATACTATGGTTTCAAAGAGTTATTTGAGAACAGATTAATAGAAAAAATGCCGAAAATTATTGCAATCCAAGCAGCAAACTGTGCACCTCTTGTGAATGCTTACGAAAATGGGGAAGCAATAGCAGAACCTGTTACGAACAAAGGTACTTTAGCAGAAGGTATTGCAATTGCAGTACCAGCACGTTCAAAACAAATTTTAGAAGCTGTACGTAAAACAAATGGTATATTTATTGACATTAAAGAAGATGAAATTCTGAGTGCACGGGCAATGCTTGCTGATAAAGGTTTCTATGTTGAATTGACAACAGCTGCTAACTATGCAGGTTACTTAAAATATAAGCGGGCACCAGAAGAAAAAATTATTATACCTCTTTGTGGTGCAGGAATTAAATCAAAATAACTGCGATAATAAGCCAGTAGGGGTTCCGCCCCATCGCCATCAACCTAACGAAATTAAATACCACCCAAAACGAAAAAAATGCGCTATTCTTTCTGTAGAATCATAGAAAAGGATGGCGTTTTTTGATGGATATTTCAGATGAGTTACAACTTTTTTCTCAAGAGCTAAAACGGAACCTAGCACCCCAAGCTCTTCAAGAGCTTGCAAGAGAAACCGGATTTACAAAACGTAAGAGTAAGTATCAATCTCAGGAATTAGTAGCACTTTGCGTGTGGCTGAGTCAAAAAGTCGCAAGTACATCTTTAACACAGTTGTGTAGTCGCTTAGAAGCTTATACGGGAGTACTCATGAGTCCCGAAGGACTTAATAAGC
>NZ_AUMR01000078.1 GCF_000430785.1 Ectobacillus panaciterrae DSM 19096
AGGTTTGTATTGAATAAGGCTCCACTCCCTATATTTGGAAACTTATTAATTTTCTGATAACATATTGCAAATAAAAACCTTCAGCAGCTCTCTGAAGACTCATAACGTTAGTTATAATTTTTGAAAACAAAATAGCATATTTTTTGGATTGATACTTGTTCAAAAGCTTGTTTGATTATCTTTTCGATTGTCTGTGTCTGCTTCTTGAAAGAAATTACGTACTTCATTAGTAGTTAAACCATTTTTCTTAGCTTCAAGAATTAATTTAAGCCATTCTAAATCAATAGGTTCACAATTTTGATGCTCAATTAATAATTCAATTTGTCCCTTCATTCCTTTGCCCCCCATGGTAGCAACTCAGGCATCATAGTGGAAATGTTTCTACCACCTTAGACCCCTAGCTTTGTGTCCCCATCTTTTAATAAGTTCGCTTTTCTAATGTATTAAGCGTTTTCAATTAATCTTCATATTTGAATTTTATTAAAAATAGGATCTATTGTCATCAAAAATTAATTACTAATTTCGGCATACCTTATATATGTGAGGTTTACATAACATAATTTATCGGAATTAGGTAACATGTAAGACGCAGGTATGAGTCGAATAATCTCCGAATATATAAGTGAGCGAAAATTTGAGGAGGGGTTTTTATATGTACGAAAACGTGAAAGCGAAAGCACGATTAGCATCGATATTACAGGAACGAGGGTTAAGCGAGGAAGAGTTTGCGCTTAAAGCTGGCGTACGATTGACAACTATTCAAAGATTCGATAGAACGGCACGGCACGATCTAACACGCCTTGTGCGGATAGCGAGAGCGCTCGAAATACAAATCGAGGATCTAATCGTAGTTGAAACGGAAGCTGAGGCTCGCTAACGGAGCATTGTATACAAGCCGCCCTTCATGGGCATTTCAAAAAATCAGGTGAGAGGCCTCTTTTCAGCGTTGGCTTTAAACCTCAAACGAATGGTCAACGCCCTTTCTTAGAAGGCATTGAGTAATACGAATAGGTGCAAAATAGAGAAAAACGAAAAGAAAAACATAGAAAAAGGGGGAGCGCTTTGCGCTCCCCCCTTTTGTCAACAGCCCCTCTTTTGGGTGGCTGTTCTTATTTTAGTATAGACTTAAGGCTTGTAAATAAAATTATATCCGCCGCTAATGCGAGCGTACGTCACTTTTCCTGGCACAAGCAAAAACCAGCAGATATATGGACCTTTTCCGTTTAATTGTATTTTTATCTGGGAGTAACTATCTTGTCACTTACTGCATTTACCTTCGGTGTTGCAATAGGTTTACTTTAGTAGGCAGATGAAAGGGTAGTGCCAGTGTAATAAAAGTCTAAAATTTCTTTATAGGTTTTACCTAATTCACCCATTTTCTTAGCTCCATATTGGCTCATGCCAACACCGTGACCGTTACCTTTTCCTTTGATGGTAATTGATGCTTCATTCTCGGATGTTTCTGTAACGAGATAACTTGTTATGACCCCATTGTCAATGATAGATTTAATTTTTGAAGCTGTTGCACCTGTGAAATCTAAACGTTTAACCAACAATTTTCCATCTGCACCAAATTCATCTTTAATCATATATTCAATGCTTAAATCACCTTTTGTAACACGTCCGCCAGATGAGGGAGCATATAATGCTAATTTAGGAATGCTTACAATTTTAATGTCTTTACCTACATATCCATTTGCTGACATCCATGTTTTGATGTTATTACTAATGTTCGTGTCTTTTTCACTCGCCGTGTCCCACCACAAGCTTGGATTTGTCAAATCTTTATCGGACAAATCTATCTGCACCTTTTGAAGAGAGAACTCCCATGCTTTTGCTATGTCATATGGATCGTCTTTAATTGTGAAATACGGCAGTGGAGAACTTCCCCAAGCATTCGCATTAGATTCTGTCTTTCCGCCATTGCTTGCTGAAAATACAGCATTAATTAATGAACCATTATATTTCAACACTTGACCGAACGTTTCAGCTACCGCTTGGTTGCTGTTTTTATACCAAGTGTCACTAGTATAACCGCCATACACTTGATAACTGGTCGTATCATTAATCACTTTGTTATTATAGCTCAAGGCATATGTTCTGGCTGCTACCGCTTGGGCTTTTAATGCCTCCAGATTCCAATAAGCGGGCATCTCCATTGGAACAACACCTTTCACATAATCCTCTACAGGCAATGTATTAATTGGTTGAACATATTTTCCGCTGTCATTTGTGAATGAAAAGTTGCCTAAATAACTTTTCCCGTTAATAGATAATAGAGAACCGTATTTGGAAGGAGTAACCTCAAAACTAGGAAATGTACCTAAATTTTGAGTTCCTTTATTTAGCGAAACTCCATCATTTGTAGCCTTAACTTGATACTCCACATTAGCTTCTAATTTCAAGTCCGTATTTTTTACTAAATAAATATCAGAAGGCTTTATAGTAATCTCATTTTTGTTTCTTAAATCCTTTACTAATTTCACTGAAACGGTTGGTTCTGTTTCTCCAGCCTTGACATCAGTAAAAAAAGAAAGTGGGGAAGAAACAATTGTAAAAACTAGTAAAAATATAAATAACCTTTTCATTCTTTCCTTTTCCCCCTACCTTAATATAGTATTTTCTCTTTCTAAAACTGTCATTTCTTATATCAATTTTTCGTTTTATCAAGAAATTATAGAAAATTATACCATGAAAAATGAAATATTCTTAATTTTCATAGGGAATCTAGTAGAAATTACAATTATTCTGCTGTTTCTGTCGAAGTTTATAATCATTGAATAGATCATATAATAGTAATTTCATGTTTTACAATAAAATAGTTGTTTTTCAATTACAGTAGAATTAAAATAAATAAATGTGAACATTTTCACAATTATTAAGAGGTCTACATATGTTTAGTAGAACTTAGGTAAACTTTATTCCTCTGTATAATCAGAGGTCAAATTACACATGAGAACAATATATAGCAAAGGAGGACTTTTTCTATGTCTCAAGCAACTACTCAACAATCACCGACACAAGAAGCTTCTATTGTCGAAAGTCAGGCAGTAAATAGCGGACAAAACGATGTGCTTGATCAATTGTTAAAACCGGAAATACAAGAGTCTTTAACTGTTCTTGTAGAAAACCTGCCAAAGCTGGCGGAAATGGTGACTTTTCTGACCAAATCATATGATGTTGCGCAATCTCTTTTAACTGATCGCGTGCTATTCGATGATTTGGTAGGCGGCATGCAGGAATTCGTAAAACCGGTTGAAGAAAAGGTTAAGGAGTGTGCGGCGGCAGCTATTGAAGCGAATGACCGGGCAGCTAATCAAACAACGACGGTTGGCCTATTCGGCTTATTGCGAATGATGAAAGACCCGCAGGTACAAAAGCTGTTCCGTTTTGCACAGGCATATTTAGATATTATGTCTGCACAGCCAAAACAACGGTAAGGCTTTCCTGATTTCGATAAAAGTGCAAACGGAGGAAGGATCATGTCAAAACATATTTTAATTTTGGGCGGCGGCTACGGCGGATTGCTCAGCGCGTTGACAGCACGTCAGCATTTAAGTGCTGAAGAGGCTTCCATTACGGTCGTAAACCGCTTTCCGACCCATCAAATCATTACAGAATTGCATCGTCTAGCTGCAGGTAACTTATCAGAGAAAGCTGTAGCATTGCCGCTGGAAAAATTGCTTCGCGGCAAAAACATTGATTTGAAGATTGGTAGTGTCCAAGAAATTTCACCTGATAACCACCAAGTTTCTCTTGCCGATGGCACAAAACTGAACTATGACTTGCTTGTAGTAGCGCTCGGCAGCGAAACAGCTTACTTTGGCATTCCAGGCCTTCAAGAGCATAGCTTTATTCTGAAGTCCGTAGACGATGCCAATCGTTTGCGTGAGCATGTTGAATCCTGTATTCTCGAATACAGCAAAACAAAAAACAAAGCAGACGCGACAATTATTGTCGGAGGCGGCGGCCTTACCGGTATTGAATTGATTGGTGAGTTTGCGGACTTAATGCCGCAGCTATGCCGCCAGTACGGTGTAGACCATAAAGAAATTTCGCTATATTGCGTTGAGGCGGCACCGACCGTTCTGCCAGGATTCCCTGCTGAATTGGTAGAACGTACACAAACTAGCCTTGCGGCGCGCGGTGTGGAATTTATAACAGGTACACCGGTTACGAAGATGGAACAGTTCGCTGTTGAGTTGAAAGATGGCAGAACGATCGAAACGAAAACGATGGTGTGGACAGGCGGCGTTCAAGGTAATTCTGTCGTTGCGAATTCAGGAATTGAAGTGAATCGCGGACGTGCGCTCGTAAACGAATTCCTTCAATCTACATCCCATCAAGACGTATTCCTTGCCGGCGACAGCGCAGTCGTTATGGGCCCTGAAGGACGCCCGTATCCTCCTACAGCGCAGTTAGCATGGCAAATGGGTGAAACGGTTGGCTATAACTTGTTCGCTTACCTTAAAGGCGGCGCAATGGAAGAATTAACTCCTGTTTTCTCCGGAACATTAGGAAGCCTTGGCCGTAAAGATGCAATCGGTACAATCGGTGGAAATAAAACGCAATTAAAAGGTTTACCGGCATCATTAATGAAAGAAGCAAGTAATGTTCGTTATCTGTCCCATATTAAAGGACTATTTGCTTTAGCGTATTAATTTGGTTGAAGACCCCCGCTTAGCAGAACTTGAAGCGGGAGTATTTTCTTGCCGAAATGATAAAAAAGGACAGCGCTACCAGTGAGAGTAAGGGCTGTCCTTTTTTTGTAATAATTTGGTTGTGATTAGGTTAATTTTATATTAACATAATACATTTGAGTTGTAAATGAATTTGGATCAGTTATAACAGTTACTACTTTGCTTGACACTCCTACGGCTCAGTGGAATTCTATATACAAGTGAATAAAAAAGCCGTCTATTTATAGTGGGGAGAGATCATCTGGCGACGTGCAGAAGCGGTCAACCCTTTGTAGTGGTTCATGCAAGAGTAAACTAGAGAGAAGAAGCATACAATACTCTTTTTTGGTTACGCCTAGCACATGGAAAGGACAAATTTATAATTCACTCATATCTAGTTTCTTCTATAATATATTCTTTATAGAGAATCCTAATATATTGTTTCTTCTATAATATATTCTTTATGAAAAATCCTGATATATTGTTTTTTCTATAATATAGTATTTATAAAACTTAACAAAAAAATAACAAAAAATTATAATATATGCATTCGACAAATCACAACAAAGTTAGCCCTTGAAACGGGAGGTTATCGGCAGGTAGTAGTTGGATAAATTTTAGTTCATGAATGTAGATATAACACAGTTAAAAACTTAATGTTCACAAATGATGGACAGAATGGGATAATAAGAACATATTGTTTTAGTGGTATGACCACACCAAAAGGAGTGAAGCGTATGTTAGATATTGAACAAATCAAAGAAATTATCCCGCACCGTTATCCGTTCCTTCTTGTTGATCGGATTCTCGAAGTAGAAGAAGGCAAGCGCGCCATCGGCATTAAGAACGTCACTGCGAACGAAGAGTTCTTTAACGGACATTTCCCTGGGTATGCTGTTATGCCGGGTGTTCTGATCGTTGAAGCATTGGCTCAAGTCGGTGCAGTCGCTGTTCTGAAGAAAGAAGAAAACCGAGGCAGGCTCGCTTTCTTCGCCGGAATCGAAAGCTGCCGCTTCAAAAAGCAAGTGCGCCCGGGCGACCAGCTTCGCCTTGAAGTCGAAATGACACGCGTACGCGGACCTATAGGCAAAGGAAAAGCAGTCGCAACCGTTGACGGTGAAGTTGCATGTGAAGCAGAAATCACATTCGCATTAGGTGATAAACAAGAATAAAAACCGTGGCTTCCACGGTTTTTTTATTGCACTTTTATTACATGTATATTACTTCACGAAGTAAAGTGCTGTCGAAAACGTTTTCAAAGGAAAATAATTAGCACTTTAAACAACTTACAAAATTTGTATTGTAAATGTACAGAAATATATGTATGATTGTCTATGTGTTTATTACCAATTACTTGCTCAAACCCCAAATTGGCAAATGGATTTTCTTCATCTAAATATTGAGAAATGAATAAATAGAGATTTATAAAATTTTACAATTATTACATTGTAAAAAAATTGGATTAGAGGTATTATTTTCTTTGTTGAATGCTTGCAGTTATATAGTAAGTTCGACGGATATTCATTTACAAAAATGAAAAATATATTTTAAAAACATAACCATATTCATTGGTTTAATAGTATAATAATTTTTGTGTAATCAAAATGTAATATAATTATGTTACAAATAACTGTGTTAAAAATAACTTAACTTGTAAGATAACTTAACTTATAAAATAACTAAACTTTCAAAATACATACTGGAGGAAATTATGGAAGAAACGATTAGCCTAAAGGAATTATTTCTTGTTTTACGTAAACGATTGTCTATGATTATCGGCATCACCTTTGTAGTTGCATTAGTAAGCGCCATTGTCAGCTTTTACTTTATCACACCGATTTACCAATCTTCGACGCAGATTCTTGTGAATCAGAAGAAAAAGGATAACAGTGTTGTTCAATATAATGAAGTTCAAACAAACGTTGGGCTAATTAACACATATAGTGTAATTATGAAAAGTCCTGCCGTTCTAGATAAAGTGAGAGATACACTTAAATTGGATATGTCTGCAGAAGAGTTAAATAAAAAAATAAATGTGGCAAGTGAAAAGGATTCCCAAGTCTTTTCTGTCACAGTTCAAGATTCAAATCCAAAACTAGCAAAAGATATTGCAAATACAACCGCTACTGTTTTTAAAGAAGAAATTGCAAATATCATGAGCGTTGATAACGTTACAATCCTGGCAAAAGCAGAAGTTGCAAAAGGACAATCACCAATTAAGCCTCGTCCGATGCTAAACGTTGCGATTGCGCTTGTGGTTGGTTTAATGGCGTCTGTCGGACTAGCATTCCTATTGGAATACTTGGACAACACGATCAAAAAAGAACAAGATATTGAAACAATCCTCGAACTCCCAGTGCTCGGCGTCATTGTCCAAATGGAAGAAGAAAGCACGGTAAAAGGATTAGTTGCAACGAAAGCGAGGGAGCATACAGTTGGTTCTTAAACGAAAGAAATTCCAAAACACAGTCCGAAACTTAATCGCTTATAAGCAGCCGAAATCACCTGTATCCGAACAATACCGCAACGTACGGACAAACATCCAGTTCGCGTCAGTCGATACAGATATTCGCTCCTTCGTCGTTACATCATCAAGCCCGGCAGAAGGAAAAACAACAACAACAGCCAACCTAGCTGTCGTATTTGCCCAGCAAGGCAAAAAAGTATTGTTAGTGGACGGAGATATGAGAAAACCAACCCTTCATACGATGTTCGGTGTAGACAACGTCTTCGGTTTAACAAGTGTTCTTTCCAAGCAAAACACATTCGAAAAATGCGTCCGCAAAACAGATGTGGACAACCTGGACTTCCTACCATGCGGCGCGATTCCGCCAAACCCGGCAGAGTTGCTTGGTTCAAGCAAAATGGAAGAACTGCTTCATGAACTCTATAATAAGTACGATTTAGTTATCATTGACACACCGCCTGTATTGGCAGTAACAGATGCACAAGTACTGGCAAACCTAGCCGACGGCATCGTTATGGTTGTCCGCAGCGGTCAAACAGAAAAAGAAGCTGCCGTTAAAGCAAAAGGCTTACTGCAAAATGCGAAAGGCAAACTGCTTGGTGTTGTCTTAAACGCAAAAGTGCTAAAAGATGGTGAGTACTACTATTACGGTTCTCAACAATAAAAAGGATGAGGAGAGAGTTGCGATGATTGACTTGCATTGTCACATCTTACCCGGCGTCGATGACGGCCCCGAAACAATGGAAGAAAGCATACAAATGGCAAAAGAGGCTGTCAAACAAGGCATCCACACAATTGTCGCAACCCCTCACCATCAAACTTCTAGCTATATGAATGAAAAGAAAACAATTATTCACAAAGTTAATGAAATTAACGAAATATTTAAAAACAACGATATCACATTAACAATCATGCCCGGCCAAGAAGTGCGCCTCTACGGTGAGCTTATAGGAGATTACGAATCCGGTACAATTCAAACCTTAAACGAAACGAACAAATACGTCCTAGTCGAATTTCCAGCAAACCATGTACCGCGATATGCAGAATCTTTACTGTACGACATGCAGCTAAAGGGACTGACCCCTATCATAGCACATCCAGAACGAAACGCAGCCATTATTGAACGCTCTAGCGTTTTATATAAATTAATTGAAAAAGGCGCCCTAGCACAGCTCACAGCCGCAAGCCTAACAGGGGATTTCGGCAAAAACATCAAAAAATTCTCCATGCAGCTCATAGAACATAACCTTGTACATATGTTGGCATCCGATGCTCATAACATCACAAATCGGCCGTTTAAGCTAAGAGACGCATATGGCACGTTAGAAAAAGAATTTGGAGCCGAAACACTCTATTTATTCCAAGAAAATGTTTACTCGATTATAGCAGGAAAGCCAGTATACAAGTCAGATCCGGAACCGGTACGAAGAAGAAAATTATTCGGAATCTTCTAAAAGGATAGTGAAGTATTTAAATGGGGCATGTCTAGTTTCACCGGCTAGGTGCTGCCACCAGAGAACCTCACCCACAAAAAGGCAAAAAGCGTCTTTTAGGGGTGAGAACCTCTGGTTCTGCACCTGAACGAGCCGGCTGCACTTTTCTTGATGTCTAGCTCCATTGGCTAGCTCCTCCTGTCAGAGAACCTCCCCCCATAAAGGCAAAAAGCGCCTTTTTGGGGAGAGAACCTCTGGTTCTGCACCTGAACGAGCCGGCTCCGCTTTTCTTCATGTCCAGCTCCGCCGGCTAGCTCCTCCTGTCAGAGAACCTCCCCCCATAAAGGCAAAAAGCGCCTTTTTGGGGAGAGAACCTCTGCCTTCCGGAGCTGAACGAGCCGATTCCGCTTTTCTGATGATGAAACGGTGATGTCTCCTTACCGCTATCAATGGAGGTACTCGGTCATACTGTGGGTAAATGTGTTTTACCTTAGACGCGCGTCGTCAAGAGTATGGTGTGAGGTTGGGTTTAATGCCCGTTTTTAGTTTTTATACATAAATAGAAACTTTAGCTATGTTGTTGTGATGTACGACCATATAGCTAAGTTTTTTATTTTTAAATTGTTATATAACACTTAAAAGGATACAAGGGGGATTTATTTTGAAGAAAGTAAGAAAAGCCATTATACCAGCAGCGGGATTAGGAACAAGATTTTTGCCCGCAACAAAAGCAATGCCAAAGGAAATGCTTCCGATTGTAGATAAGCCAACGATTCAATACATAGTAGAAGAAGCAATTGAGTCTGGAATTGAAGACATCATTATCGTAACGGGAAAAGGAAAGCGTGCGATTGAAGATCATTTTGACCATGCTTTTGAGTTGGAGCAAAATCTTTTAGAAAAAGGTAAATATGAAATTCTAGAAAAAGTACAAGAATCTTCCAAAGTAAACATTCACTATATTCGTCAAAAAGAACCAAAAGGACTTGGACATGCCGTTTGGTGCGCGAAAAACTTTATTGGTGATGAGCCATTTGCGGTACTTCTTGGTGACGATATTGTACAGGGGGAAACACCGTGCCTTCGTCAATTAATGGACGAATATGAACAAACACAGGCTTCTGTGATCGGTGTACAAACTGTAGGAGATCATGAGACGCACCGTTACGGTATTATTGATCCATCAGCACAAAGTGGTCGCCGCTATCAAGTAAGTCAATTTGTAGAAAAACCAGCTCCAGGAACAGCGCCTTCTAATTTAGCAATTATGGGCCGCTATGTGTTAACACCGGAAATCTTTATGTTCTTAGAAGAGCAACAAGTTGGTGCAGGCGGAGAGATTCAATTGACTGATGCGATCCAGCGTTTGAATGAGATTCAACGCGTGTTTGCTTATGACTTTGCAGGAAAACGTTATGATGTTGGGGAGAAATTAGGATTTATTCAGACATCTATTGAGTTTGCATTGCAGCATGAAGATTTAAAAGAGGACCTACTCAAGTTTATGAACGGAGTATTGGAAGGACAAAAAATGACACTATAAATGTAAGGTGGGATAGGTATGGACGTGGTAAAAGTAGCAAACAGAAGTGTATCGCAGCCAGAATCCCAACTGCTCAGTAAACAAGAAGTAAATGAACGGAAACTGTATTTGTTTATAAAAAGATGCATCGATTTTATCGGTGCATCTTGTGGTCTTATCATATTATCTATTCTATTTATTCTAGTAGCTCTTGCCATTAAAATGGAAGATCCAAAAGGACCTGTGTTTTTTAAGCAAAAACGTGTTGGAAAAGATGGCAAAGAATTTGATATGTACAAATTTCGTTCAATGGTTACAGACGCAGAGGAGCGGCTGCAGGAGCTTCTAAAGCATAATGAAGTGTCCGGCGCCATGTTTAAAATGAAGCATGACCCGAGAGTAACAAGGATGGGAAGGTTTATTCGTAAAACTAGCATTGATGAGCTCCCACAATTTATTAATGTGTTAAAAGGAGACATGAGTTTAGTAGGGCCTCGTCCTCCTTTACCTCGTGAGGTAGCGCAGTACACAGCTTATGATATGCAACGCCTACTTGTTACACCTGGTTGTACAGGTCTATGGCAAGTCAGTGCACGTAATACAGTTGGATTTGAAGGAATGGTAAAGCTAGATTTGCAGTACATCCAAAATAGAAGCCTGTTGTTTGATATTAAATTGATTTTTAAGACAGTATTTCTATTGTTTGGTTCGAAAAGTGCATTTTAATATGATGAAGCTATTACTTTAAGAGTTTAGAATATAAACGCCGAAATAGTAATTTTATTGGTTAGAACTTTTAAAATTAGTTACATATTGAAATACGATGTTAGTAGAAAAGTTATGTATATGCTCTAATTAGTATTTCAAAGTATGGCGTTTACTAGGGGGAAGTAAAAATATGAACATAGCAGTGGTAGGAACGGGTTATGTAGGATTAGTTACTGGTGTAGGTTTATCCGAAATCGGACATAATGTTATTTGCATAGATACTGATGAAAACAAAGTACAGAAAATGAAAGAAGGAAAGTCGCCTATATATGAACCAGGTTTAGATGAGCTAATGGTGAAAAATATTGAAGCGGGGCGTCTTCATTTTACCACTCAACACGCAGAGGCTTTTAAAGAAGTAGATGTTATTTATATAGCAGTTGGAACACCTGAGAATGAAGATGGAACTGCAAATTTAACCTATATTAACCAAGTAGCCCAACAAATTGCTCAAATTATTAAAAAGGATATTGTTGTAGTAACTAAGAGTACAGTACCTGTAGGAACAAATCATTACATTAAAAAGAAATTGAAAGAAAATGTATCATCTCATTTAAATGTAGAAGTAGTTTCAAATCCTGAATTTCTACGTGAAGGTTCAGCTGTTTATGACATTTTTCATGGAGATCGGATTGTCATTGGTGCAGACAATAAAAAAGCAGGAGAAATAATTCGTAAAGTAAATGAACCGTTTGGAATTCCAATCTTTGAAACAGATATTAGAAGTGCTGAAATGATTAAATATGCTTCCAATGCATTTTTAGCTACTAAAATTAGTTTCATAAATGAAATAGCAAATATTTGTGAAAAAGTAGGTGCGGATGTAGAAGAAGTTGCTTTTGGAATGGGGATGGATTCACGTGTAGGTAATCAATTCCTAAAAGCCGGAATTGGTTATGGTGGATCATGCTTCCCTAAAGATACAAAGGCTTTAAAGAAAATTGCTGAGAATGTCGAGTATGATTTTAGTTTATTGAGTGCAGTAATTGAGTTTAACAATAAGCAACAGCGCAAACTTATTGATCAAGCTTTAAAAGATTTTTCATCTTTAGAAGGTAAAACTATTGGTGTTTTAGGGTTAGCGTTTAAGCCAAATACTGATGATATCCGTGAAGCTGCATCACTCGCTATTATTCCAGAGTTAATTAAAATGGGAGCTAATGTAAAAGCGTATGATCCTGTAGCAATAGAAAATGCAAAAAAAGTTCTGCCTGAAGAAGTACAATATGTAGGAAGTGCTTTAGAGGCTATTGAGGGTACAGATTTAGTATTTATCTTAACGGAATGGGATGAGATTAAGTCCTTGCCATTAGAAATATTTGCAGAAAAAATGAAGTCTGCGTTTGTATATGATGGACGAAATTGCTTTAGTCTTAAAGTTGTGCAAGAGCATGAGATAAATTATTATTCAATAGGCAGACGACTATCCAATAAACAAGATTTAATCATTGAGAGTAAATAATTCAAAATTAATCAAAAGATAAAAAGGTAGCATGCATTTAAAATTTCTACCTTTTTATTTTTTGATGCAAACGAAAGAGGGAGAATTTTAAAGATATGTTTTGTCGCTTCATCTGGGGGACATTTAGAGCAACTCATGATGCTTTATCCTATGATGAAGAAACATGATAGTTTTATTTTGACAGAAAGAACTAATTATGAATTTAATTCAAAAGATATAAATAAGTGAGGATTCCAATAATGGAAAGAGAACAAATTAATATATTTGGTATTAATTTTGACAACTTAGACATGTGTAATGCGTTAAAGACTATAGATGAATTAATTGTTACGAACAAAAGTATAGGCTCCAACAGTTTTGTTGTTACACCTAATGTGGACCATCTAGTTAATATAAATAAAAATAAAGCT
Organism: Ectobacillus panaciterrae DSM 19096; assembly: GCF_000430785.1. Taxonomy (GTDB): domain Bacteria; phylum Bacillota; class Bacilli; order Bacillales; family Bacillaceae_G; genus Ectobacillus; species Ectobacillus panaciterrae. Next base: position 12,742 of record NZ_AUMR01000078.1, read on the forward strand.
TTTAAGAAGGCGTATGAAAAGGCTAGCTTAAGGCTGGTGGATGGTATGCCTATAGTAATAGTATCTAGACTATTTAACAAACCATTTAAGTCAAAATTATCAGGTGCAGATTTAACACCAAAGTTACTTGAGCTTGCATATGAAAAGAATTATAAAGTCTTTATCTTTGGTTCACAGCCAGGAGTTGCAGATGAGGTTGTGAAAAAATGTAAAAAAGAATTTGGAGTAGATTTTAACATTGGAAGTTATTCTCCCCCATTTGGGTTTGAAAATGATACTACTGAACTTAAGAAAAGCCTAAACAAAATAAATGAGTTTTCTCCTGATATATTATTTGTATCTTTAGGTTCACCTAAAGGAGAACTCTTTATTGCTAATAATTTAGATTCATTAAAGGTTCCTGTAAGTATTCAAGTTGGGGCAGCTATTGATTTTATGGCTGGAACAGTAAAGAGAGCACCATTGTGGATGCAAAAACTTTGTTTAGAATGGTTTTATCGTTTTCTTAAAGAGCCTAGGAGAATGTTTAAAAGGTACTTTGTTAACGATTTGTATTTTGTGAAACTGATTCTAAAGGAATTAACGAAATAGTGGTCAAATTGTATGTTTAACATAAAATTTACTTACCAATTCCATAATTCGAGTTTTTAGAAATCTTTAGATGTATAAAAAACATGAGAAAGTGGAGAATAAGGTGAAGGCAGAAAAACAAAGTATTACTAAGATATTAATGGTTGGTTCTAGTTTGAATGTTAAAGGAGGTATGACTACTGTAGTAGAATCCTTTTTACGCCATAATTTTGGGGATGATATTGTTCTTAAATATATTCCGACGCATATAGAGGGTGTCGGGAAGATTCAAAAAACGCTTTATTTTTTGATGAGATTAATTGAAATTTGTGGTCAGCTAGTTTTTGGGAAAGTGAAAATTGTACACATGCATATGTCGGAAAGAGGAAGTTTTAGCAGAAAATACATTGTTTTTAGACTAGCTAAATTTTTTAATAAACAAGTAATTACTCATACCCATGGTGCGGAATTTAAAGACTTTTACGAAAAAAGCAGTAGTAACTTGAAAGTAAAAATACATAAGTTATTAAAGGGGTCTAATGTAGTAATTACTTTAGGAGAAAGTTGGAATAAGATAATAAAACAGATAGAACCAGAGTCGAATACCTTTATATTAAGGAATTCTGTTCAAATTCCGGTTAATAAAAATGCGATTAATAATGAGAGAATAAAGATATTATTTCTAGCTGTCTTAATTAAACGAAAAGGAATTTTGGATTTAATAGAGGCTTCAAAAGAAATAATTAAAGAACTCGAAAAAAACAACAAGCAAGTTGAATTTGTTATTGCAGGTGATGGTGAACTAGCGGAATCCGCCAAAGCGTTAGTTGTCAAATTGGGATTAAACTCATATTTCAAGTTTGTAGGTTGGGTTAATAATGAACAAAAGCATAACCTTTTACGAGAAACAGACTTGTTTATATTGCCATCATATAATGAAGGATTGCCAATGTCTATCTTAGAAGCGATTAGTTATGGTATACCGGTAATATCAACTAATGTAGGGAGTATAAATGAGGCAGTTAGGAATGGAGAGAATGGCTTCCTTCTAAATGCCGGTGATAAGGATCAGTTAACCGAATATACACTTAAACTTCTAATGGGATCGGACTTTTATAAGATGGGTGCAAGGGCAAGAGAAATAGCGGAAAACTTTTTTAATATTGATAGCTATTTTGAAACAATAAAAAATCTCTACTTAGCATTAAATAAATCAATGATTTCTGGTGAGAAAAATGGGACTAAGTAATTTATTGATGAAGTTAAAATTAATTAGGCTAAAAAGAAGAGGTCTAAAGATAGGCGAAAACTGTAAAATTTATGACACTCACATTGATTACGGCCATTGTTTTTTAATAGAAATAGGAAATGATGTTACTATTACTAATAGTTCTATTCTTGCACACGATGCATCAACTAAACATAGTCTTGGTAAAACTAAGGTCGGGAAAGTAAAAATAGGAAATAGGGTTTTTATTGGATGGGGTAGTATAGTATTTCCAAATGTAAAAATAGGAGACGATGTTATAGTAGCTGCAGGAAGTGTAGTCAATAGAGATATACCAAGCGGATGTGTGGTTGCCGGAGTTCCAGCTAAAATCATGGGAAAAACTAGTGAGTATATAGAAAAAAGCAGAGAAATTATGGAAAGTGTACCTGTATTTTCAACTCCTTGGGACCAAAAAACTAAAGGTGAGATACAGGAGATGCGTGAGAAGTTAGAAGATAGTATTGGATTTGACGATTAGATTAAAGTATGTGCTAGATTAACTAGTAAAACTAGTAAAACTAGAAAAACGAATATTGTAAATTCTTATTTCGGGAAATAAATAACTTCTGAAAAGTTCTAAGATCAGATACCTGTGTAATAGTAAGTCTCTGGAAGAGGACGAGCAAAACCCATAAAGATTCCTAATCTCCTAATGGTCTTCCTACTGAATAATACTTGATCCCTTATTTTTTAGCTATTATAAATTTAAACAATTCTTCCATGAAATATTATTGGCTTTCATAATATTAGTAGTATCTAATAAATAAATTGCTTTCATTTAAGTTAGCAAAAATGATTCGCTGAGGCGTCAATAAAAATGGACTGTAAAATGATAATGATTTTATATATAACGGATTAGTTGTAGAGGAAGTGAACTATAGTGAAAATATTATTTGTTGTTGATCAGTTTCCTAAGTTATCGGAAACCTTTGTTTTAAATCAAATAACGGGTTTGATTGATCAAGGTCATGAAGTTGAAATACTAGCTCAAAAACCAAGAAGTAAAGAAGTGTTCCATGAAGACATAAAAAAATATTCTTTAATTAATAAAACGATTTACTACAATGTGCCCTCAAAAAAAGAAGATATATTAAAAGAAAGTTTTAGGTTTTTATTTAATAAATTTTTTAATAATCCAATTTTACTATTTAAAAGTTTAAATTTCCTTAAGTATGGGAAGGAAGCTCTATATTTGAGACATATATTGGTTCTTAAAGACTTAATTTCTGAGAAACGACCGTTAGAGTATGATATTATACATTGTCATTTTGGCCCTAATGGACTTTTAGCTACTATATTAAGGGATTTAGGGATTATAAAAGGAAAGGTTTACACTACATTTCACGGTTATGATATGACAACGTATTTAAAATATAGAGGAAATAATATATATAATTTTCTTTTCTCAAAAGGTGACGTGTTTCTACCAATTAGTGATTTTTGGAAACAAAAACTTAAAACTTTAGGTTGTGAAGAAAGCAAAATTATGATTCACCCTATGGGCGTAGATATTAACAAATTTAGTCCTGTGAAATCCAAACTTAAGGGTACTATTAAGCTGCTATCAGTTGCTAGGTTTGTGGAAAAAAAGGGAATTAAATTCGCAATTGATGCAGTCTCCAAATTAATAAATGAAGGTTACGATGTTGAGTATAGTATTATTGGAGACGGGCCTTTAAAAGCCGAGTTGCAAACTCAGGTGGCAAATTCCAATACTCAAGATAGAATTAAGTTTCTTGGATGGAAAAAACAAGAGGATGCTATACTATTGATTGAGAGATCTGATATATTTTTAGCGCCTAGTATTATAGGAGCTGATGGAGATATGGAAGGAATACCTGTAGTTTTGATGGAGGCAATGGCTATGCAAAAAGTCGTAATCTCTACGTATCATAGTGGTATACCGGAATTGATTATTAATAATGAGAATGGTTTTTTAGTTCCTGAAAAAGATTCAGATGCTATATATGAAAAAATTAAATTTATCATTGAAAATGATAAATATACAGAAAAAATATGCTATTCTGCAAGAGAAAGTATTGAGGATAAACATAACATTACTACGTTAAACAAGAAGCTAGAAAGGCTATTTGAATCGGTTGTATAAATATATAAAAGTACAGAAGATATTAGTCAGTCGCTTAATGGTGAAAAAGAAAAAATACCTATAATTAGGTACATTCTAAGTTGAAATTTACGGGTATGACATTTCTGTTAAAGTTATAAAGATAAAGCACAAAACGGGATTTGTTAATTTAAATTTCCTGTTATGTGGTAAAATATTAAAGTTGTAAAAATGTAAATTGAACTTGAAATGGACTATTTTAAGTTTAATTTACAATCAATGTTCAACCGTAAATAAAGACTGGTGTTAAGGAAAATGGTGGGAAAAATGTCTAGTAAAAATCTGTTCAGGAAGTTCATGGATTATGCTGTGGGAAGTGGGATAGTTCTTATTTTAGGATTCGTTTCCTCCCCTCTTAATACTCGTTTATTTAGCCCGGAAGAATTTGGTAAATTTTCAATGTTTTTGTTATTGGCAAATGTAATAAATGCAATTGTCTTATTAGGATTGGATCAGTCTTTTGTGAGATATTTTTATATAGAAGTTGAGAGTAATAGAGGAAGGCTTTTGTATAGAACTTTTACTTTATCAGTAATTTTCTGTATTTTTATAACAATAATAATTATACTTTTCAAACAAATGTTGCTACAGCAATTATTTAAAGAACAGAATTATCAACTTCTTTTTTTAATCATTTTAAATAATTTCGCTTTACTGTTAAATAGATTTGCCATGTTGGTAATTAGGATGAAACAGAATGGAAAGCTTTTCTCTACATTGCAAATAATACAGAAAATAACAAATATTATCTTTATCCTACTTCTTTTCTTTGTTCTTAATAGAAATTTTCTAATTTTAGTATATGCTACCGTGATATCCAATATACTTGCTACTATAATTGCCATTGTAGCTGAAAGAGACCTGTGGAGTTATAAAAATTTTAGAGGGAAGATAAACACCACCTCTCAAGAACTGTTGAAATATGGAACCCCTCTTATTTTCACCTTTTTAATAACCTGGTTATTTCAATCTAGTGATAGATTATTTATTAAGCATTACCAAGGCTATAAAGAGTTAGGCATATATTCAGCTGCTTTTTCTATAATAGCTCTCCTAAATGCAGTTCAAATGGCATTTTCCATGTTTTGGGTTCCTGTGGCTTATGAGAAATTTGAACAGGACTTAGACAATAAGGCTTTTTTTACGAAGGTTAACAAAATTGTGACTTTTGTGATGTTTTTTATTAGCATTTTAATAGTCCTCTTGAAAGATGTTATTATTCTAATTTTAGGTGAAAGTTATAGACCTGCCAGTAGTATGATACCTTTCTTAGTGTTTATGCCACTTATGTATACTATCTCTGAAACTACAGTGTTAGGTATAAACTTTAAAAAAAAATCAAAATATCATATTATAATAACCTTGTTAACAGCTATAGTTAATCTTATTGGTCATAGTATTTTAATTCCATCTATGGGTGGAATAGGGGCTGCAATATCTACAGGGTTTACTTATATTGTATTCTTCTCTTTAAGAACATTCTTTTCCAAAAAATTGTATACAAACAACTATAATTTAAAGAAATTTTATTTAGTAACCATTAACCTGATTGTTTTTTGTTTTTATGCTACATTTAATTCATTAGACATAATTTGTATTTTATTAGGGATTTTTAATGTAATAACTTTACTCTTTATATACAAGGAAGTTTTAATAGACTCTTTAGTCTTAATAAAGAGAAATAACAAGGTTTTACAAAGATACAATTTAAAGGAGTAGAAATGATGTGACAATCATCTTATTGACTTTACTTTTGTTTTTTTTTATTAGAAAGAAATATGATTATATATTATATCTCTTTATTTTTTCCAATTTAGTGATCCCTAGAAATAATAATTTTGAGGCACTTATTGGGTTTATATCTAAAAATATAATATGGGATACAAGATTATGGCTTTTAATAATTATGAGTTTCATTTTAGCAATTAAGGGAGGAAAGAAACTATTAATTTTTAGCAAAATAGAGATAATAGTTTTTACATCCATTTGGGGTATCCTAATTATAGGAATCCTTATAGGCCGTCAAAACCATAATTCCTATTTAACAAGTGATATAAGATTACTATTAGAGTTTATTTTAACTTATATTGTTTTACAAAAATGGATCAATCTTTTTAGAATAGATTCAAACAAAATAATAAAGACATTTATTATTAGTGGAATTGTATACTCCTGTTTAACTATCTTTATCTATTTATTTTTGAGAGGCAGTTTTTTAGCGTATCTATACGGAGATGTTTATGGAGTTATATGGGGGAATAGGGTTACTTTTCCTAATAATACTGCCCAATATATATTCCTATTTTTATCAATTTATATGATTTTTATCAAAAAAAATAGAATGCTAAATACAATTGCAATATTATTGAATAGCATATCTCTCTTAATGTCTCAAAATAGAACATTAATATCCTTAGGTATTATAATGATCTTTTTTATTTTAATATACCTATTCTTATATAAAGCTATAAATAAAAAAATTACTTCTCTATATGTTGGAATATTATTTTTTACTATTCCTATATTACTATTATTAGGAATAGTTTTAGTAAATTCACCCCTATTAGCTAATAGTGATCTTATTGGAGAGGTATTAAGTAGATTTACTAATGAGGGGTCTGGCTCAGTTGATTATAGAATAGTAACAAATGAATATGCAATTGAAAGTGTACAAAATTCTATTTTGGGAGATGGGCTAGGAAAAGAAATTATGAGTGGCGGAGGTTCTTCTCTCGGAAGTTATAAGGTTTCTTTTGTTGATAATGTTTTTGTAAGTCTATATGTTAAATTAGGTGTAGTTGGAACTTGTTTGGTCGCCTTAATCATAATTTATGGTTTTATTCTAAATTTAAAGGCTTATATAGTATCTAAAGATATATTATTTCTAATTATACTTATAATATATCCAGGATATATTATAAATGCTTCCTATATGACCTCACAGTTTATACACTCTGCGCCGGTATATTTAGCGTATTTTTTACTCTTATTTCTTCCGAAAGAAAGACTTTATCCTGCATTAACAGGTAGTAAGACCTTCATCTCAATGCTTGAAGGAACCAAAGAAACATAGGTGGAGGATTATCTCTCTGTAAAAGCCTAATTTGTTCAACTTCTATCAGTAGGGGGTTCCTTATCCTCTACTGATAGAAGTTGAATTTTATTTTGAGATTATTTAAATTTTAACTGATCAATTCGCTATATAGGGGTACAGAATGGAGGGGATAAATTATGGCTAGAAGTATAAATCCTTTAGTCAGTGTAGTAATTCCTACTTACAATAGAGAACACCAAATAGAAAAGACAATTAAAAGTGTTTTAAGACAAACTTATTCTAATTTTGAGATAATAATTGTTGACGATGCTTCGATCGATAATACAGAAGATGTAGTAAAGTCCATCAGTGATAATAGAATTAAATTTATCAAATTAAAGGAAAATTCTCAAGGAACTCGTCCCAGAAATATAGGTATACAAGAGAGTATTGGAGACTATATAGCCCTATTAGATTCTGATGATGAATGGGTCCCTACAAAGTTAGAAAAGCAACTCCAATTTATAAAAGATTATAACGAAGATAACATCATGTGTTTTACTGATCTTATCCGAAAAAGCGAGAGAAATGAAGAAATTATCAAAAACAAACCTTTGCGAGATAAAGAAGACATTATGGATTATATCTTTATTGGTAATAATTTAGTTCAAACGAGTACATTTTTATTTCCCAGCAAAATAGGTAAAGAAACATTGTTTAATCCTACTTTAAAAAAACACCAGGACTGGGATTTTTGTCTGAGATTAAGAGAGAATAGTGTTAAATTCCTCCTTTTTCCAGAACCCCTGACGATATATAGTGTTGAAGAAAGAGAAGGAAGAATTAGTAACAATGCAAAATACCCTTTATCTTTGGAATGGGGAAATGAAGTAAAGAAACACATTTCAGAAAGAGCTTATCATGCATTTCAAATAATTAGTATTGTAGATTCGCTGATATTGGATGAACAAAAAAAGAAAGCAATGATGTTATATTTAAATGCCTATTTGAAAAGAGCAAT
>NZ_AUMR01000079.1 GCF_000430785.1 Ectobacillus panaciterrae DSM 19096
GCACTCCCCATACCAGCTTCATTCGAGTATAAACCACGTTTAACTCCATTCATGAGCGCAGCGCCGATTGAACCGCCTGCTATTTGTTTAAAGCCAAACGCGTTTTGAACAATAAGAGAAAGAACTTCCGGCAGTTTTGTTATGTTCATAGCTATGACAAATAATGCAATACCAAGGTATAACACGGCTAGAATCACAACCTTGTATTCAGCCAGTTTTGCAATACGCTGCACACCGCCAAAGATAATCGCAGCAAAAGCAAGTGTCATGATAATCCCTACAGTTAAACGATCTGTACCAAATGCGTTCTCAAAAGCAATTGTAACGGTATTTGATTGTACAGAATTGAATACAAGACCGAAAGAAAGCGTAATTAAAATGGAGAATAATACTCCCATCCAACGTTTGTTTAATCCTTTTTCCATATAATAGGATGGGCCGCCGCGGAAACCAGTTTTATCTTTTACTTTATATACTTGCGCTAACGTACTTTCAATAAAGCTGGTTGCTGAGCTAATAATAGCAATAATCCACATCCAGAATACCGCCCCAGGACCGCCTAATGCAATCGCAATCGCAATTCCTGTGATATTGCCTGTTCCAACGCGAGCGGCCATACCAATACAGAACGCTTGAAATGGGGAAACGCTGTCTTTAGAACCAGTTCTCCCTTCCATTAAAACACGGACCATTTCCTTTAACATTCGAACCTGTACAAATTTCAATTTAAATGTGAAATAAAGACCGCAAGCAACAAGCATAATAATTAACAATTTAGACCACAGCAAATCATTCGTTGCCCCGACTAGATCCAACAAAAATTGTTGCATTCTATCACCTCTTATTAAAATTTACTAGCTTAGAAGATACATAGTTTTTTCACTGTAAAAAAAGATCAACTTCATCAACTGATGAAGTCTGTCCAAAGTCAGGTGTTATTTAGCCCCCAATTATTTGAGTTATAGCTTAATAGCAGTATCTCAAAAATATATATATAAATGATTTATAATTTCGACATATGAACCGCTGCTATACAGAACCAAAGCCTGCACTCGCTTCCTCTCTCTCATCCTTGTATGGGACAGGAAAAGGGGTTGACCGCTTCTATGCTCCGCCGGATGCTCTTTCCACACTACAAAAAGACGATTTTTTTATTCAGTTGTATATAGCCACTTTTTTTATCCTTTTATTATTTATACCAAAACCACTTAACAGCTCATCTGCTTGCAATTCAGGTACAAGGCCATTTTCTCCTTCAAGTGAGGCTACTGTCCCACCAGTCGTAAACAACATCAATTTTTCCAAATGATAATGCTCCTCTATCTCTTCTACAATAAGTTTTCGGAAAATACTCAATTCGCGTACGTTTAATGTAATTATAGTAACGTTAATATAATAAATCAAGATAAAAATACTCAATACGCGTACGACTTTTCTTTTGATGATGGTATAATGAATAAAAATAAAGAGAACCTTCAGTGAGTGAAGGTTTTACCGGAATTAAGAATTAGCGAAAGAAAAGGGGCATAAAATCATGTTAAGTAGATTAACGACACTGAGGAAACGAAAAGAAACCGGACATTGTTATGACTTTACTTCTTGCCTCCTCTTTTTCAATCTTAAGACAAGCAGCAGTAACAGCGGTTGTAAACCAAATAAAAACAACGCAAAATTGCCCATCATATCCCCGAGTTTAAATAGGTCATTGGTATTTTTCGGAATCATGGAAATAATGTAAATAGCCGGAAGCAAGCCAAACATAAAAGGATGAATGTTCTTTTTAAAGAGTTGCGCCAGTCCCAAAGAAGCAGCATAATGACCAACGTTAAAGCAAGTAAACATTTTCATAATCCATATCACGAGCAAAAAAGACTCAAATCGTTCAAAGAACAAACCAGGCATTTCAAAACTTCGCATGAGGTCAATCGTCGGCCATGTTCTCGTTACCACGCCATCGACGGATAACGCGCCGATGACCATCACGACAGTTATCACGTAAAAGATCAGTGGGATGGAAATTCCGACTAGAACAGCTTTTACTGCTTTGTTTGGCTGTTTCATAAACGCCATTATAATCAACATGCTTTCAAAACCTGTATATGAGAGAGCGGTGGTTTTGATTCCTTGTAATACTGGCATGACCCCTAACCCCAGTACCGGACGCAGATTATCCACCTCAAATACTTTGAAGCCCATAAAAGCAACCACCAAAAAAATGCCGACCGTAATGGGGAGAATAATTTCAAACAGACGGGCAATCGGATTTATGCCGCCCATGATTAGATAGAGGCTCACCCACATAAATGGCATCACGATGGCCCAAGATGGGGTGCCTTCCAACAAAAAGAAGCTCGTCACTTCTGCTAATGCACGGGCATGAAACCCACACATCATTACAAAATAACATACAAGGAGTAGACTTAGTAACCCGCCCACCCATTTCCCGACAATTTCTTGGCTGTATTGATAAAAGGTTTTTCCTGGAAACCGTTGGCCTAATTTGACGATAATAACCCCTACCATCATCGCGATCAGCCCACCTAAAATTACAGTTAACCAGATATCTGGTGTTTTCACCTTCTCTGCAGATGCTCGTGGTACGGTCAGAATCCCCGTTCCAAGTGTATAATTGATGACGACAACAGCTGCTTGAGCTGTCGTAATACGGTCTTTGGGGCTGGTAATCATCGCAGGTCACTTCCTTATTCACAATTCAGGATTACCACTTTCAGAAGGCTCATTACTTCACGCTTTTTCTTATAAACGGTACAATTTTACATTTCCAAAAAAGAACAAAAATTATACAAATGTTTTATTTGACAGAGTAATATTCAGGTTACATTAATTGTCCAACTCTTTTTGCACCAGAACCGAGAAACGTGACTTCTAATTTCTACTTTTTTGTCACAATCCTCTACCCTAACGTTTTAAAATCGGTGCTCGCGTTTCTCTCGGCTGTGGTGGCCTTCAAGGGGTAGTACCAGCGGCGCGGAATTTTATACTTTCTTTATGAAAATGAAAAAGGTGTACTTGACGTACACCTTTAACTTTATTTCACTTGCGCATTGTTCCAGTCTTCTAAAAATTTCTCGATCCCCTGATCCGTTAACGGGTGCTTCATCAATTGATAAATCACATTTGCCGGAATCGTAGCGATGTGCGCTCCCCGCAAGGCTGCTTCCGTTACATGGATCGGATGCCGCACAGATGCTGCGATGATTTCTGTTTCAATTTGATGAACGGCAAACATATCTGCAATTTGCTGAATTAAATCCAGTCCATTATGACCAATATCATCAAGGCGCCCCAAAAACGGAGACACATACGTCGCTCCCGCACGCGCCGCCAGCAATGCTTGAGTCGGTGAAAAGATAAGTGTAACATTTGTACGAATACGCAGGCTTATTCAGCCGTCACCGCATCCAGCGCCATCACAATCATATCGCTGAATGTTGTTTGACGTTCTTCCGCCGTTGTTTCCTCGCCGGTAAAGATATGGTCGCTTACCGTTAAAATCGACAAGGCATTCACACCGTATTTTGCGGCTAATGTGTATAGAGCTGTCGTTTCCATTTCTACTGCCAGCACGCCGTATTCGCCCAATTTCTTCACAGGTTCCATACTCTCGCGATAAAACACATCCGCTGTCAAGACACTGCCCACTCGGACAGGCATTCCTTTTTTCATACCTGCATCATATGCTTTTTTTAATAAATTAAAATCCGCGCAAGGAGCAAAATCAAATCCCGGGAATGTCAATCGATTCATATTAGAGTCAGTGCAGGACGTCATCGCAACGATAACGTCACGAACATTGACATCCTCTTGGATAGCGCCGCACGTACCAACACGTACCAAATGCTTTACGCCATAGTCGCGAATCAATTCATTCACGTAAATGGAAATCGACGGAACCCCCATTCCGGTTCCTTGCACAGACACTCGTACGCCTTTGTAAGTACCTGTAAATCCGAGCATGCCTCGGACGTTGTTGTAGCAGGTAACATCCTCTAAAAATGTTTCGGCAATATACTTTGCGCGAAGCGGGTCACCCGGCAAAAGAATACGTTCTGCGATCTCTCCTTGCTTTGCTCCAATATGTGTACTCATATATGCACCGTTACAAATGGATACAACCCATTTGTAACGGTATTCACCTCTCTTTATCTGTTTATTTTGTAAATAACTTGTTACTAGATGCACTTTCTGGCAAAGGTCTTGTCAAAGAAAATACTGCACACGCCAGTGACACTAAGACAAACAATACGCCGACCCAAGCGTTATAAAACACAGAGCTTTTTTCAATTACAACTCCGCCGATGAACGAACCGAGAGCGATCCCGAAATGAATCGCAGATGTGTTTAAGCTAAGCTGGATCTCGGATGTTTCCGGAGCCGTTTGAATGAGATAGTTTTGCTGCGCCGGCGAAATCGCCCAGCTAAGCGCGCTCCACATGACGACTATCACTAAAAACGCATACGTTGGCAGCTTTGTTGCAATCGGCAGCATTATCATCGAAACCGAAAACAAAGAAATGATAGTCAAAATGGAACGGTGCGTTCCCCATTTATCAGAAAGCCAGCCTCCCGCGCCTCCGCCTGTAACCGCAGCGATACCGAATATAAAATAGACGGCTGTGATCATAGTGCTGTTCATCCCTAACACTTCCTGCAGGAAAGGAGTGAGGTAAGCGTACAGTGTCAAATGGCCGGTTAACATGAAGAATGTAATCAGCTGCGCACTGATGATTTTCGAATGCCTCAATGCTTGTATTTGTTTCTGAAGCGGCACAACCGGCTTCGGTTGAATTGGTTCAAGCAGCGCATAAACGCTGCTCATGGCTACGATGGTCAAAATGGAAATCAGAATGAACGGCGCTCTCCATCCGAATTCATTTCCAATTACAATTCCAAGGGGAACACCCAGCACTAACGATCCGCTGATTCCCATAAAAATCGTTCCAATCGCCCGCCCTTTGTACTCCGGCTTTACTACGTTAGAAGCGATTGTGATAGAAAGAACGATTAACAATGAACCGCTTGCGGCAGTCAATATCCTTGTTATGAGCAGCATCATATAACCTATGCTGACAGCTGCTAACGCATTTCCGATAAAGAAGACGAACATCGTCCATAAATACAATGTTTTTCGTTCCACTTTCGCAGTTATTGTAAGCAAAATAGGAGCTGAAACGGCAAAAAACAATGAGAAAATCGAAATAAGCTGACCAGCCGCGCCTATAGATACATGTAAATCATCGGAAATAAGATTCAGTATCCCTCCAATGATCAACTCCACTGTTCCTATAATAAAAGCGGCTGCCGCTAAAATGTATACTCGCATGTTCATATCCCTACACCCCCTCTTAAAAGGTTACTACACGTATAGTAACCTTTTGTAAACAAAACGGCAAGATATATTTTTTATAGTGCAAAAAATAAGACAGCACACAAACTGTAATAACCTAGAAAACAAAAAGACCTGAGCTCCATCCATGTAAGCTCAGGTCTTGTGTTTCCTTTATTTTTCTAATACCGCAATCGCATGAGTAAGCGCCTTATTTCATGATCGTCGTTCAGTTGGTCGAAATATTTTCCTGTAATGGTCGTTAAGGCGACATCATGGTAGAAAAACTCAGTAAAGAACTTCACGAATGGCTGGGACATCGTCCGCATCGCTTGCCATTTTTCGTTCTCCACTCCTGCAAACAGCACCTCTTTTTGATCGATGATAATAAGCTTGAATCGCTCCAATACATCATGCTCTTCGGATGGAATCAGCGTATGCAAATGAGACAAGTTCGTTTCTGTTTTTCCGATTACCAATCCCTCAATCGCCACACCTTGCCGTTCCTTCTCTTCCAGCAGCGGAACATAATGAACCAGATCATCATTCCAGGCCGAAATGAAAATGGATTGCTCAGCTTCTTCAATAAGCGTTTGGCACTGCGCATCGATAGAAGACCGAACCTTCAAGCTCCACACCCGGTCGTCAATGAACGTTTTTTTCGATTCATGCCTCTTTAGCTGAGCAATGCTGTCTTGAAAATCCCTTGTCAGCTTTTCAATCACAATATCCATCGGCAAAGCGGCATACAGCTTTTTCTTCTCGGACACCGTATCCATAATCAATCCCTTATCAATCATGCGGGACAATACCTCATACACTTTTGCTTTGGGAACGCCTGAATATTTCACAATCGTAGTCGCGTCCATCGGCTCTTCACTAGATACAAGCGTTTCATACACTTTACTTTCATACGGGGAAAAACCAAATTTTTGAAGCATGTTTCCTCCTCATGAATGAGCGGCGCCAGCTTTAACGGCCCTCTCACTCAATTCGTTTTACGTCTAAAAAGATTATACTATTTTGCGGTATGGGCAGTAAAATAAGTAAAAATACAGGGAGGAAACTGCATGGCAAATCAAGTGTTTTTAGCTAAACCGACAATCGAATTACGCGATGCGTACATATCTTTTTATGAAGAATGGAAAGAAAGCAACGAGAATATGGTGCCTTGGGTTATCAGCAAGGATCCTTCTGATTTTGAGGACATGCTGCAATTTCTGGCGGAGTCAGAGATCGAGGAACACATTCCTGCCGGCTGGGTGCCAAGCTCGACATATTGGCTCGTTGATGAAGAAGAGAAAGTGGTCGGTGCGGTGAATATCCGCCACGGCTTAACTGAAAAACTGTTGAACTGCGGCGGTCATATCGGGTACGGAATTCGTCCGTCGGAGCGGCGAAAAGGCTATGCAACCGCAATTCTCGCCTTGGCTTTGCAAAAAACAGAGGAGTTAGGAATAGACCGCGTGCTTGTCTGCTGCGACAAAGAAAATATCGGATCGGAACGAACGATTTTGAAAAACGGCGGGGTGTTTGAGTCTGAGTTTATTGAAGATGATGGGAACGTCGTAAGGAGATTTTGGATACAAGCGTAAACCTTGCTTCTTTGACTAATTTGTTCATCAAACATAAAACCGCTGCCCGCCTCTGCTTTTCATAAGTGCAGTAACCGTGGACAGCGGTTTATGTCATGCTGACTGACAAATAACTGTATTCCGTTCTTACAATCTGTTACAAGAATCAATCCTTTGATTTCGGTTTATGTTTATCCGGGATGTCTTGTTCTTCCGCAAATTCGTAAGCCAACGTTCGGTTGAAAGCGACTCCCTGTTTCTCACTTGTTCGACGATTCGAAATGCCTGTAAGCAAATAACGATGAACAAAGACTTCCGCTACTGTAACTACAATTGCTGACAGAATGCTTCCCCAGGCGATTTGCATATAGTTATCTAGCAGTATACTGCCGAAAATCCACACGCTCATATAGGTCAAAAGAAAATCCACCATGGCCGTCGCTGTATTTCCAACCCGCGGCAAAATAATTCTATCCCCTAACATATAAGAGACAATAGTGACAAACAGACTAAAGGAAACGATATCAACAATGGTCGCATCAAAAAATAAAGCCAGACCAATTGCGAAAGCGATTATACAAGATATAAATTTTATAAGCAATACAGGTGCATGTTTCATCATTCTGAACCTCCCTTTTCTACTTAGTTTGAGTCAAAAAAGAAAAATTCATACATGAAATGAGACTTTTCAGGAGTTTCACCAATGCATTTAGAGGGTTAAGGTTTTAAATATATTGGTGGAGATGGGGAGAGTCAGACAAAATACAACTCGTTATCGACCATATTATAGGCCTTTTAATTTTCAGAATATATTGACTTTTAAAGGTTTATATAATACATTAGTTCACATATAAATTCATGTATTAATTCCAATAAAGGGGAAAGTAGATGAAAAATTTAAAAGGGAAAGTGGCAATTATCTCTGGTGCGGGAAGTGGTCTAGGGAAAGAAACAGCTCTTGCCTTTGCAAAAGCCGGGGCAAACATTGTCATTTGCGGACGTCGTTATGCCAAGCTTGAACAAGTTGAACACTTCATTACTAAACAGTATGAAGTTGATGTTTTGCCTATCCGTGCAGACGTATCGTCTGAATCTGATGTAAAAATGCTTGTGCAAGCAGCATTTGCTAAGTTTCAAAAGATTGATATTTTAATAAATAACGCAGCGGTTTTTCAGCAATATCATGTCGTTGATAGTCCGCTAGATTCATGGGAGTACCAACTCCATAATAATGCCACTAGTGTATTTTTAATGATGAGAGAATGTTTACCGATTATGAGAAATCAAAAATCGGGACATATCATCAACATTACTTCAGGGTTAGTTAAAGAAGGTGCTGCAGGATTTGGCGCATATGCCGCAAGTAAAGCAGCGGTTGAAGCATTAACTTATTCCGTTGAAGATGAGGAGCATAAAAATGGCATTCAGGTGCATGTATTTAATCCTGGTGTGATGAAAACGAATTTAGCCACCATTGGTGATGATCCCGCCAAGGTTGCACCCTATTTAGTTGAATTAGCTCAATCAGATTCTGTCAGTGAAAAGAAAGTAATTCAATTAGAAGATTTCCAGTTATCAGGAGACTAATCATATTTTTATTTTTTACAATCATCTCGATACTATAAATGAAATATAACAAAGGACTCATCTCATAGATGTGTCCTTTGTTCGTTTAACTTCTCAAGTTCTTCATCATGTTAAATTTAAAATTACACTGCTACGTATTTTACTCATCGATTAATAGATGGTACTCTCTTCCCTTCGTTGTACCGGTATGAGGTGCATTTATTGCCAGAAGTAATTTGTTGGCAATCGATCCGGAAGAAAGCTGTAAAAAATCCCTTAATTGTCGATTTGTTATTGTCGGCTGAAGGAGGAGCGCGTAATCCTCCAAAGAAGAAAGATGAGCATCTTTAGAAGAGTAAGAACAATGGGGACAAATCCATTTCCCTCGCTTTCTTTCCATAGAAAGAAAAGCACATTTCGGACAGTGGACACCTTTTAAAAGGTCCGTTTTCAAAACACAAAATTTCTCAAGGATATTGGGATTATACGGGGTGTGATGTTTCAGTATGAGGGAGGATATTTTGCGAAGGTCTTTTTTTGTCAATTTCTCGCTTTTGTGTACCTCTTCGAAAAACTTAATTTTTTCCTGGAGATTCGTGCTGCGAATTACTCTCCGCATACGCCCTGAACGGTTCGAAGTGCTTTTGATAAATGCAGTAGAATTGGCAATGACAACTAAGGATTCAATTGGCATCAACGGGGATTTGTTTTGTTCCAGCCATGTAGCGAACTGAGATACTTGCCTGTTAACTTGAAGGATGGGATCTGGAAAAACTTCTTCCGTTCCATTTACGTTTCGGATGAGTTGATGGAAAGTATGATCAAATAGCAATAACCCCGAGATGTTTTTCACTTCAACGATAAGAAAGAATGATGCAGAAAGGATGAGGATATCCAGTTGAAAGAAGTAATTTTTATGAGGAAGTCTAAGATCGTGGAAAATGAGGTAATCTTGGTCAGGAAGAAGACTCAAATAGTAATCCAATGATTGCTCTCCCCTGTATCCTGCCATACTTTTAGCCAATTCACCCTCAATTTCTCGGTATTTTGAGTGAGTGGTTGGCAATCGCCTCAACAGGGCTGCTAATTTTTTAATTTTAAGGGGGATTTTACGCTCTTTTTTTATCATATCATCACTTCCTTTGGAATAATTCAACCGACTTGGGTGATAATTCAACCAATTTAACAAGTAATTCAACCAATCTGAGCAATAATCCCCCCAACTACGCAAAAAAGATCGATATGAACAAAAGGACGCGAACGCGTCACGCCCACTTATTCATTTGTTATTATTAAAAAATGCGATCAATTTCTTTAATCTCTTCATCATTAAAAGTCAAAATTGTCAGGGTCTGGACCGACTCGATGATTCTGATTCAATCCATCAATTCGTTCCATATCTTCTTCCGTTAACTCAAAATCAAATACCGCCCTGTTTTCAATAATTCGATGCTCTTTTGTAGATTTCGGAATGGTTACAACGCCGTTTTGTAAGTCCCAACGTAAAATGACTTGAGCAACAGATTTGTCATACTTATTTGCGATCTCTTGCAGGACCTGATTATCTAGTAATTGACCTTGCATTAATGGAGACCAGGCTTCTAGCTGAATTCCATGTTTCTGACAAAACGATTGAAGTTCTTTTTGGGTCAAATGCGGATGGTATTCTACTTGGTTCACCATCGGTTTAATTTCTGCGTCTTTCATCAAGTCTTCAAGATGGTGTGTTTGAAAATTACTTACCCCAATAGCTTTTATTCGTCCTTCTTTATAAAGAGTCTCTAATGCTCTCCATGCATCTTTATATTTACCTTCTACAGGCCAGTGAATGAGGTATAAATCTAGATACTCTAAACCAAGTTTATTTAAGCTCGTTTCATAGGCCGCTATTGTAGATTCATATCCTAAATCGGCATTCCAAACTTTCGATGTCACAAATAGATCTTCTCTAGAAATGCCAGCTTCTTTAATCCCTTCGCGGATACCTTCTCCAACTCCCTCTTCATTTCCATAAATAGCTGCTGTATCAACACTGCGATAACCATGTTTAATAGCTGTTTTTACAGCATTCACTAACTCAGGACCTTCTTCTACTTTAAAAACCCCGATACCAAACCAAGGCATTTGTACACCGTTATGCAAAGTTGTTGTATCTTGTAAACTTTTTGCCATTATAAATAGACCCCCTAATTATTATAAATTGAAATTGTATTAGAACTATTTTTGATCTAAAAAAGTATTTTCTGCACTGTAATTTTTTGATCTTTTCGCTCTAGAGCTCGACTCCAACCTGTTAGGATTACGGCTCCCAAAACCATCAATGCTCCTATCCAAGACGTATGAATGAGTCCAATCGAATCTGTAATCACACCGCCCAAGTAGGATCCGATGGCAATTCCGGCGTTAAACGCAGCAATATTGATAGCAGACGCCACGTCTACTGCACTTGGTACAAAACGTTCAGCTAACATAACTACATATACTTGTAATCCTGGCACGTTCATAAAAGCCAATACTCCCATCAAGATGATTGTAATTAAACTAGCTACCTTAAATGGAGCCGTAAACGTTAAAATAAAGAGCACAACTGCTTGCACAATAAACATATAGAATAATGCACGAATCGGATTGCGGTTAGCTACCTTTCCGCCAATCACATTACCGATCGCAATCGCAACCCCATAGACAAACAAAATAACAGTAACAGTTCCTTCCTTAAAACCTGTTATATCTTGTAGTAATGGAGATAAATAAGTAAAGACAACGAATGTACCTCCATATCCTAAGGCTGTAATAATAAATAAAAGGAGTAAGCGGCCGTTTGTAATCAGTGTAAACTGATCACGGAACGTTGTACGAGTACCTTTTCGTAAATCAGATGGAACAAGGATGCTATTAGCAATTAAAGCAATGATACCTACTACAACAATGGTGATAAAAGAAGATCTCCAGCCAAATTGTTGTCCAATAAACGTACCAAAAGGGACACCTGTAACAGTTGCTACTGTGAGCCCTGTGAACATAATCGCAATAGCACTTGCTCGGCGGTTTTCTGGTACCAAATCAGCCGCAATAGTAGAGCCAATTGACATAAATACACCATGTGAAAACGCAGAAACGACACGAGCAACTAGTAAAACGCCTATACTTGCAGCACTAGCAGCAATACTATTACCAACAATAAAAACAATCATAATCCAAAGTAATAAAGATTTACGTGACATACTAGACGTTAAAGACGTTAGGATAGGCGCTCCAAATGTCACCCCTAAAGCATATAAAGAAACGGTTAATCCAGCTGTCGTTACAGTAATTTTTAAATCTTGAGCTATAAGCGGTAATAGTCCTACACTGATAAATTCTGTTGTTCCAATTGCGAATGCACTCACTGCTAATGCCAACAGTGCCAATGTACTTCGTTTTTTATCTAAAGTCACTCTTTCTCCTCCTAATCATTGTCTTGTTGTATTGTTCAATCTTTTCAAACAAACTATATAAATAAAAGAGTATGGTAGAAATCAGCCGGCAAATGTTATTATGGGATATATAAGAAATAAAGAAAAGTACGCACTTTTAAGTAATATAGATACTAAAAAGTTCTATAGGTACTTTTTAGTATCTATTGATTAGGAGGAAGAATATGCAGAAAAAGAAGTACAATATTTCAGTCGAAGCGACACTGGAAGTAATAGGAGGAAAATGGAAATGTGTTATCCTTTGTCATCTAACACACGGTAAAAAACGTACAAGTGAATTGAAGCGTCTTATGCCAGGCATTACACAAAAAATGTTAACCCAACAATTACGTGAGTTAGAAGAAGATGGGGTCATCAATCGTATTGTTCATAATCAAGTTCCTCCAAAAGTGGAATATGAGCTCAGTGAATATGGATGGAGTTTACAAGGTATTTTAGACTCTCTATGTGCTTGGGGAGAAAAGCATATTACCAAAGTATATGGTGATAAATTTGCTGTCTTAGAAGAGAATGTCTTAAATAATAAACTGAAGTAATATGATTGATTATAATTACATAATCCCGACGTTAGGAAAGTAAAACCAATTGACAATGATTCTCATTTTCTATACAATAATATCAGAAATATCTAGATATTGGCCGGCGGGGGGAAACCATATGTTGAACATGTTATATGGGTTAAAGGATATTCATACTGTGATTGCAAACCACCGTAAAATAGGCGGGGTTGCAGAAGCAAACACGATTCATTTATCATCTGATGAAGTATATCATAACCCAGTATTTACAAATATTGATATCTCAAAAGGTCAATATGTTTCCCTATGTTTTATAGATGAAAATGGAACGAATATCATTGCACACGTTGATCAAATTGCTGTGATAAAAGGATTGCAGCATAAGTTGATTTGCCAACTGAATAATACTTATGTAAAACAATTATTGTTACAAGATACTTTACAATACTTACAAAAGTTATGTGAAATAAATGATGGATTTGTCACACCTTCTTTTAAGAAGGAAGCGTTAAAACTTGTTCGAGATATAAGTGTAAAAGAACTTAAAAAGTACAACATTTCACTGCCGTTCCCAATTGAAGAAAAGTTGATTTATTTAAATGAACGCTTATTTGCATAAGATTAAAAACGAGGTTCCACAAGGAACCTCGTTTTTAATTTAAAGGATTTCTGCCTGACAAGCTAATCGATACCCGTCATTTAAGGCCTTCTTTAGTTTGCTTTGCTCTTTTTCATTTGGAAGGGACAGGCTGGATCTTCCCTCTGCAACTTTGACGGTGCATACTCCACAAGTTCCCTTTCGGCATTTATACTGTAAGGCTTGTTCCTGGCCTAAAGCAACATCTAATAAATTCCCTTTAGTAGGTTGGATTTCAAATTTCATTTGCTTTTGAAGCAAAATGATTTTATTAAAGTGACGGTATTCTGGATCAGGCGGATTAGATGGATTGGATTTTGAAACTTTGTTAATACTAATATTTCTAGGAATAAGAGAGCCGATAGTTAATGTTCTTTTATTCATTGGCACTCCTCCGTTAAATATTAGGGTCGTCCAGTGTACAAATCGCAGAAGGGCGTTTGATTCGCAAAACAACAGTTTCGTAAACACGGAAAGGGTGGTTCATGCCTTCATCACCTAAATATGCTGTTTCAAAATCCTCTGAAACAGCAAGGTCTAAATTATTTCGCCCTGTATTGACTATAACTCCCGTCTTTCCTTTTAAAACAGGTGATTGGAACACCCCATCTGTAACTAGTTCACGAACGTGTTCAATTTCTAGAACATTTGTATCTTTATGTACACGATGCAACAGGGAGTATAACTCTGGTGATAAAACAAGAGCAAACGGTCCATTATGTTTCATCTCAAGTAATTTGTTTCTTGCTTCGACTATATCTTGAAAGGCATTTCCTGATTCGTACCAATTTCCAATCAAGTGTGTTAATCGACCTTTTACATTCATTAGCCCCGGGATATCAAATTCCTTTGATCCGTGAAAAATCATCTGGTCCTCTAATATGGCAACATCACGGGCAGCATTTGCAGCTACGGAAAAATCAACAGGGATATCTAAAACTTTTGCCTGTTCTAAATCACGCCAATATAGAACGAAATCTTTGTAAAGTAATGGGATTGTGTAATTTACTCGTTTACTTGACTCAATATCTGTATCAAATGATCCTTGGAAATCCATTTTTGCTTCGTAGTTTTCAATAAATATATCATTAAAAATACTTTGTACTCCTCTTCCAAGCGGACCGTACAATTCGATGAAACGGCGTCCAACCAATTGTCTTCGTGCAGTATCAATGACGATTTGATCTAATTGTAAAAAGTCTTGGCTTGTTAATGGTGCATCTGGAAATAGTTGAGACTTGCTCATTCTTCCTTCCTCCTAACATTTTTAGTTATATTAAACTCCCAACAGTAAATCCTTTTTTCTTCTCTGATTGTTTTACTCTTGGTAAAGAACTAGGTGGAGCTAAATGGTCGTGATGTTCATCATGGTGTGCATGCGGATCAACATAGGCATGGTCAAATTGTTCATTTATCTTTTTTAGCATTTCTTTTACTTGTTGATAATCTTGATAAGAAATATCCCTCATTTGTTTTAATAGCGTACTTCGTGCCTCATCTGTAAATTTAAAGAGTGCTAAATCCAGATGCTCTACAAAATTATGCAATCCGAATTTTTCAAGGTTCAATTCTTGTAAAAGGCGATTAAACTCATTGTTAGTTGGAGAAAAATCTTTCTCTTCTTTTTCGTTTTCAAATTTACTAATAAGCGGAATAAGCTCTGCTAAACGTGATAGCCGTTGTTCTTCCTCTTCATAAATATGGTGATAATACAGGCGTTCATGATCGTCTTTGGCATTTCGAATGACAGGGTCTAGCATATTTATAAATTTTTCGATTGCATCCTTAGTGGTTGTAAAAATTCGAAAAAAAATGTTTAGTTCTTCTTTCACTCACTACACCTCCTAATTTTTAGACAATTTCCATTATTTCCATTTAACTTCACTTTTATTACACCTTATTTTTTTCCTTTAGAAAGAAATAGCAATAGGATTGATTTGTAAATATTTACGGAGGGGAGGAAAAAAATCACCTTTTATAAGCTCATAAAAGGTGATTTTTTCAAATGAAAATAGAGTTGTTTAAAAATGCAACACAACTATACCAACCATCTCAACTATTGAGCCACACAATAAAATCATTTAATTTATCCAGTGTGATTAAGTTTTGATTACATTTTTGACTATCTTGGCAAATATGGTTCCCTCTTTTAATAAATGTACCTTGAACTGATCCTTTTGCTTCAGAAATAAACATGCCTATTTCTTCAAATCGATTACATAGCGCACAAATTCCTTTTTGGTTTATGCTCGTAAATGTACCTTGTAAACCTATAAGCTTATTATGGTGTTGAGCTACGATATATTTTTTATTCGAGCCCTTATCATCCCAACACAAGTATGAAATCTCTTTCAAATCTATGTTCTCTAATGAAGGAATCTTTAGCTTCTTTGCTTTTGGGAATAATTTTCTTATCGTTTGTTCAGTTACCTCTTTAAAAGGAATCACATACGGCTTTAACTGTGATAGAAACTCTTCAGCATTGGTTTTATCTTTAATGTTAAGAATTGGATCTATGAACTGTTTTTTCTCATCACTCATGTCCATGAACAAATCTAATACTTTTTCTTTCGCGATATCTTTTAATGCATGAAGAACATCCATATCGTTAGTGGTCGAGTGTCCATTAATTAGAATCTGTGTTTGCGCTTTAATAAAGTTATACTGGTCACTTCTTATAAAAGGTTCCATTTTCATCACTCCTATTCACGTTGCTTGCTAATTCCCTTTTTATTTTATGAGAGTGCTTTATTTTATGAAATGTAGAGAATGACTAAGAATCAAACTCAACATATAAAAAGCACTGATAATCTATTCTTACGATTATCAGTGCCACAGTCCCTATCCCTATTCATTTAGAATAAACAATTTTTTTGATTGTTTCTATTGAAAGGAAATATTCCTCAGCCAATTGATAAATACTCCTGCCGCTTTTAAATGCATTTTTAATAGAGGTATTTCTGTCATCAATTAACTTTCTTCCTCCAGAACGTGTACCCCATTTTTGATAAGTCGTTTCTGGTTTAGGAATATAAATTGTTTCTCCTTGAACATACTTTTGAATTTCTACTATCAGCTCTTCGGGTAAAATAGCGGTCGCTTTTACATATTTCATTTCTGCCAGCCCCTTATTCCTTTATTAAAAATGAAAATAAGGTGCAAAGCCGAATATTAGAAATGATATAAGCTTACTTGGGCGATTTTATTTTAGATTAAAGTCCACCCCATGCAAAGTATCGCCTTTCCAATACTAGGCTTTGCATGAGTCGCTGCAGACTCTGGCAATATAATCTTATTTGCCATTTTTACACCCCCCTAAAGAATTGCATGACCTAACCCTTTTGGTTCTTTCATGCAATTCAAAAACATTTCCCAATTTCCATTATTATACAAAAAATTAAACCTTATTGCATCTTGTTGCTTTTTAAACAATTTTATTGTAAATTAAACGGCTTTATTTGTAATTAATGTAGCATTCATGAGAATGTTGATAAACTGGGGATTGGTGGTGAGGAGAACTTCCGATAATGAGATGTTATGTTAACTTCACATGTATAAAATATACAAAGAAGACACTGCTACACATACAGTGTCTATGTCTAATATTTATTTTTCCACTTCTTCTGTATGATCGCGATACATAGCAACACTATCGGAATGAACGTCATAATAGATGTTGCATAAAAAGGGAGAATCGTTCTGGAAAATTTGGACAGTTCTTGCGCATTAGGCGATACCCATATAGCGAATAAAGTCGTAAGAAAACCAAATGGAAATACTAAGGGACGGTAATCAGATAGATGTAACCATTGGGCTGTTCCTAGAACAAGTGCATAATAGAACACCGAAAGTTTGATGAACGCCCCCATCACCCACATAGCGACCACAAGTGACTCAAGATTTTCAAAAAAATTAGCAACACTAATGTATCGGAAACCAAGAAACACTGGAAATCTATAAGTAATTGCTGATTCTCCTAACAAAAA
Source organism: Ectobacillus panaciterrae DSM 19096 (assembly GCF_000430785.1). Lineage (GTDB taxonomy): Bacteria > Bacillota > Bacilli > Bacillales > Bacillaceae_G > Ectobacillus > Ectobacillus panaciterrae. The sequence continues at coordinate 17,105 of NZ_AUMR01000079.1, forward strand.
AATGATAACAATATTGAGATACACCATGGTTAACATACCGACAACCACCGATATCATACTCCATTTCATCCCTTTTTCACGATCGGTCAAAAAAGGAAGCAGCATGGAAATCAGAAAAATTTCACCGAACCAAACTATGACCCCAGTTGCTCCCATGATTGGAGGCATGATCCCATGTTCCATAATCGGAAATAAATTCTCTGGTTTGAATTGAGGTATGAGCAGTACAAATAGTAGCAGCGGAAGCATCAAGAGTGGAATAAATATTTGGGCGACCCTTCCCAACACTTCCACACCGCCTCGCACAGCAAAGGCACAAACAAGAATTATACTTCCTGTAATTACGACCATAGGGGTTTTATGGAGAACAGCAGCAATAATGAAATCCGCATACTCCCTAGCTATAATGCCACATACATGCAGAAAAATGAACAATATGACAAATCCAAGTATTTTTCCTAGAATCCGTCCCATAATATGCTGACTGTATTGAATGATGGTCTCTTTTGGGTAGATTTTATGTAATTGATACACAATAAACGCTGTCAAAAATCCGTTGAGGGACGCTAAAATTGGCGAAATCCACATATCATGATGTGCAAACCTACCCGTGATAATTGGAATATTAAGAATAGCGGTTGATATTATCAGTGATAATATCAGAAATGCCAGCTGAAATGCAGAAATTTTCCCTTTTTCAATCATTTTTTTTACCCCATTAATTTTTCTTTTAGTATCTCCCTAAAATATTTAGAAAAAACTCTTAACTTCTGATGACACTTGATTATGTGAACAAAAAAGCCCTCCAATTAAGCAATCTGAAGAGCTTTTGATAGTCTCCTAAATATATTAAATCCCGATAATGATATGTTATGTAAATAAAAATCCATTCCAGGTCGTTTACCGGAATGGATTTTTAACATTCTAGATACATTGACTTCCGCTAACACTGATTATGTAAACTACTACAGATGGCTTATTGGGCTATCTTTTTTTGTCGTATACATATTTGAAGCATAAGTTGGCCGGAACAACAATCTTATGCTTCTTGTTATACATGTCACTTTATCCAGAAGTTTGCCACAATAGGAAGCATAAATTTGCCGTGAACTAATAATTAACTCATAAGTGAGTTGTAAGAATAAATAAAGCATCCTTACTTTATGTTTTACTGGATCTATTATCTTTTATTTTGTTTCATTCCACCAAAAAATTGGCTGAGTCTAACCATCATGTAAAGAGTAATAAGTGTGATAGTCCGAAAAAAAGAGTCCATAGTATTTCTCATATTTTGAATTCCTTTTCAATTCTTTTTATAAGTAGTAATATTCTACAAATATAACGAGTATATACAACTTCTAATAATCGGGGTTATGTTAACCTCACATGAATAAAATATGCAGGAGAAACCCCCTCTCTATCTCTTTATCATTATGTTACAATTAAGAAAAATTCTTCAAAAAAGGCTTTATTCCAGCTATTCTTAGTTCTCTATGCCTTGTAGTAGCAACATTCATTGTCTATTCCTTTGCCAAGCAATCACAGCCTAATTTGTTGCTATTAGGTCTTGTATCTTTTGTATGTTTTTACTTGGCAAGAATAATTGACTATAAAATTCAACAAAATCGCAACAAGTAAGTACAGTTACTCCTACCTTTCAGATAAATGGCGTGGGGGGGTGTTATTACGTAGAATATAAAAAGAAAATGAGGTTTATATGAAGCACACATCCAAACAAGAAAAACCTTGGTATTTGAAAAAAAGATTTATTTACATAGTTACTTTTCTTGCACCGCCAGTCGCTTTTCTTAACATCCTTCTGAACAGAAAAGAGTGGGAAAGAGAAGAGATGTTAGAATATCTAACCATAGCAACAGCATCTTTGGCTGTATGGATAATGAGAAAGTTTGTTCCTTTCAACCTATTTATGCTAACGGTCCTCCCTGTTGTCTTTATCATCTTAATCATTTATGGGAACAGAGAGGATTAAAGTACATGTTCCTTCACAACTTCCTATATCACGGATTATGTAAAAAAGCCTATTTAAATAAACAAGCTGCTTTGCTATACATGGGAAGCATAAGTTGGCCGTAAACTAAAAGAAGCATAAGCTGGCCGAAACGACCATCTTATGCTTCTTTTTACAAACAAAATGTGACTTAACCCATAAACTTGCATACCACTAACCCATAACTTTGCATAAAATTATCGGTTTTAAGATCTAATATTACAAAATTATCATTCAAAATAACCCATAAAGTTGCAGGAAGTTTATTTTGGAAGCATAACATTGCAAAAAGTTTTAATAAAATACAATATAAAACTAAAGAGTTGTTGCGGTAGGCCAACACTTCGAAAATTTTGTAAATGTAGCTTTAAAATAAAGTTTGACTAAAAATATCGTGTTAACCCGTATTCTACGGCAAATAAAAAGAGTCTATTTTGAAAAGATTAATCAAAACGGATTCTTATCCAGCAGATTTAAGTTTGGTTTTTATAAAAAAGTTTGATCATTTCTACCTATGTTGTTCCATAATCGCGCCCTTTCGTATTATAAGGTCATCCAGAATATATATCTGGTTGGCCTATTTTTAATAGGTTATTCTTTAGGTAGCCGGGGTAGGACGTTCGCGCCCTTGGGACAAGGATCCCGTCCGTTATACTGTCCCCCCCCTACTTGTAGAAACATGTTTGAGGCTGGTTGGGGCTTTGACCCCGAATAACAAGCGAAGCTATGAAACTACAAGATAGTCAGGGGCTGCCGGCAAATACAGTAAAAGGAGATGTGATAAAGTATGGATCCAGTCATTGGTCTGGATATCGCAAAAG
>NZ_AUMR01000080.1 GCF_000430785.1 Ectobacillus panaciterrae DSM 19096
GGTGTAGTTAATATGTATAGTCTAGATGTGAAGAACTTAGGAAAGGCTGTTTATAATTTAGATGTAGACATATACAGTAACTATAGTGGTTCTAAGACTTTGCGGGCAAATATGGATGCAAATGAGACGGAGAGTACAGTTCCTCAGTATGAGATGCATTTTTCTAATTTTCCTGTATCAGTAAAAGCAAAAGGGATTACAGTTATTATTACATGGCAAGAAGAACTACCTAAGACGTTCAAGAATGGTCAAAAATTACAAGCAAGAAAATATAAAGAAATATTTGTGTTTGATCAAAAATGAATGATAAAAAGCTCTCTTCAAAATTTAGAGAGCTTTTTGTGTGTTTAGGTATGAATGTATGAATATCATATCCATGTGAGGTTTACATAACATGTCATTATCGGAAGTAAAAACAGTTACTCCCATCCTTGTTCCTTCCGATACTTTAATCGTTCTTCTGAATTTAATACAATAGCTTTATCAGGTCTTTTGATTTCTGGTAAGAGAAGTTTATCTAAATAATTAGGATCCGAATTAACATTCCAAGGTCGTAATCCATAATATGCTTCCCCTAAATCATTTAATATTCCCGACGAAAAACTCCCAGGACTTATAGGTTGTATAGCACAATTTATTTCTTTATTTCCTATCACCTTCCATTTATGATTATCCAAGTGTATAGGAATGATTGTAAGTGATGTAATCTTTCTCTGATTTACAATCTCTTCGAGTGAAGGTATATTTGTAGTTTTTATATCAAACAACGTACAAATTGGAAAACTATATTCCTTCGAGAAGATTTGTCCAAATATATAACTCCCATCTGTTAATGGTATAGCAAACACATCACTGATTTTCCATTTTTGTTTCTTCGGGCGTTTATGTGAAATTAATTGATTCTTAATAAACATCTTGTCAGCTTCTGATATAGGACAATTTATTAATTGATTGATGTATTCAGCAACCGTATACATCAAATCAGGTTTACTAATTGATATAGTTACACAGCTACTCTCTTGATCAAAGCTAATTCGTTTATATAATTTTTGATCTAATTGACTTTTTAACTCTTTCTGTAGAATTCTTTTAGCCTCGTTATTTGTTTCAATTCCTAATAATCCAGCAAAGTCTTCAGAAATAAAAAAGTAGGAAATATTTGCATCTGGTAATAAAATTTCAATAGCTCCAAATTTTATTTTACTCATAATTCACCTCAAGCATATTGTATATCATATTCATGTTCAGTTTACATAACATATCATTATCGGAAGTTGATTATTCACACCATTCCCATGATACCAAGATTCTTCTCATTCTCGAACAATGTGAAATATGCAGGATTTTATACTTTGCCGCAGTGATGCGGCTTTCAGCGTTCCAGTTGTGTACCGGATATACCGAAAAAACTGTATAAAATCCTGCATATTTTTGTACATATTTCGTTCATATAAAGAATATGATCATAAGGAGATGGACGGCCTTTAGATCATAGTCCATTTCTTTCTAAGCCAAGGTGCACTCCTCTTTTCCAATGACCGCATTCCTCAATTTCTACCAATTATACTGCAGCCATGAAACGGTCTTCATCCTAAGCCCTTGCACGTATTCTATGTATTAGGCAAGCACCAATTAATTTCCGCTTCCCCGATGCTTGTTAAGAATGTATTAATTTTCGAGAACGGCTTGCTGCCGAAGAAGCCGCGCTTCGCTGAAAACGGACTTGGGTGCGGCGCTTCAATGATATAATGCTGGCCGTTTGTAATGAGAGGCTTCTTCACCTGTGCATGTTTGCCCCACAGCACAAATATAATAGGCTTTTCTCTCTCGTTCAATAATTGTATGACGCGGTCGGTGAAAGTTTCCCATCCTTTTCCTTTATGGGAATTCGGCTCGCTGCGGCGCACTGTTAAAACGGTATTTAAGAGGAGAACGCCCTGCTCTGCCCACTGCACGAGGGAACCGTGATTTGGAATCTGACAGCCAATATCACTATGAAGCTCCTTGAAAATATTTTGTAAGGACGGCGGCTGCTTAATGTCCGGATTGACAGAAAAACTAAGCCCCTGTGCCTGGTTCGGCCCGTGGTACGGGTCTTGTCCTAAAATAACAACCTTCACATCATCATAATCTGTGTAATGCAGCGCATTGAAAATGTCATGCAGATTTGGATATACCGTTTGTGTCTCATATTCATGCTTTAAAAATTCCTGCAGCTCTTTATAGTACGGTTTTTCAAACTCCTCTTTTAAAAGAAGATCCCATCTATTTTTCAAAATTTGTGTCATCATTTCACTTCCCATCTTTGCTTCTTACGTATATTATTTGTTCATATACATAATAATACACATTTTTCCATAATAGAAAAGAAGGAGGAGTTTTATGTATCATGAACAATATATGCAAAAAGCTGTAAAAGAAGCTTTGTTAAACATTCGGGAAAATCGTGGCGGTCCCTTTGCGGCTGTTGTAGTCAAAGACGGCAAAATCATCGCTGTCGGAACAAATGAAGTAACGACCGCAAATGACCCGACCGCACACGCTGAAGTGCAGGCTATCCGTAAAGCGTGCCAAAAGCTTGGAACTTTCCAGCTGACAGATTGCGTGCTTTATACAAGCTGCGAGCCATGCCCGATGTGCCTCGGCGCGATTTACTGGGCGCGATTTAAAGAAGTATACTACTGCTTCACACGAGACGAGGCCGCACATATCGGCTTTGATGATGCCTTTATCTATAATGAATTGCCTCTTGTTCCCCATGCTCGCACCATTCCTGCTAAGCATTTCACCTTAGATTTATCTTCTGATGAAAACCCGTTTATGCAATGGCAGAATAAACATGACAAAATCAAATACTGATACTTGTATATAGAATACGAAAAAGCTTGTCCCGTTAATACGAGACAAGCTTCTTATTTTTTCTTAATTGGATACATCCTGCCTTGTAAACACGAAAAACGCAACAATGAGCGAGACGGCTCCCCATGCGGTTAAGTTCAAAAGAGAAAAACTCATAGATAGGCCCTTCAATGGCGGGAGCTGTCCTGATAGATAATCCGTCAGCTCCATGTTCACACTGAAAATATACTTAGCACCTTCCCAAGACGTTGCGAGGTTGCTCAAAATACCGCCTGCGATCAACGCTGCAAGCATAACACCCATTCCGGCAGGTGTGTTGCGGATCAACACGGAAACCATAAAGGAGATTGTGCCGATGACAACCGAAACAAACCACGCCAGGCCGTATGCCATTAAAATATACTCCCACTGCGGAATCAGATGAACATAGTTCGTATTCAAGCTGTCATTTTCCACCACAAATCCGGTTAAAATCGGCAAGTTCCAGCCTGCGTAGCCGAACACAATACCGGATAACACGTATGCGATAATTCCTACAATAAACAAAATCAGCGAAACGAACAACAGCATCGTCACATATTTGCTTAATAGCACCTTCCACCTTCGGATCGGTCTCGTCAGCAGCATCTTAATCGTGCCGTCACTTCGTTCTCCCGAAACAAGATCAATGGCGACAATCATCACGAGAAGCGGGATGAATAACGTGATGCCCTGCTCGATGAAAGCTCGCACAAAGGTCGGCGCACCCGGTGCATTCGGGTTGATGTCGTTATCAAGGTAGTATTGCTGCTGTTCGACACGCACCTTCAGCCATTGCCGCCACTCCTCTGGTAAACGCGAGTTGTTGAGACGGTTTTGCGTATCGACGATTTGCTGCTGGAGCGCTACTTTCCAATCAGATGTACCGAGGCGCTTTACTGTCGTTTGCACTTCCCGATACTGTGCATATACGAAAATCGGGATAAGCACAAGAAGAATCAATGCGATTACAAATACACGCTTTTTCCGATAGATTTTTTCAGATTCGTTGTACACAAGATTCAAAAACTCACGCAATGTTTTCGCCCCCCGTTAATTCCATGAAGAGGTCTTCAAGTGTAACAACCACTTCGCGTACGCTGTGTACGGCGATGCCTTTTTCCACGAACAGCTTATTGTAGGTGCTGATCAGATGAATCGGCATACGGCATGCCACTTTGTTTCCATCGCGCACAACCTCTTTAATTTCTGAAGCCGCCGCTAAAATTGCTTCTGCTTCTTCAACCGGCGTAACTGTCCATTCTACTTTATCGGCTGCCTTTTTCACTAAGTCATCAATGGTTGAAACGGTGATCATTTTACCATGATTGATAATTGCCACACGGTCGCACATCATTTGCACCTCGCTCAGCAAATGGCTCGAGATGAAGACGCTTATGTTTTGCTCCTTCACGAGCGTATGAACAAACTCGCGCAATTCACGAATGCCGGCAGGGTCGAGTCCATTTGTCGGCTCGTCCAAAATCAGCAGCTTCGGATTGCCTAACAGTGCCTGTGCGATGCCAAGGCGCTGCTTCATCCCGAGCGAATATGTTTTCACTTTATCATGAATGCGCTGATCTAAATGTACCATACGCACAATTTCATGAATGCGCTCTTCTGTCACATCGCCAAGCATACGGGCAAATTGCTTCAAATTTTCCCATCCTGTCAAATATGTATACAGCTCCGGATTTTCCACGATACTGCCGATTTGCCGCATCGCCTGCCGGAATTCCTGCCGTACATCATGTCCTCCGATAGAAATGCTGCCTTCTGTCGGTTTGATGAGTCCGACAAGCATCCGAATTGTCGTCGTTTTGCCTGCCCCATTTGGTCCAAGGAAGCCAAACACTTCTCCTTCCCCTACATCGAACGAGATACGCTCTACAATCGTCTTCTTGCCGATAACCTTCTTTAATTCTCGCACTGAAAGCACAGAAGTCATCATTTCACCCCTTCTTTTCCGGTGATGTTCAGCTGGCTGATAATATTTTGAAGCAGGCGGTTCGCTATAAGAGAGTAGCCTGTTTCGTTCGGATGAAAGTGGTCTGAGTACAACAGCTCTTTCCCTCTGCTTTGGAATAGATCGAATGTCGGTACGATATACACACGTTTATAATCCAGCGCTGTTTTTTCCAACGCTCCGTTCCAATCCACAACGATAAAAGAGGAACCCTTTAATTCCGGTACATCCTCAAACGGATTGTATAAACCGACCCAAAAGATGGGACTGTTCGGATTCACCTGACGAATTTGATTTAAAATATTTTTGGCATTGGCTTGAAAGGTTGCTGTGTCCGGACGGTATTTCGTGAAATCGACACTGCCGAGCGATTCCCATCCCGGGAACAGATCATTGCCGCCCATGGTTAAAATAATGACATCCGCTTGTCCAAGTGAATACTGCGCACCCTTATCCGATAGCTGCTTAATTAAATCCGGCGCCTTCGCTCCGCTCACCGCGAGATTCGTAAGGGCAGCCTTTTGCTTATAATCTGACTGCAGACTATTGCGGACACGGCCGATGTAGCCGATTCCTTCTTTATCCCCCACACCGCGCGTTAAGGAATCGCCAAGACTGACGATTTGCAGGGTGCCCTTCTTCTTCGCTGCCGCCTTCATTTCCTTAGGCTTAGGCATATTAGAGGCTTGCGGCCGCAAAACATCCTGTACGCCAATGGTAAAACCATAGGCAAATAGGGCGAGAGAGGCAGCCGTAATGACAAGGAGCACTTTCACGATCATAGACCTCATATATATCGCACCATCTTTCTGTAATATGAAACCTTTTACTAATTTGTCCATATTATACCAAAACCTCGTATTGAAACAAAAATTTAGATTCTGGTGCAAAAACAGTTATTAGAAACCGTTTATGGATGAATTCTTTTTGATTTTGAGCAGACTCCCCTCCTTGGTTAACCTGCCCTTTTTTCATCATATGCATGGCTTCTATGCCACTTAGTATATAAGTAACTGTACGAAATGATTTCAATCCTAACATCGAACGAATTCTCTTATTTTGGAAATATTTAAAATATTTTAAACATATTTTGTAGTTTTTGTTTTTTTTTGTAGTTTTATGTAGTTTTAATTATAAACTAAAAATACGTTGTTCTAGAACAAATATGAAAGCGCTTAAAAGCATTTATGTTTTTTTGAGAGTCGGTTTAGAAATAATAAAAAGCAACAAAAAGTATCTATATAAGTCCAATTTAAAAATTCGACATACGAAACGATTATGGATGTATCAGAAAATTAAGACGGATTTATATAAATTATTAGCTAGTAAATTTTAATAAGAGGTGATAGAATGCAGCAATTATTACAAGATGTACTTGGCGTAACAAATGATTTCCTTTGGTCTAAATTGTTAATTATTATGCTTGTTGCTGGCGGTCTTTATTTCACATTTAAATCGAAATTTGTACAGGTTCGAATGTTAAAGGAAATGGTCCGTGTTTTAATGGAAGGGAAAACTAGTTCTAAAGACGACGTTTCCCCATTTCAAGCGTTCTGTATTGGTATGGCCGCTCGCGTTGGAACGGGCAATATCACAGGAATTGCGATTGCGATTGCATTAGGCGGCCCTGGAGCGGTATTTTGGATGTGGCTTATTTCTATTATTAGCTCAGCATCCAGCTTTATTGAAAGTACGTTAGCGCAAGTATATAAAGTAAAAGATAAAGCTGGTTTCCGCGGCGGCCCATCCTATTATATGGAAAAAGGATTAAACAAACGTTGGATGGGAGTATTATTCTCCATTTTAATTACGATTACTTTCGGCTTTATATTCAATTCTGTACAATCAAATACCGTTACACTTGCTTTTGAGAACGCATTCGGTACAGATCGTTTAACTTTAGGGATTATTATGGCACTTGTTTTCGCTGCGATTATCTTTGGCGGTGTGCAGCGTATTGCAAAAATGGCTGAATACAAGGTGATGATTCTAGCGGTATTATACATTGGTGTTGCATTATTTGTTGTAATTACGAACATAACAAAAATGCCGGAAGTTCTTTCTCTTATTGTTAAAAATGCATTTGGTTTTCAACAACTAGCAGGCGGTTCAATCGGCGCAGCGCTCATGAATGGAGTTAAACGTGGTTTATTCTCAAATGAAGCTGGTATGGGAAGTGCGCCAAACGTTGCTGCAACGGCAACAACAAGCCACCCGGTGAAACAAGGACTTATTCAAGCATTTGGCGTATTAACGGATACACTGATCGTTTGTACAAGCACAGCATTTATTATTTTGCTTTCTGATGCTTACAAACAACCAGGGCTAAGTGGTGTCGCACTTACACAAGCAGCATTAAGTGAACACATCGGTTCTTGGGCATCAGGCTGTCTTGCTATCTTTGTTTTCCTATTTGGATTCGGTGCGTTAATTGGTAACTATTATTACGGGGAAACAAATATTCGATTTTTACACACAAGTAAAGTATGGGTGATGCTATACCGAGCAGGCGTGTTAGCCATGATTATATTCGGTTCGGTTGCAAAGATCCAGCTTGTATGGGATTTAGCGGATTTATTTATGGGCTTTATGGTTATCATAAACTTAATTGCTATTGCATTACTATCAAAAATAGCCTTTGCTGCGTTAAACGATTACATGAAACAGAAAAAAGCTGGCAAAGATCCTGTTTTTTATAAAGACAGCATTAAAGGTCTTGAAAACGTTGAATGTTGGGAGCATTCTCAGGATGCTTCAACTTCAAAAAAGGCAAATATCCTGTAATAAAAAAGCTATTCAGACTGTAATATGTCTGAATAGCTTTTTTTTGGTAAAAAACATTTTTATAATGGTAAAGAAACGAATAGCTTTTTGGGGGCTAGGAAACATGGGCGAACCGATGGTACTCTTCCAATCATGGTTGGCGTTAAAAAAGAAATTATATAAAAAGGAGTAATGTGATATGGAACACATACAAGTTGGACAAAACGTACCAAATTTTATACTGTTTGCCTCAAATGGGAAAGAAGTATCTTTGCATGATTTCAAAGGAAAAAAGGTAGTTATCTATTTTTACCCTAAGGATATGACTCCTGGTTGTACTACTGAATCCTGTGATTTTAGAGACTACAATAGTCAATTCAAGAATCTACATACTGAAGTGATTGGGATTAGCCCAGATGATTTAAAGTCTCATGAGGAGTTTATTGCCAAATATGAGCTTCCCTTTCTCTTATTGTCTGATACCGAACATCAAATCGCTGAATTATTTGATGTTTGGAAGTTGAGAAATAAGGATGGCAAGGAATTCATGGGTGTAGAACGCGCTACTTTTCTTATTGATGAAGAAGGAAAGCTTGTTAAAGAATGGAGAAAAGTGAATGTAGAAGGCCATGTTCAAGAAGTTCTTGATGCTGTAAAGAATATTTGAACTAATCCCCACTTAGCTACGCTTGAAGCGGGGGATTCCTGCGAACACCAAAAATAATCTCATTTTGTTCATGAACAAAAAGCCAAGGATTAAGAGAATCCTTGGCTTTTTTATAGTTAGTGAGCAACCTTAAAAACGTTCGTTCACTAACGTTACTTTCCCTATTGCCTTTCCAGATTCCAAATACTGATGAGCAGCTGACACCTCATCAAAACTAAACATCTTAGGATCAATTAACGGTTTTAACTTTCCTTCATCTACTAATTTTGTTATCTGTTGTAATATCTCACCATGATGTTGTCGATTCACTTTGGTAACGATGGGCAAGAGCATAAAGACAACGTGAAGACTAAGACCTTTAGCGTGAAGAGGACTTAAATCATGTGTAGACCGCGTAGCAATAGAAACAACTGTACCGTTAATTGTTGCTGCTTCGAAGGACCGGTCTAAATTCTCTCCGCCAATCGTGTCAAACACCACATCAAACCCATTTCCCATCGTATATTTTTTTATATAGTCCTGAACTGTTTCTTCTTTGTAGTTAATACCAAAATCAGCCCCAAGTTCCTTCCCCATATCCAACTTCTGTTTAGACGATCCTGTAGCATAAACGGTTGCTCCTGCCCATTTAGCCAACTGGATTGCAATATGGCCTACGCCTCCAGTGGAGCCGTGGATGAGTACGTTTTGACCAGGACGAAGGTTGGCTCTATCAACCAATGCCTCCCAAGCTGTTATGGAAACCAAAGGAAGAGCAGCTGCTTCTCTCATCGTTAGTGAACGAGGTTTAAGAGCAACTAGTGCAGCATCTGCCAGCATATAGTCCGCAAGTGCACCGCCTGTACCTTTAAAGCCACCAGCGCAAGCATAAACTTCATCTCCTGGCTTAAAGTTGGTTACTCCTTCTCCGACTTTCTCTACTACACCTGCCACATCTCCATGAAGAATAGCTGGAAGTTCCGGAGCCACTCCTTTTACTACACCTTGTCGGACTTTTATATCGATTGGATTAACACTGGATGCAGCCACACGTATAAGGATATGGCCAGGTATCACTTTTGGTGCCGGGACTTCTACTGTTTGAAAAACAGATGAATCTCCAAATTGTTCGATTAATTGTGCCTTCATTCTTTGTCTCCTTATGATTTGTTTAGCTTTCTTATCTTAATTGTAATCGTAATTTTCTTTTTTTAAAATAGGATATATAGATTTAAATAGTGCTTTCAACATGTTTACCGCCTCTGTTTTCGGTCTAGATTGATGCTATATACAAGTGAAAAACCGTCTTTTTATAGTGGGGAGAGATTAAAAGACGTACAGAAGCGGTCAAACCTTGGTAGTGGTTCATGCAAGGGTAAACCAGAGAGAAGAAGCATGCAATACTCCCTTTTGGTTGCACATCACACATGGAAATGTCGAAATTATCATTCACTCATATATAGAAGAACGAAGAGGAGCGGATGATATCTATCCAAACTCATTCAACCCTTTCTCAAGGAAATAGAAAAGCACCCGGAAAGCTAAAAGCTTCCCAGATGCTTGTAATCGCTATGGAGCACTACTTTAATTCCTTCATTCACAATACGCAGCGCCTCAACCTCACACCCTGAAAAATAAGGCTTCAAATCATCGCGAATTGCCTCTGCTGTCCCTTTTCGTACATAGCACAGAACAGTAGGACCCGCCCCGCTCAAGGAATATCCGTAGACGTCAGGACGCTCAGGCATAGCCCGTAATATCCCAAGCTCCGGTATGAGCGCTGCTCGATACGGTTCATGGAATAAATCGCGCTTCATCGCTTCGCCAGCAAGCTGCCATTCTTCCTTCAAAAGAGCCGCTACCAACAGGTTGCTTACACCGCTTCCCTGAATCGCTTCTGCATACGAGAGTTGGTCAGGAAGAACGCTTCTCGCATCGGACGTTTTCAGTTCATAGGAAGGGATAATCGCAACAAGCTCCAATTCGTGAATATGCTGGTTGACCAATGCTGCGCTTTGACCGTCGTACGTTCCTACAACTAAGCCTCCGAACAGGGAAGCGCCGACGTTATCCATATGTCCCTCCATCACAGAAGCGATGTTCAGCTTTTCCTGCAGGGACAGCTGTAAATCGCATAGGATGTTGGCAATCTCGATGCCGGCAATAATGGCTGAGGCGCTGCTGCCGAGTCCGCGTGCGAGCGGAATGTCGCTTGCGATTTCCAAGCGGCAATACGGCAGTGTTTTATCGTATTCATATGCTACTTCTAAAGCTGTTTGAAACAATAGGTTGCTTTCATCGACAGGGATGCCCTCCAAAATAGATGACTTTGCCTCGCAGCGCCATGCATCATCTGAAAATACATCCACAAACAGATACTTATCTACTGCCAAGCCGATGGAATCAAATCCAGGACCTAGATTTGCCGTGCTGGCAGGAACTTGAATGGTAAACATGGGACCGGTCATTGCAGTACAACTCCCTCGATATGTTCAAACACAATGCGCTCATCATTCGGAAGAACGATTGGCTGGATATTCTTCGTATCAATGGCTGTATTCGGATCTTTCAAGCCATTGCCTGTCAAAATCGCAACGATGCGGCTGCCTTTCTTAATTTCGCCGCGCTGCACCTGCTTGCGGACACCTGCGATAGATGCGCAGGAGCCAGGCTCAGCAAACAATCCTTCCTTCTGCGCTAACAGTTCATATGCTTCCAGAATTTCTGCGTCTGTTACCTCATCGACCTTGCCGCGAGAATCATTTGCAGCTGCCACTGCCTTATCCCAGCTTGCCGGGTTTCCAATGCGAATAGCTGTCGCGATTGTTTCAGGATTTTCAATTTTATGGCCGCGTACAATCGGAGCCGCGCCTTCCGCTTGAAAACCGCGCATCTCTGGAAGACCTGTTTCTTTTTTGTCATTGTATTCCTTAAAGCCTTTCCAATACGCGCTGATGTTGCCGGCGTTGCCGACTGGAATTGCAAGAACATCCGGCGCGCTTCCAAGAGCATCGCAAATTTCAAAAGCAGCTGTTTTTTGCCCTTCTAGACGATATGGATTTACCGAGTTTACAAGAGCAATAGGCGAATTGGCACTCAGCTTACGCACCATTTCCAACGCATGGTCGAAGTTTCCTTCGATGCTGATGATTTCCGCACCGTACATCACCGCCTGCGCCAGCTTGCCGTAAGCGATTTTTCCATTCGGAATCATCACGATGCACTTCAAGCCGGCACGTGCCGCATACGCTGCCGCAGAAGCGGAGGTATTGCCTGTCGACGCGCAAATGATGGTTTTGCTGCCTTCTTCCTTCGCTTTCGCAACAGCCATAACCATGCCGCGGTCTTTAAAGGAGCCGGTCGGATTCGCTCCTTCTACCTTCGCGTACAATTCCACGCCCCACTCTTTTGATAGTGTTTCCAGATAGATAAGAGGTGTATTTCCCTCATGAAGAGTAAGAAGAGGCGTGTTCTCATTTACCGGCAAATAGTCTTTATAATGAGATAAAAGTCCCTTCCACATCATTTTGCATCCCCTTCGATGCGATAGCTTGCTTTTACGCATTTCACTGCATCCTGCTCCTCTAGTTTCTGTAAAAGAACTTGATAGTTTGCCAGTGTTGCACGATGCGTCACGATTACAATCTCAGCTGCGCCCTTTTCTTCAAGGGGCATTTGAATGATCCTTTCAAAGCTTGCTCCATACTCGGAGAACAAGGAAGTAATTTTCGCAAATACCCCAACTTCGTCCTTTACATGAAGGCGCAAGAAGTATTTCGCCAATACCTCGCTGTCTTCTTTCAGCACTTTCGGATATTGCGGAGATACTGCACTGTTTCCTGTTACGCCAAGCCTCATATTTTTCATTACGGCGACAAGATCGGATACAACAGCTGTTGCAGTAGGAAGACTTCCGGCTCCGGGACCGTAAAACATCGTTTCCCCTACAGCCTCGCCGTACACATATACAGCATTGAATTCATTTTGCACCGCAGCAAGCGGATGCTTGTTAGGAAGCAGCGTCGGCTCTACACTCACTTCCAGCTTTTCGCCATCTCGTTTTGCCAAGCCGATGAGTTTCATTGTATAGCCAAGATCACGGCTGTATGCGAGATCTTCTTCCGTAATGGAGGTAATCCCTTTCACCTTCACATCAGAAAGCTCTACATTGGTAGAGAATCCGAGTGTCGCGAGGATGGTCATTTTGCGCGCCGCGTCCAGCCCTTCTACGTCAGAAGTCGGATTGGCTTCCGCAAAACCAAGCTCCTGCGCTTCCTTCAATACATCTTCGTATGCTTTTCCTTCATTGGACATTTTCGTTAAGATAAAGTTTGTTGTACCATTCACAATTCCCATCATTTTCGTAATGCGGTCGGAGGAAAGGCCGTCCACGATGCTGCGGAGAATCGGAATGCCGCCCGCTACGCTCGCCTCATAAAACAAATCGCATTGATTGTCCTTCGCAACGGAAAGAAGCTCCGTTCCGTATAAAGCCATTAAATCTTTATTTGCAGTCACTACGTGCTTGCCGTTTTGCAAAGCAGTCAGTATATATTGCCTTGCACTCTCAACTCCGCCCATTACCTCAATGACTATATCAATTTCTTCACTATTGATGATTTCATATACATCTGACGTTAATAAGGATGGGGTGATTGCAACGTCTCTTTCCTTATCTACATTTTGCACTAGTATCTTTGTCACTTTTACTGGACAGCCGATTTGATGTGCGAGACGATCCTGATGATCCGTAATGATTTTAACCACCCCGCTGCCGACTGTGCCAAGTCCAAGTAAGCCTACTCGAATTTCTTTCATCGTTTGTCCACCCCTTTTTTCAATTTTGTATTTACAAGCAATTATATAAGCTGTATTTTCAAAAAACAATCTTTTGTGAACTTTCTGAACAAGTTTGTGTCGTTTGGCACGAAGTAATCGCTTCCAAGTCATCTTGTTTTCATTTCTTTTATAATTTTTTGTATGATCAGAATATATCTATTAAAAATAAAGGAGCCATCATAGCGGCAACAGCGTTTCCATATGCATACTTCATTGGAGAAAAATTCTAAAGAAAAAGACGAGACTGCATATCTCTTTCTCGTCTTTTTTTTTACAGTACATATGGAGTTTCTTGGTATACGTAATAATTGAGCCAATTGGAGAACAATAAATTGCCGTGGCTTCTCCATGCGACAAAAGGCTCCTGCGACGGGTCATCATTTCGATAATAGTTTTTTGGTACGTGAATTGGCACACCTCTGCTTTTATCGCGTTCATATTCAAGCTTCAGCGTATCCTGCGCATATTCGCTGTGCCCCAGCACAAATACATGCTTTCCTTCTTGATCTGCGACAAGATGCACGCCTGCTTCCTCTGATTCCGCAAGCAATTGCAGTTGCGGCACCTTTCTGATATCTTCAGCGCGCACTTCTGTATGGCGGGAGTGCGGCGCAAAGAAGCGCTCATCAAAGCCCCTAAGCAGCTGAATGTGCTTCGCCTGCAGATTATGCTCAAACACTCCGAACATCTTCTTCGCCAGCGGATATTTCTGAATGCCGTAATGATAGTACAGGCCGGCCTGTGCACCCCAGCAAATATGCATGGTGGACGTGACGTTCGTAAGGGAGAACTCCATAATGCGCTTCAGCTCTTCCCAATAATCTACTTCTTCAAACTGGAGCGTTTCAACCGGCGCTCCCGTGATGACAAAGCCGTCAAAGCGCTCATTTTCCACTTCGCGAAAGGTTTTATAAAAACTTGTAAGATGATCCTGTGATACGTTTTTTGATGTATAGGATTCCATATGAAGCAGATGAACATCGATCTGCAACGGCGTATTTCCTAAAAGTCTCAGCAGCTGCGTCTCTGTTTCCTGCTTCGTCGGCATGAGATTTAAAATTGCGATTTTCAATTCACGGATATCTTGGGATACGGCCCGCTCCTTCGTCATCACAAAGATGTTTTCACTCTCAAGAACCTGACGAGCCGGCAAATCTTTATCCACAATGATGGGCATATTCTTTACCTCCAGATAACGCTTGGCTCAAATCTATGATTAAATCTTCATCGTACTTATTAGTGCCTTGACACAAAGGAAGCACACGCGGCTCCCCGTTTTTCGGCGAATAGCCTCCTTGTATGAAAATCGTTCCATGATTCCATATTTCTTCCATCTTTTCCACCCTTTCTTTTTTATATAATAAAAAAACTGCTTCTTCTACCTAAAGGTAAAAGAAGCAGTCGTATCTCACATTTGACCATACCCCTCTTATCTCTCAGCAGCTCCTGCAGGATTTGGCACAATTCCGTTTCCGGCTGTTGCCAAGGTTTCATCGGGCCTGATCCCTCCACCTATTCTTGATAAGACGTATGAAATTACGTTGATTGTATAGGAAACTTTTTTCGTTGTCAACCATATTTTCTGAATTTTTCAAGAAAAAAGCAGTCAGCTCGTTCAGGTGCAGTGACCAAGGTTCTCCGCCCTAAAAGGCGTTTTTTTCCTTTTTGTGGCGGAAGTTCTTGGGCGGCAGGTTTCGTACGTATTCCCTCATGCATCTACCCCCTTCTGTATCCGTTCTATATCCTTCGCTGTTTCATAATCCTCAGGACGATTCATATTGAAAAATGCCGCACTCATATCTTTCCCAACCGCTTTTTGTATTTCTTTTTCCTCTATATATTTCACCCGAAGCAGAGAAAGTACATGTACCATACGCAGCTGGTCTTGCTGGAGGCATTGCTGAATGGTTGGGAGGGCACTCTTTTTGTACACCGCTAAAAGGGGATGAAGCTTTCCTTCTATAAGAGGCACCACTGCGTCAAAGCCTGGGGCTTGCTTCAGCATATACTGAAGAAGGTGCTGCGACAAAAAGGGCATATCACAAGCAGCTACAATAGTCGTATCAAAACGGGAAACAGCGAGCCCTGCTTCTAAACCGGCAAGCGGTCCTTTTCCTTGAACGCGGTCGGAAACCATGGGGCATCCCAAAAATTCGTACTCCTCTTTCGTATTTGTCACAATGAGCACATCATCGGCTGCCTGGTGCAGCACCTTAACTGCCCGTTCAATATTCCTTTTACCGCCGACTTCCAGCAATGCCTTATTCGTGCCCATACGGCTGGATTTGCCGCCTGCCAGCACAATTCCCGTCACGCTCATACTTCTCATCCCCTTTACAGCCATACCCGGTGGGGAAATGCCTCTTTTTCACGCATAATCCCTCTTTGTTTTGGCTTAGATTGTATTTATACTGTACGGGGAAATGGGAAGGGATTCAAGACGGGCGTTTTTTCTTATTAATTTGTTACAGGATGGGCATATTAAGAATAAAACCATTCAAGAGGAGCTGGATAAGATGCTTTCATTTGTAACAAACATCTTCGCCACTAAGAAGTGTGACCATTGCAGAGAACGAAAAGACCGTTCCGCCCTACATCAAATGTTTAAAGAAAATCTGCTGGAAGAAGGACACACTACATTACACTATTGTAAAGACTGCTACCAAACGGAACAAAAACTCCAAGAAGAATTCGCAAAGGAAATAGGAGATATTCTCGAGCAGACCATTAAACGTAAAACGCCTTGAATTTCCGCTATTGTTCGATAATAATATTCTCCGTCAACTTATTATACATATCATAAACTGTACGGCGGGTCATTCGCTGCCTTACGGTTACATATTCGCTTATCGTCCATAATAAAGATGACCGATACACACGGGAGGTGAACGGTATGGAACAGGAACACGAACGAATAGATGTAATGTTGCCAGACGAGGTGATTCGCTTGGCCGAGCGCTATCAGCAAGCACACAATATATCGACTGTAGAGGCAGCAATTATCGAGCTCATACGAAAAGGCCTAAACTACGACAGCACTAATCCAGGGCATTAACACTAAACGCCGTTTTGTCTCCGCAAAAATACCAAAGTTCCCGTTTGCAATCACGATTTGTCATCAACGATAATGAAAATCGCGCTTGTATACCTGTTTACATTAGCGATAGAACGAGAACAAAAACTCGACAAAAAGAGGAGGTTATATGATGTGTGGAATGGCAAAGCGGGGGCTCACGGCGTTCCTGCCGGAGCAATTTTAGTTATTGTGCGAAACGATCGATGATTCTTCACGGGGGGGGGGGGGGCAAACGATAGATATGTCGGAATAACAAAGTGGACTTATATACATAACAAAATAAAAAGCCCTTGTAACTATACAAGAGCTTTAACAATTTATAGTTTGTTAAAATCTAACAAAAGCGGTACCAACGATAATTAAGAGAATGAACAATACAACGATTAACGCAAAACCACCAGCGCAGCCACAACCACCACCGTAGCCGAAACCTCCATAACCACCATAATACATAACTTTATCCCTCCTTCTAAAAATTACATGCAATAAGGAAAAACTAATGTACGGATAATCCATATTATGGTTTTATTATGGAAAAGAGCTTGTTCAACATAAAAAGGGGCGCCCCATAATCGGAGCAACCCGTTTTTATTATTGATTGCTTTTGTCGAGCCCTCGTTTCCACCACGGCCGCTTACCTTTGCTTGAAGTGGGAGACTCCTCACCTAATAGATACTTATTATTTATTCATTTGAGCAAGGAAATCACCCAAGAGGTCTTCGACGGATTCTATTTCTCCCTCTTCTTCAACATGAATGGGTTGCGTTTGTTTTGCTGATTCCCAATCAAAGTCATCTAAATCATCGTCTCTAGTAGGATTGGCTGACTTGATTTCTCGAGATTCCTTTTGTGATGGTATATCTGAATCCCATTCAATCCCTAGGCTTTTACTAGCGGCTATTTCCTCCTGCAAGTAAAGTGCGTCATCAATTTCTAATGCATTGCTGTTTAGAGATGTAAATAATGAAGCTGTGCGGACAGGATTAGCTAGCAGCTGATAGACGATACTGCCTAATAATGCCTCAGAGTGTTCATGTTTCAGCCAGTCCCGCTGTGCTTTACTTAACCCTTTTGGAAGCGGGATAGTCAGCGTCTCCCTGTGTTTTGATAGGGAACTGCTTACCCCGTTTATAACGAGCTCAGCAACTTCACTGGAAAAGTTTCGTTTTTGGGTTTTCTTTAAATGCTGTAAATGCTTTAATATATGTTCAGGTGTATCAGAGGGGATGCGGAACGTAATGGGTTGTCCTCTCTTCACTTCCGTTTCCTTCATACAATCACCCTATTTATCTATTTATTTTTTTACTACTTTTTGCTCTTCACTTTGCTTCTCTTTTTTATTTCTCCTTGAAAAATCAGCAATTAATTTATAATAAGCATTTGCCATCATCCAAATACTTTCTTGTTCATCTTCAAAGAAATCAATGTTATAACCGTCCAAGTTATTATTTAGTGTTTTGAGGTAATCTTTTAAGATTATTGCGCCTCCTCCTACAAAATAACAAATTTCCGTTTGCGAATTCTTTTGCCAAACGTTTCGCAAATGGCGATATTGTTTTTTCGCTAATTCCAAGAGAATTCGGTCTACAATATCATGGACGCTTGTCCGGCTTCCTCTTACCATAATATGATTTCGATCATTTTTCTTCGTAAGGATTTCTACAACATCCCGACGGCTGTCCAGCTCGACACCATGTTTAGAACGAATTTCTTCGCGAATGACTTCAAGCGATTCCGAAACTCCTAAATTGAAGCCTTGCGCTTTATCATCATCCACCTTACGATTTTTAATGACCGCTATATCTGTAGATAAACCGCCAATATCCTGAATAAGGATTCTTTTATCAATTAAATCCTTATTAATGATGTTCAAATCATGATCCATTACAAGATTGATATAAGCAGCAAAGCCCTCCGGATAGACTTTCACTTCATCGAATTTAATATTCACCTTTAAACCTTGGTATCTAGGCGTTACCAAAAATTCAACTTGGTGAACAGAGCTGAGTAATCGAGAGCGATATCCGACATCCTTGCCTTCTTTTACTTCCCGAAGCGGAAGTCCTGTCCCTAAAATGTAGTTAGCATCAATCACGTTATTGGAACGTTTGAAAATCTGTTTATTCTCCTCACGAGCCGCATCTAACGCCAGGGCGGCAAATAGCATGATAAGAGTTTGATCTTCTTCAGACTTATTGCTGCCTGGATCTAATTCAGACGAATTATCGCTTTTGGCCGCTAAATGTCCAACACGGTAAATCACATTATTCTCCTTTAAAGTAGGGGAGTGCACACGAATATGAATACCGTCAATAGGATCTTGATTATTTAATTCCTCAATCCCAATGACAGGACGGTCCTTTGTATCCCTAGCGATAACATTTGGAATATTAATTTGTGTTTCCATTTTCCCAAAGATACCTTTAAGTGAATCATTACCTACATCAACTGCCGCAATACGAGCATTTGTCAACAAAATCATTCCTTTCGATATGTAATAGAGTGTAATAAAATCGCATGGAAATTTATTGAATTTTCAGTAAATGTTATATGAACTTTCCCAATCCGTCAATACGATTTCCATAACTATTACGAAATTGTAAACTTGTACACAGTTTCGTAAACTCGTATACAAAATTGCAAACACTATTAAAGAGTGGCCGTATACGCGTTTGTATACATGTACACCTTTTTGAATACAAACGTATACAGATGCGTGTACATGTATACTTTTTTGAATACAAACGTACACAACACGTATACATGTATACATTATGGTACACATCTAAGTTAAATGACTTTATTTGTCTTTTTTTCTGCTTTGCTCCTCTGAAGAAAATAAAAAACGATCTGTTATGTCATCCTCATTGTATACTTCTGCACCATTTGGCTATTTTTTCCTGTACTTCATAAGTAATTTTTAAATTGTCCATACACTTAAAGGTTATATAACTTTTACTAATAATGAATATACTAGAACCCCTTTCGCGATCTTGAAAAGGGAAATGGGCATTCCTTACAACGCCAGTCTAAAATTTTATTAAAAAACTTTTAAAGAAATGAGTTTAGCAACCTTAATTTAAATTCCTCTTCAATGCAAGCTCTTTTTCCGCTCTCTAAGTCCCAGGAAATAAGGGTAATTATTACAATATTGTCAATAACTATAGAAAAATCCATTATTACCATTCCAAGTCCAAACTACTTATAAATCTAGGGGATTATTGTAATATTAACTATATCCTCCTACGATTTATATGAAAAAGTTCCTGATCCGCCCTGTACAATTTCTATTACAATAGAATATGATTGATACGTACCTCTTCCACAACAGCAAAATCTATATAAGTCCACTTTGTTATTCCGACATATCTATCGTTTGCCACATAGAACAAAAGAGAAACTGCGCTCGTTTCCTCTCTATGGTTTATCCCTGCATGGGCCACGAAAAGGGTTTGACCGCTTCTGCGCTTAACCGGATGATCTCTCCCCCCTAAAAGAAAAGTTTTATGTCGATTTTTTTAGTTGCATTTATATAG
>NZ_AUMR01000081.1 GCF_000430785.1 Ectobacillus panaciterrae DSM 19096
CTCTCTATCATGGAGGACTTCCCTTTTCCTATTTCTACAAAGTGTTTTAGAACTTTATCTAAATCTTCTTTGGCTACAAGGTCCTTAAAAGATTTTTTTGTTAGCTCTTCTTTACCATATCCTGTTATTCTCTCGGTTGCTTCATTAACAGATATAACATGACCATGTAAATCTAAATGAATGATTGCATCTGTATTATTTTCAATAAGACTATTTAACTGTTGCTCACGATCTTCGATGCTTTTAATATTTCTTTGAATTAACTTATACAATAAAAATCCTGTTGCAATAACAAAAAAAATTCCTTTTTCAGTACTTATCCAAACAACATCAAGTATATTAAATTTAGGTAATATCCAATCCGTTGTAAAAATCCAAATAATACTCGATAACATATAAAGGGCTGTTATTTTAAATGAGACTCTCTTATTACAACTACCATTTTTCTGCATAATAACTCCTTTGCCAAATTGAACAATACTTACTATCAATATTATAAGATTATAAGTCTGAAAAAAACTGGAAATATAAAACATAAAAGTTCAAATATAGTTCTTGGTGTTCAGAAAACTTAGAGTAATATTATTCCATTGAAAGAGTAGGAGCTATAACTGATGATGATAATCAGTTGATTGATGTTTTATATCAGATTTCACAGAAGCTCAGTCCTGTTGATCAAGTTAAAGCTGGCGTTTCAAAGCTACTTACAACGACAGGCGAGCTAAAACAGGCGATCGACGCGGGTGATGAAGCGAAGGTGAAAGCGCCAGGACCGAAATTAGAGGGAATTTGGAAGACTTTTGAGGATGGAGTAAAACCGAGATATCCAGATCTCTATGAGCAGCTTAAAAAATCTCTGAATCCAGAAGTAGCAGGAGCCCAAGTAAGCCCTCTTGATAAACAAACGCTTGGAAAATTAAATGATCAGTTAACTTAAACATTACATGAAGCAGGCAAACTCCAATAGCCCCGGCCTGAATGCCTGGCCAAACGAGTGAACCATGGATAGGACGCCTCATAGGTTTTGAGCATTACCGCCCTCCTTAACCCAGCAAATCCTCCATAAAAACAGATCGGGCTATGCCTGATTTTCTTAAAAGTTTATTGACGAGTGCGTTTTTCAACGATACAAGAGGGGATGGCACATTTAAGCCATCCCCTCTTGTATCGTTATAAAAATCAATGAACTTGTGAGTTAAACGACATAATCCAGATGGAGCCCCCTACAATTGTAAAAACTATGATCGCGCCAAGGATTAAGGCCATAGTGTGATAGTGGGGCTTTTCACCATCTTTAACATGCATAAAGAAAAAGAGCTGCACAAAAAGCTGGAGAACAGCCATTGCCAATATCGAAAAGATGAGAATCCCTTTATTCAGTATGTGATTTAACACAAGCAGCAAAGGAATAATCGTTAATACGATGGAAAGGATAAATCCGATGACGTAAGATTTCCCAGACCCGTGATTCTCATGTTGAGACATGTTACATCACCCCCATTAAATACACGACAGTATAGAGAAAGATCCAGACAACATCAAGAAAGTGCCAATATAATCCAACGATGAACACTTTTTGTTTTGTAGCAGCGTTGATTCCGTGACGGCTGATTTGAATCATAATGGCAATCATCCAGATGAGACCGAATGAAACGTGAAGGCCGTGTGTACTAACTAATGTAAAGAATGAGGAAAGGAAAGCGTTCGTTGAAATGGTCGCTCCTTCCAAAACCATTTTGGCAAACTCATTAATTTCTAATCCGACAAATGACATGCCGAGCAGCACTGTGACGAGTAACCATCCGATTAGCGGCTTCATTTTCCCTTTATTCATGGCCAATGCCGCTAACCCGCTTGTGAAGCTGCTTGTCAATAAGATAAATGTTTCAGCTGTAAATCCAGGTACTTCAAAAAGCTCCCGTCCTGTAAAATGACCGTCAGTATGAGTACGCAGCACCGCAAACGCCGCAAATAAAGTAGCGAACAAAATACAGTCTGTTACGAGGAAAATCCAGAATCCTAATGTTGTCAACTCATGTTCATCATGACCATGAGTTGACGTATGAGAAATCGTACGTTCCATTACATTGCCCTCCCTAATGAGGCTTCAGTTCGTTTCACTTCGTCAATCGGGATGTAGTAATCCTTTTTATATTGGAAAGAGCGGGCCAACAAACAAATTCCGACACCTGTTAATCCAATCAGCCCCATCGGAACCCAGTTAAATGTAAGGCCGAATCCGGCAACAAACCAGCAGACCGCCATTAAAAATGGGATACCGGAGTTTTTTGGCATATGGATCGGTTCAAGGCTGTGGGATTGTTTCTTTGCTCCAGGTTTTTTCATTTCTTCTTTCATGACCCACCAAGGGTCTCTGTCGTTTACATGCGGAACAACGGCAAAATTGTATAGCGGGGCCGGTGATGGAATGGACCATTCCAATGTGCGCGCATCCCAAGGGTCCCCTGTTAAATCACGTTCGCCGTGTTTGATGCTGTAGAGAATCTGCCAGACTTGAAAAAGAAAGCCGATTCCCATTAAGAAAGCGCCAATTGTCGAAACAAGGTTAAACGGTGCCCAGCCCATGTCCCATCCATAGGTGTAGACACGGCGGGTCATTCCCATGAAGCCTAATGCGTATTGAGGCATAAAGCATACATAGAAACCAATATTCCACGTCCAGAAGGCCCATTTTCCTAAACGATCATTCAGTTTAAATCCAAACATTTTCGGCCACCAATAGTACAATCCGGCTAAGTAACCAAAGACGACACCGCCGATTAATACTTGATGGAAGTGGGCGATTAAGAAATAGCTGTTGTGATATTGATAGTCCGCCGGAGCGACTGCAAGCATGACACCGGTTGCTCCGCCAACAAGGAAACAAGGAACGAAGGCAAGCGTCCACAGCATCGGTTGAGTCATCCGTATTCGGCCGCGGAACATGGTAAATAGCCAGTTGAATACTTTAACCCCTGTCGGAATCCCGATGGCCATTGTGGTAATGGCAAAAAATGTATTAACATCGGCTCCTGCGCCCATCGTGAAAAAGTGATGCACCCATGTAAAATAGGAAAGCACACTAATAATCATCATCGAAAATACCATTGATTTGTAACCAAAAATTTTCTTTTTAGAAAAAGTACTTACGATTTCAGAATAAATACCAAACGCTGGAAGGACCACGATATACACTTCCGGGTGCCCCCACATCCAAATCAAGTTGACATACATCATTGGATTTCCGCCGCCTGTAGCTGTGAAAAAGTGTGCCCCAAAGAAACGGTCAACAAATAATAAAGCAAGGGAAACGGTCAACACCGGAAAAGCGAAGATGATTGTAATACAGCTTGCCAGAACAGACCAGCTAAATAACGGCATCTTCATTAATTTCATGCCTGGTGCACGCATTTTCAAGATTGTTACGATAAAGTTTATCCCTGTTGCCAAACTTCCGATCCCCGAAATTTGAATCCCCCAAATATAGAAATTTTGTCCAGGGCCCGGACTGCCGGACAGCTCGGACAATGGCGGATAACTAAGCCAGCCTGCGTCCGGAGATCCGCCTATTACAAAGGATAAGTTGAAAAGCATTGCACCAAAGAAAAACAGCCAGAAGCTTACGGCGTTTAAGAATGGATAAGCTACGTCCCGGGCTCCAAGTTGTAACGGTACCACGATATTAAATAAAGCGAACATAAATGGCATTGCCATAAATAAAATCATAATGGTTCCATGAGTAGTGAAAATCTCGTTGTAATGCTGTGATTCTAAAAAGTGAACATTTGGGAAAGCTAATTGGAGACGCATCAATAGAGCGTCCACCCCGCCTCTAAACAACATGAGGAGCGATGAGATCAAGTACATGATTCCAATTTTTTTATGATCAACGGTTGTTAGCCATTCGCGCCATAACCAGCCCCACTTTTTAAAATACGTAAGAACGAACAGAATACCAAGGGTCACTAGTACGATTGAAACATCTGCCCCATAAATCATCGGGTCCCCAGTTACAAAAAAATGGGAAGCAAAATCTTTCAATTTATCTAACATCTGTTTTTCCTCCTTCCTTTCGTCTATTTTGTCTATTTATCATGGTTCATATTGGCCATATTATCCTGATGGTCCATATCGGTCATATCATTTTGTTTCATGTGTTCTTTCATGTATTTTCCGCCATTCTTATCCACGATCTCATTAAACAGATTGGATGGATAAGAGGAAAAGTCCATTTTATCAGCCAGCCCTTTTTGCGCCAATTTGTTATATCCGTCTTTTGTTAAGGCCGGTGCTGTCTGTTTGATCTGCTTAGCCCAAGCATTAAATTCTGATTGCGGCTTTGCAATCACTTGGAATTGCATATGCGCAAAACCTTTACCAGTAAAGTTGGCGCCAGATCCAAAATACGTTCCCGGCTTGTCAGCTTGCAGCCATAGCCTCATGTCCATTCCGGGCATCGTGTATTCCTGTCCTCCTAATTGCGGCACCCAAAACGAGTTCATGGGAGCATCAGATGTTAATACGAATTGAACGGGTACTCCTGCAGGAATTTCGGCATAGTTGACAGTAGCGATTTTCTGATCCGGGTATTGGAACAGCCATTTCCAGTCAAGTGAGGTTACCTGGATTGTGATAGGTTTGACATCACTTACCGGCGGCTTCTGTAAAGCAAAAGTCGTCTTTGCCGTATAAAAGCCAAGAACGCCAATGATAATAATTGGAATACCCCACCACACGATTTCAAGCGTTTTGCTGTCATCCCAATTCGGGGTATACGGCGCTTTGTTTCCCGGCTTATCTCTGTACCGATAAACGATATATATGAGAATGGCTAAAACAGGTATAACGACAACGGCACAAAGAATCGCGGATAATACGATTAAGTGATATTCCTGTTGTGCAACCGGACCTTGCGGATGGAGAACAATATAGCGGTTATCACATCCGGAGAATAATACAGCAGCCATTGCCGCCATCAGAGAAAGCTTAGAAAAATGAAGCAGCTTTCGATTTTCCACTTGGTGCATCTCCTTTCAAAAACACAATTAGTTATAGTGATATTTCTTCGTTAAAAACAATAGCAACATAATAATAGTGTTTTTGGAATTAACCCGTCTGTGATTATAATCACAATTAAATCAAGTTCATCAATTCTCCGCATTTTCGTCACGAACTAGCCATCAATTCTCCACATTTTTGTCACAAGCCAGCCGTCAATTCCAGTCCGTCTCTATCCAGAAAGCGGTGAATAGAATAAAGAAAACCGCCAAGATTTTTTCTTGGCGGTCAGATTGATGACAAAACCGCCTTTTGAAAATGACGGTCTTATTTTTGTATTAAGTTTCGAGAAAATTGGTACGAAAGAAAAGGAATACCATTAACAAAATGAAATTTATCTCGCAAGGTTTTTAGCTGTTTCATCTTTTTTCCTTTTATTTCTTTCTAAATCCGGCGCCTTGTTGTTAAGCTAATGAGTGACGCATCTTTTACTTTTAAGAAGGCTATCGACGAGGATATCATGAAATTGGGCAAAATTACCGTATTCGAGAAAACATTCATTAGAGAAGATATAGAGGCGTTTGGCAGAATTTCCGAAGATAATGGAGAAATAAGAGCTCTAGAAGATATCAGCTATGATACCTTCCGGAGCTTTTGTCTATTATTGCGTCAAAAGTTCATGTTCTCCTTTTTGAATGTAAGAGACTTTTACCGAATTATCCTTTATATACTTTTCCAATACCGGAATTTTTTTTTGTACTTTGGCAGTGTAGGTAAAATCACCGAAGCAGTAGGGATAACGGAAATTCCTTGTAATCCCTCCGCAAGTGTACAACTGCGGATGTGCATCTACTTGTATTTTTGAATAGGCCTTCGCCAGGTCCTCACTGTGCTTAGAGCCATTGGCGGCTACATATTGGATATATCCGGGGCCCATATTATAGCTTTGTATAATGGTGGTCAAGTCTACATTCAGCTTTTTTCCAAGCTTGTACATTTGATAAAAATGAAAAACCCCCTGTTGAATGCTTACGCGTGGATCTTGAATTTCATTTCGTTTTAACCCGGCTGATTCAGAAGCCTGCATCGGGTCGTTTCCTTCTCCGCGGCTTTCTTGATACATAATAGCCAGCAATACCGGAGTAAACTCAATTAAATTGTATTTATTTAATTCTCTTTCAATATCAGGCCTGTAGGATAAGACTTTTGCTGTCGAATTTGGGGAAACGGAAGATATGTAGCGATTTAATATATGTTTAAACTTGCTGCCTCCTATTGCAAAGGGCATGAAGAAAGTAAGCAATAAGAGGAGAACAAGAAAAAGGCATCCTAATTTTTTCATTATGATCTTTCCTCCTCTTGACAATACATCGTAACAGTTTCGTGCGAGTCATTTTGGCAAGTTGTAAGCACTGCTCTCATATAAAAGCAAATGCATTTTATATTTTATAAAAAAACTTAGTGTTACTATTGTTATCGTAACATATTTTGTGAAAAGCAATGTTACATGTATTTTACAAATGCCGAGTGATTTTTGGATACGTATCTGGTATCTTTAAGATTAAAGTTTTATTATCACTATACAGATAAGTATTTTTATGTAAATTGAGGGGAAACGGATGAAAAGAGTTTTTAAGCCGAGTCTTCGTATTAAAATTGGGTTGCTTGTTTTCTTTCTTGTGATTCTTTCCATCTCTATAAGCGGCGGTATGCTGGTAGAAAAAGTATTTTCCGCCACTGAAAAAGAACTTGGGCAGCGCGCATTGTCGATTGCACGGACAGTCGCCCGAATTGAACCTGTTATTCAAAATGTCGGCTTGCCGGGAGGTTCCAGTGCTATTCAACCGATTGCGGAGGACATTCGTCTTGCAACGAACGTAGAATATATCGTTGTTTATGATATGAATCGTGTTCGTTATTCTAACCCAGTTCCTGCTAAAATAGGTTCCGTATTTACAGGGGGAGATGAAGGTCCTTCACTAGCTGAACATGCATATGTTTCCAGAGCATATGGGATTAAAGGCCCTTCCATTCGAGCTTTCGTTCCTGTCATGCATGGTGCCAAGCAAGTGGGCGTTGTTGTAGTAGGAATTATTGCACCGACGTATATCGAACTTTTTGAGGAATATGGAAAGGATATTCAAATCCCCTTTTTTATTGCGCTCATTGTCGGACTTGCAGGCGCTGTTATTCTTGCTTATAACATAAAGAAGCAGATGTTTAATATGGAGCCGGTAGAAATTGCAAAGCTATTGGAAGAACGAATTGCCGTTTTTCAATCTATAGGCGAAGGTGTTATTGCTATCGACGCGAATTATCAAATCACTGTCGCAAATCCTGAGGCTTGCCGCATATTAAACTTGTCTGCTCCAGTTATAGGGCGGAACATTTTAGAAGTCATTCCCGACAGTCATTTGACTGCTGTAATGCAGACTGGAATCGCACAGTATAACCAAGACAGAATTGTCGGCGGTGCGAGGGTTCTCATCAGTATCCTGCCTATTAAAATAGAAGGGGCGATTGTAGGGGCAGCAGCTACATTTCGCGATAAAACAGAGGTATTCAATCTTGCCGAAGAATTAACTGGAGTCAAACAATTTATTGAAGCTCTTCGGGTGCAGAATCACGAGCACAGGAATAAGCTGCATGCGATTGCGGGGCTCATTCAGTTAGGAAAGTCAGAGCAGGCACTAAGTTATGTATTCGATGTTGTATATGAGCAGGAAGAACTGGCTTCTTTTTTAACAAATAGCATTCATGACCACAGCATCTCAGGCTTGCTGTTAGGAAAGGTGAGCCGCGCAAAAGAATTGGGTATTCAATTGCATATTGAGCGTGGCAGCAGCCTAAAGGAGTTTCCCGCACAGTGGGATGTGAGCATTTTACTGGCTGTTCTAGGGAACTTATTGGAGAATGCAATGGAAGCGCTTCAAGGCCAGCCGCTGGAAGAACGAAGAATTGATTGCGGCATTTATGATTTGCCTGATTGTTTAAAGATTGTTGTAGAAGACAACGGTCCTGGTGTACCGGAAGAATTTCAGGATAAGATTTATGAACAAGGCTTCACAACAAAGGCGGGAAAAAATCGCGGAATCGGGCTCGCTCTTATCTATCGGTATGTAGAAAATGCAGGGGGAAACATCCAGTTAGAAACAGAATCGAGAAAAGGAACCATGTTCATCATCACGATTCCAAAGCAAATAAGAAGAGGGGAGAGCGAAGATGGAACAGAAAATTAAGGTTGTCATCGTTGAGGATGATCCAATGGTAATGGAAGTAAACAAACAATTTGTAGAAGACACAGGCGGGTTCAATATCGTTGGAACTGCACAGTCTGGCACAAAAGCTCTCTCTATCATTGCTGAGCTGCAGCCTGATCTTGTCATTTTAGATATTTTTCTTCCAGACATGGGAGGGCTTGAAACGCTTGTTGAATTAAGAAAGCAAAATCAGCCGATTGATGTTATCCTCGTAACAGCTGCCCGAGACTCCGAAACGATTCAAAGTGTGTTTCGGTACGGGGCTATAGATTATATTGTAAAGCCTTTCAGATTCGAACGATTTAAGAGTGCTCTTGAATCGTATAAGCTGATGCGCTCCAATTTATCAAAAGATGTATTGAACCAAGATGAAATTGATCGTCTCACGAGTGTGAAAACCTTCGGGCAAGCAGACAATCTTTCATTGTCGCTGGATGAGGTGCCTAAAGGTTTAAATGCAGTTACTTTAAAACAAGTGCTGCTTTATTTGTTAAAACAAAAAGAACCCCGCTCGGCGGAGGAAGTTGCCGAAGGGGTAGGCTTAGCGAGAGTAACTGCACGCCGTTATTTGGACTATCTTGAAAAATCGGGGAAAGTTCGCCTTGAAATCCAGTACGGTACAATAGGCCGACCGATCAATCGCTATTATATTGATCTAAAATGATGATTTTTCGCTAATCCTTAAGGGACCCGTTGTTCTTTCTTTTTTACGTAATCCTTAATGACGTTATTATTGATACTGCTTATATAGGCGTTGTACGCATCGTGGAAGGAAGCCTTCCACGATTTTTTCTCTTCTGATGTCAGCTCGTGTATGGTAAGCTCCGGTTGCTTCTGCAGCTGTGCATATTGATCTTGTTCCATTTGCACAGCAGTTGTTCTCTCCCAGTCTGTAACTTCTGTCAGTGTGTCCTCCAGCATTTTTCTTGTGTCACGCGGAATGCTGTCCCAAAATTTCTTGTCTGTTACGATAAAGTATCCCAAGTAGCCATGATCGCTTTTTGTCATGTACTTTTGCAGTGTGTACAGCTTCTTATTATTGATATTGGAAACAGTATTCTCTTCGCCTTGAAATTTCCCTTGCTCCAATGCTTGATACAATTCGTTAAAGGCAAGCACGGAACTGTCTGCGCCTACAAGTTCAAACTGATTGGCTATGACCTGGCTTGATACGATTCGAAAATTGAGTCCGAAGAAATCCGCAGGTTTTTTTATCGGCTTCTTGCTGTTTGTAATCTGTTTAAAGCCATTGTCCCATATGGCAAGCAATTTATATCCTTTCTTTTCGAATAAATGCCCCAGTTCCTTTCCGACAGGTCCATCTGCAAGTTCCCACACTTCCTTGTTGTTCTGAAAAAGATAAGGCAAATCAAATAATTGAGCCTCCGGGATGATATTTGAAAACTTTGCAGTCTGCGGTGCAATGATTTGAATATGTCCTTTTTTCAATTGATCTATCTCCTCATAGTCAGAGTACAGGCTGGAGTTGGGAAAGACCTGTACTTCTACCTTTCCGCCGCTTTTGGCTTCAACGAGCTCTTTGAATCTTTTCGCTGCAAGTCCTTTAGGCGTATTTTCACCTGTAACGTGAGGAAAGCGGATAATTAATTTTTCTTCAGGGCTTACTTGGTCGTAATCAATGGTACGAGGCGTACAGCTTGCTTCAAAAATTATGAAAAATAGGATTGCGGCAAGCTGAAGAAAACGAATGATACTTATACGGTTCAAATTGATGTAAACCTCCCATGTAAAAAGAAAATTACTGCTCAATATAAAATATCTTATCCCTATGATACATCCTTTTAAAGACCAAAAAGAACAATAAGAACTAAAAAACCATAAAATTGCCGAAATAGTCAAAAAATTATTATAATATCAACAATACTAGTATTTAAAGCGTTTTCAAAACAAAAAACAAAGGGGGTCAAATGATGTTAGCAAAATTTAAAAACTTAACTGTTCAAGTTATCACTGCAATTATTATCGGTATTTTAGTCGGACATTTCTTCCCAAAGTTCGGAACAGAATTGAAGGTATTGGCTGATGTGTTCATCAAGCTGATCAAAATGGTAATCGCTCCTATTGTATTTTTAACGATTGTCACTGGAATTGCAAGCATGGGTGATGTAAAAAAAGTAGGAAGGATCGGCGGAAAAGCATTACTTTATTTTGAGATTGTAACGACCTTCGCGTTGGCAATCGGTCTCTTAGTCGTAAACATCATCAAGCCGGGTGCAGGAATCGATACGAGTGCGGCCAAAGGCGATGTTTCCGCATTCACGAAGCAGGCTGCAGCGACCAATCATGGATTTGTCGACTTTTTCGTAAATATCATCCCTGAAAATATCATCAGCGCAATGGCGAAAGGCGAATTGCTGCCGATTCTATTCTTTGCAGTATTGTTTGGTATTTCTTTGGCGGCAATGGGCGAAAAATCGAAATCGGTTATTCAATTATTTGATAAGTTAAGCCACGGCTTCTTCGGTATCGTAAATATGATCATGAAGCTTTCTCCGATTGCCGCGTTCGGCGCCATGTCTTACACTATCGGGAAATTTGGAATCAGTTCTTTGTTCTCGCTCGGAAAGCTGATGGGGTCTGTTTATCTCACTATGTTTCTGTTCATCTTATTGGTACTCGGAGGAATTGCGAGATTTTATGGGTTCAGCATCATCAAACTTATCAAGTATATTAAGGAAGAAATCTTCCTCGTTTTAGGAACTTCTTCCTCAGAATCGGCATTGCCTCGATTGATGGAAAGGCTGAACAAGTACGGATGCTCGAAATCCGTTGTCGGTCTCGTGGTTCCTACTGGTTATTCTTTCAACCTTGATGGAACATCTATCTATTTGTCCATGGCAGCATTATTTATTGCACAGGCTTACGGGGTTGATTTGAGCATTATGCAACAGCTGACACTGCTTGGCATTTTGATGCTAACATCTAAAGGAGCTGCCGGTGTAACAGGCTCAGGATTTGTTACATTAGCTGCCACGCTTGCGGCTTTTCCGATGATTCCAGTAGAGGGAATGGCGCTTCTTCTAGGGGTAGACCGCTTTATGTCCGAAGCCCGTGCTATCACGAATCTCATCGGGAACAGCGTAGCAACTGTAGTTGTTGCGAAGATGGAAAATGAGTTCGACCCATCCTCTGCAGAAGAATCAGAGCTTGAATTTGAAAAAACAACGGCTGTCTGATCAAAATCGAATATCTCCTAATGAAAGGATATATCCTTTTCGGGAGTATGCCTTATATGAAGAAAAATCCATCCTAATCGTACAGGATGGATTTTTTCTTAGTGTCCTCGTTATCTATCTTCCTGAAGAAGGATTAGGATTTGTATTATTAGTTGTTTGTAATAAGCTCATCCCAAAACAAATTACACCGCCGACAACGGCTGGTACGATCCATCCTAGTCCAATATTGTACATCGGAAGAACGCGAGTAAAAAGATCATTTATTACTTTAATGTGTACGTTAGCTGCATTTAATCCATTAAATAAGCTGACAATGAAAGTAAAGAATAAGCTTCCTTGATAAACCGCTGCTCTTCCTTTAAATAGCGGGTGTAAAAATGTTAAAACAATAAGCACAATTGCTAAAGGATAGATCGCTGTTAATACAGGTATAGAAATAGCGATTAGTTGTGTTAATCCAACATTAGCAATAATAGCACTAAAAACAGATAAAATAACTACGATTGTTTTATAAGACACTTTTGGGAATAATTTATGGAAAAATGATGCACAAGCAGTAACAAGTCCTATACTCGTTGTTAAACAAGCTACTGTAATCATTAATCCTAATAATAATCCGCCATAAGTACCGAAATAATAGTTTGAAACGCTTGCTAAAACTTTACCACCATTGTCTAAGTGTCCTAGTTTTTCTACACTTGAAGCGCCCATATAAGAAAGAGATGTATAAATGGTAGCTAAAATTATTGCAGCTATGGCAGTTGCTTTTGCACAAACTGTAATGATTTGTTTTTTAGTTGTAGCACCTTTTGCTTTAATTGCATTAATAATGATAATTCCAAAAACGAAAGATGCAAGTGTATCCATCGTTAAATAGCCTTCTTGGAATCCTTTAAAAAACGTATGTGATGTATAATCTTGCGCTGGTGCTTGGAAAGCTCCAATTGGATGAATAAAAGCAACGATTACGAGAGTTCCAATGAACGTTAATTTAATCGGCGTTAAGATTTTTCCTACAATATCGACAATTTTCGCGGGATTGAGCGAAAAAAAGCACGTAATTCCAAAGAAAATTAACGTGAAAATAAACAAAGGTACAAAACTTGGGTCTTTTGACAGAAAAGGTGTAACTCCAATTTCAAAAGATACACTCCCTGCTCTTGGTAAAGCAAAAAGAGGACCGATAGCTAAATAAAGAACAGATGTAAATACAACGCCAAATATTGGATGGACACGATTAGCTAACGATTGTAAATCATCTTTACCTGAAAATCCAAATGCTAGTACACCAATAAGCGGTAATCCGACTCCTGTAACTAAAAAGCCTGCATTAGCTGACCATATATTTGTTCCTGCTGATTGACCAAGCATAGCTGGGAAAATTAAATTTCCTGCTCCAAAAAATAATGCGAATAACATTAAACCAATAACCACTACAAAAGAAAATGGCACTTTGTTTGACACAATAAAACCTCCGTAAAAATAATTACTTTTTATTATTATTAGAAAATAAAAATTTTCAGAAAAATATATTGAGATAATAATAAAGTACGTAACGTATTATAAGCATTCGGAATATATATTTCAATATAAAATTAAAATTTTTTCAACCCGTGATGCTAGTTCTAGATTAATTTCTTCCAATATGTATCTTATCCAGTTTGCTTTATGCTCTAGTTAATTAAAAGAGTATACGGATCCTATCGCAAGTTCGTGCCTTGTTACAGCCATCGCTCAAATGTGAGTGATGTAGAAGATATTACATGTTATCTCACTATGCTTCTTTTCATCTTGCCGGTGTGGTCGACTTGAAACTTGTGACGAAAGAGACTGAAGGGAAAGGAGCAATATTACGGTGCAGATATTAAAGAGTACGAAAGAGGGAAAATGGAAAAAATACCGTTGTAAAAAAGGCGTGCAGACTGCACGCCTTTTTCAATGATGATGCATGAATATTTCGATATACAGCCTCACAATGATCATCCCAGCTAAAGTATATGAAATGAACGGAAGAAAGCGGACTTTTCGCATTGCCTTCCACAGCATTTCGTGAAGGGTAACGTAGCTGATTGTTCCTATGGCGCTTCCCATAATTATGCCTTGTAAGTGGTTTGTCCTGAAGGGGATGCTGCTGCCGATAAAGGTTCCGGCTCCCAAAACGAAAGACAGAAGAAAAATCGTACAAATGAAAGCGGACAGCTTGAAACGCGTGAATGAAAAAGGGATGACCAAAGCTAATCCTTCAGGAATATGATGAAAAATAACTGCCAGCAAAAGTGAAGCGGCAGCTGCTTCATTTGCAGAAACGGAAGATCCGATTGCAATACCGGTAGGGATATTGTGAATACAGATGGCGAGGGAGAGGAATAAGAAAGCTTGCGATGCTTGAGGCTGTCCCCTATTTTCTGCTGAGCTATGAAAATAGGTATCTAAGATATACATAAGCAATAGCCCGAATACAAGTCCCAGTGCAGGACCTGTCGGATGATAAGAAGCAAACGTTTCTGGAACTAATTCCAAAAAAAGCAGCCCCATCAATATTCCGCCGCAGAAAGCATATAACAGATACTTTTTTTCTTCTATGATTTGTTTTGCAAAAACACCAACTGTTCCTCCCAGAAGTAAGCCTCCAAAGGCTAAAAACGCTGCCGTTATCGGCACTGCAATTTGCTTCATTTGCTCACTCTCCGTTCAATTGCTTCTTTTTTAGCATATTAGCATTTTCATTAGGGTAGTCCATTATTTTCCAATGGAAATGTCGAAATTATAATTCAATCATATATATAAACGAAACTAAAAAAATCGACAAAAAAACGTTTTTTTAGGGGAGAGAGAGCATCCGACTAAGCGTAGAAGCGGTCAAACCCTTTTCGTGGCCCATGCAGGAGTAAACCATAGAGAGGGAGCGAGCACAGTTTCCCTTTTGTTCTATATGGCAAACGACAGATATGTAGGAATAACAAAGCGGACTTATATAGAAGCGATCAAACCCTTTTCGTGGCCCATGCAGGGAGCGAGCACAGTTTCCCTTTTGTTCTATGTGGCAAACGATAGATATGTCGGAATAACAGACTTATATAGAATAAAACCCTGAGCAGATTTGCCCAGGGATGTTTGCTTTTCTAAAATGGACTAAGGATTTCATTTTACAACTTTTTGTAGAACCTGCACATCTTACAATTTTGTACGAACATCCCACAATTCAGGGAATAAGCGATGGTCGAGCACTTTCTTCAAATACCCCACCCCTGAAGATCCGCCTGTTCCGATTTTGTGGCCAATAATTCGTTCTACCGTTTTCATATGGCGGAAGCGCCATTGCTGCATCCAGTCTTCCAAGTCTACCAGTTTTTCCGCCAGTTCATAGAGATCCCAGTATGTTTTCACATCGCGGTAAACCGCAGCCCAAGCTTGTTCTACGGTAGGGTCCGCTTTGTACGGATCTGTATAGTCGCGTTTCAATAGATCGGGATTGATCGCAAATCCAGCTTTCGCCAATGCCTGGATACATACATCGTACAAGCTTGGTGCTTGATACGCTTCTTTCAATTGTTCATACAGCACTTGATCTTTCTCATAGATTTTCAGAATATGGTTCGATTTAAAACCGAGGGCGAATTCAATTAACCTATGCTGATAAGATTGAAAGCCAGATGATTGCCCTAATTCATCGCGGAACTCCAAATACTCCGCAGGTGTCAACGTGGAAAGAACATCCCACGATTGAACGATTTGAGACTGAATCTTAGAAACGCGCGCCAGCATTTTGAATGCGGATGAAACATCATCGTTTTGAATGGCCCGGGTTGCGGCATGCAACTCATGAAGAATAAGCTTCATCCACAGTTCGCTTACTTGATGGATAATGATGAAGAGCATTTCATCGTGATGCCCGGACAGTCTTTTTTGGCTGGATAAAAGAGTATCCAATTGCAAGTATTCGCCGTAAGTCATTTGATTACGAAAATCTGTGTGAATTCCTTTTTCCGTAATGATGTTCTTTTTTTCATGCAAGTGGTTTTCTGTCATGGTATTTTGCTCCTTCGTTTTAGGACTGGATGTATAAAGTAGAACCCAGGAGACGCTATACTCGCAGAGTCTCCTGTAGGCTGTTAAGAGGTTTAAACTACTTCATGGTGTTCTTTTTTATGAAGATCGCTCTGTTTCTATGCATTTACTTTTTTCCAGACTATATAAGTCCACTTTGTTATTCCGACGTATCTATCGTTTGCCATATAGAACAAAAGGGAAACTGCGCTCCCTCTCTCTCTCCCTGCATGGGCCACGAAAAGGGTTTGACCGCTTCTACGCTTAGCCAGATGATCTCTCCCCACTATAAAAAGACATTTTTTTGTTCACTTGTATATACTTTCTTAAGCTACAACTTCTCTGACATTCTCAAACTGTTTATACTGCTCTTCACTCATGATCGTTTTAATGATTTGAACTGTCTTCCATACTTCTTCATATGTGTTATAAAGAGCAACCGGTGCAAGGCGAATGCCGTTTGGCGCACGGAAATCTGGAACGACCCCATTTGCTTTTAAAGCTTTGCAAATGCGCGCCGCTTCCGCATGCTCCAAAAAGATGTGGCCGCCGCGGCGGTTATCGTCATCCGGGTTGCCCATAATAAAGCCCATTCCTTTTAATTCATGAGAGATCAGGTTCATCATATATCTCGTGATACGAAGCGATTTTTCCCGTATGCGATGAATGCCCGCTTCCGCAAAAATCTCTAAAGAACCGATTAAAGGAGCAACGCTTAATAGGTGAGGCGTCCCCATTTGGTAAGCACTTGCATCGTTTGCCTTTGTAAAAGAGTGCTCCATATCGAATTGCTTATCCTTGCGAGAGCCGAACCAGCCTGTCATCCCCGGTGTACGATCAAAATGCTTTTTATTGATATACAAACTCGCCACGCCGCCCGGTCCGCCGTTCAAATGTTTATAATTGCACCAAACCGCAAAATCGACATCCCATTTATTGAAATGATGGGGGATAGAGCCGATAGAGTGACAGCAATCGAAACCGATCAGAATGCCGCGCTTATGAGCTTCCTCTGTAAGAAGCTTCATATCAAGAATCTGCCCGCTGCGATACAAGATGCTCGGCAGCACAATCAAAGCGATCTCCTCGGTCATCGCTGCAATGATATCTTCTTCAGCAAGCATTCTGCCGTCACGGCTTTTCACGCGAACAAGATGCTCATCCGGATTTAGCCCTTTCAATTGGATTTGGCTTTGCAGAGCGTAGATATCTGATGGGAATGTCAATTCATCCGCCAGAATTTTCGTTTTCTGTCCTTCCGGCGCGTAAAACGTAGCAACTGCCTGATGAAGGTTTGTAGTGGTGGAACCGCTTACAATCACTTCTTCAGGTGCAGCACCGACAAGAGGGGCACTCATCTCTCCCAATTTTTCCGATACATAAAACCAAGGATATGCCCCTTCTGTCCAGCCGTTGATCCCGAGCTGCTTCCATGAATCAAGGATATCCAGCACAGCCTTCTCAGCTCGCTTGGAAAGCAGGCCAAGGGAGTTTCCATCAAGATAGATAGAGCCTTCTTTCATATAAAACTCGTTGCGAAAAGAAGCCAGTTCATCTTGTTGATCCAGTTTGCGCGCATATTCATAAGTGGAGTCAAAATCATAATTACTCATAGTCCCATCCCTTTCTGTCTTTATTTTCTGATTAAAAAGAATATAATAAAAAAATGACACAATGTCAATGACGTTGTGTCATTGACATTGTGTCATAATAAAAGTTAAAATATTTACAATTAAAAAGTTAATAAAAAAACTGTCTTTTTATAATGGGGAGAGAGCATCCGGCGATGTGCAGAAGCGGTCAAACCCTTTTCGTGGCCCATGCAGGGGTAAACCATAGAGAGGAAGCATACCATACTCCCTTTTGGTTCACATGGCACATGGATATGTCGAAATTATCATTCACTCATATATAATTAAAAAAGAATTGCTATAACATAGATTAATAAATATAAATCAAAGGAATGAAAGAAGATAAGATGAAGAAAATAGATACGATGTCTCCAAGAAAATTACGTTCACTTCAAACGAGAGAGAAATTATTGCAAGCAGGCCGGGATATATTCAGCGAATATGGTTTCCATAAGGCGACTATTTCACAAATTATCAAAAAAGCGAATACAGGCTACGGAACTGCTTATGTTCATTTTAAGGGGAAAGACGATTTGTTGATTCAGTTGATGGAAGAAGTAATGAATCATTTTTATGAAATTGCAGAATTATCGTTTGAACCAAAAACGAAACAAGAGGCTTATGAGATGATTGAGAAACAGACCCATGCCTTTTTGAAAATGGCGAATGAAGAACGAGCCATGATGCAGGCCATTGAAGAAGCTATTAGAATGTCGGATGAGGTTCGAATGAAATGGGAAGAAATCCGTGAACGCTTCATTCAGCGCATTGCGCAAGATATCGCATACTCTCAGCAAAACAGGCTGGCACGAACAGATTTAAATAACCAATTCATTGCGCGAGGATGGTTTTTTACAAACGAGATGTATTTGTGGGAAATTGTAAGAAATGGAAGGGATGTTCCTGTGAAGGAGATTGCGCATAATCTTACGGCGATGTATACAGGGGGATTGTATCAATAAGGATGTTTCATAGCTGCATTTTTAAATAATAAACAAAGCCTTGAGTAACTTGTGTCCCCAAGGCTTTTTGTTTTGAATTGCCTATAGGATTCAGTAAAAAATTGTAACATTTTTATCTTTTGTAGGCGAGAAGCCCCCATCCTCAAGGAATGAGAAGGGCGCAGCCCAATGAGTAGGGTGGGGATGAATTGCCTTCGGACAATCGGGATAGCTATATGCCATCCCGATTGTCCGACTGTTCGAGTGCGATCTGCAGAAGATACAGTATCATTTGTGCACGAGTGCCAAACTCTTTCTGTTCTTTGTAGAAATCCAACCTTTCCAATCGTGTGTTTGTAGCGAATGGAACATTTGTTTGTTTTTTCTCTCGTTTCCCTTTTTCTTCCAGTGTATACATGTTATACTGCTTATATGGAAAAAGGAGGTGAAGTACCATGTTAGTCAACAAGGCATACAAGTTCCGTATCTACCCCAACAAAGAACAATCCACCCTCATCAATAAAACAATTGGTTGCAGTCGATTTGTATTCAATCGCTTCCTTACCCTATGGAATGATGTCTATAAGGCAACAGGTGCAGGTTTGACGTACAACGCTTGCTCGAAACAGCTCACAGCGCTTAAAAAAGAAGTGCCATGGCTGAAAGAAGTAGACAGCGTTGCCTTGCAATCTTCCCTCAAGAACCTTGAGGATGCGTTCAAACGCTTTTTCAAAAAACAAAATGACGCGCCGCGCTTCAAAAGCAAACGAAACAAAGT
>NZ_KE387257.1:0-11544 GCF_000430785.1 Ectobacillus panaciterrae DSM 19096
GACTATACAACAGATAAGAAAAAGAATGAAACGGAAGAGAAGAAGGGGGATAAGCAACATGTCTAATAAAACAATCCGCCTGATTATTAGCAGACAAGATTCACCAGACTCTCAGCCATACGATCAAGAATTCGAAATTCCATACCGTCCGAATATGAACGTCATTTCGGCATTGATGGAAATCCGCCGTAACCCGGTTGATGCAAAGGGCAAGGCAACAACGCCTGTTTCCTGGGATATGAACTGTCTAGAGGAAGTATGCGGCGCCTGCTCGATGGTAATCAACGGAAAGCCTCGTCAATCTTGTACGGCTCTCGTTGACAAATTAGAGCAGCCGATTCGTTTGCAGCCGATGAAAACATTCCCGGTTGTACGCGACCTGCAAATTGACCGCAGCAGAATGTTCAATGCGTTGAAACGTGTAAAAGCATGGGTTCCGATTGACGGCACATACGATTTAGGACCAGGACCGAGAATGCCGGAGAAAAAGCGGCAATGGGCATACGAGCTGTCTAAGTGTATGACATGCGGCGTTTGCTTAGAGGCTTGTCCGAACGTAAACAGCAACTCAAGCTTTATCGGACCGGCTCCGCTTTCTCAAGCGCGCTTATTCAACTCTCATCCGACAGGTGCTATGCACAAAGCAGAGCGTCTGCATTCAATTATGGGAGACGGCGGCCTTGCAAACTGCGGTAACTCTCAAAACTGTGTGCAATCTTGTCCGAAGGAAATTCCGCTGACAACATCTATCGCGGCATTAAACCGCGATACGACGATTCAAGCGTTTAAGGATTTCTTTGGCAGCGAAAATAACTATTAATCCATGTATCGCCTCTTCATTATGAAGAGGCGATTTTACTAAAGGGGCGAAGATCGTGAAACACATATCCTATATCGGGGATTTTGCAGCGTGGGAAAAAGAGTTTGTTTTCTATATGCCGACAAAGGTGCGTTTTTCAGAGATGGATATGTTCGGGCATCTAAATAATAAAGTGCCGTTCACTTATTTTGAAGAAGCCCGTATTGAGTTTTTCAAGAAGCTCGGCTTTATGCAGGAGTGGACAAAAAAGAACGTAGAAGCAATGATTGTAGTGGCAAATCTGCAATGTGATTATCTTCGCCAAGTGTTTTTTGATGAACATTTAAAAGTATATGTGAAGGTCGAGAGTGTCGGGAATTCTTCTGCCGATATGCATTATATGGTGAAAAATGAAAAAGAAGAGATTTGCCTTGTCGGCCGCAGCACGATGGTGCAAGTATCTAAAAAGACGGGCAAGGGCGTGCCGTGGCCGGAGGAATGGAAAGAAAAAATGATGAATCGCCAGCTCATTTAACGGCGAAGGACTTGCTGCGAAGCAAGTCCTTTTTTGATAAGAAAGATAAACTTTTTGGTTTGGCACCTCGAAGGCTCCGCTTTTCTTGGTGTCCAGCTCCGCCGGCTAGGTGCTGCCGTCCAAGAACCTGCGCTTTTCTTAGGATGTTTTTTCATGATCTGTCATGCTGGGAGCTGGAGAAGACAGCCATTCTTGTGCTTGCATGCGTACAGAGTATAAATCAGTTTCAATTGCATAGTGGGGCCGTTGTTTTACTTCTTTGTAGATTTTTCCAATATATTCTCCGATGAGACCGACTCCCATTAATTGAATGCCTCCAATTAACCAAATTGAAATAATGAGGGATGTCCATCCTGGTGTTGTATACCCGAGAATTCTCTGTATAACGGCATAGCTGCCGAAGATGCCGCTTGTGAAAAAGGACAAGAAGCCAACTAGGGTAATAAAACGAATAGGAGTGATGCTGAAAGAAGTAATGCCATCAAATGCAAAAGTCAGCATTTTTTTTAATGGATATTTGGATTCGCCTGCAAATCGTTCTTTTCTGTCATACAAAACAGTGGCGGAGCGGAAGCCCAGGAGCGGCACAATTCCTCGTAAAAATAAATTTCGCTCTTTATAGTGATTCAAT
This sequence comes from Ectobacillus panaciterrae DSM 19096, assembly GCF_000430785.1. Lineage (GTDB taxonomy): Bacteria > Bacillota > Bacilli > Bacillales > Bacillaceae_G > Ectobacillus > Ectobacillus panaciterrae. Next base: position 1,966 of record NZ_KE387257.1, read on the forward strand.
TCATCCAGAGCCCGCTTGCTCATGAGCCGATAGTCGGCATGATTATGTACAATGTGGACTCCCATTTTTTTTAGAAAACGATAAAATAAAATGGCTGTTGTCCGTTTGAAAAACGTATCTGTTGCTCGTTTGTTTCGGACACCGTACACTACATCATATCCATCTCGATACTTTAAGATAAAATCACGAATTTTTGAAATGTCATCCTGTAAATCGGCATCAATGGTAAGAACACAATCAGAATACTTTCTCGCTTGCAGCATGCCTGCCAGCAAAGCCGGTTGGTGACCGACGTTGCGTGCCAGCTTGATGCCTGTTACAAATGGATTCACATCGCTGATTTCCATAATAAGGCGCCAAGTATGATCTTGGCTGCCATCGTCCACAAATAACAGCTTGCTGTTTTTATGTATCAACTGTTCCTGCACGAGCTTTACGAGAACAATCGAGAGCTGCGCAACGGTTTCTTTCACCACTTTTTCTTCGTTATAACAAGGAATTACAATTGTTAAAAGCGGTTCATTCATGATGTCACTCTCCTTGCTGCTGTACTTCATATAAATGAATGTTCCAAATGCTATCCGGATGTTCAAATGTCTGCAGAAGCTTTAGATGGTTGTCTTCAGCGTTTTGGATGGGAACTGATGAGAAAATATAACGTCCGCCCATATTGTAGAAGGCGCGAGTGTCCAACTGCAAATGACGAATTACCTTGTGAGAGGATTTGCGGAAATCGTACCAATTTCCTAACTCATCTGCAAATAGATAGCAGCGTCCGCCCCACGTATCAAAGTAATTTCCCAACTGTTTGTTTTTATCCAGCTCTTGCGTAATTATGTTTCGAAAGGCATGCTTGTACGCAAGCGGATAAAAATTATTATACGTATCCAACGTATAAAATCCGTTATATTGCGCAATTGCCGGATGTAATCCGATACTTCCGACATGATAGCTGGATTTGGGCCTGTTAATGTAATCATCCACTTGGTGAAATAAAGCTGTGCTGTAAAACTCTTTAAAGGAAGGAGCGCCTACATGACGGTAATACACCTCTTCATTACACGACATAAGAATGCAAAGCTGCGCTATTACAGCTAATTTCACAATCCTTCTCCATATGTTTCCCCGCTTCCAGAGAATGTACAATGCCACAGCAAATAAAACATAGATAATCATAGGACGCAAGAAATGAAAGCGTGCGAAATTGAACGTGTTCAAAAACGATATGTTCTCCTTCAGCGGCTGCCATCCTTTATAAAACCAAAATGCATACCAAACAGACAGCAGAAAGTTAAAAACGAATAAAAAGAGATACATTCGCTCCGTCAGCCATTTCTTTTCCTTATATACCATATAAAGCGCCAAAAAAAGAATCGGTAAAATTACATACGTATGCACGGTCAGCACATGAGTGTGACCGAATCCAAAGTTTTTGAAAATGAGCCGAACGGTACGCCAGAGAGACAGGCGGGAAGAAATAAACTCGTTGCGGCTTGTAGGTTCTTGACCGAACAATAAAGAATAAACAAATCGATAATCAATAAGTAAATACGCACTAGTCATGAGTAAAATACTGCTTAAGAAAGGAAGATTTCCCTGGCGCTTCCGAATCAAACCCCACAGCCAAAGCCCAGACATTGCCGCTAAAAAAAAGAAAAAGCCTAAAACAAAGCTTGAATACAGAGGCAAGACAAGAAGGACCAGCCAATGTTTCCAAGAAGAAGTATGGGCACGAATATGCAAAAACGCCCATAAGGCAAGAGGATGTCCAAGTGTGCTTAGCATACCAGACGGCCAAAATGGAGTTAACGCAAAAACTAATGCACAGCCTATCCGAATCCAATATGCTTCCTTGTCTGTAACAAAAAAATCCCGCAGGAGCACATACATCCCAATAAAAGCGATTATACGTACAATCGTTTGATTTAAGGCATACGCAAGCATAGAAGGGAACCAATAATGCAGCCATACGAGCAAACTGAATTCCGTGCCGTACGCATTGCGGGGCAGACCGTTAATGACTTGCGGAACAACAGCATGAACGCTTCCAAAAAGCTGTCCGCTCTCTCGCAGCACTTTGTACCAGGCGATATTGGAATCAAGATTATCATGGATGCGAATGTGAGCATCTTCTCCCAATACATACAGAGGGAGAACATAAAGTATAATGAGGAACAATGCAAGATTGATTGCCCTTTGTTCCTGGTTTCCTTTTGTCAGCAGCATAGCATCACCTACTTCTAGCATGAGCGGAGAATGGAAAACAATACATAAAAAACGGAAAGATTTTGGCATCTTTCCGTTTTTTATCATGTTTTTCTTTTCTGTATAGTAAAAAATGTCTTGCTTTGGCACGTATATATGAGTGAATGATAAATCGACATGCCCATGTGCTATGTGCAACCAAAAGGGAGTATGGTATGCTTTTTCTCTTCTCTTTGGTTTCCCCTTGCATGAACCAAAGGTTTGACCGCTTCTGCACGTCTTTTAATCTCTCCCCACTATAAAAAGCCGTTTTTTTATTCACTTGTATATATAAATCCACTTTGTTATTCCGACATATCTATCGTTTGCCACATAGAACAAAAGGGAAACTGCGCTCCCTCTCTCTCTCCCTGCATGGGCCACGAAAAGGGTTTGACCGCTTCTATGCTTAGGCGGATGATCTCCCCCTATTATAAAAAGCCGTTTTTTTTATTCACTTGTATATAGTTTCCTTTGACTCTCATTGAAAAACCTCCTATGCAGGTATTATGTTGGAATATATAATATTCTGAATATAATCGGAGTGGATTTTTGATAAAAGTTATGAATTTTTAATGATATAATGATAGATTGTAATAATCATAGCGGAGGAGAGAATGATGCTTCGGATTTTAGCAATAACAAAGGAAAACCGTGTGTTGACAGATATACCGATTCTCGAATTAAAAAGAGAAGATATAGCATGGTATTGGGTGGACTTTAATAAGCCGACAGATGATGAAATTTCGCTTCTGTCCTCGCACTTTAAATTTCATCCGCTTGCGATTGAAGACTGCTTGCATTTTTTACAGCGGCCAAAGCTTGAGTATTATGACCGTCACAGCTTTTTAGTTATTCATGCGATACAAAAAGATACGCTGGATATACATGAGGTGGATTTGTTCGTCGGCGAAAATTTTATTGTCTCATTTCATCTTGAGGAATTACCGGAAATCACTTCTGTATGGAATCATTTTCGGACCTCTTCAAAAACAGGACAGCAAAGCCATATAGAGATTTTACATAAAATTATGGACAAGCTTGTGGATACGTATTTTCCGATTGTGCATGCGATTGAAGATCGGATGAAGCGATTAGAACAAGACTACCGACAAGGAACTATGCCCTCGCTCATTAACGAAACGTTCCGTATTCGGGGGGATTTATTGCAGCTTCATTACGTAATCGGACCAATGAGAGATTTGCTGTACCGTGTGTTAGAATCTAAACGCTTTCTCATGCAGGAGGATAAGAAGGCGTATTTTCATGATATTTATGACCATTTATTAAAGTTGAGTCAAATGGTGATGTCCAATCGGGAGATTACATCTGAAATGCGGGATAACTACATCTCGCTGAACTCGTATCATATGAATAGCATTATGAAAAAGCTAACGGTCATTACAACCATTTTCATGCCGCTTACCTTCATAGCTGGTATTTACGGCATGAACTTCGATAATATGCCTGAGCTGAAGTGGAAGTATGGTTACTTTGTTGTGCTGGGCGCCATGATTGGAATAGGCAGTATCATGGGCTGGTTGTTCTTCAAAAAGGGCTGGTTTCGAAATGATTGAGGTGTGTTGCTTCATATATACAAATATTTACTTTTTTACAAAAATGCTGTATAATAAAAAGCATATACGATATGAGACGTTTTTGGAGGAGCCTGTCACAGCAGGCTCCTCTTTGCCTTTTTTCGGGTGAGGTGGGAGTCTGCAGTGGATGTGCTCCTTTTGTCTACAGCACGAGAAAGGTGGATGTATATGTTAATTATGCAATTAGCGATTATTTTGCTGGCATCTAAAATTGCAGGGGACATAAGCGTGCGTCTCGGGCAGCCGTCAGTGCTTGGGAAGCTCCTTGTCGGAATTGTTCTCGGTCCGTCTGTTTTGGGACTTGTAAACGATACAGATATTTTGCATGAAATCAGCCAAATCGGCGTGATCCTCCTTATGTTCATTGCCGGCTTAGAAACTGATGTGGATGAGTTTAAACGTACAGGAAAAGCGTCTGCCGTTGTAGGTACTGCCGGCGTGGCGGTTCCGATGTCGCTCGGTTATGCAGCGGGAATGGTGATGGGAATGCCGGTGCTCGAAGCGATTTTCCTAGGGCTTTTATTGTCTGCCACAAGCGTAAGTATTTCTGTGCAGGCCTTGAAAGAGATGGGACGCTTGAAATCGAAAGAAGGTTCTGTCATTCTTGGCGCTGCCGTTATTGATGATGTGCTCGTAATCGTTGCGCTGGCATTTGTGATGAGCTTTGCCGGCGGAGATGTGAACCTTACAATGGTTATTTTAAAGAAGGTAGCATTCTTTGCAATTGCACTTCTTTTGTCTTGGAAAGCAGTTCCGTGGATACTGCGGAAGTTTGCCCCTCTTAAGGTAACTGAAGCTGTAATTTCAGCAGGTCTGATTCTTTGTTTTTCTTTTGCGTATTTTGCGGAGTACACAGGCGTAGCGTCTGTAATAGGCGCGTATATTGCCGGTGTCGCTATCAGTCTGACAAACTATAAGCATGAGGTGTTTGAAAAGGTAGAGACGATCGGGTATGCCATTTTCGTCCCTGTATTTTTTACATCCATCGGGGTATCTGCGCAATTCAACGGCATTCAGGAAAATTGGAAGCTGCTCGTGATACTCAGCATATTGGCAATTGCCGCGAAGCTGCTCGGCTGTGCAATCGGTGCAAAAGCAGCGGGCTTCAACTGGAACAGCTCGCTTGGAATTGGATCTGCCATGATTTCACGAGGAGAAGTGGCGCTCATTATTGCCGCGATCGGATTAGACGCTAAGCTTCTTCAGCAGGATATGTTCGCTGTGATTGTTGCGGTTGTTCTTATTACAACGATTGTAACACCGCTGATGATGAAGCTGTTTTTTAAAGAAAAAGCACAAGGAGAGCGCGCTGCTTAATGTGCGTGCTCTTTTGTAAGAAAAAGTAAAATTTTTTATTTTTTAATCTGTAAAACTGTTAAACTTATAAGAGAGGATTGTAAACATGAAGGGGGTTCAACGAAGATGACTCTATTTGGATATGCTTTGCAAACCTTATACTTATACGGTTTAGTCATTACAGGTTTAATTGCGGTCGTGTACTTCATTTTCGGAGATATCGTCGAAGGTATTTTTGATGGAGTAGCGGGAAGCAGTCACCACCTGACATTATTGTTCAGCTTTCTTGCCATTTTGTGCGGGGGTGGATATATCCTTGAGTATGTAACTGCCTGGAACAGCATCGCGATTTTCGTAGTGGCAGTATTGATTTCTTTCATTTGTGTATTGCTCATGCAGGCGTTCGTGCTCGTGCCGATTTCACGTTCAGAGCAAAATACCGCGTATCGCACGAATGATTTTGTAGGGCAAACAGGCGAGGTACTTATTTCTGTTCCCGCGGAAGGATACGGTGAAGTGCTGTTGGCGTCCAAGTTTGGAAGCAACGCGCTGCCGGCTAAGAGCTACACACAGCAGCCGATTGCGCAAGGGCAATTTGTAAGAGTGATAGAAATTCAGGATGGCGTGCTCGTTGTTGAAGCAGTAAAACATTCTGTTCTATAAAATTTATTCAAACAGGGAGGGTATACCATGATTCCTTTAATCATCGGCGGAGTATTATTAGCGATTCTTGCTTTACTTCTTCTCATCTTCATTATGAAGTATCGTACAGTAGGGCCGGATGAGGCGCTCATAGTGACTGGGAGCTTTTTAGGAAACGGAATTAATGTAGTGAAATCGGAAGATGGAAAAAAGGTGAAAATTATTCGCGGCGGCGGTACATTCGTTATACCGATTCTTCAACTGGCTGAGCGTTTAAGCTTGTTAAACCACAAGTTAGAGGTAGGTACAAAAGATACATATACAAAACAAGGTGTTCCCGTAACAGTCAATGGCGTTTCTATCATCAAGATTGGTTCCACAATCGAGGAAATCTCAACGGCCGCTGAGCAATATCTTGGCAAAACACGAGAAGATTTGGAGAATGAAGCAAGAGAGGTTCTAGAAGGACATTTGCGTGCCATCGTGTCGTCCATGACAGTTGAAGCAGCCTATAGCAACAGGGAAGAATTTGCGCAAAAAGTTCATGAGGTAGCCTCAAGTGACCTCATGAAAATGGGACTTCGTATCGTATCCTTTACTATCAAGGAAATTAACGATAGAAACGGCTATTTAGAGGCACTGGGGCAGCCGCAAATCGCCACCGTAAAACGGGATGCAATTATTGCGAATGCGGAACGAGAGAAAGAGGCTCGTATTGAACGTGCTCGTGCGGAGAAGGAAGCACAAGAAGCAGAACTGCAGCGTGACACCCAAATTGCCGAGGCGACGAAGGAAAAGGAGCTCAAAGTTCAAGGATATAAAAAGGAACAAGAGGTTGCAAAAGCAGAAGCGGACTTGGCGTACCAGTTTCAACAAGCGAAGGCGCAGCAGCGTGTTACAGAAGAACAAATGCGCGTTAAAATTATCGAGCGCGAGAAGCAAATTGAGTTAGAGGAAAAAGAAATCGCTCGCCGTGAAAAACAATATGATGCAGAAGTTAAGAAGAAAGCAGATGCCGATCGCTATGCAGCGGAACAGTCGGCTGAAGCGGAGAAAGTCCGCCAGATCCGTCAAGCGGAGGCACATCAGTTCCGTATTGAAGCTGAAGCAAAAGGGCGTGCGGAAGAGGTTCGTGTAGAAGGTTTGGCAAAAGCAGAAATTGAAAAAGCTCAAGGTTTTGCATTGGCGCAAGCAACTGAAGCACAAGGGAAAGCAGATGCGGAGGTTATTCGCTTAAAAGGTTTAGCAGAAGCGGAAGCCAAACAAAAAATCGCCGAAGCGTTCGAATTGTACGGCCAGGCCGCTATCATGGATATGGTATTGAAAATGCTTCCGGCTTATGCGAGGGAAGTGGCAAGCCCGCTTGGCAACATTGATAAGATTACAGTGGTAGATACAGGAAACGGGAAAAATGGCGGTGCGGGAAAAGTAACAGCATATGCAACAGATCTTATGGCATCCTTGCAGGAAACGCTGAAGGCTTCCTCTGGTATTGACATGAAAGAACTTCTCGAAGGCTTTGCAGGGAAAGAAGCAGTTCAAAAGATTGAGATTGAAGCTAAGGAAGAATAAATATAAGAAATTAAGGAGCTGTATAGTTTTGCTGTACTGCGTTATAGTAACCGACAGCGAATTGGATATACTATCGCTGAGGTGAAAATATGAGAAAAATATTCGTGTTTCTTTGTTTGCTGCTAATGGTTCCTTTTTCGCATGCTTCCGCAGAAGCTTCAGGGAATACTGTATGTCCAAAAACACAGCTTCTGCAAGAGCCTTCTAATCAAGATAAGGAAGAATTGAACGCGGCCTTATCACATTATTTGATTTCAAAGGTGTATGGTAGAAATCCAAAGTATTTGGACTATCGGCTGGAAGTGATCACTCCTATGAAAGAGCTGAAGGGTACGGACAAATCTTACTATTATATGGCCATCCAAAATTGCGGAAGAGAAGTTGCGAATCGCTCTTGGTTTGTCAGATTACGTTTTCCTAAAATGCATAATGCAGCTTCGTTCGGGGAAATTTTTGTGGTGAAGGATCAAACGAATCAATGGTCTGTTTGGTTTCGATATCATTAATGAGCTGTTTATAAGTAAACTATGTCATAAAAAGAGTAAGCCGAAGTAAAAATGACCTTCTGGCTTACTCTTTGCTTTTATAACGGAGATAATTATAGTTTGCAGTCGGTACACTCTTTAATACTTGGCCTTTCGCATCTTTGTAAATTTCATACTCGCGATACGTTTCAATTACATATCCCTTTACCGTCTTCTTTTCTACGAGCTTTTGTTCCAAATCAAAGTTCATATCATATTCGGATTCATCTGTTTGGCTTTGAGGTCCGGCAGATGCGGGAATCAGAGTTTGCTCGTTCAGCAATTCATTGCCGAAGTAAGCAAAGCATGCTGCCAATATGCAGCTTATCGCAAGGAAAAATACAAAACCTCTGAATTTTTGTATCATGTACATCCTGTCCTTTCTTGTCCAAATCAGCTTGTTATAAACTATGCGGGTTCGCTCCATTACATTCGTTCAAAAAGGTATATTGTACAAACAAAAGGTGTGATACGATTAGGGAAATGTAGAGATGGGGGAATCATAGATGTACATTCCTAAGCACTTCAAGGAAGAGGAGCTGTTGGATATCTTGACTGTTTCGTCAAATTGCTATGAAAAAGAGATGAAGTAGCCTTGGAATATGGAAGCTTCTAAGGGATACATACAGCAATTGCTGAAAGACATAGCGGATTTTAAAATACATGTAAACAAATTACAGGGAAAGCAGAAGTATTGATTTATTCAGCAGGTTTCGGGCCAGCATCCATACCAGAGTTTTCTACCATCATGATGGGGCGAACGGTAACGTCTCCATTGACACGAAGTTGACAGGATAAGCGCAGATGATCTTCAATTCCTTTTTCCGAAAATGCATCTCTTTCTACGTTCGTTAAATCACAAAACTCACCTGATAATACTTCTACCCTACAAGTTGTACACCTTCCATTTCCCCCGCAACGATGGAGAATATGTACACCACTATCTTCTAACGCTAATACTAGCTTTTTTCCATTTTCAACTTCAAAAGTTCCTCGTTCTGGAACAGTTATTTTTGGCATTTCGTTACCTCCTTGTATGAAATGATGAAGACTAAGATCCTTTAATATAGTTATCACCTTTCGGATCTTATAAACATGAAATGTAGAAGAATAGTATTTTTTGCCTTAGGGATACAAGAGGTTGATTATTGCTATCCTTAAAGGATCGATGTACTGCGGCATAACAACTTCCGATAACCTTTGTTATGTGAGTTAAACAAATTTGTGTATTATTTCCTCAATTGTCCTTATTTTAAACTTTATTAAAATGAAAAGCTCCTGTATAAATAGGAGCTTTTTTATAGTTTTTAGTAGTATCCATAGCTACCGTAGCCACGATAATCAATAGGATAAATAATACAACAATTAAAGTAAAACTACTACTTATCTTCAGGGCTTAGTGACGAGTCCAGCACGAGCTGAACAACAAAAGGCAAGAAGATGATAGCCAGGGTGGAGATTTTGCACAGCGTTCTTTGCCTTTTGTTGATCCCTATAATAAGTATGAGCTACAAGGACGTTTAAAAAGTCTAGAACAACCAAGTGCGTCTAGAACGATGAGAGCGTCCAGTGCGTCTGGAACGACAGGAGCGTCTGGAACGATCAGAGCGTCTGGAACGACAGGAGCGTCTGGAACGATCAGAGCGTCCAGAGCGTCCGGAACGTCTAGAACGACGAGAGCGTCCGGAACGACGAGAGCGTCC
>NZ_KE387257.1:11579-18683 GCF_000430785.1 Ectobacillus panaciterrae DSM 19096
GAACGACGAGAGCGTCCAGAACGACGAGAGCGTCCGGAGCGTCCGGAGCGTCCGGAACGACCAGAACGTCCGGGTCCGGGTCCAGGACCAGGGCCTGGTCCTGGTCCTGGACTCATTGCTTGTGGCTCTTGAGTTAAGAATTCACCCATTCCATCTGCTTGTATTTTATCTACTGCTTCACGAATATCCCTATCAGCAAGCTTTTGCATATTAATCCTCCCTATCAATGTCATGCTTTGAAAAGGTAGTAAATTTTCCTTTCAACACTATACGCTATGTTCTAGATGATCAGAAAGAGCTTATTTACACTAAAATTAGGTATTCGTTCTTAGTGCATTGTTCATTTACAAAAAAGAAATAGGGAAATGCCCATTTGAATTGATTTTTTCGAGAATAAACTTTTTTATCTATAAGTTTTCTAAAGTATGAAATTTGTGTATATAATGTACTACTATCCTGTTTTCATTGTGAGGAGGTTTTTTTTTGAGCGTTACAACATTATGCGGAAAACAAGTTGATGTAGTAATATCGGGAAACGTCTTTTTTCAGGGAATACTTATTGAAATTGGTAAAGAAATTCTTGTGTTGTTTGATGGACAAAAGTTTGTATATATTCCTTTATTACATGTTCATAGGATAAATCTGAGTCCGATTATAAACGATGATTTCAGTGATCCAAGCGAACCATCTTTAGCTAAAGATACAGAATCCATTTCCTATCGTACAATTTTAACAAATGCAAAGGGACATTTTACGGAAATTTATGTTACAGGTAATATATCATTACATGGATATATTATTACTGTTCGCAGCGACTATTTTGCTTTTTACTCGCCTGTTTACAAAACGATGTTGATTTCACTCCAACACTTGAAATGGCTCATTCCATACAACCTAAAAACACCTCCGTATAACCTTAGTAGTGAAAAGCTTCCTGCCATCCCCTCAAACATCCCATTGCTTCGTTCACTGGAAGAACAGTTAAAGAAATGGGAAGGGGAGCTTGTCGTTTTTGATATTGGAGAAGACCCAATGAAAATAGGATTAGTAAAGAAAGTTAGCGATACTATAATTGAGCTTGTGATTGCAAGTGGTGAAACTGTGTATTTAAAGCTTTCTCATATCAAGTCTGCCCATTTACCTTAATGTACAAAGAGGTCCTACTGATAACAGTAGGACCTTCATTTTATGACCGACAAATTCCATACCTTTTAACTGGCGCACTTATTGCAACGGCTTCTAGTGCTCCAATCGGTGTAAGCAATATTGTTTTAATTGCATTGAATATTGTTCACATGACTCTTTATATGTACACCGCGATGATGTTTGTGCCGGCAACGTTAGGATTGTTATTTATGTCATGGTTGATGTACGTAGTGGTAAAAAAGAAACTGCCAAAAAAGTTACCAAATTCAGCCTATGATGTGGAAGCAATGTTTTTCGTGAAAAATTTTCATCCGCTAAAAGGGCATATTCCGGTTGAAACCAAACGCCAACGTACAAAGTTTATGTTAAAGGTAGTGCTGTTTGTTTTTATCATGCGCTGTCTACTCTTTGTTGCATCTTATCTCTCGATTCCAATTGAGATTGTTGCGGTAGTCGGGTCACTCGTTTTGCTTGTATGGAGATGGTATCATTTGCGTACAAATCCTGTTGATATATTGAAAAAGACACCCTGGCACATTCTGATTTTCGCCTTTTCCATGTATGTGATTATTTATGGTCTTCATAATGCGGGACTAACAGCGATGCTGGTAAATTTATGTGAACCGATTGTAAATCAAGGATTATTCTATGCGAGCTTTGTTATGGGGGGATTGGTTTCCATTCTATCCAATCTATTCAACAACCATCCGGCTTTGATGATTGGAACAATTACTTTAACAGAAATGGGACTGGATCCGATTACATTGAAGACCATTTATCTCGCAAATATTATTGGGAGTGACATGGGGTCGTTGTTATTGCCCATTGGGACACTTGCCTCTTTAATTTGGATGCGATGGTCAAAAGTTTCTTTATATCCCCTTATTACACGTCCATAAAATGAATCTGAGCAGTATAACAAACGAGGAAATTAGCCATCCCAATGAATTTTCCTTAGCTAAAGAGATAGCATCTATATCATATCGTTCGATTTTGACAAATGCAAAAGGACTTCTTACTAAAATCTATATTACAGAGAATCAGTTATTGGATGGATATATTACGAATGTGTTAAGCGATTATTTTGTTTTTTATTCACCTGTATATAAAACAATGTTTATTTCCTCACATCATTTAAAATGGTTAACCCTATACAAGCAAAATGTTACTCCTTACACGCTTAGTAAAGAAGCTTTGTCTGTCAATTCTTCTAATACTCCTCTATGCCATTCCTGGGAAGAACAATTAAAAAAATTAGAAGGAAATCTAGTAGTGTTTGATATAGGGAAAGATTCAGATAAAATTGGATTACTAAAAAAAGTAGAAGATAGTCTAATTGAATTAGTAACTGCAAATGGTGAAACTATGTATTTGACACTTACTCATATCAAATCTGTACATGTTCCGTAAGTGACCGCCAGTGTAAATAAAATCAGAGTTTTTTTATAACCTAACTCCCGAGTGAGGTATGTGAGCAGAAAGTCCCTTCAGTAAAAAATCAGAAAGGATTTTTTTGTAAGTTTATTGATACATTGAAATACTGACCACTTAACAATAATCCTCTATGTAGCATTCGATTTGGTAAGAATCACCTCGTTGTTCTAAGCATATAGTCTATAGAACTTATCTTTATGTACAAGGAGTGAGTAGATTGGAAAGGGTAGGAAAAGATGATTTTGTTTCCGGGTTTGTACCAAAGCATAACCATGGATCCGTTGATTATACATCCGTGGAGGCGGGTCATGTACATCAATGTCTAGACGTAACGTCCCCACCAATTCCGACACAGGAGGGGGGACATGTTCACTATACAGAAGGATATGTTGTATTTGAGGACGGACATACCCATTATTATAAGGCATATTCGGGACCAGCGATTCCTGTTGGAAATGGAATGCACGTTCATTATTACGATTTTTACACAACTGAAGATAATGGACATAGACACCATGTTAAGGGAGTGGATCAGCCTGCTCCAGGGAATAAATGAGGATTCTGGTGCAAATATAAAACGGCACATCAAAGCTTATAGATGTTCTTTAGAATTCGTCGTTTAGGATGTTATTTCGGATAGCTTATGTAGGAATGCAACCTCAGTTTGGGCAGACTTCACCTCTTGGTGGGTTTGCCCTTTTTTCATCATATGCATAGCTTCAACGCTACTAAAAATCCAAACGGCTGTTTGAAACGATTTTAATCCTAACATGGTATGCACGCTCCTCTTTAATGAAACGATGATCCTCTATGTTTTAAAATAAATGATACTGTTATGGATGAAGCCGTTTTTGGTATTACGAAGATCATTCTTTAGAAAAATTAGCAGATAATCTAAGAGACTTCGTTGTTCAGAAATATAAATAACTTCCGATAACCTGCGTTATGTAAATAAAAAGCTGGATCTGTGCCAACTTTTTATTATGTAATGTAAATTGTAAACAGTCCTGATTTATCTATGTACAAGTGAATAAAAAAACGGCTTTTTATAGTGGGGAGAGATCATCTGGCAACGTGCAGAAGCGGTCAACCCTTTGTAGTGGTTCATGCAAGGGTAAACCAGAGAGAAGAAGTATATCATACTCCCCTTTGGTTGCACATAGCGCATGGAAATGTTGAAATTATAATTCACTCATATATATTTTTTCTGTTTTATTTTGGCAAGTCATTTACTTCATATGCAACCCGTATTCCAGATTCAATTCCTCCTTGCATCCAACCGTGGGTAAGTGTAGTATGCTCGCCAGCAAAATGCACTCTTCCCTCAGGTTTAGTGATATAAGGATATAGCTCTGTTTCTTGTCCCGGTTCGAAAACGGTGAAAGCTCCACAAGAATAAGGATTATGGCTCCAGCTAAAGGAAGTTCCTGATACGAACTCCAAATAGATCTGGTGTCCGTAAATTTCTTCCAAGTTTTTCAAGGCATATTGAATGCGATCTTCGTTAGATAGACTGTCCCAAGTTAAAGCCTCATCAGCCCATGTATAACTCGCTAAAACCACAGCCGGTCCTTCTGTACCAATCCCATAACTTGGATAATAGGTAAATCGAATCGGCATGTCAGTTATGGATTTACCGCCATATTGACCTCCTCTTTCCCAAAACCTGCTTTTAAACTCGATTGCGATTTTTGTTGAGGCCATATAGTTGAGTTCGCGAATTGCTTTTCGTTTATAGTAGGAAAAAGAGTCATATGGCTCGACTTTCACAAATCGTAAAGTTGAAAAGGGTATGGTTATTATAGCAAGATCACCTGTTATGGTGAAATGCTCTAGGGTTTGTTGATGAATAGAATGGATGGTTACACTGTTTTTGTCCTGGACAATTTTCGTCATTTTTTGATGGAACAGAATATCTTCTTTTAATTGTGGTAGAAATGCCTGCGGTAATCGATCCATACCGCCCGTTATCTCATAGTAACGAGGTGTTGATGTGAAGAGTGTTGATTCACGTAATACTTCAATAAAGGACATCCCCATATATGCTTCCATATCAAGGAGTACACCAATCATATCGATTGCACCGTCTGAAAAGTAGGAGTTTAAGACAAAACTTAACGAATTTCTTCTAAATTGTTTTTCTATAAGAGGCCAATTTCTTGCTGGATCTTGGTTAATAAAATTCATAATAGGTTGTATGATTAAAAGCAACAGTTCCTCAGCTGTTTTCCCTCTTTCATTCAGAGCAACTGGGTAGTTTAAAATACCTGGATAATGTTCATACATGCTGAGACGTGTTTTGATTCCATTTGCGTAAATTAAATCCATTGGAGTTCGGTTAATAAATAGGTTTGTAGGCAACGCGAACTTTTTAATATACTCTAAGGTTAAAGAATGTATATCAGGAATACGCATTGGCCCTGCGTTGAAGTATAATCCATTACTAAAGGGGGAGCGCAAGGTGTGAACACGTCCGCCTATCCTGTCATTAGCTTCAAGAATTGTGACTTTATGCCCAGTGTTCTTTAATAAAGAAGCTGCAACTAGCCCTGCTATTCCTGCACCAACAATAATAATATGTTTGGGAGCTTGTGATTTTTTAAGACCATTTCTAATTATGCTAATCATTTGTTCAGTCGTTAATTGATTATTCATGTTCCTAGGCATCTCTTCGCTCCTCTGCAAAAGTATTTACTGCATTGTATTCACTTCCAAAGATGCCTATGTGTTTTTAATATTTACGGATATGTAAAGTGAGTAGTTTTTATGCTAACCTCACATGAATAGGGCATTTATTATATATGAAATTTAGAAAATATTTTTTATAACATTGAACTTTTTTTAACTATCGAGCGAATATAGATATGAAAGCTTGAATGAAAGTCTCGAAGTAGCGAAACAAATCCTCACAAAAGAAGAGTTGGAACGTTACACCGTTTTATTAAAAGAAGATTTTGGTTACATGGAGAAAATTAGTGTTGTGGAAAATGGAGAACGACACACGGATAAGAATCGTTACAATTCTCTCACCCCAGAAGAACACAAAAGAGCGGGAAAAATCATGTCAGAATTAAACGTGTATCGAGAAAAGATAAACGCCAAATTTACATATACCTTAGAAGAAGCGCAAAAATTGGCTGTTTTCCCAATTAAGCGCCCTACTTATCTCCCTGCAGGGTATGTATTAGAAGAAACAGTAGCTAAGGCACAAGCAACAGTAGGGACGCCCAAACCAGTCGTGACAATGAGATATAAAAATAGTGAATCGGACGAAACAAAATCTATTGCTGAACAAGGCTTCACAATCGTGCAATCTGAAATTTTCGATCACGACTATGTCGTAGATGAAATAGGCCCTTTTACCAACAGTAAAAAATTTGCTTTTGATACAGTAACTGATTATACCCTTGAAGGATATTCCATTAGCTTTGGAAAATATCGATCCGGTAACGTAAAAGGAATGAAACTCGTCGTTCCGGCAAAAGAAGGAAAAAATGCGTATCAAGTATATATCAATAGCAGTATACTATCCAAAGAGGAACTTGAAAAAGTGTTGCTTTCGATCGTAAAATAGCGGAACGCTCCCCATCCAGTAAACAATCTGGAGGGTTTTTTTATAGACTTTTAGATGCATTGACTACCGATAATCTATATATAAATGATTTATAATTTCGACGTTTTCATTTGCTATTTCGAACAAAACGGTATGGGCACTTACTTCCTCTCTCTGGTTTACCCTTGCATGGACCAAGGGGTTGACCGCTTCTGCACGCCGCCGGATGCTCTCGCCCCACTATAAAAAGACGATTTTTGTATTCAGTTTTATATAGATTGATTTATATTCTCTGCATAAACCGGACTAATTGTTTCAGTTGTTATTAAACCGAGTGCTAAAAGTAGAGAAATTGCAAATGGATTCATAATTATTCCTCCTAGTTTTAAACTAGGAGGAATAATTAATGATATTCTAAATAATTAGAAATTTAAAAGTAAGAAAAGTCTCTTCTTCAATTATTGGGCTTTATCTATTAAATCAGATTCATTTGCTTGATTTTGAAGCTTTTTCTTTATAACAGAATGATAGTACACATAACAAAAAATAATAAATGGTACGGCGCAATAAATTCCTAGTCTCTGATTAGGCATAAAGATAAGGCTTACTAAGATAATGCCATACAGTCCAAAACCAAGAATTGGAACGATTGGATAAAGAGGAGTTCTGAATTTCAAGTCTTCCAACTTTCCGCCTTCAGCCAGATAGCGCTTACGGAAAGAGAATTGAGAAGCGCAAATGGACATCCATACAATAATTGTAATAACTCCAGAAATCGAAATTAACCATAAATACACGGTTTCAGCCGCAACAACACTCGTCAAAAGAGAAAGGGCGGAAATAGATATCGTCATAATTAGCGCATTTAACGGAATGCCGCGTGGCGATAATTTCTTTAAAAAAGCTGGAGCCATGTCGTTTTTGGCCAATGACCAAAGCATTCTTGATGCTGCATATAATCCTGAGTTAGC
>NZ_AUMR01000084.1 GCF_000430785.1 Ectobacillus panaciterrae DSM 19096
CCGAAGTTATCCCAGTCTTACAGGCAGGTTACCCACGTGTTACTCACCCGTCCGCCGCTAACCTCCGAAGAGGTTCGCTCGACTTGCATGTATTAGGCACGCCGCCAGCGTTCATCCTGAGCCAGGATCAAACTCTCCATAAAAGTGTTTGTCTAGCTTTAAAATAAAAATTGACGTTTCACATTTTGTTTAGTTTTCAAAGAACTGATTACCTCAATGGGCAACTTTTATAATTTATCACTTCCAAAACAATTTGTCAATAACTTTTTTGTTTCTTAAAATGTTTTGTCAGAAGCGACATTTACTATCTTAACTATTCTTATAAGAAAAGTCAAGATTTTTTTAAAAAATATATATCATGATGAATTCAACACCGGATCGGTTTTGAACTTCCCTACCTATCTGTACGAAAGGCGGGATAGAAAAGGACTATCAAGAAAGAGTTCTCAACAGCTCTTTATCATCGCCTGGCGACGTCCTACTCTCACAGGGACAAGGTCCCAACTACCATCGGCGCTAAAGAGCTTAACTTCCGTGTTCGGTATGGGAACGGGTGTGACCTCTTTGCCATCATCACCAGACTTATAAAAAGAACATCTGTTCGCGTTTCGTTAGCGACAATAATTAATTTACCACTTTAATATATTTTCGTCAATAATTTTTTATAAAAAAGACGGTTTTTTTATTCACTTATTTTGTTCACTTATATGTAGTTCCAATCCAAACACTGAATGTTGTCAAAATATAAATAAGAATATAAAGTTACTATAGTAAAGGACCTATATACAACTGAATAAAAAAAACGTCTTTTTACAGTGGGGCGAGAGCATCCGGCGACGTGCGGAAGCGGCCAAACCCTTATAGTGGCCCATGCAAGGGTAAACCATAGATAGGAGGAAAGCGCCAATGCCATTTCGCTGCACACAACACATTGAAATGTCGAAATCATAAATCATTCATATATAAGTAATAATCAGCAAGGCAGAGAACAAAACTCAAACACATCCTCATTACAAATATCAAGAACAACATGTAGTAACTTCTACAAAAAAATAAAGGAGGAAATCCATTTGCGCATCACTATTACAGAAGAAGCGGAAGGTAAAATCAACGAATTAATAAATGGTCAAGAGGGTATGATAAAACTTAAATATGAGACAGAGGGGTGCGGTTGTGTGATGTCCGGGGTACCAACCCTTTGGTATGTGGGGGCTCCAAAAAGTGATGACGATATTATCATTGAAACAAATTATCGTCCCGTCCTAATGGAAAAATCTAAACGGGTCTTTTTTGATGAAGAACTAAAGATTGATTTTTCGAAAACCGCTAATACTTTTCAATTAAAAAGTCCCGGACAAATTTTTAATGGCACAATGGCATTCAGATTATATCCCGAAGAGAATGATGATTGATAGGAGTATACTTCTAGTGCAAGCCTCCAATTCCGTCAAAATACAAATGAAAATATAGCGTGAATTCCAAACATTATAGTTATCTTTAATCATGAAAATTTGCCACAAAGTTTTGATTACAAATAAAGGGTATGTGTTAGTTAGTAAATATTCATTTCAATTTACTGTTTGCCGTGCGGCAGTATACCCAATTAGACCAATTTTTAAGGCCATCGTATTTGTTTCCAACTAAAGTTAAACAAAACCAAAATTAATGCCCAAATAAATATCTTTCATATTCCAATAGTAAGTCCATGTAATTCGGCGTTGGTTCGATATCTTGTTTATACTGTCTAACCATTTTTAAAGCTTCATCTCTTCGCAGATGAAAATACCTCATGAAAAACGCTGTAATCGCAAAGCCCAGTCGCTGGATTCCAAACCGGTCATGAATTAAAATTCGTTGCCTTTTATTAAACAAATCATGGATAAGTTCGATAAATTGAATTGTCCACTCCAAACTCGGAGTAACCCAAATCGTGAGAGGAAACCAATAATATGTGGTATGTTGCGATTCAACAGAAGGAACATCTGGATTTGTACGCAGATTAATAACTACATTGATGTGTTGTTGGATAAAGCGCCATCCTTCATCATTTAGACTTCCGCTGATATACATTCTTCCTGGAATCATTTCTGTAATCCTCAATTCCAGCTCTCCTTGTGTAAAAAAGTCTTTTTACTTATATATTATAGAAGTCAGCCTTTTAGTTTGAATTTAAAATCAACATGAAAAAACCGTCTTTTTATAGTAGAAAGAGATCATCCGGCGATGTGCAAAAGCGCTCAAACCTTTGTAGCGATTCATGCAAGGGTAAATCAGCGAGAAAAGGCATACAATATTCCCTTTTGGTTGCACATAGAGCATGGAAATGCCGAATTTATCATTTACTCATATATAATTGTCTTTGGCGCCACGATGCATGAAAATAAAAAAGCCTCGCACCCGAGACTCTCTTTCCTACTTCCTTCTTCTTTTAAATAAACTCCAAACCAAAATCCCCGTTAAACCACCAACCGAATCTAGTGCAGAATCTTGCCAAAGCGGCGTCCGGTCGCCCGTAAAGGATTGATGCACTTCATCGAGCGCCGCGTATGTCGCCAGCAGCACGAACGCGTATAAGCCGACTTGACGAAGCGGCAAGCGATACTGCGAAAACGCACGACACAACAAAACGCCTAAAATAAAAAACACACTGAAATGCGCACCCTTGCGCAGGAAAAACTCTAAAAAACCGGATGCGCCCATATGCGCAATGCTGATTTCATAATTCGCATAATTGAACTTCACCCAAGAAAACAAACGCTCCACAAGATCCGGGCTCACATATTGCGTGATCGTCGGCCTCATATCCTGCTTTTGATACGGCTGGGAGGAGGAATAGAAAATCATGCCTGCCCATGCCAGTACAGGGAGCCAATACCATATAAATCGTTTCATCATTATAAACTCCTTACTTCCTTATATCTTTTGCAAGTATAGCACAGTATACAGCGAAAGAAGCCTGTTTTCTGAAACAGACTTCTTCGCAAACACTCATTATATCTCAAAACAATTTTATGCCCTCATACTAACTATATATGAGCGAACTATAATTTCAACATTTCCATGTGCTATGTACAATCAAAAGGGAGTATAGTATGCTTCCTCTCTCTGGTTTACCCTTGCATGGACCAAAGGTTTGACCGCTTCTGCACGTCGCCGGATGCTCTCGCCCCACTATAAAAAAAACGTTTTTTTATTCAGTTTTATATAGGTCTAAAGTCTGAGGCAAAATGAGACGCTAGTCCGTTCTGCATTTGTTGATTACAACTTATAATGATAACAAATCAGAGATTCTATCTCTTTTAAATATATCCCTTCCCCCTTCTTTTGATAGGAAAGACCTTGCTTTTTGCAAGGTCTTTCTTGTGCTGAGTATATAAAAGATAGTTATCTTTATAGAATTCATCCAACAAACCCCAAATCAACACCACATCACTTATCAATTGCACAACAATTTTGCACAATAAAAAACGCCGCAAAACGGCGCTTTTTTTATGTATTATGCAGCTTTTCTGCTTACTTCCTTAGTCGATGCCCCTTTTGTCAAAAGGCTGACGCTCGTCATAACGACGATATTTACAGCTAAACCAATGATACCGATATTCATATCCTTTACGAACGCAGGCAAGGATGGAAATAACACTGCCAATGTTGTTTTCGTCAAGGTTGAATAAGCAACAATAGCTACACCGGCGACAATGCCCGCCGTTGCACCTTGCTTTGTTACGGTATCCTTTTTCATTAAGTTGAACAATAATGGCGGAAATAATTGCACAACTAGACTGTATCCCATTATAACGAGAGTACCAATCGTCTCTCCGCCGTTAAACGTACAATATACAGCAACTAATGCTACTACAGGTACAAGCCCTTTCGCCGCAACGCCCACTTGTTTATCCGTGGCATTCGGCACAAACGCTTTGTACACATTTCTTGCAAGCAGCGTCGAAGCGGACATTAAAATCAAGGAACCCGGAACGAGCGCTGTCAAAAAGCCTGCTGCACCAATCAATCCGATTACCCACGGATCAAACGTCTTTAATGATAATTTAAATAACGCCAAATCGACAGCAGTACCTTGTAAGCCCGGCACCTGCAAAATAGCCGCAAACCCGATGATAAATGCGAATAAGAGCACAATTTGATATATAGGCATAATAACAGCATTTTTCCGGAAAACATTTTCATTTTGTGCTGATAACGCTGCACCGAACGTATGAGGCCACATGTATAATCCAAGCGCCATGACAATTACAGTCGTTATGAACCATGAACTGCTCATTCCGACTTGAGGAAGAATAAGAAACCCTGGTTTTGCTTGCTGAATTTGCTCAAACATAGATTGAAAGCTGCCATAATAATGAATCGGCAAGTAAATCCCTAACCCGCAAATTACAAGCAGAATCATCGCATCCTTCACAATAGAAGTCCAAGCAGAACCATGGATGCCCGAAATCGTTACATAAACTGTCGTCACAATCATCCCAATCCAAATTGCAGTACTAGGAGAAATCGCTCCGTAAGACGCTTCCGAAACGATAATTCCTAAGCCCTTCAGCTGAATAACCATATACGGAATCATTGCGGCAACATTGACGCAAGCAACGAGAATGCCCAAGTTTCGGCTTTTATACATACTTGCGAAGAAATCAGGCTGCGACAAAACACCTTGTTCCTTCGAATACTTCCAAACAGCCGGCATAAGCCAATAAGACAGCATGAACCCTAACGTGCTATAGCAAATGATATAAAGCGTCGGGCCGCCTTTTCCGTAAGCCCATCCGCTTCCGCCAAGAAACGTGAAGGTTGTATACATCTCCCCCGCCATTAGCAAGAAGACAAACACCGCGCCGAATCCTCTTCCGGCAACCGACCATTGTTCCAAATTCATCTCCTTCCCGCGCCGCGCCATTAAACCAAGATACAAAGACACGACGAGAAATACAGCCATAATCGAAAGTGAGACAGTCATCACGATTCCTCCTTATATGTATGATCCAAACGATAAATCTGCCACATAAATACCGAACTGCTAATTGCCCAGCTTACAATCCAAAACATAAAGAACGGAAGTCCTAATATATAAGGAGTTACACGATTGGCAAAGAAAGGGCTCAGCAAAATAGCCAGAACCGGTACGAACGCGAATGCATAATGCTTTTTCATAAAACTCTTACCTCCTTTAAATGTAAAAGTAATTATAGTACATCGTATCACAAAAATATACAGAAAAATTTAAAAATATAATATTTTAGAAAAATTAAATTGTTATATAATAGAAAGTAAAAAGGATGATAAAAGCGCCTCGCATGAGTCATTTTTATCATCCTTTTTTATGAAATGTTACTGTCTATGCGCAATATTCACCCTTACTGCTTCGCTCCATCCGCCCCAACCGATACAATCCCAATCGCAAACTCCTTACAGTTCCGATTCTTCATCAATCCGCGAGTCAATGACGATATTGACTCCCTTTCCCTGAAACTCTTCATATAACTCAGCAGCGCTTTCTAATCTGTCACATAACAATACATCAAACGTATGATTCGAGCCTGTAAAACTATCGCGAATAATCCTCACTCCGCAGCCCGGCAGATGCTCACAATAGTGCTGAGATTGTTATCCCACACAAGCAATACCTTCAAAGAGATCCCCCGATTCGCATCCCCTTGTTCAAATCCTTCCCCTGCCCTGCATCCAGCCGTTGCTCGGAAACCTTCCACGACATCTGCAATAAGTCAAAAATAAACCATACAATTCATTTTTGACTTACTTTTGTATAACCGCCCCGACAAAATCCCTTAATCTATCCACATTTTAAAATTGGCACACCCCTTGCATAGATAAACGTTGAATAACTTTTTCGAAAGGGGCAATCGCAATGAATCAAACATTTGCAAACGTTGAAGGACAATTACCAGGAACTAAAGCCGGAGAATTATTAGAAAGAAGAAAAAATATTGTTCCTAAAGGAGTAAGCTACGGCATTCCGACATTTGTGGAGTCAGCTGAGGGCGCGATTGTGAAAGATGTAGACGGCAACTCCTTTATCGATTTTGCCGGCGCGATCGGAACGATTAACGTAGGACATTGTCATCCAAAAGTGAAGGAAGCGCTGCATGATCAAATTGAAAAGTATATTCACACGGGCTTCAATGTGATGATGTATGAACCATATATTGAACTGGCTGAGCGATTGGCTGCAATCGCGCCGGGCGGGCATGAGAAAAAAGTGCTCCTGCAAAACAGCGGCGCAGAAGCTGTTGAAAACGCAGTGAAAATCGCCCGCAAATATACGAACCGGCAAGGAATTGTCTCCTTTTCACGCGGATTTCACGGACGCACATTAATGACGATGACAATGACAAGTAAAGTAAAGCCTTATAAATACGGCTTCGGACCGTTCGCTCCTGAAGTGTACAAAGCGCCGTTTCCTTACACATACCGCAGGCCGAACGGGCTGAGCGAAGCGGAATATGAAGACTACATGATTGCAGAGTTCCGCAATTTCCTCTTAAACGAAGTGGCGCCTGAAACGATTGCAGCTGTTGTGATGGAGCCGATACAAGGAGAAGGCGGCTTTATCGTACCGGGCAAACGATTTGTACAAGCTGTGTATGATATGTGCCAAGAGCATGGCATGCTGTTTGTTGCAGATGAAATTCAAACAGGTTTCGCAAGAACGGGCCGCTATTTCGCGATTGAGCACTTTGGGATTGTGCCTGATTTGATTACAGTATCAAAATCGTTAGGTGCGGGTACACCGATCAGCGGTGTAATCGGCCGAAAAGAAATCATGGACAAAGCAGAGCCAGGCGAGCTTGGGGGTACGTATAGCGGAAGCCCTATCGGATGCCGGGCGGCGTTAGCTGTATTGGATATTATCGAAGAAGAGAAGCTGAATGAACGAGGCGCATCCGTCGGTCAAAAGGTGATGGAACACTTCAGAAAACTTGCGGAAACATACGGCTGCATCGGTGATGTACGAGGACTCGGCGCTATGTGCGCCATGGAAATCGTAAAAGACAAGCAAACAAAAGAGCCCGACAAATCCGCAACAAATCAAATCATCCAATATGCAAACCAAAACGGATTGCTGCTTTTAAGCGCAGGCGTGAACGGAAACGTCATTCGGGTGCTCATGCCGCTCGTCATTACAGACGAACAGCTGCAGGAAGGGCTGGACATCATTGAAGCGGCCATTCTGCATGTGACACAAGCAAAACTCGTTTCTCAGTAAATAAGGTTGCTTTATATACCATCCCTCCATGTCGTGTTTGAATTTTCTGATATAATAATAGAAAGCATTCACAGCACATGGAGGGATTTAGAGTATGAACAACCAGAAGCAGCTAGAGCTCATCAATGCAGAACTTAACGATATTTTTGAATCCTCATTCGATGAAATTTTCGTAACAGATCAACATGGCAAAGTCGTACGAGTTAACGCGACATGCGAACGCAATTATAATGTTACCGCAAACAGCTTAATCGGCATGCATGTGAAAGAGCTGGAGCAAAAAGGCATTTTTTATCCGTCATCGACTCTCCAGGTCATCAAACACTTAAAGCCTATCGAGCTTTTTCAAAAAACGGGCTCCGGCCGTTATCTTCATGTAAGAGCCCGCCCTGTTTTCAATGAAGAAGGACAGTTAAAGAATGTTATCAGCTATTCTCGGGACTTGACCGAAATCATGCAGCTTCGAAAAAAAGTAGAAGATATGGAAGAGCAATTGGAAACATACAAAAAAGAATTATATGAACCGTTTGAGATAGATGGCTTCATCTGTAAAAGCGAGCATATGAAACGAGTGCTATCCACCGTTCAAAAAGTGGCAAAAGTCAACAGCACGGTTTTAATCTTGGGAGAAACAGGCGTAGGCAAAAGCCGGCTTGTCAAAACGATTCATCAGCTCAGCAGCCGCAAAGCGCACGTTTTGAATGAGATCAACTGCGCAGCGCTGCCGGATCAATTAATTGAATCCGAACTGTTCGGCTATGAAGAAGGAACCTTTACCGGCGCATTGCGCGGCGGCAAAAAGGGACTGATCGAGCTTTCGCATCAAGGAACGCTGTTTCTTGACGAAGTCGGAGAATTATCGCTGTCAGCGCAAGGAAAGCTGCTGCATGTACTGCAAGAGAAGAAGATTCGCCCTGTCGGCGGAAAAGTGCCTATTTCAGTTGATATTCGCATTATCGCAGCTACGAACAAAAACTTGGAAGAGATGGTGGAAAAGGGAGAGTTCAGACGGGACTTATTTTATCGTTTAAACGTCATTCCCATTCATATTCCTCCCCTGCGCGAGAGAAAAGAAGACATTTTGCCGATCGTCTATCACTTTCTCGACCATTTCAATCATTTATATGCCCGCACTGTACACTTTTCGCCGCAAGTGCTGCAAGCCTTTTTAGAAAATGAATGGAAAGGCAATATTCGCGAAATCGAAAATGCGGTCGAGCGTTTAGTCGTTACAGCTGATGAAGTGGTGACCTTAAAGGATTTGCCTTTTTCATACAAACGAAATGTGATAAATCACGAAGAGCAAACCCTGCAGGCCATTCTGGAAGAAGTAGAAAAAAAGGTTGTATTAGAAGTGTTTGCAGCTTATCAATCTACCTATAAAGCAGCAAAGGCACTGGGAATCAGCCAATCAACCGCAGCACGCAAAATTAGAAGATATCTTGCAAGTGACGCAGAGATAAATATCATGCAATGAAAAAGGAGAGAGTCATAGTGAGTGTAAATGTAAAACGTTCCAGATATATTGATGTTATCGATCCAGCTACCAATCAAGTTTTCGCTTCTGTTCCAAACGGAGGCACAGAAGAAGCAAAGACAGCTGCGGATGCAGCTTACGAAGCATTTGGAGAATGGTCGGCGAAAACAGCGGAAGAACGCTGCCGCTTGTTGATGAGATGGCATGCAGCTATCGAAGATGCCAAAGAAGAATTGGCAGAGATCATGACAAAGGAACAAGGAAAGCCTTTGAAAGAAGCGCTTGGCGAAATCACATATGCCAACGGCTTTGTTTCTTGGTATGCGGAAGAGGCAAAACGCATCTATGGCGAAATCATTCCAGCCTCTGACCGCTCAAAGCGTATCCTCGTCCAAAAGCAGCCTGTCGGGGTCATCGCAGCTATTACCCCATGGAATTTCCCGGCAGCCATGATTACAAGAAAGGTAGCGCCAGCACTTGCCGCAGGCTGCACAGCTCTCGTAAAGCCTGCGGAACAAACGCCTTTAACAGCTATCAAATTGGCAGAGTTAGCGGAACAATCCGGCATTCCAAAAGGAGTCTTTCAGGTTATTACAGGAGACGCGATTGAAATCAGTGAAGCTTGGATGCAGGACGCAAGAGTAAGAAAGATCTCTTTTACAGGCTCTACCGAAGTCGGCAAAATCTTGATGCGCAAAGCGGCTGATACCGTAAAAAAAGTGTCGCTTGAGCTGGGCGGCCATGCCCCGTTTATCGTAATGGACGATGCCAATATCGATAATGCGATTGAGGGATTGCTGGCATCCAAATTTCGGAACGCAGGACAAACGTGCATTTGTACAAATCGGATTTATGTGCAAGAAGCCATTGCCGAAGAATTTAATCAAAAGTTTGCAGCAGCTGTATCCAAACTGAAGGTCGGCAATGGATTAGACCCGCAAACAGATATTGGCCCCCTCATCGATAAAGCGGCTTTGGAGAAAGTGAATCTGCATATTCACGAAGCAGTCGCACAGGGCGGACGTGTCGCATGCGGCGGAAGCATTGCCCTACAAGACGGCGGGTATTTTATTGAACCGACAGTCATTACAAATGCAACAGAT
Organism: Ectobacillus panaciterrae DSM 19096; assembly: GCF_000430785.1. GTDB lineage: Bacteria > Bacillota > Bacilli > Bacillales > Bacillaceae_G > Ectobacillus > Ectobacillus panaciterrae. Next base: position 9,818 of record NZ_AUMR01000084.1, read on the forward strand.
GACATGCTCTGCATGAAAGAAGAAACCTTTGGACCGCTTGCGCCGGTCGCCACCTTCCGAACGGCTGAAGAAGTAATCGAAAGAGCGAACAATACACCTTACGGATTAGCGGCATATGTGTACACGGAGAACCTAAGCCAAGCCATGCAAATCAGCGAAAAGCTGGAATACGGAATCGTCGGGCTCAATGACGGGCTTCCCTCCGTACCTCAGGCGCCGTTCGGGGGCTTCAAGCAGAGCGGACTGGGCCGTGAAGGCGGACACTATGGCATTGAAGAGTATTTAGAAGTAAAGTATATTTCCATCAAACTATAGGTTGAATTAACAGGATATAAAAAATAAAATAACACATCAGTTTCCCCCCCTGACCATCTTAAGAATTTACTAGCGAATTCCTAAATAAAAATGGTTTCTTGGAGGCGATACATCATAATGGAAAAGAAGGTACAGCTGCAGCACCAATTGAAAACGAAACACATTTCTATGATTTCAATCGGCGGCATTATCGGTGCCGGTCTATTTGTAGGCAGCGGCTCTGTTATTAACTCGACAGGCCCCGGCGCCATTTTATCCTATGCCATCGCAGGCATTCTTGTTGTCTTGCTTATGCGCATGCTCGGTGAAATGGCGATTCTCAATCCCGACAGCGGCTCTTTCGCTACATATGCACGACAAGCAATCGGACCGTGGGCAGGCTATGCCATTGGCTGGCTGTACTGCTTCTTTTGGCTGATTGTCATCGCGATCGAAGCGACAGCTGGAGGCGCGATCGTCCATCAATGGATTCCAGCCGTCCCTGTATGGCTATGGAGTCTTCTTCTCACCTTTTTGTTGATGCTTACAAATTTATATTCCGTCAAATCGTTTGGTGAATTCGAATATTGGTTCGCCATGATCAAAGTAATCGCGATTACTGCTTTTATGGCTATCGGCTTAGCTATCATTTTCAATTTTGTGCCGAGTATAAAATCTCCGGGACTTTCCAATCTGACCGCGCACGGCGGCTTTATGCCTAAAGGCATTTCTTCCATTTTCGTCGGAATCATCACGGTGATTTTCTCGTACTTCGGTACAGAGATTGCAGCGATCGCGGCCGGGGAATCGAAAGACCCGGAGAAGTCCATTGTAGTAGCCATCAATAGTGTCGTTTGGCGTATTCTCATCTTCTTCATCGGTTCCGTTTCTATTTTAGTCACTCTTCTTCCGTGGAATGCAGCCGATTTGCTGAAGAGCCCTTATGTAACGATGCTGGATATGGTCGGCATTCCAGGAGCAGCTCAAATTATGAATGCGGTCGTTTTAGTCGCGGTTCTCTCTTGCCTAAACTCAGCTTTATACACAACTTCACGTATGATCTTTTCTCTTGCCCAAAGAGGACAGGCACCGCGCGCATTTTTGAAGCTGAATAAACAAGGTGTACCCGTCCGAACTGTCTTAGCAAGTACAGTCGTCGCTTATATTTGTGCGATTTTCAACTTTGTCTCTCCCGATAAGCTGTTTCTATTCTTAGTAAACGCTTCTGGCGCTATTGCACTGCTTGTATACTTGACGATTGCGGTCTCTCACCTGCGGCTCAGAAATAGAATAGAAAAAGAAAACCAGGAAGCTTTGCGGCTGAAGATGTGGCTTTTTCCCTATTTAACCTATTTGACGATCGGTATTATAGTTGCAATCTTACTTTCCATGGCTTTCATCGACTCCATGCGATCTCAATTTTTCTTAACAATGCTCATTACCGGATTAGTTATAACTTCCTACTTCTTAATCAAAAACAAAGATGTAAATACGGTACAGAGGAAGCTTAAGGAAGAGCATGAGAAAACTATAAATCTTTAAAAAAGAAGGGGGTTCAGAGCCCCCTTCTTTTTCTGTTTGTTCTTTGAAACAAGCCCAAACCAAAATCTTTTTTCAAAAATTCCATCTCCCTTCGCCACTTTCCCCTCCTGCCTTATATATATAAGGCGAAAGGAGGTGATACACATGGCAATTCAATCCGGAGTAACGGATATGAGCATGCGCTTAGTACTGAACGTCGGTACGAATCAAAACGGAAAGGCGATCACGAAGAGCAAGGTGTATAAGTACGTGAAGGTCGACGCACCGGCGGAAAAGGTACATGAGGCGGCAACTGCGCTTGCTTCCCTGCAGGGCTATACGCTGGAGGCGGTACAAATGCTGAGCACATCGGATGTAGTAGCAATCTAATAAAAAAGGAGGGATAACACATGCAAGTACTGGAGCTGCAATTTCTGAAAGAAGACGGCAAGACGGCGACATTCACGGTGGACAACCCGAATACGCCGATTGATAAGGCTGCGGTGAACGCGGCAATGGACAAAATTTTGTCCGCCGGCGTGTTCCGCACGCTCGGCCCGAACTCCCGTAAAAAGGGCGCGCGCCTCGTGGACCGCACCGTTACTGAAATCGATTTGGGAGTATAAAAGAAAAGCGGAGCCGGCTCATTCAGGCACAGAGCCTAAGGTTCTCCGCCCTAAAAGGCGCTTTTTGCCTTTTTGTGGCGGAGGTTCTTAGGCGGCAGTGCCTAGCCGGTGGAGCTAGACATCAAGAAAAGCGGAGCCGATTCGTCGGCTCCTTCTTTTATTTCGCTTTTTCGTTTTTTGGCGCTTCTACAAGGAAAAATCGACCTGCAACGCCGATGGTCATGTACTTATAGGTTGTGCTTCCTACTGTAAATTCAGTCTTATACGTAGAGAAGAAAATATAGTCCTCCTGCTTTGTATATTTATCAATTATAAGGCCGACCTGCGGCTCTACATATTTTTCTGTCAGCTGCCTGCCGAATGCCGCAAGCTCCCCCAAGAAGCCGCCATTCTCTTTCTCTGTATCTGTCAATGAATGATGTACATCCGTATTTTCTACAAATTGCTGTGACGCCCAGGCTGTATATTGCCCTTTTTCCGGATTCGTATTCGCAAGGTATAGAAGTGTTCCAATAAGCAACGCAAGCGAAAGATACCGCCACCTCATTCCTCTCACACCTTTCTTCCTCGTATTCTATAGTTTAGCCATGTTTCTCCTTTTCTATAAATATGAAAGATACCGGGAAAATAAAACAAGCAGCTGCAAAAGCAGCTGCTTACATAGGAGGCTTTGCGGATCCCGCTGCCGGTGCACTCATTCTCTTTTTCATAGATACGAATACCCAGCCGTCCATGCCGACTCTGCCCGCATTGTCCTTTGCCTTTAACAGAAGAAGAGATAAGAGAATCATTTGCGGGTTCACGCTCAGCGAGCCTGACAGTAAATATAAAAAATTCAGTATAATGCCGACATATAGTGCACGGCGCGTGAAGGAACCTGTCAGCAAGAATACGCCGACAAACAATTCTGTTACCGGAATAAGATAATTCAGTACCTCAACGTTTGGCAGAAACAGAAATTTGACGATAAACGCCCACCAGTCCTGCACCATCGAATCGGCGCCGGTCGCCTTTGCTTTCTCTACCGCCCCTTTTAGAAAACCGGACGCATCAAAAGACTTGCTCGTAATTTTATTGTAGCCTTGAACCGTCCACTTCAAGCCTAAATATATGCGAATGATCGTTAAGAAAATCGATTTTTTTCCCCGACGCTGTAAGTACTCCCACATGTCAACATACATCCCCTTTGCTTGCAATCTATTTTTATAGTAGAAGGCAAGAGATTCCAAGTCAACGTATTCTAAATATTCGAATATTAAACTTAAACAAGCATTCAAACCCATTAAGCACGTCTCTTCATGAGGATTTGCATAAGGATTCCCGTAATTCCTTCAGCCGTATCTATCATAACGTCCTGATAGAGCGGTGTGCAACCACCCGTAATGAACTGGTGAAATTCATCAGATATGGCATACAGGAAAACAAATATAAAGGACCAGGCAAAGCAGTGAGATTTAGCAAAACTTCTAAAAGCGCGGTCTACAAAAAGACCTAATAATGCATACATCGCAAAGTGCGCTCCTTTGCGCATAAAGAACTCCAGAAAGCCCACGCCTCCCATTCGCTTTGGGCTCACTTCGCTTCCGGCATACGTAACCTTTACGTCTGAAAGTGTATGCTCGTCCTGCTGCTCGTTTATATATTTAGAAAGTGCCCCTGATAGGTTTGGAAGGAAAAAAAAGGCGGCCCGAGACAGGCAGCCACACAGTGTATCGTTTCATATCAAAACCCTCTGACTACTTCGCAACAAAGTACTCCGTCATATACTTAGCCCATACCTTTTGTCCTTCATCGTTCGCAAATCCGGTCGGGCTTGCTAAGTACTTCAGCAAATCATCATTAGCCGGCCATGCTTGCCAATGATCCACATATGTATACCCCTTGCTTTGCATCGTCTCCTTTACTAATTGGACGACTGCAGGAAAATACTTTGCCTGGTACAAAGGATTTGACGGCTGTATGAGAACTGCTACACCAGGAACAGCCTTGGAGATTTCATCTGCAATATTTTGCGTGTTGGCTGCAGACTCCTGCTTTCCCACAACACCGCTGTCAGTTAAAAGCGCTGGTTCATATAAGAGAACATCGGGCTTTAAGGATGCAATTTCACTATAAATCTTCTCATCCATCCATTGCTTTGTCGTCTTTTGCGGATAAGACTTTACTGTTACATGAAACATGTCCGGTCCGTAAGCTTCTTTCAATTTATCTGCAAGTGCCTGCGGCCATCCGCCTTGTGCAGGCGTAGCTTCATCACCGGCAATCACAAGCTGAATCGGCTTGTTTGTTTCTGCAGATTTTTTAATTTTCTCCTGTACGGCAGACGGCAAGTTCTTCATATAAGTTTGATACGCAGCCTCTGCTGCAGGAACCGCTGTTACAGAAGCCTCTGCCCTGTTCGTCGAAGATTGAATACGTTCTTTAAAATGCAGGTTGCCCGATACAATGGCAATCATCGCCGCTGCGGCCACACTTCCGGCTGCAATGTTTTGAATCAGTTTCTTTTTCTTATCATTCATAGTGATACCCCCCTTACCCTTTCTCTAAATTATACATTTAGGAAACGAACTATTCTTCTCATCTTCGTTCTTTAAAATGAACACCTGCGCCGACGAGAGCGCAAAGATATGATTTTCTGGCTGTTATCTCTGAATTGAATCTCTTATATTATGTATATTTATTATGTTATCAGATAAGGAAATATAATACAAAACTATTTTGCCAGATATATCATTTCAATAATTTGCAAGCCATTCAAGCTGTTCTGCTCCATCGGTTGAGCATCCGCAACTATATATGAGTGAATGATAATGATAATCTATTCATCTTAATATTAAGACATTATTTTACATATTTCTGTATAAATCTTTAAATTCCATTAATAAACAGGGATTAATTACCAATTATAATAAAATCGTAAGTCAAAATTCTACATGAAGGGGAAGATTTCGATGAGTTATCCTATTGAAAATACGACAATTGCTCTGCAATCCTTCGCACACCCCGTCTATCAGACAAAAATATGGGACGAAAGAGGAATTTTCTATTCCGTCCAAACGTGCCAGCAGCTTCTGAACACGGCATGCCTCCGCACAGGTGCAAGCTATCGAGGAAAACGAGACGCAATCAGCTCCCTTCTTCATTTCAAGCAAAACGTGCCGATTCCCATTTGCTTTAAGCAAAACATTTGCGCGATTCCATCTATTTCTCCGCAAAGATGGGAATGCATCTGGTATTTTTACGCCCATGTAAAGGACATCCGCAAGCAAGGCAAACAAACTCTCCTCACCTTTCACAACGGCGATACACTCCTTATTGACTGCAGCTATTATCGTACACAGCAGCAGCTTCTTCGGGCAGGCCGTATCCTCTCACATTTTCAACTCTTGAAAGTATGAAGGCTGCCGGGGGCAGCCTTCTTCTTTCATTCCTTTATCAGATCCTCTTTTATTTTCTTCAAAGCGCTTCTGTATACATAACGCGCCCTGTCATATGTCATGCCCAGTTCTTTTGCGATCTCCTTCAGCTGCCGTCCGGCCCTGAACCTTTCTCCAATAATGAAGCGCTGTTGCGTGCTTAACGCTCCCATATACTGATGCAAATCGTCCGTTCTCTCATTTGAAACGAGCTGTTCAGTCAGCGACGGTTCCCAGCACGCATACCTCGTTTTAAACCGCTTCTCCTTGGTTAATTGAACAAGCAAGTAGCCTCTTACTGTATGCATCGCGTATGACGCAAAACTTCCTTTACCTTCTTCAAATTGCTCATACGCCCGCCAAAGCCCAATGAGTCCGCATTGATAATATTCTTCATAATCCAAATACAGTGACAGCTTCTTCATTTGATTTTTAATCATCTTGTCATACAGCCGAACAGTTTCTTCAAACGTAGGTGGCTTCATACAACGCCCTTCTAAAAGACGCGCCTTTTCTTGTATTCCGCGGTACCTTCACCTTATAAGAAATCTGTTCTGTTCTCACATGAGATAATATGATTTTATATCATGCTTTCTTTAAATTTCGCTGGGGGAAATTTGAAGAATAAGGAGTAGAATTTTATATAATTCTTATTTTTTCATTTCTTTTCATTCGCGGCAAATTTATGTTTCCCGTATAGAGCAAAAGAAGCCTGTTTAAATAAACAGACTTCTTTATATAATCGTTGGCAGTAACCCCCTGCTACATCATGAGGATTATATTTGGACTAACTCTTTCTCCTCCACAACACGTACATAACGTACTAAAGAGGAGTTTATAATATAATCTCCTTCGTCACTTTTCACAATGAAAAACTTGCTGTGTTCCATCTTTTCTACTATTTCTTGTACAACCTCTTCCCTCTTACTATCTAACCCTTTTATTATTTTTTCCCATTTAATATCATTATCCAAAGTATAGCAAACAGTAAATTCCTTCAAACTAAATCTCCCTTTCTAATATTTTCAGTATTTTTAATATATACAAATGATTTATAATTTCGATATTTCAATATGCTGTGTGCAACAAAACGACATTGTCGCTTTCTTCCTATCCCTGGTTTACCCTTGCATGGACCACTACAAGGGTTTGACCGCTTCCGCACGTCGCTGGATGCTCTTTCTCCACTATAAAAGGACGGTTTTTTTATTCACTTGTATATAATTGTTTTTATTCCTTTACAACGTCTCTCTATATTCATTCGCAAGGATTCTTATTTTTAAGGGGGTCAAAGAAGTTCTTGAAAAAATAAATAACTGTTTTATAGATTTCTGAAAAGTGTAGTTATAAAGCAAAAACCTTCAGTATAAGTCCACTTTGTTATTCGGACATATCTATCGTTTGCCACGTAGAACAAAAAGGGAAACTGTGCTCGCTCCCTCTCTATGGTTTACCCCTGCATGGACCACGAAAAGGGGTTGACCGCTTCTACGCTTATTCGGATGCTCTCTCCCACCTAAAAGAAAAGCTTTTATGTCGATTTTTTTAGTTGCATTTATATACAAAAAAAGAATCCCTCCTCTCAAATGAGAGGAGGAATTCTTTTCATCTTGTAATCTATTAGTCTAACACTCTTACTTTCACATTTTTACGGCCCCATTGAATCGCTTCTTGGTTAGTAGGAAGAAGCACATCAATTCTATTGCCTTTAATTGCGCCGCCCGTATCACCTGCAATCGCCTCTCCGTAGCCTTCTACCCATACCTTCTTGCCAAGAGGGATAACTTTCGGATCTACCGCGATCAGCTTCATGTTCGGGTTTTTATGTATATCGTAGCCTGCTGCCGTAATGCCCCCAGAAGATTCCCACGGTGTGTAAGCCGTAGCTTCCACACTGAATTCTGTTGCTGCTTTTACAGCGGATTGAGACACGTATTGCTTGCTTACATAGCCTGTTTGGCCATTATAGCTGATTTTATACCAGCCGTTTCCAAGATCACTTGCTACACTGACAGCTTGTCCATTGCTCAATTTGCCGATCACGCCGTAGTTCGTGCCTGCGCCGGAACGAACGTTCAGAGAAGATGTATTTACGTAATAAGTACCGCTAGAAGAGCCTGTTTCTTTCGTATATTGAGAGCTTACATAAGCCGTTTTTCCATTATAGTTAATTTGAAGCCAGCCGTTCTGGCGGTTCGTCACGTTCAGCTCTTGACCATTTGTTACTTTTCCGATTACAGCAGAGCTTGTAGTGGGAGCTTGACGCACGTTTAATGTATTTGTATTTACGACTGTAGCCGCTTCAGCGGACACCGTAAAAAAACCGAAACCAAAAACTGCAGCAGTTGCCATTCCAAGTAATTTCTTCATTCGTATCCTCCCGTAACATAAGAAAATTTTTCCGTCATATTTGTTCTCATTATAACAACTGTTTTGTCGAAGAAACGAAAATCATACAATTAACAAATTGCTGTAATATAAATTTAATATTTTGTAATATGTCATTGAACAAAAAAGACACTGATGCATATCCAGTGTCTATGAATCTATCTCATATCCAAATATAATTCTCTTATTCATTGTTTTCACCTATACCTTATCTATTAAACAAGCATAAGATGTACTA
>NZ_AUMR01000085.1 GCF_000430785.1 Ectobacillus panaciterrae DSM 19096
TGTGACCTGGCAATCATGTTCTTTCCTATTTAAGCAGTTTATTATCCAAATGGTGCATTTATTCTCCAAAGTATGCTGTTTATTATCCAAATTCCCTCTTTTATTATCCAAACCTTATTCCATGCATCTAAACGTTGAACCTATAAACCAGTTATATATAAATGATTTATAATTTCGACGTTTTCATTTGCTATTTCGAACAAAACGGCATTGGCACTTACTTCCTCCCTCTGGTTTACCCTTGCATGGGCCAATACAAGGGGTTGACCGCTTCTGCACGTCGCCGGATGCTCTCGCCCCACTATAAAAAGACGATTTTTTTATTCAGTTTTATATAGAACATCCCACATTCTTAGTAAGAAGTTAATTTCTGTACATATATTCCATATTTTAAGGCATTCTATAGTTATTTATGTAAATGGATAACAACACTTTACGATTAGGTGAGAATAGTGAAAATCATATATGTATTATCTTGGATTTTATTTATTACAGGTCTGGTTACATTTTTGGTCTTGGGCTATTTTATCAATCAATTTTGGAACTATATATTTTTACTTCTTCCCTTACTAGGGATGATTGGTTTCGCGGTAGTATTCTTCTTTGAGCTAAAAAAAGATTTATCTGCTAAGAAACAAAAATGATAAGCAATAATGACATATATACAAGTGAATAAAAAAACCGGCTTTTTATAGGGGAGAGAGATCATCCGGCGACGTGCAGAAGCGGTCAAACCTTTCGTTTCATGCAAGGGTAAACCAAAGAGAGGAAGCGAGTGCAGGCTTTGGTTCTGTATAGCAGTTCCTATGTCGAAATTATAAAACCTATATATAGGCTTCTTGTACGAGAACCGCTTTTTCATATGCCCTTACAAATTGTAATTTCAAAAATTATATTGACAAGAGGTGCAATGTATCAATATAATCAATTCAACAATTAATTTATCAGAACAATTTTTATTGAAAATGTATTTAAAATAAAAAATGTATTCAAAATAAATTTCGCGTTGAAGAGGAGAGTAGACAACGAAGTCCGTTTTAGAGAGCTGCCCCATGGCTGGAAGGGCGGTAACGAGCTCATTGTTGAAAATCACCTTGGAGCTGTGCTTGCGAAAAGAGAAATCTGAGTAGAAAGCGATGGATTCGTCTCCAATAAAATGACGGGAGTCTAACATTGGACTTACTAAGCCTATGTTTCGTGAGGAATATAGGAAAGCTGAGTGGTACCGCGATCCTCTCGCCTCAGCAATTGGCATCTACAAGTAGGTAGGAATCAATTGTTGAAGCGAGAGGTTTTTTATTTGTAAAGAAAACACAAAACATGATGAACAAAAGACAGTTGATATAGCGTTGAAGAGGAGAGTAGGCAATAAAGTACGTTTCAGAGAGCTGCCCCATTGGCTGGAAGGGTGGTAACGATCTCATTGTTGAAAATCACCTTGGAGCTGCGCTTGCGAACAGAGAAATCTGAGTAGAAAGCGCCGGATTCGTCTCCGATAAAACGACGAAAGTCTAACATTAGACTTACCAAGCCTATGTTTCGTGAGAGACATAGGGAAGCTGAGTGGTACCGCGATTCTCTCGCCTCAGCAATTGATATCTGCAAGTATGTAGAAATCGATTGTTGAAGCGAGAGAATTTTTTATTATTTCTACGCAGAAAATTCATAATATTAGACTATTCACTCATATCTTTTTTGATAAATCTTCATGTAAAGAATTTTTGTTTTTTCGCCTCAGCAATTGATTAGATAGACATTTATTAGAGTTTTGCTTGTTGAAATAGAAAATAACTTAAGCAGATAGGAGTGAAGATTGATGAAACAATGAAATAAATGAATTGAGTGTTAAAAATCCAAAAAGTAACCGAATAAAAATAGATACATGCAACTCGCAATTAAAAAACAATGATAAGGAATGATAAGGAATGGTTAATACAGTGATGGATAGAGTGAAGATTGAAGATATACTTGTAGCTTATAATCATTTAAAGGACATCATCAATCAGACACCTTTACAGAAAGAACCTATTTTGTCCAAGCGTTACGAATGTGATGTCTATGTAAAGCGAGAAGATTTACAGGTAGTACGCTCTTTTAAAATAAGAGGTGCTTATAATTTAATCCAGAGTTTATCAGATGAACAATTAAAAAATGGCGTTGTATGCGCAAGTGCCGGCAACCATGCGCAAGGAGTTGCTTATACGTGTAATTTATTAAAAATTCAGGCTAAAATATTTATGCCGACTACTACTCCAAGCCAGAAAGTGTCACAGGTTCGATTTTTTGGCGGTGAATTTGTTGAGATTATTCTAATTGGAGATACATTCGATAGTTCCTCTCAAGCAGCACAAAAGTATTGTAAAGAACATGATATGGCTTTTATTCATCCGTTTGATGACCCGTTTGTTATAGCTGGTCAAGGAACCGTTGCTGTTGAAATTTTAAATGATATAGATAAACCAGTTGATTACGTATTTTCAGCAATAGGAGGCGGCGGATTAGCTTCCGGAGTAGGTACCTACATAAAAGGTATCAGTCCTTCTACAAAAATGATTGGGGTTGAACCAGAGGGTGCTCCATCCATGAAACAAGCTTTTCTGCAAAATGATAATATTGCTTTAGATACGATAGATAGCTTTGTTGATGGTGCAGCTGTTAAACAAGTCGGAAAGTTAACTTTTGAAATTTGTAAGCAAGTTTTGGATGATATCGTATTAGTGCCTGAAGGAAAGATTTGTACTACCATTTTAGAATTATACAAACGAAATGCAATCGTCGCTGAGCCGGCTGGCGCTCTTTCGATTGCCGCACTCGATTTTTATAAAGAAGAAATCAAGGGGAAAACAGTCGTTTGTATGGTAAGCGGCGGCAATAATGACATTGACAGAATGCAAGAGATGAAGGAACGCTCCTTGATCTACGAAGGTCTAAAGCATTACTTTATCATCGAATTTCCACAGCGCTCAGGTGCACTAAGAGAATTTCTTAACAATGTTCTCGGACCAAATGATGATATTACCCGCTTTGAATATACGAAAAAGAATAATAAAGAGAATGGTCCAGCCCTTGTCGGAATTGAATTGAAAAACAAGGAAGATTATGAACCGTTAATCACTCAATTAAATAAACATAACATACATTATGTGGAATTAAACAAAGATCCAGTTTTGTTCCAAATGCTAATATAGGTCGAGGAAATGTTTTAATAAATGCAACTAAACAAATCGACATAAAAACGTTTCTTTTAGGGGGAAGAGAGCATCCGACTAAGCGTAGAAGCGGCCAAACCCTTTAAACAAACGTTTGATTAAATACCAAAAACGGCAGGTATCTTGCATACACCTGCCGTTTTTGGCTTCCTATATCAAACTAAACCGTACATCTGAACTATACCCGCTTTAGGAAGTTTCACTTTATATTTGTGGGCGTAAAACCACGATACCTTTAGGTTCGTGGTAGTTCACATCTACGTAGCAGCACTTTTATTTGTATGAATATGGTTGTTTGAATCGTAAAAATGATGAATGAGATATCCGTAAAATGAAGCAAGCAATTGCTGGAACAGCATTCCCAATACAACAGGTACTGCAGCTGCAGCTGGAAAATACGCAATCGCAATAACTGCCCCTGCGCTAATATTGCGCATCCCGGTGTTGAAAATCATGGCAACGGTTGTCTCACGGTCCCACCTGCAGTACTTTGCGGCTAACCATCCCAATAGATAACCTAGCGCGGCTTGCGCCAAACCAAATCCTGCAATCGATACCAGTTTCCCATTCACATGCTGCAGATAAGGGCCAATTACCCCGCTGTTGATCATAACGACTACGCCAAGGCCAATCTTCGAAAACGGAGCAAGGGTTGTTTCCAGCTTCCTCGCTTGCTTACCGGCAAAATGATTCACCAGCATTCCAAGCAGAGATGGAAATACGATCATCCACCAAAGCCCTTGCATCATGCCAAGCACATCCATGTGTATCTTAGCTCCTGCCAGTACCGACATGCTGTAGGGCACAATGAACGGAGAAAGCAGTGTATCGATCAAAATGATTGCCAACGTCAGCGGGATGTTGCCGCGATAGACGGACACCCAAATCACACTAGAAACCCCTGTCGGAATTACCATAGCCAAGACTAATCCTGTGACTGTGAATATATCATTATGAAACACCAAATGCCCCATTCCCCACGCCAGAAAAGGCATCGCCACATGAAGAATTAGCATCGATACGATCAATGGCAGGGGCTTGATCAGCACAGTCTTTAAATCCTTGAAATTCGAACGCAGGCTCCCGGCAAACGTCATAAATCCGAAAATCCAAGGTACGAGGAATGCGTACGAACCTAACCATTTGGACAACAGGACGCCAATCACAACACTGACGGGCGTGATGATAGGCATGATCTTGGTCAGGCGTTGATTCAAAACTTGCAGCATATTTGTACATCTCCTTCTTCTATATCCCCACTAAATCTCAACTTATAGTTATTAATGATACCACACTATAATAAATGTAGTAGTGTTCACCTTCTCACGCAAATCATTATTTTTCCACGAATGTGATTTACTGTAATGAACATAACAGTAAATGCTTTATTTCCATCAATTATATGCATATTTATATATTAGCTGTACTTAAACAAAATCACTTGCAAAACTTACAAACCTATAGAAAAAGAAATGAGGAAGCGTTCCTTCGGTAAAACAAAAGGCAAACGCATCTTCACGTTTGCCTTTCTTTTTATTTATTTAACTGCCCCCATGGATCGTGTTGTTACATCTACAGAAATATTGATAGTTGCTTCTCCTAGCGCTTTGCCCCAACGGTCCTGCACTTGCTCATAATGCTTGTTTTGATAGGCTCTGGCATATACCCCTAAGCCAATTGGATCAATTTTATGTTTTTGGATTTTCTTTATGAAATTGCCAAGTTGCATTTTCAGTTGTTTTTCTACCATCTGTTCTAGTTTATCGCTATTCTTTTTCATATTAAATGGAAATAGACGTTCCGATAATTCTATGTACATATTAACGTGAATATCGAATCTAAATTTATCATGACTATACCCAGTATGAATCTTTGTTTTTACGTTATGAGCATTAAAACTTAACATATTTCTTTCGATTGCGTTCTCTTCTTTCCCTTTCATAACAGGAAGGGTTAAGTAAAAATCGGACTTGTCCCCTTGCAGTATTTGTAACAAGGTAGTCTCCTGAGAATTAAGCGAAGCACTGTACGTTCCTTTCCTGTTTAACAGGGTACTGCCCGTCAGTATGACTTCTTTCCCCATTTTAATGCTGGGGATGGCGGGAGTGATGCCTTTATCAAACAGCTGCCGATGCAAGTTCTGCAGCGTTGTTTTTAGGGATTCTCCTCTTACATTTGAAGTATCGATTAGGGACCTTAAATATATCGAAGTGGTTGGTTTGTCTTTAGGATTAAAGTGCATAATCTCTGAGACAGGACCATCTACGATCATGATTCTAGAATTGACTGTAGCTTTAGCATCACGATAAGAGACATCCAATAAGGAAAGCCAATTTGGATCTTGAAGCAATCGTTTCCCGATAAGCAGAACCTGAAGCTTTGATCCGATGAACACACCAGTGCTGCGATCGTCGAATTCCCTTCTAGACTGCCGGATCGTTTTTGCCTTAACATCGAATCTTTCTGTTTTTTCTTTCACTTCTTTCCCGAATACAGGACTAGTTGCATAGAATACCAACTCATTTTCTTTGTTCAGATCCACACCAAATGCTAAGGTAAACGCTATATCCTCTAAGTATGGCGGTTGTACAATTCCTCTTGGAAGGATTAGTAGAGAAAACAGCAACAGCAGAAGTCCCATCAACCATTTCATTTGGCAGCCCTTCCTCGAATCCGTTCACGGATACTTAAGTAAATCCACAAAAATAAAGAAAAGATATATACGAAGGAAGATCCAAGTTTCGCGCCCCATTCTTGCAACAGGTCATTTTGATTAAAAGTAGGAGTGTCAAAATACGTGACCAGCACCAGCAACAGTAATAATAGGAGCAAATGTTTGCTGTGATCCTGTTTCCCGAACAGCCAACTCGAACAGAAAGTAGCACCATACATATAAGGCATCCAAGTCCTAGATAGCACCAACAAGTAAAACGCAAGAAAAATAATTTCCATTCGCTCTACAAATCGAAATTCCACTACTTTTAATATGCTTAATGTAGGTTCGTTAAATAGCGTAATTTCGTCTGGACTAAAAAAGATATAACAGGTAAGAGTTACAAATAAAAATACGAGCATTGATAATAAATTGGCGATGATAATGCCGATGGAAGCAGCTTGCTTCTTTTGTAAAAACGGGTATAGAAAAAACGCGATTTCGACGCCCAAAAAAGAATATATAGTAGATTGCGTAGCCAACAGCGCCTTCTTCATATCTTTGAACAAAGGGAGCAGGTGAATCCAGTGATGGCTTTCCCGCAAGGCAAACCAGTAAAAGAGAGGCATCCATAATATAAGGAAAAAAACGAGTTCTGCGTATCGGCCAATGATGCGAATCCCATTGCGAGCAATCGTATAAGTAGGGATAGCGAATAAAATCATGAGTACATAACCGGATACTCCCGGCACAATCCATACTTGAATAAAGAGGATTGACCGCTGAACAATAGTAAACGCAACAAAAGCGAAATACAAGGCCATGAAAAGGGCAATGGCTTTTCCTGCCCACTTTCCAAAATACTTTGTAAACAAATCAAATAGTGTTCCCTCTGGATATTTCTTCATGATTTGAATAATGATTAGGCTCCCTATAACAGATGTCATCCAGCCAAAGATGATAGGTATCCAGCCATCCATGCCTGCCTTTTCTGCCAAGATCCGCGGGAGCTGCAGGACACCGATCCCGAATTGTGCGCCATGTATTAAAAAAATATATTGCATTAAGGTAATTTCATTGTAAGCATACTTTTTCACTTTTCATCCCCCCGAGGATCATTGGAGCCTTGTTGCTTTGCTTGAATCGCTTTTGTGCTCAAAGGACGATGGTTCATTTTCCAGAGTGGAAAACGTAAAAAACTATCCTTCCAGTTGGAAAAATAGACTGGAGCAAATGGACTGCTATATGGAATGCCCAGCGATTCCTAAGAAATAAGATGCCCAATCAAAGTAATCAAACCAACCACAATACCTACAATCCCAAACAAAGATGCTAGCAACATCATAGGAAATCGCAATAACCGAATGGCTGAGCCCATATAAAGTGGATTTTTATTATCATTTCTTGTTTATGGAAATATAATGCATGTGCAGTTAAATTCAAATGACCTTCAACTCATTTATGAACCTTCTCCGCCAACAAAACTTTTTGCCATTAACATCTACCTAATTTCCACCATTCCACCAAATATATAACTGACTTATAGATTCAGCATACAGTTGAAGTTTGGATAGTAAATGGTCCAAGTTGGATAGTAAACGGTGCAAGTTGAGAGATGCAGCGTGAAATGTTGAAGAAACTAGTCAGTTATATATAGGTTTGTTGAGATTAATATCAAAATAACAAGTCCGTACTGTTAGTTGAACAGGTCTATCTTTACTGTAACCTCTGAGCGAAAAATGCAATTGCTCAAGATAAGTAGAATTATAGGGAAAACATAGCTTATCCTTGCTGAAACATGACGAAAAAAGCAAGGAAAGGGCAGGAAATGGCAAGGAAATCCCTCAAGCCTTCCTGTTAGCTCCGGTAAGGAATCCCATTTTCACAATATAAATTTAAAAACTGGAGCAATACCCTGCTCATTACATGAGGGCATCCCATAGGTCACTTCTTGACATGAAACTTCTCTCTCCCTGGGAATCCCTAGACTTTGATAGGAAGAAAACCGAAAACCCGATATTCCTGCACCGAGGAAACATCGGGTTTTGTTGTATGATACTTTAAGTCACTCATATATAGTTGTATGCAGAGTTTCACCGATCGTAACCGACTCCAACTACCTTATAGTTGTCTTTATAGTCTACTGTAACTGATACCTTTTTATTTTTGTTCCCTGCAATATGACCATAAACAAAAACTGCATCTGCTCCTGTTATAGGAGAGATTTTCACTTCATCCACCTCAACTTTCCATCTCTTCTCTGTTTTAAAGTATTGCACCGCAACCTTTTCGGCTTTTGTTTGAATTTCTTGTTCTGCTGCTTTCTGTTTCGTCTGGCAGCCTTCTACACTCAAGACTAAAAATATTAATAGGGGGGCTGCGAAAGTCCATAAGGTTCTTTTCTTCAAAATTTTTCCTCCATAGTTTAATTTCTTCTAATACTAAAAGGCCAATTTTCTTATCCCTTCTATATTTCAGGAAGGGGTAAACCATAGAGAGGGAGCGAGCGCAGTTTCCTTTTTGTTCTACGTGGCAAACGCCTCTTCACGTTTGCCTTTCTTTCTACTGTGCCGGCAGCTCCAAATGCTCACGCAGCTTCTTGGATATATTTTGGCGCACCGCTTCATCTACTACCTCGTAGTAAATCCTATTTATTCTTGTACCTTTTCCCTCAATTTGAATCTCTTCTATATTACTCTGACACCCCCGATAATTTTGCGGAATTTCTATGATATCTTTTTGCGTAAAGCTCGTCTTCACGTTCTTTTCCAGCGCGCTTAAAATACGAGTGTAGTTCCCGAGGGAAGAGGGATCGGTGCCTTTCTTCATGACAGCCTGCATAACTTGCCGCTGCCGCATCTGCCGGCCGAAATCGCCGCGCGGATCTAGCTTTCTCATCCGTACGTACACAAGCGCCTCCGTACCGTTTAGATGAATGTTCCCCTTCGCAAAGTGAACACCTTCATCTGTAAAATCGAGATCATTATTCACATCCAGCCCGCCGACTGCATCGACAATCTCTTTAAAACCTTCCATATTAATTTCAACATAGTGATCGACTGGCACATTTAAAAACTTTTCTACTGTATTCACCGTCATATCAATCCCGCCAAATGCGTACGCATGATTGATTTTATCCTTTTTTCCTTTTCCGACAATCTCCGTATACGTATCGCGCGGAATCCCCACAATCTTCATGGAATTCGTCTTTGGATTCAATGTAAGAAGCATAAGCGTATCGGAACGGCCCTGATCGCCCCCCTGTTTATCTACGCCCATAACTAAAATGGACATAGGATCCTTCTTCTCAAGCTTTACCTCTTCCTCCCTTTGAGAGGGCACCTCTCGCTTCAAAGGCTGATGTATCTTCTCTAGCGGCTGCGAAACATTCGAGTACACATTATATGCGTAAACCCCTGCACCAACGAGCAAAACACCTGCTAGTATTCCTAAACTCCAAAACAATACTTTTCTTTTCATAATAACAGCCTTTCTTACAAACAATATATATCCATAGCATACCCAAAACACGTGACATACATATGCCTGACAAGCAACATTCTCGCTGCAGGATGATATAAAGGCATAGAAAAAAGCCCCCGCCTGTCTGACAAGCGGAGACTTCCCTTTATTTCTTTGCCGTATTCGGCTGAGACACCAGCTTCGTATACACAATCAAACGATCCTGCGCATCTCCAGTATAATCGGACGGATAACGCGTCGTCAGCGTCAGCGTCTCATAATCTGTCGGAGCAATACTATTTTCATCATTCGCATGTGTTGTCTTAAAGTCCGTCGCCTCGTAAACAAACTCTCCGTAAGGCGTAGTAAAGCTAATCCTATCGCCCTTCTTCAAGTTCTCCAGCTTACGGAATGCCGTATCGCGGTAGCCGCTCAGCACAACATTCCCGCTCTGACCAGGCAGTGTGCTTCCCGCAAAGTGACCGACACCTTGCTTCAGCTCTTCATCATGCGTGCCTTGCACAACCGGCCAGCTCGCGTCTAAAGATGTAATCTTCAAATCACCAAGCTTCTCGCCCGGCGCTGGCAGCTTCGACCATAGCTGTTCTTGCTCAAACTCCCGATTCGGTTTTTCCGGCTCATACGGCTTTATAACCGTATAAGCCAATAAAACGGTTTGCTTTGTCATATCCCACCCAAAATACGCTACAACGCCTGCACCCAATAACATAAGAGAAATGGGGATTCCAAGAATTACCCATCTCCATTTGCTTTTACGCTTTTTCATATGTAAGAAGCTTACGCCTCGTCTTGAGATTCATTGTCTGACGATTGGCCATTTGGCATTGGAACGAACTTACCAGACTTATCCAACTCCTTCTTGGCTTGTACAGCTGTCTTCAAAGCTTTCGTCATATCTCTAAGGCCATCTCGTGTGAAATAATCGATTTTCGGATCGATAGTCGCTAATAGCTTACCGTTCAAATCCTTTAACTGGATCTTCAAATTGGAATTGAACTTATAATTTACTACATCACTGAGGTTGCCCTTATCATCCACGAACGTAATCTTCAAATGAGCAAGCTGCGCACTCTCAAGGAACAAGCGCACCGCTTCCGCCTTCTGCGCATTCGTTAACTGCTTTACATCCTTTGCGCTTCCCAAAATCTTCTGAACACGCTCCGCATTCGCAAGAATCTCCTTAAACTCTCGATCAGTCAAATTCACTGATTGAACATACGCATACAAATAATCCACCTGGTCCACATGCAATGCTTCTAAGGCTTGTACTAACTTCTGGGCAGCTTTGTCTTTCTCTTTGTTGTTCTCTTTGTTGTTCTCTTTCTCTTTTTCTTTCACTTTCTCTGTTTCTGACTTCGCTTGTGCAAAAGAAGGTACAAATGCTGTTACCCCTACACTAACAGCCGTAGCCAGCGCACATGCTTGAGCCATGTTTTTTAATTTCATATGAAACATCTCCTCTTGTTGGAATTTTTTGCAACATTTGTATTATACAATATAAATACCTTCATAAAAATACAAAATTGTGAATTTTTTACTATAATGTAATATTAATCTCCGAGCAAAGCCTCTTCATATACTTCAAACAGAAACATATCGTTCATCTTCAATATTTCAAAGACTCCTAGAGAAAGACGGAAAATCCCTACAAGAAAACAGCGCACAGCCCTCTATGAAGTTAGTATATTTATATTACTTTGACAGTTCAGTGAAACAGTTATGTGACAAATACAGCAAGACAAAATGATATATAAATGGATGAAGCGGTTTTCTCCAATCCATATCTCTGATGTCTCTTCAAGGGATGAGGAATTTAACCGGTCTTGACTGTTATTTATACATCCACTCTACTTATAAATTCTTTTAGGAAAAAAGAAGGATTTATATGCTCTGAAACCGAATTCACATAAAAAGAAAACGCTTTCAATACAATCATTAAAATCTAAGTAGGATGAAAGGGTGGAGAGAATATGGAAATGTTCCGCGGTTCATTATATGGCTTATTATTTGTTACCCCATTCTGGTTGCTGGTAATTCTACTTATGCGATATTTAATGATGTAATACGGAATAGGAACCTTAGTGTTTTCCTACCAATAATTACTTTCGATAAGATAAGCTGACTTAGGTTAATAAGAAGAGGGTGTCCACTTTTGGACACCCTCTTTTATTCAAACTAATAAATCTCCCTGATCCCAACCACGTTGATAAGCAGCCCTCAAAAAAGGCGTAACCTTCATATCTATATCATACTAAGAATAGAATAATTATAATGTTATGTGGCATATATATAGTCTAGTTAACCTAACTATAAGTAATAAGAAACCCATATCAGTAACACTTGAATGCTTTTCCTCTAACATTCAAGTGTTACTAATATGTGTCAATACATTTCTGTATAATCCCTGTTTAAAAGGAGATGAGTGAATGAGGTTGAATCATTTGAATCTATGTGTTGATGATTTATCAGAAGCTAGACATTTCTTTGAAACATTTTTTGATTTTCAATTTTTAGAACAAAAAGGAAAAGCTCTTGTAGTTATGAGTGATGAGAACGGATTTATTCTCGTGTTAAGTGATCCAAAAGCATTTAAGGGGGAAAAGGACGTTAGCTATCCTGAAGCTTTTCATATTGGTTTTTTGGTCGAAACTTCAAGTGAAGTTGATCAAACATATGATCGTTTAGTAGCTGGTGGCATTGAAATAGACAAGGAACCTTACACAATGAGAGGTAGTAGTTATGGTTTTTATTTCACAGTATTTAACGGTTTATTAATTGAAGTTTCTTGCCTAGACTATAGAGATGGTAAAAAAGTTTCAAAACTCAATTTTTGATCCTCTCTCATAAAGTAAGTTTAGTTACTATCTATCATAAGAGAAGGTATTAACATCAGAAATCAAGCGGCTCAAATCTGACTTATCAAACACAATAAAATGCTTTACAAGCCCCTCCCAAGCCCCTATCAAATAATAAATCATTAAAGATCTAAAGAAATAAAAGAACTACTACTAGTATTAAGATCTTTAAAAAACTAAAAAATAAAAAACTACTACAAGAACGTATTTAAAACATCTTGTAGTAATTTTTTTTAAAATCATAAAATTCTTTGACCAATTTCACCCCTTTGCCCTTTATATCTATTTGGGAAGCGGCGACAAGACCTGCGCCGCAAGAAAGATAGGGGGAATATTGATGGCAGTGTACCGCAATATACAGATCGGATTTTGGCAGGATGATTTTATATTGGACTTGACGCCGGAGGAGCGGTACTTTTATTTGTATTTGCTTACATGCTCCAAAACGACGCAATGCGGCATTTATCAGTTCCCGATGCGTTTAGTGGAAGCAGAAACCGGCTATAAACAAGATGCTATCGAGGAGCTGCTGGAGCGATTCATCCAGTACGGGAAAATTGTATACGATGCAAAAACACAGGAATTGTACATACAAAATTGGGTGCGCTACAACCGCATCACGAACAAAAATATCGAAAAATGCGTGCTGCGTGAGCTGAAGGCCGTGAAAAGCAAAGAGCTTGTACATATGTTTCTTCAAAAATGCTTGGAGGAAGAATTGAACATACCGCTGCTGCTGGAGTATTTCGGCATGCCGGAGGAAGAGGCAGATCCTCTCCCGACAGAAATAGCGGAAATGCCGGAAGCGAAGGAAGAAATCGCTCCTGCCGGCAAGAACGTATTCGCCTTTTACGAGCAAAACTTCGGAATATTATCGCCGTACACGGCAGAAGAATTGGCGGGATGGGTCGAGGATTTATCAGAAGAGCTTGTAATGAAAGCGTTGAAAATCGCACATGAACAAGGGAAGCGTACGCTTGCTTATGTGAAGGGAATTTTACGGGATTGGCACGGAAAAGGGTATACGACGCTTCGAGAGGTGGAGGAAGCGACAGCGAAGTTCCGAAAGAAGGAGCCCCCTGTTGACGATGAAGCTGATAAGCTGCGCGCTGAGTGCGAAGAGTGGGCAAAAAGCGTACCGTCTGAAGAAGAACTCCAGAAGTTCTTGCAGGAAAGCGGGTGGCGTCCATGAGCATTCAAAACTTGGAGGCGGAGCGTACGGTTTTAGGTTCCTTACTGCTTGATGGGGAATTGATGAAGGAGTGCCGGCTGACTGAAGAGCACTTCTCTGCCGCTGCACACAGAGCATTATTCAAGCTGATGCGCCAAATCGATGAAGACGGGGAGCCGCTTGACCTGATCACCCTTGTTTCCAAAATCGATGCTTCATTCCTGGAACAAATCGGAGGCATTGTGTACTTTGTGAACATCATGGAATGCGTCCCTACCACTGCCAACTTCGCACATTATGAGGGGCTTGTCCGAAACGCATGGAAAATGCGCCATGCGATTCAGATGGCGCAAAGTATGAATGAACAACTGCTTACAGAAAAGAACGAAAAAATCATCAACAAGACGATCTCAGCGCTGAGCGAGCTGGATGATACTGCCGCAGTTGATTTTGATTTAAATGACGCCTTAATCCGTGTGTTTGAAGACCTCAATCACGACACAGGAGAGCTAACGGGCATTGATACAGGATTTCAGAACTTGAATCAAATCACCTGCGGCCTGCAGGAAGAAGAATTCATCGTAATTGGCGCAAGACCTTCCATGGGAAAAACAGCCTTTGCCTTGAACCTCGCCCTTCATGCGGCGAAATCAGGCGCGGCCGTCGGCTTATTTTCACTGGAAATGAGTGAAAAACAGCTGCTTAAGCGAATGATTTCCTGCGTAGGAAATGTATCGGGAAGGAAGCTGAAAAATCCAAAGCGCTGCTTTTCCATAGAAGATTGGCAGCAAACAAGCCAAGCACTTGCGGACATCGGTACGCTGCCGCTGGAAATCTATGATAGGGCCGGCATCACGACACAGGACATTTGGATGCAGGTACGCAAGCTGAAACGAAAACATCCAGGGAAAAAACTGTTGGTTGTTATTGACTACCTGCAGCTCATCACAGGCGACCCGAAATACAGAGGGAATCGTATGCAAGAAATAGGGGAGATTTCCCGCAAACTGAAGCTGATGGCACGCGATTTGAATGTGTGCGTAGTGGCGCTCTCACAGTTGTCCCGGGGTGTGGAGTCACGCCAGGACAAACGCCCGCTTTTATCCGACCTGCGGGAGACAGGACAGATCGAGCAAGATGCGGATGTGATTATGCTGATGTATCGAGAAGATTATTATGATAAGGAGACGGCGAACAAGGATGTTACGGAGATTCATGTGGCAAAGCAGCGGAACGGGCCGGTCGGGGTTGTGAAGCTGCGATTTTTGAAGGAGTACGGAAGATTTGCGGCAGGGAAGAAATGAGAGGCTGTTGGATTTCAAATAAATATCTAAACTTCTTGTGATCAACTTTGTGTCCCTCATCTTCTTCATAGAAATATAACCTTATGATTTTCTGAATTCCTCTGTGTAAAATAGCAAAATCATCTAACTCTATTTGCACCTGAACCTCCTACTATAACAGAACGTAAATTGAAATATATTGTTATTTGGTATATTTTAGCTTCCTTGAATCGGCCTCCATACCATGAAATTTACATTTTATTGTATAATAAAGAGAGCACCAACAGCTTTTCTTTTTTGAAGGATAGGACTTGGGTGGGACGCAATTTCTTCTCCTTTCTCTTCTAACGGAGGAAAATGCCTCGCTGCTAGTTATGGAAGCTGTCCGTTACATTCAAACAGGAAATCTTTCAATGGAAAATATATGGTAGCGAAGCTAGACCATAAAAAGATGACAAAGAGGAGAATTTTTCATGACACAGCTGCAATTTTTAGGAACGAGTGATGCGAAAGGAGTTCCACGCATTCTTTGCGGCTGCTCCGTCTGTCAAGAAAAGAAAGCAGTAAACATTCGCACTCGCCCCAGCCTTGCTATTCGTCTAAAACAGGAAACAATTTTTATTGACCTATCGCCTGATTTTCGTACGCAATGTTTGCGTTTTTTAAACAAAAAAATAGCATCCGCTGTATTGCTGACACACGCACACAATGATCATATTTCAGGACTGGGGGACTATGCCGACTTACTGTTTGGTCAAAAGAAACAGGGAGCCATTATTAGCCCCTCCGATATAATTGACACTGTTCAAAATCGCTATCCATATTTGAAGAATCGTCCGCTTCTTCAGTTTGCAGGAGAATCAGAATGGGAGATTGGCCCGTACAAGGTTACGTTTCACAGGGTGAACCATGGTTTTAATGGTTATTCATACGGTATCAAATTTACAGGTCATGATTATACTTGGGCGTATGTTTCAGATGCTATTAACTTAAGCCAGCAAGAAATCAAACCTTTTATTGGATTGGATTTGCTTATTATCGGAACATCCTTTTGGGATGAAAAGGCACCAATGCACACGCGTTCTGTCTACAGTGTGAAAGAGATATTGGAAATTGACAAAGTTTTACAGGCGAAAACTATCATTTTCACCCATTTGTCACACGATATAGATGTCGAAAAGAGAAAAAAAGAAATTCCTGCTCATACGATGTTTGCTTATGATGGAATGGAATATAATCTCCCTGTCTGATGTGCATTTGGTGACTTTTTGAACAAAACAAGAGGATCCTTTTTCAGATAACGTTTTGTTTGCAAAATAGTGACATATAGCTTTAAGGAATGATGTAGTTTTAGAAAGAAAAGATGTAATTCTTCCGAAAGAAGAATATTCATAAAAAAACGCCATCCTTTCTTTGCGTTATACAGAAAGAATAGCGTATGCTTTTCGTTTTGGGTTATTGAGGGACTGTCCCGGTACCACAAAAAAACAGGATGGCAAGGGACACCCCGCCATCCTGTTTCTTTGCTTATTCCAGCCCTATTACCACTGTAAAAGTAAAATCTGCTCAGGCTTTCCGTTTTTTGCTTTACTCATTAGGTTTTGATTGATCGTGTGCCACCGCCAAGGTTGTTGAGACTGCTCTGGAGTTGCCGGCTGTATCAGTAATCGTATACGTAATTGTGTATACGCGTCCCGTTCCTCCGCCTGACCGCTCCGCCCGTAAATCGAACTCGAAGTCCGCCGTACCGTATGCGGCATTTTGAATATCCTGCGCCGTATTGCCGTCTCCAGGCCCATCAGGAAGCTCATTGCTCGTGATCGACGTCAATACGATTGATTGCATGCCAGAAAGTGAGTCCTGCCATTCCGGCGTCACTTTTACCGTCACCATTTTATGATTCGGCGGCCAAAGCGATGCTTGGTTTAACTTAAGTGTCAATTCCGGCGCCGTTTTATCAATCTTTATTTGAATTGTCTTCGTATCCTCCGTATTGCCAGCTTTATCCACACTGCGGTATTCAATGTTGTGAATACCTTATGATTTTCTGAATTCCTCTGTGTAAAATAGCAAAATCACCTAGAGAAAACTGCAAAAACTGCTCTATTTTTTTTTTTTTGAATTTTTTACCATTTTGTTAGATGATGCTATGATGAATTCGCATTCCACTATGAGAGGGTAAGGTGAAGCGAATGAAGCAAAAAAGTTCTGTGCAAATTGAATGTCCGCAAGGTTTCAAGGAACTGTATGAACTGGAACAGATTATAACGAAAAGGTCGGATCCCAAGACAGGAATTGCCGCATTCTCGTATTGGAATAAGGATGCGTTCTTAATTGTAGTACTGTATGCGGTTGAGTTGGACGCAGTGCGAAATGTGTATCGGGTGGATTATGAAATCCAGGCATACCAGTTGACTCATAGAGAACAGCTGGATGGATTTTTGCGTAAAGTGAAAAATACGATGGATTTCTTGTTGGTATTCGGAAAGAATGGTGGGACAGTGGCGGTTGTAGAGCCACAGCAAATTTAAACAAACGTTTGATTAGATTAAGAGCAATGCAGGAAATTATCATGCAAGTTGGAAAATCAGTAAAACAAGCACGGGGAATAAAAAAATAAGAGAAGCAGTCAAATAAGATTTGGTTGCTTCTCTTTCTTTCCCTTATAATGTGTATCTTTTTACAATAATCATATTTTATCATAAATTAGGCGAGAATACCCCACTTCAAGCGTGTGAATGGTGTGTAACGGTAAGTGGGGGATGAATCGCCTTCGCACAAGAGATAGGCACGTTCCATCTCCATTGTCCAAAATGTAAAAATTTTGCAAATATATAGAACGTATGTTTTGTTTGTGGTAAAATGAGGAATATACAGGGGGTGAATCTATGATTCGAGCGAAACGAGTCTATTTCCAAACCTCAAAGATAAATCTGCAGCGATTGTTTGACTGCAACTGCGAGTCCGCCAAAGTATGGAATGATTGTTTGCGTCACGCAAAGGCGTATCATTTGCAACATAATGGGAAATGGATCAACAAGTCTGCCCTCCAAGCACTGACAAAAGGAAACTACCACTTACATTCTCAAAGCATACAAGCTGTATTCGAAAAGTACTTGTTCGCCAGAGATGCCACAAGAGCTGCCCTCCTAAAAGGAATCAAAACCGCCAAATAT
>NZ_AUMR01000086.1 GCF_000430785.1 Ectobacillus panaciterrae DSM 19096
TTTGTTTAAGGATTTTTGATAAAACTCAATGAGAACTCTTGCCGACAGAATACGGATATTAGAGGAACTTCCTCTAAACATGATTATGTAAAGAAGCCAACGAGATCTGAATCAGGTCTCGTATTTATTTTTATAACTATCGAATTGTTCATCATTTCTTTTGATGCCCCTCTTGCTCAACTAAAGACCACACTTTATCTTGATTCCAAAAAAACAATCCAAATAATATATGTTTTAAGCCATACCAGTATGTATCCCAATGTAAATATGCTAAGAGTAGGATTCCTTGAACAAAATATAGCACGGAAAAAATACGCCATATTACATTCATAATTTTGCATAATCGTTGCTGTTTCTCACTCTTCATCTAATTTCAATTTCCCCTTCATATGTACTCAAACCAAAAATAGGAACACTTCTCAATCTACATTTTTTGTAAAACAACGCTTTTTATACATTTCCCTATTTTTAGGTTGAGATGATCGGGGAGTGTTTGTGATAACTATCGATAATGACATGTTATGTAAACCGGAAATGAATATACTATACAAAGAATAGGGAGATGGAAAGATTTATAAACAGAAGCATTTTTCACATAAAAAAAGCCGACTCACTTTTTTATTTTCGTGAGTCGGCTAGTGAATCTTATGATATGAAGAAACCATTATTATTTACTCCTCGTTTTTGATGGTTTAAGTTAAGAAATTTATTTACCACGAATCTCAGCATTTTCGTATACTCCCATTAACTTTCTGCATTCTTTCATTAACTCTCTATATTCTTCCATTGATGAAGCGACTAAATTTAAAAATTTTTTCATTTGAATTACCTCCTTAATGTATTGATTACACCTTATATTTTTTATGTTTTTTTAGCAAATTGGCTATATATTCATGGCAACGGAAACAATGGTAATGAAAGCGAATAATTGTTTTATTTTAACTACTAATAAGACATGTTAAGTATATCAGGAAAAATTTAGGTGGCATTTTTTCAGAGAGGTAGAAGAGCATAAGAGGTTTTTGTCCCCACCGAAGGTGTGAGGTCAGGCAAAGCCAGACAAAACCATGGGTACACAAAAGTCGCCACAATGTCCCCATCACTTTTTTACAATTCAATTTAAACTGGGACTAAAATGATTCAAAAATCCTTAGCGTGGTTTTTTTCCGGTACCCCCAGCAGAGTAATTTTTTACTGATCAATATAAAAAAGATCCGGCTATATAAGCCAGATCTAATCAATAATCAAAATCTATCTCTATACCTTGAGGAATATCGCCTTTGTTGATGTGTAAATCATACAGTTGGTTGATGAGTATCCATCGCTCTTTTTCATCCATATTCTCAATAATTTTCAAAATCTCTTCTGACATCATTTTATCGCCTCCAGAATTGATTTTAAGACCTTCTCTATAGGGGTGTTTGATATTTAAAATTCAACAGAGAGCCTTCTGAATCCTTCTAAAATCATTTTATTTACCTAATAATCTTGACCAAAAAGATTTCTTTTCTTGAGCTGCTGCCAACTGCTTTCGTGTTTCCTGAACCTCTTTCATCAGCTGTGATAATTGCTCGTCTCTTTTAGATTCTTTACTATTCGTTTGTTCGCTATACTCCGCTATAAGCTTTTGCTTCTCTTGTAGCTTTTTTAGCTTACGCATCGCCATAACATCGCCATCATAATCAGCTCTATGGCCACGCTCGTTTTTATGGAAGAAATACCCTGCCTTTTCTAGTAGGGATTCCGCCCCATAGCCATCAACTTAAAAACACAAACTACCCCCAAAACGATAAAAGTAAGAAATTCGCACAAAAATTTCGTTCTGGGAGTATTCTTTATCTTTAGATTGATGGGCATGGGATATTTAATTGCTTTACCTTGATGGCGATGGGACGATACCCCTTATAGAGAAAAAGAGTTAGATAGTATTGCTATATCTAATTTGATATGTTTGATAAGTTTTATTATCTTTTTGACAAGTTAACTTGTCAAAAAATATTTGAAAATGGTATATTGTAGTTATAATGTACGAAGGGGTTGATAATAGTGAACAAAAAAGAAATATTAGATACATATAAAAGAATGGGAAAAGATGAACGCAAAGAAAGTATTGAGTTAGATTCATTTAGTTATGGTTTAATAGCTGTACTTGCTTTGGTTCTTATTTTTGGTTCATGGAACTTAATACATGGGATTAAGAGTTATGAATTAATGGCTATTTTTTCTGGTTATATAGCTTCTTCAAGTTTTTATAAATTTAAAAACTTGAAGTCAAAAAAATTTCTGTATGCAAGTATTTTGGCTACATCCAGTACAATTGCTAGTGCTATAGCTTTCTTTTTTGGAGGGTAACGAATGAAAGATGAGTTAATACTAAAAAATCGTTTAAAAGTAGCAAGAGCTGAAAAGAAAATAACACAAGGTGAATTAGCTGAAATGATTGGTGTATCTCGACAAACGATCAGTTCTATTGAAACAGGTCAATTTTGTCCAACAGCAAAATTAGCCTTAATACTGTGTATAGCATTAGATAAAAAATTTGAAGAGCTTTTTTATTTTTAATTAACTAAAAAAAGTAACTAGAATAAATAGCGTCTACGGATTAATATCTGTCTTATTAGTATAAGCTGAAGGAACTTTTTACAGGCTCATAGATACATTGACTATCGATAACACTGATTATGTGAACTAATACTGACGGTTCATTGAGCTAATTTTTCATATTGGAAGCATAAGTCTGCCGTAAGCTATATAAATGCAACTAAAAAAATCGACATAAAAACGTTTCTTTTAGGGGGGAGAGAGCATCCGACTAAGCATAGAAGCGGTCAAACCCTTTTCGTGGCCCATGCAGGGAGAGAGAGAGGGAGCGAGCGCAGTTTCCCTTTTGTTCTACATGGCAAACGATAGCTATGTCGGAATAACAAAGTGGACTTATATAAAAGAAGCATAAATTTGCGAACCGGCAATCTTATGCTTCTTGTTACAAATTTTCACACCAGAACCTGTTATGTAAACCTCACATGTATATGGTATACATTGTAAATAATTTGTTAATTAAAAGAAAATAAGGTTTACATATATAAGGGATATCCCTATAATTGTTGCAAAGATAGTATTTAAAAGGAGGAAGATGTGCTTGGTGGAGAAATTCGGAAGCGGTTCCATGGTGCTATATGAAGGAGAATCATATCGAATACTGTACATATATAGCTCAGGTTACTGTGAAATTGTAAACCAGGAATCAAGAGAAGTCGAACTAGTTAAATTAAAAGAACTACAAACTTTTAATTAAACAATGATATAAGAATGTAAAAACGATATACTTCTTCTAATGCATTTTATGCAAAATAATCTTATGAAAATACAAAACCCGTCTTTTGATAGTGGGGAGAGAACATCCGGCGACGTGAAGAAGCGGTCAAACCTTTAGAGTGGTTCATGCAAAGGTAAACCAGAGAGAAGAAGCATGCAATATTCCTTTTTGGTTGCACATAGCACATGGAAATGTCGAAATTATCATTCACTCATATATAACTTTATAAACTCATGGCATTATACGCTTTTCGATTTTTTCTAGTGTTTGTTTATCATTAAGTAATTTTTGTTTATTCTCTTGCACTAGCTCTTCAGAGGAAACTTGCTATACGGAATGGTTTTTTTATATGATTAAGAGGAGCTTGTACTTAAATGAAAAAGGAGAAGAGCCCAGATGACAAATCAAAATGAAACGAACGCTTTACCGCCAAAAACATGTACGATTGAACGCCTTATTACGCTTCAGGAGGATGTTGAAAGAGTGCTTGCAGGGCAGAAAACGGCCACTCGCCGAAACGGGAGATATGCAGATGTCGGGGAAGTAATGGAGCTTCAAGGTCACCGGTATGTTGTGGAACGCGTCTATTCACAGGCACTTGGTGAATTGACTGATGAGCATGCCCGCCAGGAAGGGTATACGAATGTAGAGGAATATAAGCAATCGATCCTGTCCATCCACCCTGGAATGCCTTGGCTGCCGCAAATGAGGGTTTGGGTTCACGAGTTTCGTCTTATCCAGGATTGATTTGATGTAAGGATGGACATACTATATCGATTGTTCCTTTATATACATATTTTTAGTGTAATCTTATCGATCGGTCCTTTTTTTCTGTTGATTCCGTTACTTAAAAAACTGCAAGCCTCGGAATCTTCAATACAGCAGGCTTATCTGGATGTGTTCCGGTTTGCGGTCAGATTGGCTAAGCATGCCGGGCATGTATTGGTTGTATCAGGAGTCTTGTTGGTATTGATGGGCCCTTGGTCATGGAAAACCTCTTGGATTGTGATGACTATCATCCTTTTGGTAAGTTCATTATTTTTCCTGGCTCGCGCCTTTTCGCCGACCATTCGGAAATTTAACGAACCGAGTCAAGACAAGAAAACGTTAGTTCACTTGCTTCGTCGTTCTATCTGGATTTACATTGTTCTTTTGATGATAGTGCTATGGTTTATGGTGGCAAAGCCTGCATTGTGGTAGGTGTGATTCATGTTATGGACAAGTTCATCCAAGGCGAAGAGCAGCTTTGCATGATTACCGCTTGAGTTCGCTGGATAGTATGAGACAAGGACAAGCCGACTGGCTGTCCTTGTTTTAGTTTACGGTCAACTTATGATTCCCATATACAGCAAAGAAGCCTGTTTATTTAAACAGGCTTCTTTGCATAAGCAGTGTTATCGGAATAAAAGGCTCATCTTCAAATATAACTGTCCTGAAAGAGCACCCAATTTCAATGAAATAAGATCTTTGTTCCGTACATAGACATAACGTATAAAAGGGTCATAACCGACAGCTATGGAAGGAGCGCAATGAGTTATTATGAGAATTCCGTATTTTAATAACGCACGGCAAATCGCACTTGCATTACATGCTGGACAAGTGACACAGCATGCATTCCACCAAGAGATGGTACAGGATCCTTTCTTTGGACATATCATGCATCATCATGTTATCCACCATGTCATGTATCCAACTGATTTCTCAACAATTCCGTTTAGCTCAACATACTATTTCTGAGGAAAGCCATTTGCTTTCCTTTTTTCTTTACACAAACGAACTATATATTTTATACATGTGAGGTTTACATAACACGACATTATCGGAAGTTCTCCTCACCAGCAATCCCCAGTTTATCAACATTCTGTGGAGAATCCCGCCAACTGTATAATTTTTTGATATCGACGACAATATAAACTATGAATGAATACTTGGAGGGATAAGCGATGTCTAATAATGATCAACACTCAAACAACGCTGTTGAAAACAAAACGAAAGTCTTTAAAAACGGGGTTCAATCGGCAACGAATTATGTACAGCACGCTATTGAAAATGCGAATGAATTAACCCAAGATGCAACGCAAAACTTGGTGAATAACGTAATGAAAAGCGCACGAAATGAAGATAACAAATAACTTTGCTTATGGACGATCGTGTTTGATCGTCTTTTTTATCATAAAGTAGGCGAGAATCCCCCCGCTTCAAGCGTGTGGATGATGTAACGGTAAGTGGGGGAGGTTCATTCATCCTCAAATTCTTCGCCTATATATGAGTGAATGATAAATTCGACATGTCCATGTGCTATGTGCAACGAAAAGGGAGTGTGACATGCTTCTTCTCTCTGGTGTACCTTTGCATGAACCACTACAAAGGTTTGACCGCTTCTGCACGTCTTTTAATCTCTCCCCACTATAAAAAGACGGTTTTTTATTCACTTGTAGATAATTCACTCAAATATTTTTTCATATCGAAGTAAATGCCGCCTTTTGTATTTACATCGTGTTTATCCCAATTTATTAATAGTTCAACTAATTCTTCTTCACTTAAGCCGCCATTATGAAACTTTTCAAACAGTTCCATTACAAACTCTCTTGAAAAGTAATCATCATTTTCCAAAGCAGCTTGACCATATCTATCAACTAATTGAAAAGTGGTATCCATTGGTATGCCTGCAGCATCTGCGATTAGCATTTGTAACTCTTGAAATGACAAGTCACGGCCTGCTTTAAACATTCCTTCAATCGCAACTAAGCGGCTCACTAGTTCTTTTTTATCCATTTAAGTCTTCACCTCATAGTTCATATATATATGAATGATTTATGATTTCGACATTTCAATGTGCTGGGTACAGCAAAACGGCATTGGTGCTTTCTTCCTATCTATGGTTTACCTTTGCATGGACCACTACAAGGGTTTGACCGCTTCCGCACGTCGCCGGATGTTCTCTCCCCACTGTAAAAAGACGGTTTTTTTATTCAGTTGTATATAATTAGTGTTGATTTTGAAGTTTTCTTATCAAATTACATTGCGCAAGATAAAAGACGATACACGAAAAAGCAGAGACTTAATCGATCTCTGCCTTTTCGTTTTTGTGGCCTTTTGAGGGAGTTTTACGTTAAAATTTCCTTAATTTCGGGAACGAAACGAGACTTAAAAGATTGATGTTATTTTCTTTTCCTTTCGCCCGAATCTTTCCAAAAAATGTCCCCAAGAATTCTTCCCAAATCGCACTCGTTCTCTTTTTGGATTCCGGACTTTCACGCAGCGATTGAACAGTCATATTCAATGCTTGATCCAAATGGGCGAGCGCTTGTCTTAAATGGTGAATCATTTCATTTTGTTCTTCCATAAGATTTCTCCTCCTGAACATATTTTTTTAGCGGAAAATCGCTTCGCTTCTATCTACTACTTCTACCTCGCAATCGATAAACGTATCTTTATCTAGTTGTGCCTTCATCCGTTCAAATTTAACCTCGGCAACGACATCTTCAATCCCCTCTTTTGCCGATACAAGAAAAAACTTCATTTGTCTTGATACATCTCTCGCAACAGGTCGTAACACTTGTTTGGCGATCGGTAATATGGCTGATGTGGCAATGACGAGGGCAGACCCTACGATCACTCTCTGTAAGCTACTGTGTACCATTATATTCCTCCTACAAACATTATTATTTTAGTATGGTCAATTTTCCTAGTTTTATACTCAAGCAGCGATTGAATGGAATGGAATCATCTTTGATTTTGTACGCGTCAGCATGTTAACAATCGGCTTTGCTACAATTGCCGCGCCGCTCGCAACCGCTAATATCGGAATCCATGAAACGATTGGTAAAGAAACTGTGCTGAATACACTATGCAGCGGGCCGATATAAATGGTCGACAGCAATGCCAGCCAAGAAACACCCAATGCGCCTACTAAGAAACGATCTTTTGACCAGTCACGAATGCTTTCTTTAGAGCCTGTTTGTCTCCAAGAGAAAGTTTGTATTAATTGACCTGCTACTAATGTTGCAAATGCGATTGTTCTAGCCATAGGTAAAGAAGCCCCGCGGCTTAAGCTTAAAGCAAACAGACTTAATGACCCTGCGCCTAATAGGACGCCGCGTGTAATAACTTGTTTGTACAAGGACGAATCCACGATTTCCTGACGTTTTGTTTGCGTTGTTTTATTGCCTGGGTTAACAGCCAATACCATTGCAGGGAGCGCATCTGTTAGAAGGTTCATAATCAATATTTGAATCGGCACAATCGGAAGCGGCATTCCCGCAATTACAGCGGCACTTGTAACAATAATTTCTGCCAGGTTTCCGCTCAATAAGCACCCAAGCGCTTTACGAATGTTTCCGATTATCGTTCTTCCTTCTTTTACGCCTTCTACAATTGATCCGAAATGATCTTCCTTTAGGACCATATCTGCTGTTTCTTTTGTCACTTGCGTACCGGCTTGTCCCATTGCAATTCCTACATCTGCCCTTTTTATGGCAGGGGAGTCGTTTACGCCGTCTCCTGTCATTGCTACGACGTGTCCCTGTTGTTGTAACATAGTGACAATACGAAGCTTATGCTCAGGGGTGACCCTTGCAAAGATACAAATATCGTTGATGATGTTTTTTAATTCCTCATCCGACATCTGATCTAACTCGTTGCCGACGACAACTTTCTTCCCGCCGTTGCAAATTCCGATTTGTTTGGCGATTGCCATTGCTGTGACAGGATGATCGCCTGTAATCATAACCGGTCTAATGCCTAATTCCAAAGCTTCGCGAATGCTCTTTTCTACATCAGGCTTTGGAGGATCTATCATACCGGCCATACCGACATAGATTAAGTTTTCATTCATATCATCAAAGCAAGTATTTTCGCCATTATGGTCAATCGGACGATAGGCAAACCCTAAAACACGGAGAGACTGTTCAGCATATTTTTCATTTTGCTGTAAAATTTCCTCTCTTATTTCATCTGTCAACGCGTATTGTTGTCCATTTTTCTGATAATGGGTACAGCAGTTCAAAATCTTTTCTACTGAGCCTTTTGACATAACAAAGCATTTCTTCTCGTCTTCTTCACTCTTGCAAGCAACCGTCATCATGCCTGAATTGGAGTCGAAAGGAACTTCATGAAGACGCTGCCAATGCTTGTGATTATCTAAATGGAAATTGCGCTTTGCAGCCAATGTAACAATGGCACCCTCAGTCGGGTCTCCTTTGATTCCCCAACGCTCGTTTTCGAGGTGTAATGAAGTGTTGCTGCACAGCAAACCAATTTCCAAAAGCTTATCCAGTTCTTTAGAGTTTTGTTCTACTCCGTTTTTATCAATGATCTTTCCTTCTGGAGCATATCCTTCTCCAGTTGCATCAAATTCTGCATCGATGGTTGCTACTTTCTTGACTGTCATTTCATTTTTCGTTAACGTTCCTGTTTTATCGGAGCAAATGACCGTTGTTCTTCCCAACGTCTCCAAAGAAGATAAATTTTGAACCAAAGTTTTTTTCTTTGCCATGCGGAATACACCGGCGGTTAAAGCAATGGTAATGGTCACTGGAAGTCCTTCAGGAATCGCCGATGCCGTCAGTGCCATTGAAGTAGTAATCATTTGTGAAATCGGGTTTCCTCTAAGCAAGCCCGCGATAAATACGATAACACCAGCTGCTAAAGCACCCTTCATAAATGTTTTGCTAATGGAAGTTACTTGTCTTTGCAATGGTGTCTCGCCATCACTTTCCTCGTTTAACAGTGACATAAGATGACCCATCTCAGTATCTTTTCCTGTTTGCACAACAACTGCCAAAGCCTTTCCTCTTGTCACATGCGTGCCCATATACAGCATGTTTGCCCGATCAGAAAGGGCTTCTTTTTCCGAAATCTTTCCGGCGATCTTTCTAACAGGCAGCGATTCACCTGATAGGGAAGACTCATTCACTTCCAGATTCCATCCTTGAATCAATCTTAAATCAGCAGGAATACGATCCCCGGCTTCGAGCACCACAAGGTCGCCAGGCACGATATTCTCTGCGGATATTTCTACTGTTTCTCCTTTTCGGATTACAAGACAATTCGGCGGAACGAAGCGAGTCATTGCTTCAACGGCACCTTCAGCTTTCCGCTCTTGCATCGTTGAAATCGCGGCATTTAACAAAAGAATAGAGCCCATTGCCGCTCCGTCAAATAAATGCCCGGAAACCATGCTTAACAAGGCTGTTGTTCCCAAAACAACCGTTGTAAACTCCTTAAATTGGGCTAGATAGCTTTTTATCCAATGGGGCCGGCGCTTTGCCTGAAGTTTATTCGGACCATATGTTTGCATAGCTGCGCTGATCTGTTGATCATCTAAACCATACAGTTGATCCGTTTTCAGAAGATGAAGAATCTCCTTCTCGTCCATTGCATGCCAAGGATGGCCTTCCGCTTTTCCTTCCACTTTCCCTCCGGCTTGCGGGTTCTCCTGTTTTCTTGCTCCGATATGCTCCTCTGTCCATCTTTTTATTTTTGTTAAGAAGCTTAGCGTTAACGCGTCCGCAATTAGATTGACTAGCGGAGCCGCAACAAATACAGGCACAGCAATCGCTGTTCCAATCAAGTTCCAAAGAGATGTCACCTTTGCATTTGTATGCACAAGGTTGTCGAGCTTCCCGGCCTGCTCATAGCTTTTGGCAAGCTCCGGCAATTTCCCGATTCTTATGGAAGGATAAAAAGATAGTATCTTTTCTGTGCCGTTTGACACATCATCAGCAATAAATAAGACTTCATCCCGTTGTTTTGGGAAAGCCTCGTTTATTTCTTTAAGTTCCACTTTAAAATGTTCAGTTAAAAAGCTTGCTAATTCTTCAAGGTTTACATCATTTCGGTTATTCCTAGCACCTATCATAGTTCCGGGACGCAACCGCTCGAATAACGATACTGCCTCTGGTCTTATGGTTCCGTTATCCGCAATTAAAGAAGCGTCCTCAAAGACGACTGCTTTTGTTTGTGATAGCTGATACATTGACCCATTCTCTGGCAGGCACTGTTCACGCTCTCTCGCAATGTACTCCGCTTGCTTCCAAGCATATTCAGTGGATGTTAAAACCGGGCGAGGGTTAGCCGCCAATAAAGCGCCTAGCGCAGCCAGAGGATTTCTTGTCAAAGCAAAGCCAGCTCCGGCCGCAACTAGACCAAACTTGCTTGCGCGCCGGCTGTAAGTTTCAATCTGCGGCGATACGCATGGTTGGTCTAATAGATCTGTTTTCACTTGTCTGCGCTTCCAGTTTAAATATTGGAGAATGCTGATTCCGGCTAAAACAACTAAATTTTCCCGGACGAGTGCCAATCCTAACGAACTGATACCGAGTAATAAATCTACATTCAGCTTTTTCTTTTGTTGCAAATCGTGCAACCCTTTTTTCAAAAATGGGTATCCGGTACTGATTGCGATCGCGCTGCTAATGAAAAAGGGAAGAGGATGCCTTGCTAAAGCGGACCTTCCCCAAACCAGCTGCTTGACTCCTAAAATACCCAGTCCCGCTATCGATAAGGTAAGCGGCAAGGGAACTCTTTCATTTATATCCATACTTTTTGTATAGGGAATGGATTCGAAATAAGAAGTTGCGATTGTGCTCTCAGCTGTTGCCGCAACTTCACTATAAATAACAGTATTTTCTTCTTCATTTTCAGGTGCAGTCTCTTCTTCAGTTATGTATCGTTTCTTAAACAAAACTTCTTCAAATTTTTTGATAAATAACAAAAGAACGTCTACACTTACTCTCTTTTCATCAAATACCAGCAGAACTTTCCCTGAATCGCTATTTGCACAAACAGATGTGACTCCCTCAATAGAAGAGAAAATTTCTTCAAATTTCTCAGATATATCAGGGTGATGTTGTAATCCAAATAGTTCAAATCTGACTCTTCCAGGGAGAAGATGAAAAGATCGCGGTTTAAACGATATTTCATTCATTCTCTGGCCACCCTCCCTTCGTACTCTTCAAATTTTTGTATAAATAATATTTTAGACATGTTTTTGTATTCTATTCATGATTAAAAATACAATTTTTAAAAATAATGGAAATAAATATAGCCATATTTGGGTAAAATCTAAAATTATAAGGAGCAAGGAGGCTGAATGATGTTTAAAAAGTTTTTTTCTTTTAGTAATCCGGTGGGGCTAATAGTCAGTTCCGCAGTGCTGATTTTAACGGTATCTCCAGAGGCAAGAAAAGGAACAAGAAAGCTGCTGGTTAAAGGAGCGGGCGCAGCACTGGCACTGGGAGACCAAATGAAGGGGCTCACGACCGGAGTTCAAAAGCAATTAGGGACGTTTGTGGAAGAAGCGAAAGCAGAAAGAGAGACGATGATGCTGCCTGATATGGCCGGAATGGTCAAAGAAGGAGGCGATATGCTCAAACACAGTTTTGAAGAGGGCGTCACAAAAACGAAACAGGCAATGGAAACTGCAAAAGACGCTGTTAGCGGCTTATTTGAAGATAATATGGTTACACAAGGTTTCGAAGAGGGCGCCACAAAAACGAAACAGGCAATGGAAACTGCAACAGATGATGTTGCAGGCTTATTTGAAGATAATATGGTCACACACGGTTTCGAAGAGGGCGTCACAAAAACAAAACAGGCGATGGAAACTGCAACAGATAATGTTGCCGCAGGCTTATTTGAAGGTACGGAGCCGAATCATGTACATAACCAGTTCACAGCCTACAATGTTTTAGATGATCATTCCATTCAAATGAAATTAAATGAAATTGAACAGCGCTTATATTAATAAGGCTGACTCGATGAGTCAGCCTTATTTTTCTATATACAAGTGAAAAAACATCTTTTTATAGTGGGAGAGATCATCCGGCGACGTGCAGAAGCGGTCAAACCTTTAGCTCATGCAAGGGGAAACCAGAGGGAAGCAGCATACCATACTCCCTTTTGGTTGCACATCGCACATGGACATGTCGAATTTATCATTCACTCATATATAGACCCTGATTCATCTATTTCCTCGATGCGCATGTCTCGTTAAGCTAATGAAGGAGCGATAACTATGCAGACAGAAAAAAGGGCCCTAAAGCAGAAATATATTCTGCTTTGGGAGCCCTTTTTAACCATTTATTGATATTGATTTTGGTATTGATTTTGATGATATTGATCTTGCTGTGGATTGTTTCGGTTAAACAGCATATCTCCGACTGTAGATCCAACCGCATTTCCAAGCCGATTTCCGGCTGCATATCCGACAAGCGAGCCGATAACTGTACCGACTCCCGGAAAAACAAGTGATCCCGCCATTGCGCCATATCCTACCCCAGCCATAACTCCTGCTGCGCCTGATACATTTTTTACTGTACTGGCAGCTAGGTCTTTACCGCCTGTCTCGCCTTTTAAGTAAGATTGAATATCTCCAACCTGCGAAATTCCGCCGGATACAACTCCTGACCATAATGGTGCACCTTTAAACATAAAATCCCTCCTTTACTTTTTATTTAATATATCCAAAAGATAAAAATGCTATGTACAGCCTTAACATTTTTATCATTTCATCAAAACTGTTCATGAGTGATGATTTTTTCCAATTGTTTTGAATCTGTATAGCAGGCAGAGGTTTGTAAGAAACGTTGCTCAGGAGTCTTACACTCTGAAATAACGGTACCAATAATTTCCTTTCAGAACCTTTTTTATCCTTTTTTTTTGGCGGCCTCGTGTGTTATCGTATACCATGGTATATATTTCTAATTGACTATTAATAATCGGTGCATTTTCTGCACGTTTTACGTAATGATAATTTCCTTCATCATCTTGCTCACGGGCTTTTACATTATCCGCTAACATGAGCGATACCCAATTTTGGATTCGTTTCTTTAAACGGGAATCCAAAATGGGGAATAAAATCTCTACACGATTTTCCATGTTTCGTGTCATCATGTCGGCAGATGATAAAAAAATTTTTTCCTCGCCATTATGATGAAAATAATAAATGCGGCCATGCTCTAAAAAGCGTCCAATAATACTGCGAACTGTAATGTTTTCGCTAACCCCTTTAATGCCGGGTCTTAAACAACAAATGCCTCGTATAATTAAATCAATTTTTACCCCAGCATTTGAAGCTTCGTACAGCTTCATGATTAACGCTTTGTCTGTTAATGCATTCATTTTTGCAATAATATGACCATTTTTATGTTTTTTATGAAAGGCGATTTCTTGTTTAATTAATGAAATAAAATCTTTACGAATATCGAATGGTCCTACTGATAAATGGTGGTATGCTGGTTTTTCGGTATAAATGCTTAAATAATTAAAGAAGTTTGTAGCGTCAATTCCAAATTGTTCATTCGATGTAATCAATCCTAGATCTGTATAGATTTTTGCTGTTGCATCATTATAGTTTCCTGTCCCTAAATGGACAAAACGTTCAATCCGTCCGTTTTTACGGCGGACAACAAGTGTGATTTTACTATGTGTTTTTAAATAGGTCATTCCATAAATAACATGGCAGCCGGCTTGTTCAAGCTCTTTTGCCCAATAGACATTATTCGCTTCATCAAATCGAGCTTTTAACTCGACAAGAACTGTAACTTGCTTTCCGTTTTCTACCGCACGTTTTAATGCTTGAATAATTGGGGAATCACCGCTCACACGATACAATGTTTGTTTAATAGCTAAAACATCAGGATCTTCCGCAGCCTCAGATACAAAATCGATTACGGGTTCAAATGATTCGTATGGATGATGAAATAATATGTCTCGTTCCAATACTTTCTCAAAAATATCTTCATGGGATGCTAAATCTTTTGGCGGCTGCGGAATCAGTGTTTCATCAACAAGGTGTTCATGTGTTGCTTCAATACATTTATAAAATGAAAATAAAAATGTTAAATCAAGCGGACCATCAATGATATAGGTATCTTTTTCATGAATTTCCAGCTCTTTTTGTAAATATTCCAATACATTTTGATCGTAATTACGGCCATCTATTTCCACGCGAATTTCAGTACCCCATTTTCGTTTCTTTAGTTCTTTTTCAATCTCGCGAAGTAAATCACGTGCTCCTTCTTCATGAATGGGCATATCTGCGTTTCGTGTAATACGAAATGGTGTAACGCTTTTCACCACATACCCTTTCAAAAATTTATGGATAAAATAAGCAATGACGTCTTCGAGTAAGACAAACGTTCTCGTTTGGGCCTCAGTTGGTAACTCAACATAACGATTTAATACGCCTGGAACTTGTATAATTACTAACTTACTGCTTGACTGCCTAATTTGCCTGTCTTCTTCTATATTTTTTTCAATGATAATCGCTAGGTTTAGACTTTTATTTAATAACATTGGAAAAGGGTGATACGCATCAATCGCCATTGGAGTTAACACGGGGAAAATTTCTTCATTAAAATATGTTTCCAAAAATGAAAGTTGGTCTTGACTTGCTTGCTCAATCGTAATGATTGAAACACCTTCAGCTTCTAGCTTGGGCAGAAGCGATTTTTTATAAGTCTCGTATTGTAATTCAACCAACGTATGTGTTTTTTTTGATATAGACGATAATTGTTCCTTTGGAGTCAAGCCAGCTTTATTTTCCGGTTTGTTAAATCCTGCTTCGACTTGATCTTTTAATCCGGCCACACGGACCATAAAAAATTCATCTAAATTTGAGCTAAAGATCGCAAGAAACTTAAATCGTTCCAGCAAACGATTTCGTTCATCAATCGCCTCTTCTAATACACGCTGATTAAACGCTAACCAACTCAATTCACGATTGTTATAGTTTACAGGATCTTCTAAATGTTTGATCTTTTTCATTTCACCAGCTGTTTTCACTGTAAACTCCCACCTTAAAAGAAAATGTGATAATTAAAATTTGTCCAAAAAGCTCTATTTTAAACATATTTCGGCACAGTACATTGCTCTTTATATCTTTATATTTAGATTTTTATTCCTGGAGCTTGTACGAATTTTTTGCACCAAAACCTTTTCATCTGAACAGTCGACGGTACACGCATATACTTTGTGAAGTTTTCATAAGATGGGTATCAGTCGTTATGTGACAAAAGGAGGGAGGCTTTTGTTATCTCTGCTTTTATTAATTATTTTCCTGGGGTTTGTATTGAGTATTGATAGCTTTGGGGTAGGATTCACGTACGGCGTTAGAAAAATTTTAATCCCTATCCGTTCACTCTATACAATTATGGTCATTACCGGAACCGTTATCTTTGTATCCATGAGTATTGGTCACGGGCTATCTCGTTTTATTTCTCCACATGTTGCAAAAATGCTGGGGGGATTATTATTAATTATTCTAGGATGTTGGACTCTTTATAATTTTTATAAAACAAATAATAAAGATAAAAATAAAACCTCTGCAGCTCCGCGTTCTCAGACAGATAAAAAGAAACCTGCCCCAAAAATCATTCAACTCAAAAACCTGAGAATTGTGATTGAAATCTTGGAAACACCAATGAAAGCAGATGTTGATCAATCGGGATGGATTTCTATGAAAGAAGCGGCTGTTCTAGGCACAGCACTCTCACTAGATGCTTTTGGCGCAGGGATCGGAGCCGCGTTTTTAGGTTATCCTATTGTATTAACACCGATTATCATTGCCATAATGAGCGGGATTTTTGTTTATTTAGGAATATTAGCAGGAGCTAAGTTTGCAAATCTAACATGGGTGAGTCGACTTGGCTTTCTTCCGAGCTGCTTATTAATCATAATAGGTATATATAAACTTTTCTAAGGGAGACGAGGCAGCGCCAACACAAATTGTTGGCGCTGCCTGTTTGATTATAGTTTACCTTTAATCCAGCTTCGGGCTTTAGATGCTTAATCTTAAAGGTAACAAGATATTGTTGTTTGA
Source organism: Ectobacillus panaciterrae DSM 19096 (assembly GCF_000430785.1). Classification (GTDB taxonomy): domain Bacteria; phylum Bacillota; class Bacilli; order Bacillales; family Bacillaceae_G; genus Ectobacillus; species Ectobacillus panaciterrae. Next base: position 16,143 of record NZ_AUMR01000086.1, read on the forward strand.
TGTTTCCAGTGAATTATTTTTGTACAAGAATTATTTGTGATATCAGGGTCGAATAGTGTAACATAAAGTTAGAATATTCTTGATATCTACGACACCATTAAAAAAAAAGATAGGGGAGAATATAGTGGGCGAAAACAAGGAATTAGAATTGGAAAAAGAGGTACTTAAGAATCGAAGCTATCGCACAGCAGTACGGACTAGCGCCGCAAATAAACCATTGGCAAAGAAGAAAACAGTAGAGGAATTACTGTATGATACATTTTTGGCTTACCAAACTCATTCGTTAGGGGTCATTGGAAACCGAGTTAAGCAAGTCAATCAATTATTTAGTCGTGTTGCGGAGCAAATGAATGATAGAACATATCAAACGGAAAAAGAGCAATTACAGGAACAATTAAACGACAAGATTTCAAAATACAACGAGTTAGAGGAGCAGATAGAGTCTATACAGCTGGAAAATACAAAATTACATCACGAGGTAACAAGAATACAGGAAAGTCAGGAAGAGAAGGAAAAACAATTATTTGCTGCTGAAGAACGAATTAAGGAACAGAAACAGGTTATTGCCAATAAAGAATTAACTATCGAAGAAAAAGGCGGGAAAATAGCTGAGAAAACCGAACAAATTGAGAGGTTAAATAAGGAAATTGAGGTCATGAAACAAGTTGTATCTCAAGCAGAAGAATATAAATTGACTTCTATTCAGCTTGGGGAACAAATTGAAGATATGAAAAAGAAACATGATTCAGATTTGAAGCAGAAAGATTTTGCTCTGGAAAAGGTATTGTCGGAAAAACAAAAAGAACAAATAGAGGAACTTTCACGTATACAAAATGAACATAATCAACGTATATCAGAAGAAAATAAAAAGCGTGAACTTGCAAAAACTTCATATGACGAGAAAATGGGAGGACTAGAGTTACAGCATCAGAAAGAAACAGAGCGCTACAAAAAAAAGATAAAAGCCCTGGAATTGAAGCTAAGTAAAACAGAACAACAGCATCAAGAAGATAAGAAACGATATAACCAAGACATGGAAGCTCTAAAATTGAAATTAGACAAGCCGGTGCAAGAAAAAAATGAATAGGGACCCGATTGGGGTCTCTTTTTGTTTAAAAAAGGCAGTTACAGAAAATATATATAAATACAACTAAAAAAATAAACATAAAAACTTTTCTTTTAGGGGGGAGAGCGCATCCGACTAAGCGTAGAAGCGGTCAAACCCTTTTCGTGGCCCATGCAGGGAGAGAGAGGGAGCGAGCGCAGTTTCCCTTTTGTTCTACGTGGCAAACGATAGAT
>NZ_AUMR01000087.1 GCF_000430785.1 Ectobacillus panaciterrae DSM 19096
ACAGCCTTTCCTAAGTTCTTCACATCTAGACTATACATATTAACTACACCCGGTTTTGGTTTTGAAAGACGTGGATCATTGTCCATTTTCCCAATTTTTAATTGCCAACGTTCAGAGGATTTTAATATAGGTAAAGGACCAAATGAGGATGCTTTTGCTGTTATATTACTACCAAATACAAAACATACCATACAAAAAAGAACAAATGTTATTTTTCGCATACTTCAACCTCCAAAGTACAATATTTTATCTTAGTTACTGTTTCCTGAAATAAAATACAATATGTACCAAGAGATTGAATGTAAAACACAGAAAAAATTAGGATTAACTTCCGATAACACTAATTATGTAAACACGAAATCCCTTCAGTAAGCGTGATCTGAAGGGGTTTTTTGTAAGTTTATAGATACATGAACTACCGATAATGAGATGTTATGTAAACTTGACATGAATAGGATATACAGTTTTAAATGTTTCCCCATTTGTAATTCCTAATGGTTTAAAATGGAATTAATAAATGGAGAAATGAGGGAAATTAAGTGTTCTTGCAAAGATTGAAAGTCATTCTCTTATCAGGTCTGTGTATGTCTTTTGTCAATATCATAGCTGAATCACCTGGACCGTTATCAGAAGCTAATCTTAACCTCTTACCTATATATACTCTAGCTTACTCATTTGCTTTTACTATCTTTGCTATCCCGATTCAGTTACTTCTTTTTAAAACAAAACTAGCTAAACCATTTTCCCTATTTCCCTTATTGATATATATAATAGGTGCTCTAATTACTTTTCAGCTTATAAGTATGAGCGATTTTCATTATGATGGTTTAGTTTTCAACGATATTATATCTAATATTTATATAGTTTCTGCGGGGGGATTTTTCTGGTTATGGGATTCATTAATAATTTTAAACAGACAATAAATCAACTTCTGATAACGCGACTTATGTTAACTCAGGAAAAAGCTCAATTAAAGAGAGGTATATCATGATTGAAATTAAAGCATTAACAAAGGGTTATGAAAATTGGGGAGAAGACATAGACGATTTCTACATTTCTTATGAACTTGATATTGGCCCAAGTGATAGTAAATACCCATCAGATCTATTTAATTTTGATGTAGTAAGTCCAAAAAGACTAAACAGAATTCTTGAACATACCCAAATAGAAATTGGACGTGGATATTTGATTATGAATGATTTTAATACTCACACAGTAACTACAACAGTCAACCGATTAGTAAACACATGTAGGGGGAAAGATTTAGAACAGTCAATTCAAATGCTATCCCAATACTTTAGATATAGTGGTTAATTTTTAACTTCCGATAACGCGAATTATGTTAAGTATCTCTACACAAATAGAAGATAGAATGGGAAATAAGGGAATACGTTGTAACTTTACTACCGATAGCCCAAACTACGTCAACAATAGCTGCATTTTTCATGCAAGGGGATTACAAATGATTAAAAATATTTTAATAATGTTGTTAGGTATCTGCTTATTTATTTTCGGATTATTTCAGTTTAAATGGGATTTGGAAGCTGAAGAGGAAGAAAATGATAAGAAAGAAGAACAAAGATTTTTTGATAAGTTTTGGAAGGTTATAAATGTCATTTTTGACATTCCCTTTTGGGAATTAGGATTCAGTATTTAGGTAATCTTAGGCGGGATTATTGTGTTTTCAATAGGATTATTACCATTAATTCTATTATAAGAACAAAAGAAATTAATCTAACTTCCGATAACACTGATTATGTAAACAGTAAAGCCGTCCTAATCAAGCTAACGAAATGAACTTCCCCAAAAATAAAAAAACGCCATTCTTTTGTAGAATCATACGAAAGAATGGCGTTTTTTCCGTTTTGGAGATATGATTTTGTCTTGCCTTGATGGCAATGCGGCAGAACCTCTATATGAGTAAATTATAATTTCGACATTTTCAGGTGCGATGTGCAACCAAAAGGGAGTATGGTATGCTTCTTCTCTCTGGTTTACCCTTGCATGAACCACTACAAAGGTTTGACCGCTTCTGCACGTCTTTTAATCTCTCCCCCTATAAAAAGGCGGTTTTTTTATTCACTTGTATATAATTAAGCATGTACAGTTTGCTTGAGCACAAATTCCTCCACGACCTTCGCAACGCCGTCATTCATATTTGTATCTGTTACGTAATTCGCTTTTTCCTTAATGTCATCAGGTGCATTGCCCATTGCAACGCCAAGCCCTGCAAATTCAATCATAGCCAAGTCATTGTAGCTGTCACCCATTGCGATTACTTCCTCGCGCGTAATGCCAAGCTTTCCTATCAAGTGGTTCAAGCTTGTTCCCTTGGTTACGCCTGCTTCTGTGAACTCTAAGAAGAACGGTTTAGAGCGCATGACGCTAAGTTCACCTTTAAGCTCTTCCTGCAATTTTTTCTCTACAACCACGAGACGCTCAGGATCTTCCATCATCAGTACTTTTACAACAGGTTCTGTCACAGCTTCTAGTAAACTATAAACCTCTGTAATTTGCATGCCTGTAATATCGCCTTCAATTTCGGTATATTGGTTATTGGCTTCTGTTATGATCAAATCACCTACGTACGTATGCATCCACACATCTTCCTGACGGCTGATATCATACAAGCGGCTCACTGTTTCCGGAGACAGCGTGCTGCTGAATAATTCTTCGTTCGTTTTGCAATTGATGATTTTGGCACCGTTAAAGGAAAGAATGAAGCTTCCGTATTCCTCCAAGCGAAGTTCCTCGGCAATGTGGTGCATTGCATAAGTCGGGCGTCCTGATGCAAGAACAACCTTGACGCCTGCCTCCTGCGCTGCCATTAAAGCTGCCTTTGTGCACGGAGAAATCGTGTGATCGTCACGAAGCAATGTATCATCTAAATCTAGTACTATCATTTTGTATTCCATTGTTATACGCCCTTTCTGGAATGGGTTTCATAGTACAATCCTAACAACAATGAAAAAAGAGCGCAACGAAAGAAGTTTTCCATCTCATATGTGCTTCTGTTTTTTGCGGGAAAGGACTGCATCCAGCACGATTGCAAGGACGGTGCCGAGCACGAGACCGTTGCTTAAAAAGGAAGCGAGAAACGGCGGCAGGGACGTGTAGGCTTGGGCAGGTATGAACATGATGCCGATGCCCGTGAAAAGAGAAAAGCCTGCGATGCGGAACAGCGGCTCTTTATTTTCGACGGTTTCGAATTCTTTGAATGCCAACCCGAGCATGCCCGAAAATACCGGGAATAAAGCTGCATAGCCGACAGCTGCCGGAATGGCCGCAAAGAATGCTGTGACACTTGGGAAAATGCTCATCAACACAATCAGCGCTGACCCAAGCAAGAACGGAAGCCGTCTATTGATTTTGGAAGACGCGATAAACCCGGCTGAGCCGGAAATGGCGACAGGTCCGATCGTAGAAAATAGCCCGCCGAGCAATTGACTGATGCCGGAAACGATGCCGGCTTGCTTGAAGCGATTTTGTTCAAATGGCACATTTTGCTGGGTCAATACTTGTTGCACGACCCGAATGCTTGCTAACATATTGGTAAGAAGAAGAAGCGTAACGAACAAAACGGTAATCACCATGTTAGCTTCGATGCGCGGCAGGCCGAACACGAAAATGTGCGGCAGCTGTATCACGTTATGTACGAACGGAGTCGGCTTGGAAAAGCCAAACAAGGCAAACAGCCCCCACCCCGCCAGCATGCTGAACAAAACAGAATATTGACCGATACGAGGAACCTTCATGAAAAGCAGCGAAGCAACAATAATACAGATGGACAGCAAAAGAATGGAGCCCTGAATCGTCTTTTGTCCGCCTCCGAGTCCCGCCATGCCTTTTAGAAAAGAACCGCTCAGCTGTGCCACAAGGAGAAACAAGTATGTACCTATAACCGTAGGTGTAAAATATTGGGTGAGCTTGTTAATTAGTCCACATACACTCAGTAAAATAGAAATTATACCGCTTAGCAAAAATGCATACTGCATCACGCGCAGCGTTTCCATATGCGAGCCGAACAGTACAATGCCAAGCCCGGCATACAAGGACATCACGCCCCACCAAAGCCCTGCAGGCCCTTCTTGAATCGGAAGCTTATGCCCGAGCCATGCTTGAAGAATTCCCGCTAAGCCAAGGACGAAAAAGGTGCGCTGCACAAACTCCAACGCATCAGCCCCTTCCAAACCGTAGCTGGATGCTACACTGATTGGGACAACCAGACTTCCTGCCAGAATAAAGAAAGCCCACTGCAGGGCGGAAAGGATAAATTTCATAGTATCACTCTCTTTCTATATAAGTCCACTTTGCTATTCCGACATATCTATCGTTTGCCACGTAGAACAAAAGGGAAACTGCGCTCACTCCCTCTCTATGGTTTACCCCTGCATGGGCCACGAAAAGGGTTTGACCGCTTCTATGCTTAGTCGGATGCTCTCTCCCCCTTAAAAGAAAAGTTTTTATGTCGATTTTTTTAGTTGCATTTATATAAACAATCCTTTTCTAGTATATACCTGTTCTGTTAGCGCTTGCAAAACATTGCAGGAAAATAATTTCCGAAGCCGCTTCGATATAACAGTTCTTGCCATTTTACGCACGAGTACAGTAATTCATAATCCGACTGGGGAGGAAATGTTGCAAGAACATGATATGATAATAGTGTTTGGACCGGCAGAAAAGCTCAAACTATTAGAAAAGGCATGTCAAAATATGAGGTGAATATAATGCAAGTATCAATGGATGCAATTTTAAACAAATTAGCGAAGGAATTATCTTTAACAGAGCAGCAAAAACAAAACCCGCAAAAGGTAAGGGAGCATTTGAACGTGATTCGCGCACTATGCGATTTAGTGCTGGATGAAGGGACAGAAGCAGGTGTGCGTTCCATGCCGTTGTCCGAGCCGAAATTCACGGCGCCTCAAGCCACTGTGCTTTCATCCAATCCCGTCTATCTGCAGGAGGATGACGCGAACGGCGGTTCTTTACTGGATTTCTAAAACATTGGATTCTTGTTCGAATTTTCTTTATGATAAAAGTAAAAAAGAAAATAGGTGAACAAATATGAAAATCTTCTTCTTGTTAGGCTGTATTATGGCATTCTTAGCTGTCGCGCTCGGTGCATTCGGCGCGCACGGACTGGAAGGGAAAATTTCTGAGAGAATGCTGCAGAACTGGAAAACAGGTGTTACATACCAGATGTTTCATGTAGCTGGTTTGTTTGTTGCAGCGTTTTTGATGGATAAGCTGCAAAACACTTCTCTTGTATCCACGGCGGGCTGGCTCATGCTTGCAGGTATCGTGATTTTTTCCGGCAGCTTATATGTAATGGCTTTGACGGGCGTCAAAATACTCGGTGCCATCACACCGATTGGCGGGGTAGCATTTCTTACAGCATGGGTACTGCTTGCTATTGCGGCAGTGAAGGGGCTGTAAAGGTCAGAAACAACAAGAAAGCTGGCAGACTGCAGTCTGCCAGCTTTCTTGTTATCTCGGCGCGTATGTCGCCGGTTGTGTTTGAGGGAAGTAGATAATTTCTTCTGGAAATTCTACATAATCCAAGTAAATCATTAACAGAAGATAACGTTTGCCTGTAGCCGGGTCGCTTAAAATGACGTGGTCGCGTCCAGCCGCTTCAATGACGCCTTTGTAGGCCTGTGTGCCGAGAGAGCTTCCTCTTTCATACGTCATATACAACGTTGCCTGTTTTCCTTTATTCAAGCGAAGAATATTCTCGATGTACGATTGCTCAAGCGGCAGCATACCTTGGGAGATTGCATATTGTGCTTGTGCTGCTTGTGTGGCTTGTTGAGGCGTCATTTGCGCCTGCTGCGGATAGGCTTGCGGAAACTGCCGGCCCGGCGGCTGATAGAAACCGCCGTCTGCTCCGTAATATGGATTTTGGTTGGCCATAATACCCCTCCTCGGTTAAATCGAGTATACTTTCGGACAATCCGCTCCGGTTGGTTGGAAGAAGCAGTGCTTTTTATATCATTCTGAATTTTGCTGATCATACCAGCTGTCGGGACATGCGCCTGCAGGCCTGAAGAACTACAGGCCGTACGTCGCCGGCCAAAATCGTTCTCTGTTGATGACGCGCCGCGCAAGTGTAATATCGCTGTCTCTGGCACGCTGATAGAAGCAGCCCGTCGCTTCAAACCCCCGGATTTTGAAATACCATTTGGTGCAAACTGTGAATCTTTTTGAAGTCCAAGCAATTGCCGAGCACCCTGTTGACACTGACATTGCCTACCATCAGCATACCGAGCTGTCCTTCGCCTTCAGCTTCCGCTCTAATGAGCCGGGCGAGAAGTTTTACATCTTCTTTGTTATAAGAGACGACTCCCATAACCTCATCTCGCTTCTTGGTGTGCATACACCAAAGGCAGTTCTGAGTTGTCTTATTTTATGATGGAAAAACAGGATTGCTTGTAGAAGAACTACTAATTCATACGTATGAAGAAGAGACAGGAGTTATGACAAGAAAAGCGGAATCGGCTTGTTCAGGCGCAGAACCTAGCCGATGGAGCTAGACAAGAAAAGCTTCCTGCAAGGCAGGAAGCTTTTCTTTACACATAAAGGAATTTTGCCACTTTCTCTTCCGGAAGAATATTTCCGACGAAGAAGGAGCCGAATTCGCCGTAACGTGCGCTTACTTCATCAAAACGCATTTCGTATATAAGCTTTTTAAATTGAAGCACATCGTCTGCGAAAAGGGTTACGCCCCACTCATAATCATCGAAGCCTACGGAGCCTGTGATGATTTGACGAACCTTACCCGTATATTGACGGCCGATTTTGCCGTGACTGTACATTAGTTTCTTGCGGTCTTCCATTGGAAGCATGTACCAGTTGTCTTCACCTTGACGGCGCTTGTCCATCGGATAGAAGCACACGTGGTTCGCCTTTGGCAGAGCCGGCTTTAAGCGAGCGATGATTTGCGGATTTTGGTATGGGTCCTCATCAGCAGGCAAATAGTTGCTCAGCTCGACTACAGATACGTAAGAGTATGCAGGGATCATATATTCTGCAAGTGTTGTCTTGTTGAATTCGGTTTCAATTTCGTTCAGCTCTTCCATTGTTGGACGCAAAATCATAAGCATAAGGTCCGCTTTTTGCCCAACAACGGAATAAATTGCATGACTGCCGGCATTCGCACTCTCTGTTTTATTCCACTTTTCTACTATATTTAAAAATTCTACAATTGCTTTTTGGCGCTCGTCGCTTGATAATTGCTTCCAAGCTGTCCAATCCATCGTACGAAAATCATGTAAACAATACCAACCGTCTAACGTTTTTGCTGCTTCACTCATATCGTCACCTCTATATTTTCATGGTATACATCATTACTATAGCACAAACGAAACGAAAAACAGAATGCCCCGTTTCAAGGACACGAAGTTGTCACATATGTATATCAGAAAATTTTTAATATATAATCATTTTTCGATTTCCGATTTTTTAGGATCGAAAAGTTTAAATTATAGTTAAAAAGCTTTATCCTTATGGGTGGAGCATATTTCGAGGAGGTTTTACGAATGAGTGATTTATTCACAACAGTAAAAGACAAATTGCACGGTAAAGGAACGACAATTGTATTCCCGGAAGGAACGGATGAGAGAATTCTGGGCGCTGCAGAGCGTTTGGCGAAGGATGAGCTTGTGAAGCCAATCTTAATCGGCAGCAAGGAAGAGATTCAAGCGAAAGCATCCAGCATGAATTTAACTTTGTCTGGAATCGATATCTATGATCCTGCAGCATACGAAGCAATGGATGAAATGGTAGCTTCTTTCGTAGAACGCCGTAAAGGAAAAGTATCTGAAGAAGATGCACGCAAAATTCTTCAAGATGAAAACTATTTTGGCACAATGCTTGTTTATATGGGTAAAGCGCAAGGACTTGTGAGCGGTGCAGCGCATTCTACGGCTGACACAGTACGTCCGGCATTGCAAATCATTAAAACAAAACCAGGCGTAACGAAAACATCTGGTGTATTCATCATGGTTCGCGAAGATGAAAAGTATGTGTTTGCGGATTGCGCTATCAACATTTCTCCTGCAGCACAAGATTTAGCAGAAATCGCAATTGAAAGCGCGAAAACAGCAGAGTTATTCGGCATCGATCCTCGCGTGGCAATGTTAAGCTTCTCTACAAAAGGCTCTGCGAAATCTCCAGAGACAGAAAAGGTTGTAGAAGCAACACGCATCGCAAAGGAAATGGCACCTGAATTAACATTGGATGGCGAATTCCAATTTGATGCAGCATTTGTACCGTCCGTAGCGGAAAAGAAAGCACCTGGTTCCGTGATTAAAGGAGATGCGAACGTATTCGTATTCCCAAGTCTAGAAGCAGGAAACATCGGCTACAAAATCGCACAACGCTTAGGAAAATTCGAGGCAATCGGACCGATCTTGCAAGGATTGAACATGCCGGTAAACGACTTATCCCGCGGCTGTAATGAAGAAGATGTATACAAGCTTGCATTGATTACTGCAGCGCAAGCTATATAATAAAAAGCCCCGTGAAAACGGGGCTTTTTATTATAGAAGCACTTTATTATTACGCTCCACAACACGATGCAAATTATGCTCGTAAATCGGCACTTCATCCGGCATGAGCTGAGAAGGCGTAAGTTTGTCTGTCATACGCTGCAAGGCTTGGAGGAGACGAAGCATCAGGTCTGAAACAGTAATGGTTTCGCCCAGCAATTCAGACAGAGACGCCATCGTTTCGGGCACGATGCTTGGAAAGACGAATTTCGTTTGTTCCCCTTTTAAAGAAATACTGTAGAAATCACGGATTAACGCTGCTCGTTCAGAACCGCTGCCTGTAGCGCATAAATAAATTTGCACGGCAATGCCGCCGCGAATGCGCCGCTGGGAAATGCCGGCAAACTTTTTATTGCCGATGCTTAAATCATAGCTGCCCGGGCAATAGGAGCCGACGATTTCCTTCGCTTCAATTGTAACGTTATAATCTTTTAGGATGTCTTGAATTAAATCCCACATGGCATCATAGCCGAGATTAATATCGATGCCTTTTTCAGTTTCACGCAAGATAAGCGAAACGTTCAAAACGCCTTCATCCAATACAACAGCCAGTCCGCCGGAGTTGCGGACGATGACGTTGCGGCCTTGCTCTTTTAAAAATTGAATGCCCTCCTGCAAATAGGGAAGCTTCGTATCCTGAATGCCGAGTACAATCGTATCGTGATGAACCCAAGAACGCATTGTCGCAGGAGATGTGCCGTTTCCGACAGTCGTGCATAACGTATCATCCATCGCAAACGACTGCAGCGCATGAAATTGCGGACCGAGGCTCGATTGATCAATGATGCGCCACTCGGGCTGATAAAGAATTTGGGAATTGCTCATGATATGGACTCCTTATTATCAAATCTCTCTCCATTATAACAAAAAAGGGAGATAGCAATATAGCTATCTTCCCTCACCTACTATTCTGCAATTTTCTCCAAATTTCCGTTGCGATCCATACGGAAGCTTGTAGCCGTGCGCTCCTCGTCCTCCATAAGAGCGAGTTTTCGCGCCCGGTTCATAATCTTCATGATTGTTTCGTAATCTTCCTGAATCGTAGTGGACTGCTGTTCCATTTGGTTGATTTTATGCACCAGCTCTTCATTTTGGCGGGCGTATTCTGCAATTTCCCGCTTCAGTCTCTCATTCTCTCTTTCGAGTGCCGACGCTTTCACATCGGAGCTTCCGAGTGACTGTAAGAATGAGATGACATCTGACATGGCAATAGGACCTGAGCTGTATGTCGGTACCGCTACGGATACAAACTCTTCACCAAAATCAAAATCTTCCGCTTCTTCATCTGTCAAATTGGTTGGCGCCGTAAAAGCTGGAATTGGCGGGTTATACAATAACTTTTTCTTCGCTTGATCTCCGCCAGAAGCTCTCATTTTTTCTTTGCGATGCTTCTTCGCAAGCTGCAATGCTTTATCGTAGTTATAACGTACCACTGCATTCCAGCGGAAGCCGCATGCCGCAGACGTGCGGTTCAGCTTGTCACCGACCTCTTCGAACGCATTCAATTGCGTGCTTCCTTCGCGGACGTGGCGCAGCACGGTTTCCGCAAGCAATAAATCATCTTCTTCTGTCCAAGCATCTTGTCTCACTTTCATAGATTCATCTCCTTATCCTTGAAATGTATATTTACTATTTTTAGAATGGACAAAAGATTGATTTTTTATACAAACCTTTCAAAAAAATGGTAGATTGAGATGGGGAACTTGCATGAGTTACAAAAGAGAGGTAAAATACCTTTTAGTTGTTTTTATAATGGTGAATACTATACTTGAGAAAAGTTTAGGATATAGAAGGGATGTACAATATGGCAAATGAATTTCGTGTGTGCGATGACTGTCAGGCGACGAACTTGAAAACATTGCTGCCGCGTTTAAACAAGATAGATGCAAACGCTGATATTAAAATTGGCTGCCAATCGTATTGCGGTCCCGGCCGTAAAAAGTCCTTTGCATTTGTAAATAATCGTCCGGTTGCTGCGCCGAACGAGGATGAATTGATTAAAAAGATCGAGGACAAGTTAAGCAAATAAAAGAGGGGCACTTCTTGCACAAAGAGGTGCTTTTTGTTTTTAAATGATGAGAAATTATGAAATTTCGCGGCAATGCTTCCCAATACTTTCCTTCTTAAAACCCACAATTGACTACGACATACAAAGGAACAAACATGCATGCTTAGTAAAAAGACACAGGGGAGCTGCTATATTCTGCAGGCGCACTACGCCCACCTAAAAAGAATTCAGTACTGGTTTCTCTCGTGCTGAGTTTTTCTTACGTAAAAATGGATAAAAATAAATACGCATATAAAAAGTCCAGAATTTCCATATGATTACGATTTATATATAATAAAGATACAACTTACAGCTGAAAGGGGGTTATTGGTTTGTTATATTCAAATGGCAAACTCGATGAAAAAAAGGTATTCAAGGACCCTGTACATAAGTATGTCCAAGTTCGCGATAAAATCATTTGGGATTTAATCGGAACGATGGAATTTCAACGCTTGCGCCGCATCCGTCAGCTCGGCACGACATTTTTTACCTTCCACGGCGCGGAGCACAGCCGTTTCAACCACTCCCTTGGTGTATATGAAATCGTGCGCCGCATGATTGACGATATATTCGACGGAAGACCTCAGTGGAATGCAGAGGACCGTCTGTTATGCTTGTGTGCCGCTCTGCTTCACGATGTCGGTCACGGTCCGTTTTCTCATTCCTTTGAAAAGGTATTTCACCTGAACCATGAAAAGTTTACGCAGCGAATCATTTTAGGAGACACAGAAGTCAACAAAGTGCTCAGCCGTGTAGATGCTGAATTTCCGCAAAAGGTGGCGGACGTCATTGCTAAAACATCCGATAATAAGCTTGCCATCAGCATGATTTCCAGCCAAATTGACGCCGACCGCATGGATTATTTGCTTCGCGACGCGTATTTCACAGGTGTAAGCTATGGTAATTTTGATATGGAGCGTATCCTCCGCGTCATGCGCCCTCACGGCAATCAGGTTGTCATTAAAGCAAGCGGCATGCATGCGGTAGAGCACTATATTATGAGCCGCTATCAAATGTATTGGCAGGTTTACTTCCATCCGGTGACGCGCAGCGCAGAGGTGATTTTAACGAAAATTCTGCATCGCGCTAAAGCGCTGCACCAGCAGTGTTACACCTTCAAATATCATCCGGTGCATTTCTATTCATTGTTTGAGGAAGAAGTAACGCTTGGAGATTACTTGAAGCTTGATGAAAACATTATGTATTACTACTTTCAAGTATGGCAGGAGGAAGAGGACCCAATCCTTCGCGACTTATGCCGCCGCTTCATGAACCGCAACTTGTTCAAATATGTGGAATTTACAGAAAGACATCATGGTCTCAATAACTGGGTGGAATTAAGCAGTCTGTTCAAAAAAGCGGGCATTGATCCGGAATATTACTTAGTTGTTGATTCCACATCAGATTTGCCGTATGACTTTTATCGCGCCGGCGAGGAAGAAGAGCGTTTGCCGATTTTGCTGCTTATGCCAAACGGAGAGCTGCGGGAGCTGTCCCGGGAATCGGATATCGTTGAGGCGATTACAGGAAAGAAACGAACGGATCAAAAGCTGTTTTATCCGCATGATCTTTTATATGAGGACGGAAGAAAAGGAAAAGTAAAAGAGAAAATTATTAGCTTGTTAGAAGGGAAGGCATAAGAAAAGCAGCCTCGGCTGCTTTTCTTATGTCCAGCTCCGCCTGAACGAGCCGGCTCCGCTTTTCTTAACTATTCATCGCTTAAACGTTTGCCGGCTATTGCGTAGTGGTTTTTGGACATTTCTTCGATGAATACAACGACTGCGCTTGCCGGAGCTCCTGTTGTTTCGACGACTGCAGCAGTTACTTTCTCTGCTAATGCTTTCTTTTGCTCTTCTGTACGGCCTTCTAACATTTTTACTGTTACGTATGGCATATCTATCGCTCCTTGTATGTAGAATTACAATACTATTATAACGAATTCTCCTTCATAACACTCAGAAAAAATACATTTTAACAGGAATTCTGCTATGCTTATGATAAAAGTAATATGTAGAGGAGATGAACGATGGAGCATTTATTCGTATATCCGTTACAGGATATTCCTTTAGTCGCTTTAGCGCTTATGGCAGCTTTTTCTGTGCATGAGTTCGCCCATGCGTATGTGGCATATAAATTCGGAGATCCGACTGCGCAAAAGCAAGGGCGTCTGACATTGTCGCCGTTTGCGCATTTGGATCTGTTCGGAACGCTTGCCATTTTCCTGCTGGGCTTCGGCTGGGCGCGCCCTGTTCCGGTCAACCCGTATTTCTTTAAAAAACCGAGATTGGCGGGCATTCTCGTGTCTATAGCCGGTCCATTAAGCAATTTATTCTTGGGCGCAATTGGCATGATTGTTTGGTACGCGCTTATTCGATTCGGCGTGGTGAATTCTATACCGGAGTCTGTTAGTGTAACGCTAATCCGCTTCTTCAAGATTTTCATCAGCTTGAATCTCGTGCTGTTTGTGTTCAACCTGCTGCCGTTGCCGCCGCTTGACGGCTATCGAATCGTGGAGGATTTAATGCCGGCAAATGTGCGCGCAAAAATGACGCAGTTTGAAAACTACGGAGCGATTATCTTTTTGATTCTTGTGATTACACCGCTTGACCAATATACGATTCAGCCGATTTTCAATGTGATTGTGCCGCGTGTAGCGGGAGCGCTTGAAAGCGTACTGGCACCTTTATTTGGACTTATTTAGACGGGAGGAACTGACATGGAAGAACAACCAAAGAAAAAAACGATTGGCTTTAATATTATTAAAGATGACTCTACAAGCGGCCACGGCGGCTTCGGCGTAGGCGCGCTGAGCTTGGAAAATATGTCTCCGGTCTTTGTCGATGTAACGGAAGGCACGGCTTTTGTAGATATGGGCGCTATGCATGCGCGCAGTGTAGTAGAGAAGGGCATTAAGTTCCTTCCGAACAAAGACGAGGTGCCAAACGGCAAACCGTACTGGCTCGTTTGGGTAACAATTGAAAGAATGCCGCAAGGAGCGTATTATGCAGGCGTGACAGCTTGTGAAATGACGGTAGACCGCGAAATCCGCCGCGGTTACAAGCTCTTGCCTGAGCACGTGAATAAGATGGATAAGTCTTTAAAGCGCCACATCATGGTAGATCACATGGATGAACCTTCCAAGAAGGTACTCGGCGAATTCTTGAAGAAGCATGACGCCGGCATGTGGGAGCACTCTAAAGATCAGTTGAAGAAAGAACTTCTTGGAGAGTGAAGACATACATTCCTGCCTTGTGAAAAGATAAATTTTCCAGTAAACTAAAATCAAGCCTGTCTACAGGAGAAACTAGGACAACGAAAGGTCCCTGCAATATTGCAGGGACCTTTCGTGTTTTTATAAGAAGTGCGGGAAAGGTGTATCGGCCAAGAACCTCCGCCACAAAAAGGCAAAAAGCGCCTTTTAGGGCGGAGGACCTTGACCTCTGCGCCTGAACGAGCCGGTTCCGCTTTTCTTGGTTACCAAGGAAAATATTTTTTCCACCAGCCGTTTTTCGCATCTTCCTTCGCTTTTATTTTCATACTGTTGAAATCTTCTTTGCCATCGAGATGCTCCATGCAATATTCAGTCGGTTCTGTTCCTTTTACGAAGTACATTTTAATGGAAATGGGGCAGCCCTTTGTGGCAATTTTTCCGTTTTGCGGGTTAATATCGACTGCAACTGTATCGGAAGTCTTTTCAAAATCTTCTTTAGGTTCCTCTTTCAAGCCTTCTTCCATTACTTTCGCCCATATTTCTTTCGCATAACGCTGCTCTGCCGCATTCGTCAGCTCTTTTTCCTTGTCATAGCCGGTCCACACACCGGTTACAAGCTGAGGAGTAAAACCAATCATCCAGCTGTCCGTTTTCGTAGAGCCTGATTTTCCTGCATAAGGCCGCGTCAGTTTATCAGCAATTGCTTGCCCGGTTACAGAAGCATAGCCGCTCAGCTTTTTATTGAACATGCCGGTCATCATTTCTTCCATTACGAAAGCATTGTTTTTGTCGAGAACCTGTTCGCCTTTCAGATGGGCATCGTATAAAACCGTCCCATCCCGGTCTAGAATTCGTCGGATGAAAACAGGCTGAATTTTCTTGCCGCCGTTTGCGAACATGCCGTACGCATTCACCATTTCAATCGGCTTAACGGGCGCAGTTCCCAGCGCAAGTGAAGGAATTGGCTGCATATCGCTCGTAATACCGAATTCCTTTGCGGTTTTAACCAGTGTTTCTTCTCCTAAAAACAAATGCGTTTTCACTGCATATACATTATCGGACACAGCGAGAGCTTGGGCCATCGTGACGAAATCCTCAGCGTAATAGTTATTGTAGTTGGTAGGTTTATAGGTCGAAACGCCGTCTGAAAGTTTAAAGGTCGTATATTCGCTTTTTAAGCGGGTAGCCGGCGTAAAGCCTTGTTCTAAAGCTGCATAATATAAAAATGGCTTGAAGGTAGAGCCTGGCTGACGATATGCTTGTGTCGCCCGGTTAAACTGGCTTTTTTGATAATCTTTCCCGCCGAGCAGCGCTTTTACCTCTCCCGTTTTCGGATTCATTGCCACAACGGCTGTTTCAAGCTCTGTGGAACTCGGAATCGTTTGCGAAGCAGCCTTTTCCACAATATCCTGCAGCTTCGGATCCAGCGTCGTGTAGATGCGCAAGCCGCCCCGTTCTATGATTTGTTCATCCATCTTTAAATCATGGAGGGATTGCTGTACGGCGTCCTGAAAATAAGGAGCGATTGCCGAAGCTGTTTGCGGCTTCAGCGGCTCGAAGCTAAGCTTTTCCTGCCATGCTGTATCTTCTTGCTGCTGTGTAATAAAGCCTTGCTTATGCATTTGGGAGAGAATGAGCTTCTGCCGCTGCTTTGCCCGCGCTTCATGCGCATACGGAGAATAATAGCTCGGCCCTTTTGGAATTCCCGCAAGCATGCTTGCCTCTGCCAGCGTCAAATCCTTCGCGTGCTTATTGAAATATAGTCTTGAAGCAGCTTCGACTCCATATGCTCCGTGACCGTAATAAATAGTATTTAAATAGCCTTCTAAAATCTGCTGTTTGCTGTAATTCACTTCTAAACGAATGGTATAAATTGCTTCCATCACCTTCCGCTTCCACGTTTTATCATGGTCCAAGTACAGGTTTCGTGCATACTGCTGCGTGATGGTACTGGCTCCTTGCACCATGGCCATTGCCTTTAAGTCGGCAACGGCTGCGCCGGCGATCCGTTTCATATCAAATCCGTAATGATCATAAAAGTGCTGGTCCTCAATCGCAAGGGTGGCTTCTCTTATGGACGGGGAAATATCATTAAGCGAAACCCAATACCGGTTTTGTCCTGTATGACTTTGACCGATAACGGAATCATCGCTCGCATAAAATACAGTCGTTTGCGGAACAGCAACAGGCGGCGGTCCGGCGATTTTGGCTGAAATAAAAATGACGGAAATAAGGACTGCTAGAATTAAAGAAACTGCTAAGCTCACAATTACAAAGGCGCGTATATACTTCGTATTGTTCGTAATGAGCTCCATTCGTTTCATCCCCCTCGTGTTTTTTACTAGTATTGAGGGATTTGGCGTTTTTTAAACGAATGCAGCAAAAAAAGAGCCTCTTATCGAAGCTCTTTATATTTGTGGGCGTAAAACCACGATACCTTTAGGTTCGTGGTAGTTCACCTTAAAGTAAGAAAGTATAAAACGATACTCGAATGCTTTACACTCCTTCCCTCTGTTCACAGTATGCAACACAAGCCTATGTGATTAGTAAAAAGACACAGGGGAGAGCGTCTTAAAAGGTTTGACCGCTGCTATACTCTGCAGGCGCTCTACGCCCATCTAAAAAGAATTGAACGGTTTTTTCTTATTCAACAATGACAATGCCCGCTCCGGCCAGTCTGTAATAATAACATCCACGCCGTACTCAATCATGCGGGTTAAATCTTCCGGTTCATTAATCGTATACGGCCGCAGCACATAGCCTTCTTCCTGTGCTTTTTGTACAAACTCCTTCGTTAACAGTTCGAAATTCGGATGCAGGCCGCTCGCTTTTCTTATTTTTGCTTCTGCCGTCGGTTCTGCAATCGGGTAATGATAGAGAATGGCCCTTTCTATATCCGGCGCTAATGCTTCGAGTATAGCAACGGAATCATGGTTGAAGGAAGAGAGTACTACGCGTTTCTCCATGCGATATTCCCGCACTAAATCAATTACCTTTTGCTCCAATTCTATATAGCGGATGACATCGTTTTTTAATTCGATATTCAAAAGCAGCATATTGCCTTGCATCCATTCCAGCACCTCGTGCAAGGTTGGAATCGTTTCGCCTACAAAAGAGGAACCGAAACTAGCATCCAGCTGCTTGAGCTCCTGTAACGTATGCTCACAAACGAGCCCGCTGCCGTTTGTAGTCCGATCTACCGTTTCATCATGAATAATGACAACTTCCCCGTCCTTGGATAGATGAACATCCAGTTCTATACCGTGGGCTCCCACCCGTTCTGCTTCACGAAAAGCAATCATTGTATTTTCCGGATGTGTGCCTTTTACGCCGCGGTGCGCAAAAATGAGGGGTTGCTTCATAGAATCGCTCCTTATCTATTGATATGTAATACAAATTATGAAGAGGCTTAGGGAACGAAACAAGTCGTTTTACAAAAAAATAACATAATTTTACATATATATAAAACTGAATAAAAAAATCGTCTTTTTATAGTGGGGCGAGAGCATCCGGCGACGTGCAGAAGCGGTCAAACCCTTGTAGTGGCCCATGCAAGGGTAAACCAGAGAGAGGAAGTAAGTGCCAATGC
>NZ_AUMR01000088.1:0-1354 GCF_000430785.1 Ectobacillus panaciterrae DSM 19096
AAGCGTAGAAGCGGTCAAATCCTTTTCGTGGCCCATGCAGGGGTAAACCGGAGGGAGGGAGCGAGAGCAGTTTCTCTTTTGTTCAATGTGGCAAACGATCGATATGTCGGAATAACAAAGTGGGCTTATATATAAATGCAACTAAAAAAATCTACATAAAAACGTTTCTTTTAGGTGGGAGAGAGCATCCGACTAAGCGTAGAAGCGGTCAAATCCTTTTCGTGGCCCATGCAGGGAGAGAGGGAGAGGGAGGGAGCGAGAGCAGTTTCCCTTTTGTTCAATATGGCAAACGATAGGTATGTCGGAATAACAAAGTGGGCTTATATAGTCGGTTATACACAGGACCCAAATTTTTTGGTCTTGCAAAACTCAACTGACATAGATATAATGTATTTTAAATTCATAAGCAATAAGTAATGATGAGGACAAGGGTTATTTATTACGATTTACAGAGAGGGAAATCTTTGGCTGTGAGTTTCCTAGTACGAATAAATATACTTACCACCTCTGAACTTCGACAGTGAACAGTGATACTAAGTAGTTGTTGACGGAAAAATCCGTTATCAGATTCTTGAGAGACAAAATAACTTAGGATAAGTAGGTTGTTTTGTTGAAACAAGGGTGGAACCACGAATTCAACACTCGTCCCTTACTTTGGGACGGGTGTTTTTTATTTATCAACATATAGAAAGAAAAGTAATACAAACGACTATCAAGAATGATTATAGTCGTAAAATAATGAAATCTATATACAACTGAATAAAAAAACCGTCTTTTTTAGTGGGGCGAGATCATCCGGCGACGTGTGGAGGCGGTCAAACCCTTGTAGTGGTCTATGCAAGGGTAAACCATAGATAGGAAGAAAGCGCCAATGCCGTTTTGCTGTACCCAGCACATTGAAATGTCGAAATCATAAATCATTCATATATATGTGGTTGTATATTCAGATTTTTTATTTTAAATTCATAAGCAACAAGTAATGATGAGGACAAGAGTTATTTATTGCGATTTACAGAGAGGGAAATCTTTGGCTGTGAGTTTCCTAATACGAATAAATGTACTTACCACCTCTGAACTTCAACAGTGAACAGTGATACTAAGTAATTGTTGACGGAAAAACCCGTTATCAGATTCTTGAGAGACAAAATAACTTAGGATAAGTATGTTGTTTTGTTGAAACAAGGGTGGAACCACGAATTCAACACTCGTCCCTTACTTTGGGACGGGTGTTTTTTATTTACCAACATATAGGAGGAGAGAAAATGAAGAAGAAATCAGTAAAAGTAGGTTTAATAGGATTGGGAACAGTTGGAACAGGTGTGGTTCGAATTGTATCAGACCATCAAGAGGATTT
>NZ_AUMR01000088.1:1364-18405 GCF_000430785.1 Ectobacillus panaciterrae DSM 19096
GAGATGATGGAAAAAGGCGCAGTGACATTTGACTACGGCAATAACATTCGCCAGGTTGCAAAAGATGAAGGTGTAGAAAATGCATTTGACTTCCCGGGATTCGTTCCAGCTTATATCCGTCCGCAATTCTGTGAAGGAAAAGGGCCTTTCCGTTGGGTGGCGTTGTCAGGCGATCCGGAAGACATTTATAAAACGGACCAGGCTATTTTACGCGAATTTGCTGATAATGAACATTTGTGCAACTGGATTCGCATGGCGCAAGAAAAAATCCAGTTCCAAGGTCTTCCTTCCCGTATTTGCTGGCTTGGCTATGGAGAGCGTGCCCGTTTCGGAAAGATCCTTAATGATATGGTGGCAAGCGGAGAATTAAAAGCACCGATTGTTATCGGACGCGATCACTTGGATTCCGGTTCTGTTGCTTCACCAAATCGTGAAACAGAAGCGATGAAAGACGGATCAGATGTAGTATCAGATTGGCCGATTTTAAATGCCATGGTTAACGCAGTGGGCGGCGCTACATGGGTATCCGTACATCACGGCGGCGGCGTAGGAATGGGTTACTCTTTACATGCAGGGGTGGTTATTGTAGCAGACGGCACGAAAGAAGCAGAAGCCCGCATTGAACGAGTGCTGACAACTGACCCAGGTATGGGCGTAGTGCGTCACGCCGATGCCGGATATGAACTGGCAAAGAAAACCGCACGTGAAAAAGGAATCAACATTCCAATGCTTGATAAAGGAACAGATCAGTAATGACAAAACCGAAAAAAAACGTTATCTGATTCTTGAGAGACAAAATAACTTAGGATAAGTATGTTGTTTTGTTGAAACTAGGGTGAAACCACGAATTCAACACTCGTCCCTTACTTTGGGACGAGTGTTTTTTTAAACATATAGGAGGAGAAAAAATGAAGAAGAAATCAGTAAAAGTAGGTTTAATAGGATTGGGAACAGTTGGAACAGGTGTGGTTCGAATTGTATCAGACCATCAAGAGGATTTGTTTAAAAAAACAGGGCTTAATATTGAAATTCATAAAATTCTTGTGCAAGATAAGGCAAAAAAACGCAGTTTATCTGTGCCTGAACATCTTCTTACTGCAAATGTGGAAGATATCTTATACGATTCTGAGATTGACATTGTGATTGAGGTTATGGGAGGAATTTATCCAGCTAAGGAATATGTTTTAGCTGCCTTAGAACAAGGAAAGCATGTTATTACAGCAAACAAGGATTTAATGGCTTTACACGGCGCAGAAATTTTAAACCTTGCACAAGAAAAGAACTGCGATGTATTTTACGAAGCAAGTGTGGCAGGTGGCATTCCTATTCTCAGAGCATTGGTTGAGGGCTTTTCCTCTGACCGGATCACGAAAATGATGGGGATTGTAAACGGGACGACGAACTATATTTTGAGCAAGATGAATCAAGAGGGTGCAGATTATGCCGAAGTCTTAAAGGAAGCTCAGGCGTTAGGCTATGCTGAAGCGGATCCAACATCTGATGTAGAAGGATTGGATGCCGCCCGCAAAATGACAATCCTCTCCACATTAGGTTTTCGCGTAGCGGTAAACCTTGACGATGTAGATGTAAAAGGGATTAGTCATATATCAAAAGAGGATATCGCCTATGGCAAAAAGCTAGGATTTGAAATCAAGTTGCTGGGCTTAGCGCAATGTGATGATAGCGATGAGATAGAAGTAAGCGTTCAGCCTACAATGATCCACAACTCTCATCCTCTTGCCGCGGTGAATGGAGTATTTAATGCTGTCTACGTACATGGTAAAGCTGTTGGAGAAACGATGTTCTACGGGCCGGGCGCTGGAGAACTGCCAACTGCGACTGCAGTAGTATCCGATCTTGTTGCTGTTGTAAAGAATATGAAATTTGGAGTAAGTGGTCGGGAAATCGTTGTTCCTTACAAAGAAAAACGGCTGAAGAGCAATAATAAAAAGTTTTCCAAGTACTTTTTGCGTATGATTGTAACCGATAGACGCGGAGTACTTGCAAAAATCACTCAAGTGTTAGCTGACAATCATATCTCTCTTGATCAGGTTATCCAACAGCCTTATAGTGGGGGAGAATATGCAGAAATTGTTTTGATTACGCATGAAATCGCAAAAAGTGACTTAGATGGTTTCCTTTATTCCATGAGAGACGTGGATGTCGTCGAGGAAATTAAAAGCTGTTATCGCATTGAGAATGGGAAAGAACAATGACTCAATTACTAGATCCATCAAAAAAGAAGGAGGGAATAAGGGAAATGAATAATTCTCTAGTAAGCGTAAAAGTCCCTGCTAGTACGGCGAATATGGGGCCGGGTTTTGATACAATCGGGATGGCTTTCCAGCTTTATACCACTATTCGTATGCGTTTATCTACTCATACGCAGATTAAGATGAACGGCGATGAGCTAGCAGCTTTGCCTCAGGACAAAACAAATCTATTATACAAAGTAGCTGCGCATCTTTTTCAACTAGCAGGACTACCGGCACCTGAGCTATATATTGAAGCAAGTTCCGACATACCACTCACACGTGGGCTTGGCAGTAGTGCAGCGGCTATCGTTGGAGCATTAGGCGCTGCTAATGTGCTCGCGGGAGAACCTTTCACACTAGAGCAGCTCTTTTCTATAGCCTCTCATTGGGAAGGACATCCTGATAATGTAGGAGCTGCCTTATTTGGAGGAATTGTCATCGCATCCATGCCAGAAGAGAAGGAAGCAGAAGTTCCTTATGTCCGTTTGCAAGCTCCGCCATCACTACAGGCGCTTGTTATCATTCCTGATTTTTGGCTATCGACAGAAAAAGCAAGATCAGTCCTTCCAGAGACGTACAACAAAATAGATGTTGTTTATAATATTAGTCGCAGCAGTTTGCTTGTAGCTGCTCTTTCGCAAGGAAGGTTGGATCTATTAGAACAAGCAATGCAAGATCGCATTCATCAGCCATACCGAGCAAGCCATGTTCCAGGATTATCAGAAATATTGAAAGCAGCTCCTAAACATGGAGCATTAGGAGCTGCTTTAAGCGGTGCGGGTCCAACGATTTTATGCTTTTTTAAGGAAGATAAAGAACAATTATCTGCTTTTATTGAAAGCGTGATGACGAAACATCAAATCCCTTATCAGGCAATGGTTCTCTTGCCTGATGAGGTTGGTATCCAGATTGATGTAGAGTAAAGTTATAGGCGGGGCGCTGTCAACACGCGCATTTTCCATACTAAGCGTTTTATCTGCTATTTTAGAAAAATATGGGTGTTTCGTTTTCTTGGATTTGTTTTATCGGGGTATATCTGAAATGAACATGTATGCAAAATAAAACGCTAATGTTTTTGTCCATCTGTTGAAACAATCATTAGCGCGGTAAATCCGTGTTTTTCTGTCAGGCCTCTATGCCCATCAAGCTAAGATTTTTAAGTGCCACCAAAACGAAAATTTTGTCTCCCTTCAGTCGTCCATGAGAATTCAGCTCATTTTTTCATTTTGGAGAACACAAATTTCTTAAGTTGATGGGCATGGGGCCGTTTTATAGAAATTAGTATTTTGATGTGTCAAAAAAGGAACCTATCTACCTTTCGAAAATACCCTTTTCACTGCAATCCCTTTTAAGAAAGCAGGGACTCGCACATGATTTACGAGACAGCTGCTTCTATGAAACCAAAAGGGCTAAATTAATTCTTGCAGATGAGTTTTCGCATCATAGGGAATAATGTCTTCTCCTTCTTTCACTCGGTGAAGAAAATCTGGATTGGCAAGTAACGGGCGTCCAAAAGCAGCGATATCAATCGTGCCTTCTGCTATCGCTTGTTCAGCTGTTTCAGCAGCTAAATCTCCGACTCCGACAATAACCCCATCCCAATATTTACGGACGAGCTGATGCATCGTTTTCCCATCGGCAATTGATTTGGTAAATTCCATGGTTGATGGATGAATCATTGTTATACCAATCTCTTTGAAAGCTTGAATAAATGTTTGAATAGCTTCTTCCGGATCTTCCCACATGTAATTCGGCTGGTCAATTTTTAACGCTGAGAATCGAATAAGCGTACGATCAGCGCCCACTGCATCAATAACTCCCTTTAAGACGTCTTTCATAAACGTTAGTCTGTCTGCAAGGTCTCCCCCGTATTTATCTGTCCGGTGATTAGATACGTCTGAATTAAATTGGTCGATTAAATATCCGTGGGCACCGTGCACTTCAACTCCGTCAAAACCCGCTTCAATCGCATTTATTGCAGCTTGTGCATATTGGCCAATAACTTCTTTAATATCGTCAATACTCATTTCTTCAGGTATATCAAAAGGCTTTCCAAATCGGGATACTTTTCCTTCCGCTCGTATAGCTGATGGTGCTTGTGGCGGTAGATTGCCAGCAATCTCATGATGACTTGCTCTTCCGACATGCCAAATTTGTGCGATGATCGTTCCACCTTCTTGGTGTACCGCTTCCGTTACCTTTTTCCACGCATTAATTTGTGCTTGCGTATACAGCCCCGGAACGCCAGGATTACCTTTTGCACGAGGACTAATGACGATGCCCTCAGTAATAATCAAGCCAATTCCATCCGCTGCACGTCGACGGTAATATTCCACGACATCTTCGCCAACAACTCCTGTTTGATCATCAGCAAAACAGCGTGTCATTGGGGCCATGGCTGTTCTTGTACGCAACTTCCACGCACCTATGGTTACAGGTTCAAAAAGCTTACTGATTGTCGTATGTTTCATTATGCTTTCCTCCTGATTGTTTCTTATTTTTTTACATCAGCTAACTTTAAGTAATAGCTGTGTTACCTAGGATAACAACATTCAATAAAAATTACAAATCATATACTCGCCTAAAAAAGCTGGTGTTCAGTTTAAAAAATGTTTTAGACCGAAGATACTGCTATAGTAAGATTTTCGCAGCATGAGCAATGAGCCAGCTCACGAAAATAGTTATAGACTGGTACACGCAATTTCTCTCTACATGTGCTAAGAAATATAAAATGTATTAGATAAAAATTTTTAACTCGATGAGTATGTGACGATGCTTCTACTCTCACATTTTACAAGTTGCCTATAAAAATGAATATTCAAGCAAATAATGTTTTTTCATCCTGCGTCTTGACTTATTTCTTAACACGTGACTATAATAACTTTTATTAATTTCATAGCATTCGGATGAACCATACAGGAGAAGATCAACAGATCTACCGATGGGGCAAGGAGCTGGTCGGACAGCTTTGAAACTCTCAGGTCTTGGATACAAGTAGAACTGTATGGGGACGAATCTCTGGAGAGACTCCCTCCTGCCGCCAAACGGCACGGAGGAAACAGAGCACCGAAGGAGCAAATCCGTCAGTACGGCGGATAATCTCTCAGGTAAAAGGACAGAGACAAGCGACAGGAAAAGCCGATCCCGAATCGGTTTATTTTTCTATGCCTTGTATCTCCAGAGACCATTTCATTTGAATGAAATGGTTTTTTATTTTTTTGTAAAGGAGAATGGAGATGGAGACAGTAAGTCGAGCATTAGAAGTAATGAATCATTATGTATGGGGGCTACCTACACTGGTACTTCTTGTAGGAACAGGAATCCTCCTTACGGTACGCCTACGAGGCTTGCAATTTGTAAAACTATGGTATGCCCATAAACTGGCGTTTGGAAAATCAGAGGACAATTCCTCAGCTGGGGATATCAGCCACTTTCAGGCACTGATGACCGCCATGGCGGCCACCATTGGAATGGGGAACATAGCTGGGGTTGCAACGGCAGTGTCGATCGGGGGACCTGGTGCGATATTTTGGATGTGGATTACCGCCCTTTTCGGAATGGCAACAAAATATTCAGAGGCCATTCTTGCGGTAAAATATCGAATCAATAGTGTAAATGGAGAATATTCTGGCGGCCCGATGTATTATCTGGAACGCGGCCTAGGAAAAAAATGGCTGGCTGTGCTATTTGCCATTTTTGGCGCAACCGCCTCTTTTGGGATCGGAAATATGGTGCAGTCCAATTCAGTTGCTGAGGCAATGAGAATCAACTTTTCCATATCTCCAGTCGTTACCGGCATCACGATGGCTATTTTTATTGCGATTGTGATTCTAGGCGGCGTTAAAAAAATCGGGAAAGTCACCGGCTATTTTGTTCCGGTGAAAGCCTTCTTTTATATCATTGCTGGACTGGTCATCATTTTTTATCACATTGATCAAATTCCAGTAGCATTCTCTCTTATTTTCTCAGGTGCATTTAACGGCACCGCGGCTGCTGGCGGCTTTGTTGGAGCGACAGTTGCATCTGCCATCCAAATCGGTGTGGCGCGAGGTGTGTTTGCAAATGAAGCTGGATTAGGAAGCGCACCGATTGCAGCTGCAGCAGCAAAAACCGACTCTCCGGCTAAACAAGCATTTGTATCCATGACAGGAACATTCCTTGATACATTTGTTGTTTGTACCATTACCGGCTTGGTGCTGATTACAACAGGCGCCTGGAAGTCTGGAAAAACGGGTGTGGAAGCGACGACACTCGCTTTTCAGTCCGTATTCGGCAGTGCAGGAAGTATGATTCTCGGCATTGCAATTGTTTTGTTTGCGTATTCAACGGTTCTGGGCTGGTCATATTATGGAGAGAAATGTGTAGAGTACCTATTCGGTCGGAAGGCTGTGCGGTACTATCGCTACATTTTTGTAGGAATGGTTGCAGTCGGCGCAAATTTAAAACTCGGTTTGGTCTGGACATTTTCCGACATCGCAAACGGACTGATGGCAATGCCAAACTTAATCGGTCTAGTCGGATTAAGCGGTGTGGTCGTCGCAGAAACGAACCGATTCCTACAAGCAGAAAAATCAAAGACTTCCCATAAACAAATCGCAAGTTAAAGGAAGTTTGGATAGTAAACGGTGCAATTTAAGAGATGTAGCATGAAACGTTAAAGAAACTATATATAACTGAATAAACAAACCGTCTTTTTACAGTGGGGTGAGAGCATCCGGCGACGTGCGGAAGCGGTCAAACCCTTGTGGTGGTCCATGCAAGGGTAAACCATAGATAGGAAGAAAGCACCAATGCCTCTATACCCAGCACATTGAAATGTCGAAATCATAAATCATTCATATATAGAACACTCTAGCTCCCAGTAATCTGGGGGATGTAAAGAAGACATGCATAAAAAGGGTATTTCCAACGAGTATGGAAATACCCTTTTACTCTTTATTCGTTTAGGATTGTTGTTGAGCAGAATTTTGGCTCTTTTGAGCTGCTGATTGGGCGTTCTGTTGTTTTACTGCTTGTACATCTGTTTCGCTAGCAAATTCAGTTCCGAATTGACCAGCAGCAGATGCAGCATTTTGCTGTTTTACTTTTTGAACACTTGTTCCAGCTGCAGTTTTGTTTGGTTGTTGATTGTTTGCCATTATTATCACCTCCACGAAGATTAATGTACCCAGGAGATGCGGGAACTATCCTAAAACATTTTTATAAAATTATTGGATATCTCGGCCCCCGTTTCTTAGAAAGAAACGAATGAATAATCCGGATTATGTAAATAACGCATAAAGTAAGCAGTTTTGAGCATCGTAAGGATGTAGAATTTTCTAACCAAGATTCTACCTCCACACAAACAAAAAGGCTTCATCTTCTCTTGAAGCCCTTTTGTCATGCTTGAAATGTTTGTATCGGAAGTTAAGGAATCATTTATATATAAATGATTTATAATTTCGACGTTTTCATTTGTTATTTCGAACAAAACGGCATTGGCACTTACTTCCTCTCTCTGGTTTACCCTTGCATGGACCAAGGGTTTGACCGCTTCTGCACGCCGCTGGATGCTCTCGCCCCACTATAAAAAGACGATTTTTTTATTCAGTTTTATATGATCAAAATGTTATGATGACTGAAGACTCCATTGCTGGTTATATGGAAATCGAAACAATAGAAATGTTAAAAGATTTATTTTCCCTAAGTGAGGATTATAGTGGAACAAAGGAAGAGCATGTTTTGAAAATGATTGTTCAAAATATGCTCTTCCTATATATGGGATTAACTTCTTTATAAAGAAGTTTAAAATATTTTTGAATTCTTATTGTGCTAAACTGCACCTTTAGTTTAAGTACATTTTTTCACAATCTCACACCAATATACAGAATTTGCATTTTTCGCTCGGGTCCCCTAATAAGGGGTTACTTACACTAAAAAACATTAGTTATATACTTCAACTAAGGGGCTTACCTCAATATGATAAGTCTCCGATAATTTTTTTCTAAGATTATCTAATTCTTCTAATTTATTAAGCTCAAAGAAAATTAATTTACTAAAGAAGATAGTTGAACCTTTCCAACGTGGATCTACATAATCCCCTTCATTATAAAGGTCTATTACTTCTTTCACTTCTTCAATTTCTAACAACTCACTTGAAGGTGTTAAACGAGTTATTTTTCCTTCTTTACACGTTAAACCTAACCAACCTTGATATTTATCAGATTCATTCAATGTAATTGGTTCGAGTGGTTCTCTTATATTTAATGCCATATAATGATCCCATAAATTAATTCCATATTGATTTTTGACAACCCCAGAGATTAAACCGCCTGCTGGTCTGCATCCGATTTCTCCAATAAGTACCCCTTCGTTAGTACGGAATACTTCCATATGAACGACACCGAAATCTATTTCTAATGCGTCAATTACTTTGATTAATAACTTTTTAATTTCTTCTACATATTCATCATATTTAACGTTTACAGAACCGGAAACAGGTTTTTCTTTAAGAATTAATGAAGGCTCAAAATATGGTTCTGGTGCAAAAACTTCATGATAATTGCAATTGTTTTGAGGTTTTTGCACCAGAACCGAAATGAATTTATTGTAAAATAGTTACAATTAAGGTTATTTGCGGTAAAATATAAAATGTCCCAAAAATGGAACTATTAAACTATTAAAGATATAGGAGAGTGTCATGAGTTGAAAAGAAAAGTAGTTTATTCCTCACTAGCTTTATTTATTGGTTTAGAGACATTCGGAGTAGGTGCTTTACCTGCACACGCAAACGAGAGTAAGGTTAAATATAATGAAAATACTCCATCTTATATCATTGAAAGTGGAGAGAAATCAAAAATTTCACAAAAAGTACCGAATAAAAATAAAGAAGAGATTGCCTTTTCTTATCTAGAATCGAAAAATAATTTATTCAAATTACAAGGAGATATAAAAAATCATTTTCAAGTATTAAAAGAAGAAAAAGATGAAAAAACGGGCACTTATCACTTAAAGCTAGTTGAGAAATATAATAATATCCCTGTTTACGGATCTACTCAAACAATATCTTTAGATAAAAACGATAATGTTAGAGCTTTCTTCGGTCAGGTTGATTCAAATTTGGAAGATAAAAATATTCCGACAAAAGCTACCATTTCTGGGAAAAAGGCAATCGGAATAGCAAAAAAAGATATTGAGAAAGAAATAGGTAAGGTTGAATACTATGATGACATTAGTCAAAAACTCTATATTTATAAATATGAAGATAAATTTTACCTTTCTTACCTTGTTAAAGCCTCTATTTCTAATCCTAAACCAGGTTATTATCATTATTTCATAGACGCAACAGATGGACATATTATTAATCAGTTTAATGCCATAAATGAAGTGACTGGCTCGGGAACTGGGGTTTTAGGAAATGAGGGAAATTTTGAAGTTACATATAAAAATGATAAATATTATCTAGCTGATGAAACTAGAGGAAACGGGATAAATACATACAATGCGAAAAATATGAACGAATACCTTTTTCTTCTTCTTTCAAGATATATAGGATATACAGGTAAGGAGATAACAAGTTTGAGTCAACGTTTTGATGACCCTGCAGCAGTAGATGCACATGTAAGTGCACAAAAAGTTTACGATTATTATAAAAATACAATGGGACGTAATTCTTTTGATAATACTGGAGCCAAACTTATTTCTTCCGTTCATGTAGGAAAAGGATGGAATAACGCAGCTTGGAATGGGGTGCAAATGATTTATGGTGATGGAGATGGAACAAACTTTATTCCCTTGTCTGCTGGTTTAGATGTTGTAGGACATGAAATTACCCATGCTGTAACTGAGCATACAGCAGGATTAGTTTATAATAATGAATCCGGAGCATTAAACGAATCTCTATCTGATATTATGGGAGCAATGATTGATCGGGATGATTGGGAAATGGGAGAAGATATTTATACACCAGGTATTCAAAATGATTCTTTACGTTCTATGAAAGACCCAGCCTCTCAAGGTTATCCAGACCATTATAGTAAACGTTATATAGGTGAAAATGATAATGGAGGAGTTCATATTAATTCAAGTATTAATAATAAAGCCGCATACCTTATATCAGAAGGAGGAACTCATTATGGTGTAGATGTAGTCGGTATTGGACGTGAAAAAACAGAACAAATTTATTATCGTACGCTTACTAAATATTTAACAGCTACTTCCAATTTTAGCATGATGCGTCAAGCTGCTATTCAAGCGGCAACAGATTTATATGGAGAAAATTCAGAAGAAGTAAAAGCAGTAACAAAAGCATATGATGCTGTTGGGGTAGAATAGAACACTAGGATGATAAGATCATCCATTAGTTAAAATGATTCTAGTGCAAGTTTTCAAACTATAATAAATATATATAATATCAAGATATTCTATTATCTTGAAAAAAGGAGTATAATTGGTGTAGAAACGAGATGTTTGTTCAAGTGGAAGCATGCAGAGTAGTCTAACATTGTTTTATTAACGATGAGATTGTACCTACGGTGCAATCTCAGTTTTCGTAATTTAGAGATATTTGGAGGAATGTAGCTTATTCATTGCTCACACAATCACTTACATCCATATGGTTCTTGAGAATCCTTCGTCATCTCAAGCAAACGAATGACTCGTGGAGAGTGGGTGAAACATACATAAAAGTAAAGGGTAATAGATGTGTTTATATGGCGCGGTTGGTTCTTAAGGAAATACAATTGGCTTTTATCTTAGTGAATCAAGAGGTGAAAAATAGCCAAGCGCTTTTTGAAAAAGCCTTGGCTACTTGTCATTCTACTCGTGTAATCACAGTTGATAAAAATCTATCCTATTTTGAAGATTTATGTTTGCGCTAGAAGCAACTATAAGCCAGCTTATACACAATGAGGAAGAAAATTCAAAAAATAATTTCACATGTAAGAAAAAATTTGGATGACTATTAACAAAGGGGAAGGTGAGTGAAAACGATGCGAACGTTGTTGAAGTTCCGATGGATCCTTCCAGCTTTGTGGGTTGCATTGTTAGTGGTTTTAGTAGTGTTTTCGCCAGATATGGGGAAGCTGATTCGTGATAAAGGAAAAATAACGGTTCCTGAAGAGTACTCTTCTGTAATTGCAGAGGATATTTTAAAACACAATAGTTCAGAAGAGGCGAAAACAATATCCGCCGTTCTTGTATTCCATAATCCAAAGAAGATTGATAAGCACGATGAACAGGATATTCAACAAGCAATTAATTTACTAAAAGCAAAAAAAGAAAAATTAGGTATTAGACAGATTACAACCCATTTGGATAACGAGGATATTCGGAAACAACTTGTTTCAAAGGACGAAAGAACTATTATTACACCATTAAAAATAGATCCGCAAAAACGATCCATCGACAAGGTACGAACGGATTTAGAAAAAGTAATCAGCCATGTACAAGTAGAGCATTATATAACAGGAGAAAGGTTTATCGGCGAGGATGTTATAACCAATTCGCAAAACGGATTACATAAGACAGAAATAATTACGGTAGTCTTTATTTTCATTATTCTCATTGTTGTATTCCGTTCAATTATTGCCCCACTTGTTCCGCTTCTTACAGTTGGCCTTGCATATGTAGCAAGTACGTCTATCGTTGCATATCTAGTAGATTGGTTTAATTTTCCGCTATCGAACTTTACACAAATTTTTATGGTAGCCATATTATTTGGAATTGGAACTGACTACTGTATTTTACTACTTAGCCGCTTCAGAGAAGAATTATTTAAACATGAAACGGTGACTGATGCCATTATTAGAACGTATCAAACAGCAGGAAAAACAGTGTTTTTTAGCGCCCTCGCTGTATTAATTGGATTTGTATCCATTGCATTTTCAAAATTCTCGCTATATCAATCTGCAACAGGAGTGGTAGTAGGTGTTGTAATGCTACTCATCGCTTTTCTAACTATCGTACCGTTCTTTATGGCTGTTTTAGGACCTCGTCTATTCTGGCCGATAAGGTCAGTACATAGCAATAGTGAAAGTATGTTATGGGAAAAGTTAGTATCCTTCTCCCTTCGCAAACCATTCCGTGCTTTAGTACTTGTAGCGATTATTGTAGTTCCTTTTTTAATTAGCTATAACGGAAAGTCGTCTTTTAACTCTTTAAATGAGATTGGTAAAGATTATGGCTCGGTAAAAGGATTTAATATAATTGCTGATAACTTTGGTCCAGGAGAAGTGATGCCCGTAAAAGTGGTAATGGAAAGCGATAACAACTTGGATTCTAAGGAAGCTTTGATGGGAATTGAAAGAATCAGTCGGGAAATAGCGAAACTTCCCTCTGTTGAGAAGGTTCGCAGTGTAACTCGCCCGCTTGGAGATCCAATTAAGGATTTTTACGTAACAAATCAAGCAAAGGAACTAAATGAAGGACTTGGAAAAGGGAATGATGGATTACAACAAATCCAAAATGGCTTAAACGGTGCTACCAATTCATTGGCTTCTTCGGGCCCACAGTTAAACTCTGCTATAAATGGGATTGACGGTCTAATTGATGGGACAAAACAACTTCAAGATGGTGCGACACAACTACAAGACGGATTATCTGTTATTGAAAAAGGAATGCGTGATGGTTCAGCAGGAGCAGGGCAATTGAAAGCCGGTATTGCACAAATGCGTCAAAAGGTCCAGGAGTTCGGTGAACAGTCACAACAATTGGTAAATAGCTATGAAAACCTGGGTACTGAATTGCAGAAAGTGAAATCTGAATATACAGGGATTTTTCAAAGTTTAGAAGTTGCTTCTACAACATTAGCAGGTCTAAGTAATAGCTTTACTGCACTTGAAAGTAGATATCCAGAAATTGTGCAGGAAAAGGATTATACTAATATTACACAGAAAGTAAATGCTACACATGAAATATTACAAGGAACGCTAGATATTTTAAATAATAAGTTAAATCCTCAAATGGATGGTGTCACCGAGAAATTTAACGAGGGTAAAAAACAAATTAATCAAGCGATTAACGAGCAGCAAAAACTCGTTGTTAGCTTGGGTCAATTAGAAAGAGGAGCAGCTCAGCTTGAACAAGGAATTCAGCAGGCTGCAGAAGGACAGAGTCAAGCGATTAACAAGTTACCTCAGTTTTCTAAAGGATTATCTCAAATTGAAGACGGTCAACGGATGACAAAGTCCGGGTTTACAGCAATGACATTACAATTGAAGCAGTTACAGTCGGGACTTGATCAAAGCGCAGATAGTTTAGGACACATCTCGAAAGGACTTGGTTCTGCTCAAAATTATTTGGGAGATTTAACAAATTCTCCGGACCGTGAAATGGCGGGTTTTTATATTCCGAGTCAGGCATTCGAGAGCAAAGAGTTTCAGCAAGTGTTTAACAATTACTTGTCCAATAATAAAAAGGCTGCAAAATTTGATGTGATCTTAAAATCCAATCCTTATTCCAGCCAAGCATTGGATACAACGAAAGATATTAAAGAAGCGGTAGAGCGCGCTTTAGTTGATACAAATCTAAAAGGATCGAAATTCGGAGTATCGGGGGTATCCGCTATTTCAGCTGATAGGCTACAAGCATCTAATGATGATTATACGCAAACAGTTATCTACATGCTGATTGGTATTACGCTTATCTTAATTGTCCTTTTACGTTCCCTCGTTATGCCGTTGTATCTCATTATATCGCTAGTGCTTTGTTTCATTAGCTCTCTGGCGATTAATGAGGTTATCTTTGTTCATATCCTTGGTTATGATGGAGTTAACTGGACGATGCCGTTCTTCGGTTTTGTACTCCTTATGACAATAGGAGTTGATTACAGTATCTTCTTAATGGATCGATTCAATGAATACAAAGGTATGCCAGTTGAAGAAGCAATCTTGCTTGCAATGCGTAACGTAGGGACAGTTATTTTCTCAGCAGTCATCATTTTGGGAGGAACATTTGCTGCCATGTACCCATCCGGTGTACTTTCATTAATGCAAACCGCAACGATTGTTCTATCAGGATTGTTACTATATACCTTGGTGTTTTTGCCACTTTTTATTCCGGCTATGGTGAAATTGTTTGGCAAGGCGAATTGGTTCCCATTTGATCGAAGTCAGGTAACAGATGCAAATGAAGATTTAAGGACTTGAGTGCTAAAAGAGGTTCTGGTGCAAAAAATCTATAAAGCTTTGTACATACTAATAATATTAACCTAAATAAACCGAGAAAAAACCACATCTTTAAAGGTGGTTTTTTCTTTTACAGATATCTTTATATTCTGTACACCTTTACGGATACTTTGAGCATGACAAAAAGGCTTCACGGGGAGAAATCTGTGAAAAATCTCATTTAATCTTCACACCAAGTTCAAATCAATTCACAGGAACTTCACAGTAACGGGACATACTTAGACATGTAGTATGATTCACCATTTAGATAATTGAGGAGGAATTCAAATGAAACTAAGATCAAGTTTGATTGTCCCTGTTTTAGCAGCATCTATGTTAATCCCAACAGTAGGAAGTACAGTAGCTAATCATAAAACCGATGCATCCAAGATATCTACACAACAAGAGAATCATAAAGGAACTCATGAAAAAGGAGAAAGAGGAGAAAGAGGAGAAAAAGGAGAAAAGCAAAAAGAGCTTACGAATATTATGAATCAATACGCTTCTTCTCAATTAAAAGATCAACTTACAAAAGATCTTGCAACTCATGAGAACCTAGAGAAGCAGTTACGACAAACACCAGGTTTCCAAAAGAAAGAGCAACAAGAGAAAGCGAAGCGACAAGCTTTTTACCAAGCTCATAAACAAGAAATTGATTCCATTCACCAACAAGTTAAAGATGGAAAATTAACAAAGCAGCAAGCACATAAGCAATTAGAAGCACTGTTCGGAAAACAACTAGGTGAAGATCGAGATAATGATAAAGGAAAAGAACAAGGCGAACGCACTATCCATAAAGAATTAAAAGCAGCCGTTCAAAAGAAAGACAGAGCAGCTATTAATTCTGCATTAGAAAAATTGGATCAACAATTAAAAAGCGCTAATCAGAAATTACAGCAAGAAATCGCAGCTAATAAATAATATCGATTTAAATACAGACATATTTTTCAACTCAAAAGTTAACCAGAAAGGCAGCTGACACCGGCTGTCTTTTTTTATTGTGTATCGTTCATCCGAAATTTTGAAATTGTAGTAAAAAATTCAAAATGGATGTAAAAAAAATAAAGGCAGCTATTGCCACCTTTTGATGAGTTGTTTTTATAGGGTTATTTAGAGTTTTTATAGGGTCATGTAAATAATAACATGTTTTGATTAAAATTCGATTAAAACTAATTAAAAATTAAAAGAAAAATATGAGGCAATTCCGGTTATTTGTAGCAAGAAGCATAAGATTGCCGGTTCGGCAAATTTATGCTTCTTTTAGTTTACGGCAGACTTATGCTTCCAATATGAAAAATTAGTTTGGTCTTTAGAATATTTTTACATTAATAGATAACTTGTCCATACAATCGGACAAGCTGTGCATATACTAATATTGGGAATCACCCCCTAGTAATGTTGGGTGAATGAAGAGCAGGGTCTCACCCCGCCTTGCTTTTCATTACATACGCAATACCTATACTAAAAAGCTGTCCTGATGGGTGGCTTTTCTGTTTACATAATGCAAGTTATCGGAGAAGTAACAGTGAAGCTGATACCACTCGCAAACTTGATATTTCGCAGTTTCATAGATGTATTCTTTCTTCCCTTAAAGATATCCCTTTATTGCGGCTACACTCATATTGGGTCAAATGAGTATATATAAATGATTTATAATTTCGACGTTTTCATTTGCTATTTCGAACAAAACGGCATTAGCTATTTTTTTATAAATCTATTAAAAGTATTAAGAAAAAAGGCGGTTGTATTTTTTTATACAACCGCTTTTTTATGCGTAAATTTAACTAGATCCAGCAACAGAAACAGCATTGATACTATTTACTGCGATATGCGCAAGACCAGGAAAACCGTTAAAATTAGTTAGAATTACTGTACCGTTTTGAAAACCTTGAAAAACGCCACTTGCAGGTGGTTGATCATCATATTGTAAAACAACACGAGTTCCTGGACTTAATCTTCTAAGGAATCCTACAATGTTATTACTTCTAAAACTTCTACGACTTCTAAAAGTTCTAAGACTTCTACGACTTCTACGGGAAAAACCACCATCAAAACATCCAAATCCCAACCCCATAATACCTCACCCCCTTAACTAACTTGTACATCTTATGCTTGTTTTATCGATAAGGTATAGGTGAAAATAACAAATAAAAAAATTTTTTATATAAGTAAACACGTATTCAGCCTGTAAATACATGCTTATTTTTTCTCCGAAACCAGCAAAACAAACTGTTCTTTTATTGTTGGGGTATAGCAGCAATTCATGATTTTGGGGGCCAATTCATGAAAATTGGCATTTTGATGTATCAAATTGGACATTAACTATTTTTTATAAATCCATTAAAAATAGTAAGAAAAAAGCAGTTGTATTTTTTATACAACCGCTTT
Organism: Ectobacillus panaciterrae DSM 19096; assembly: GCF_000430785.1. Lineage (GTDB taxonomy): Bacteria > Bacillota > Bacilli > Bacillales > Bacillaceae_G > Ectobacillus > Ectobacillus panaciterrae. The sequence goes on from NZ_AUMR01000088.1 coordinate 18,151, forward strand.
TTTTATGTGTAAATCTAACAACATTTAGAAGATCCAGCAACAGAAACAGCATTGATGCTATTTACTTTGATACGGACAAGACCAGGGAAGCCATCAAAATTAGTCAGAATAACTGTACCATTTTCAAACCCTTGAAATGTGCCCGTTGCAGGTCGGCGATCATCGAATTGTAAAACAACACAAGTTCCTGGACTTAATCTTTTAAGGAATCCTACAATACCATTACTTCTAAGATTTCTAAAGCTTCTATGACTT
>NZ_AUMR01000089.1 GCF_000430785.1 Ectobacillus panaciterrae DSM 19096
CTGCAAGTGTGAAAATTAAAAAGGCTGATCAAATATTGAAAAGCAGTGCAGTTGGTTCTGGCCCCATTGATGCTTTGTATTCTGCTATTACAGAAATTAGTGATTTAGATATTGAATTGATTGAATACAATATTAGCAGTGTATCAAGAGGTAAAGAGGCATTAGGGAAAGTAAAGATTCAAGTGAAATATAGAGGGGAGAAATATACTGCCAAAGCAACAGACACGGATATAATGAAAGCAAGTGCATTAGCGTATATCAATGCTATAAACAGTATTGTGGTTGATAAGTTACTTCCGGTTGAATAGGGAAATACCTTGTGTTTTGATCAAACATTTTTATAAATATTATATATAAGTGATTTAGTTTTTCGACATTTGACTCAATGAATACCAAGGCGCTGTAGCACAGCTGTCGGTATTTCCGCAATCTCTAGTAGAAAACTCTCAATCGCTTCTTTGATGGATGCCTGTGTCGGGTGAAACTGATTGGCAATTACTTGTTCTTTTAACCACTTCCACAGCCGTTCGATTGGATTGAGATTAGGTGAATAGGGAGGAAGATGAACCACCATAAGTGCGTTTTTATGTTCCTCTAGAAAATCCCGAACCATTTGGCTGCGATGAACGGGGGCATTGTCTGTCACTAAAATGATAAATTTTCCTGTGTATTCTTGTAAGAGAAGTCGCAAAAACTTCAAGATAATTGCAATTAATCTCCAAATCTTGGACATACTGATACTAGTACTCTAAAAAAGGGATGTGATCGGTATGGAAAACCAAAATTTGTTCAAATGGAAGCATTATCAGCCTGATATTATTTCATTAACCGTGAGATGGTGCCTACGGTACAACCCCAGTTTTCGTGATTTGGTGGAAATGATGGAGGAACGCGGCTTATCCATGGCTCACACAACGATTATGCGTTGGGTTCATCAATATGGGTCTGAATTAGAGGAAAGGGTACGGCGTCATCTTAAGTCAACAAATGACTCCTGGAGAGTTGATGAAACGTATATCAAAGTAAAGGGTCAATAGAACTTGAATAGTGGTCAGCAGGAGCATAAACCCTAAGAAAGATAAACCGGAAGAAATACTGTCAGTGGCGTCATTCAACATTCCTAATACATATGGTCCTACAAAGCCTCCGAAGTTGCCGATAGAGTTAATAATCCCAATTCCCACTGCTGCAGCTTCGGCTGTCACAAGTGAAGAAGTGAATGCCCAATACGGTCCAGAGAAGCTATACAGGCCAATCGTTGCCACACACATCATCATAATAGCTATGATAGGGTTGTTTTGTGTTACCAGCACCCCGACTAATCCCAAAGTCCCCACAAAAGACCCTAGTGCCGCATGATATTTTCGTTCCCCTGTCCAATCTGAGCGCCGAGCCACCAAAACCATAGAAACAGCTCCAAGTAGGTAAGGAACCATAGTAACGAGCCCCACCTGAGTATTTGTTAATACACTGGACAATGATTTAATAATACGGAACATCCAAAAGCTGATACCATACAATCCCACCACGTAGGGTAAGTGCAAAAATTTTCGGTTTAAGTGATTTTAGCGTGTTATTGCTGGAAGCTTTAGCCGGTGTCATTTCGGTTTGGCTACTCTCTCGCATTGTGACACCGAAATTTTGGGAACGTGCAGGACTGATTGCTAGTTTAGTCTTAGCGGTGAATCCTATTTTTGTTGCCGTGATCCGTACGAATAACGTCGATAGCATTCTGATTGTAACATTATTGATTGACATATGGGCTCTTATAAAGGCTGTGGAAAAGCAGAAGATTAGCTGGCTTCTGCTGAGTGTGGCGTTAATCCGGATTGGATTCAATCTTTCTTTGCTCATTTCTTTAAAAATCAAGAACATACATTGTACTGCCCCCACTCAAATGTGTCCATAGAACTGAACTATACTAACTCCAATATGACTGACAACCTGTTTTTGTTTTTTATTTACCTCTAATGTGAAATTTAATGTATTTTCATGATTTCTTAATACTAATAGAGTACAGTTAAAAGGCCGTCTTTATAAAATTCTTGTTTTAGTTAACAATTTAGCATATATGTATGACTAAATAACTACCTATTCATTCAAAAGGAGAGTGAAATTTATCAATAGAGCATTATGAACAAATTTAGGACAATAATAAGAAGGCTTGACAGATGTTGAATAAGGTTCCAGAAATTACTGTCTTTTTCTGGATTACAAAGGTACTGACTATGACAGCTTCTCCGTTATTGTGAATGTATTTCATCTTATTTCGATATCAATATAAAGTATTGGAAGGAAATAATATATGGAAACAAAACAAAATGAAATGAAAATTTTACTTAGCAAAGTACCAGAAGTTGCTATTTTCTTCTGGATCATCAAAGTTTTATGTACAACTGTTGGTGAAACATTTGCTGATTTTCTAAATTTCAACCTTGGATTTGGCTTAACTTTCACTACAATCATTATGGGACTAGCGTTTTTCATTGTATTGTATTTTCAATTCAGAGCAGCTAAATATGTTCCAGGCATTTATTGGCTAACGGTTGTGCTTATAAGCGTATTTGGAACATTGGTAACCGATAATTTGACAGACGCAATGGGAGTACCCCTTGAGCTTAGTACAGTGGTTTTCTCCGTGCTGCTAGGATTAACTTTTCTTTTTTGGTATCTTAGTGAAAAAACACTCTCGATACACTCAATTTATACAAGAAAAAGAGAAATTTTCTATTGGCTTACCATTCTTTTCACATTCGCACTTGGAACAGCAGTTGGCGATTTATATTCCGAACAACTCGGTCTTGGTTATCTTCGCACAGGAATAACAGTCGTGATTATAATAGCTTGCGTATTTTTGGCATGGAAGTTTTTGAAACTTGATGGAATATTAGCATTTTGGGTTGCGTATATTCTTACTCGTCCACTCGGAGCCTCATTAGGAGATTACCTGTCTCAACCAAAAGTTAATGGCGGGCTAGGCTTGGGGACAACGGTTACTAGTGTAATTTTTCTTATAGCTATTTTAGCGGTAATTATTTTTCTTGCCGTTACAAAAATTGATATAACGGCAAAGAGTGAAACAGCAGAAACAAACCAAGCAAATGGAAGCAAGAAAAATGTTTTCACGCAAACAATTGTGGTACTGTGTATTTTCTTAGTTGTTGGTATAGGCGGTTATGTTCGGTTAAGCAATAATGCAGCATCGCAAACGGCTTCTCCACAAGCTACATTAGCTGGACAATTAACAGATTTCGTTAAAATCGAAAATGATATGCTAAACGCTGTAAACTCAAATAACTTTGCTTCAGCGAAAAAAAGGGCTGACAATTTAGAACATCAATGGGATATATCGGAGCCTAAGCTTAGAAAAATAGATAGCACAACATGGACCAAAATTGATGGAACGATTGACGTTGTATTAGCAGCAGTTCGTTCAACAAACCCTGATGCCAGTCAGTCCAAATCTGCACTCAACAATTCGCTTAGTGTATTAAACGGTGCAAATAAATCAGCATCGCAAACGGCTTCTCCACAAGCTACATTAGCTGGACAATTAACAGATTTCGTTAAAATCGAAAATGATATGCTAAACGCTGTAAACTCAAATAACTTTGCTTCAGCAAAAAAAGGGGCTGACAATTTAGAACATCAATGGGATATATCGGAGCCTAAGCTTAGAAAAATAGATAGCACAACATGGACCAAAATTGATGGAACGATCGACGTTGTATTAGCAGCAGTTCGTTCAGGAAACCCTGATGCCAGCCATTGCAAATCTGCACTTAACAATTCGCTTAGTATCTTAAAAGGAGCAAATAAATAAAAATGAAAAACGGTCGTCTCTAAACAGACGACCGTTTTGACTTATGCTGCACAGAAGCTTGCATATTAAGTAAACTGAGATGTTTACCTCTGCTTTCGCGAAGATATATGTTCCATTGACTTTGACTAGGTATAGATAAAATTAATTATCTGACTTATGTGCAGAACGTAACATTAAGAATCCATTAAGAAAGTTTTAAAAAGGAAGTGGTACATGATTTTACGGAGAAAGAAACTTAAATTTGAAATACAACCATGTAACAAGCCCAAAGAGAAGGTATGAAGAGAACAATGCATAGAACAGATTAAGGGCTTGGAGGAAGGAATATGATACATTGGATTTCACTATTTGAACAACATAGTTACTTGATTTTATTTGCAGTTATTGTCCTTGAACTGATTGCGGTTCCTATTTCTGGTGAATTTTTTATGGTGTATGCGGGTTATCTTGTATTCCAAGGAAAAATGAATTATCCATTGGCAGTGTTGACATCTATTGCAGCAGCTGGAATTGGAATTACACTCACCTATTGGCTAGGAAGGATGGGCGGCTATAATTTTATTAAAAAGTATGGTCATTATGTTCATTTTGGCCCTGAAAGATATGATAAGATAGCGGAATGGATTGAACGTTCAGGTAAAAAATTATTGATATTTGCATATTTTATTCCCGGAGTTCGTCATTTTACTGGATATGTTTCGGGTATTTCTAATATGTCGTACCGGACTTTTCTGATTCCAGCTTATATAGGAGCCAATTTATGGGGATTCTGTTTTATTACATTAGGAAAGGCTTTAGGCTCGAGATGGGAAGAATTTCACAAGGTTGCCGGTAAGTACCTCAACTTTATCATTCTTGTAGTTGTCATAGTGTTTGTCGGAGTATTTGTGTATAGGATGTATAAAAAGCAAATCAAAAACTATTTCATGTGATTCCTCAAATATAGCACCTCCCGGTTCCATACCATACAAGCAGCAGAAGCATTCTTAATTAGTCTTGCACTTGTATTATTCAGCCTGATGATATGGATGATGGGACTTGCAGAAGATTATGTATCGAATGAATCCGTCCAGTTTAACGAAATCACTTCATACATGATTCATATTCATTTTCAACCAGGGTGGACAAACATATAGAGAAGTATGTTTTTCTTACAGTCCAACTATATGTACGGTATCCTAATTGTCATAGCTATTCTGTCTATTTGGAAACAAAACCAAAATAGACAGCTTGAATATGTTATGTTAGCAATTATTTTGCTCGGGGTACACGGGTATCGCGAAATGACTGTATATGCGCTCTCTTGCTTACATTCCTTTTGGAAGCCGAGCATTGGGATTTCTTCTGATTTTCCTAATGAAAGAGCTCTTACAACCGTTGTTGTGTACGGTATGTTTGTATTTTTATTTGTACACCGTGTAAAAAATGTATATATCCAAATGGTCATTCCTGTTTTAAGTATAGTGCTCATAACGTTCCTTGCCATTATGACTGTTGCACTTACTTCTGTTCTTCCAAGTGATTTGATAGGCGGCTATGTATACGGAGCTGCATGGCTGTGTCTACATGTATTTGTATTGGAAATGCTACGGATTTTGATCAATAGACAGGACATTTGAAAGGATACGTTTGAAACTTTATAGTTTTACTCATTTTTCCTTAAGTTTTTATCAGATTCTCATCGCATTTTCATAAAAGCTGTCTATAATTGCTTAGTACGTATGTGCAAACCTGTATATTCTGAGGATATTTTTTAGGATGCTGGATGATTTCATTCAGCGCCCGTAAGGAGGTTATATATGAGTGGATTGATTCATTCCATTTTACTTGCATTCATGAGTTTAGGCTACATAGGCATTGCCTTAGGATTAATGATAGAGGTAATACCTAGCGAGATTGTACTGGCTTACGCTGGGTATCTTGTTTCACAGGGAAAGGTTACCTTCTTAGGTGCGGTTATCGCAGGTACCATTGGCGGTCTTATTGCGCAACTATTCCTGTATTGGATTGGGCAGTTTGGCGGAAGCCCTTTTTTACGAAAGTACGGAAAATTCCTTTTTATAAAGGAGCGCCAAATCGATACAGCGGAAGCATGGTTCCGAAAGTATGGAATTGGAGTCATTTTTACTGCACGTTTCATTCCCGTTGTGAGACATGCGATCTCCATTCCAGCAGGGATTTCTAACATGTCCCTTCGAACCTTTATGCTCTATACTACATTAGCAATTCTTCCGTGGTCTGTATTATTTATTTATCTGGGACAACAGCTTGCAGAAAATTGGGCAAACATCAATACGTTAGCGAAGCCATATGTTCAAACCATTGCAATCGCAGCAATAGTCATTACAATTGTTTATGTTTTATATGTGGCTATAAAAAGGAAGAAACAATAGCCGGATTACACGATCACCTTTCAAAGTATTTTAGGTTGTTTCACATGATAACATCACTATTCTTTAGAAGATAACATGTAACAGGATAAAGGGGAAAAAGATATGAACTATACAGTATTTCAATGGATTAATGGATGGGCTGGACATTCGGTATTTCTTGATAAAACGATGATATGGATTACAAATAGTGCACCATTTGTTGCGGTTTTGTTTATGCTGATTTTATGGTTTAGCAGTGCAAATCGAAACATTGCAATGGCAAAACAATATACAGCTTTATATACTGTCTTGTCGATGATGCTTGCTCTAGTTGTAAATGTCTTGCTGCACCACTTGTATTACCATGCCCGGCCATTTGTCACGCACCATGTACATCAATTAGTATCCCATTCTAAGGATTCTTCATTCGTAAGTGATCATGGCGTACTCGTCTTTACAATTGCCATTATGCTGCTGCTTCGTAAAGATGCTTGGGGATATGTTGCACTCATTTGGGCAATTCTTGTCGGAATTTCTCGTATATATGTAGGCGTTCATTATCCAGCGGATATTCTAGGGGCCGCAGCTCTCTCATGGGGAACGAGTGCAATCGTCCTTTTACTTACAGGTAGAATAGAACCTTTCGCACAAGTTGTATTCCGTATGCATAACCGCCTAACAAAAGGAATTCCTGCTTTATCTAAGTATAATCATAAGGCATAAGAGGTGTGTGACATGTAAGAGATCTATGGGATGCGTCCCTTGATTTCTTACATGTTTTTTGTATGTTTACTGTAAATGGAATTCATACTACATAATAATCACAAATATTCTCCCGTAGCAGAGAGGCAGTGAGAATTAGAATAAGGAGATGTCTTAAAACTATTACATAAACTGGATGTGGTTTGATGAGAAAGACACTCATTTTGTTTTCTATTCTGCTTATTTTAGTTAGTTGCCAACAAATTAAGAAAAATGACATCAAAAATTACGGTATTGCTGATAAACATGAAGAATTAATAAAATTAGGAATTACTGAAGTCTCTTATGATAAGAAAGGTAACCTTCACTTTCATGTTGATAAAATCAATCCAGATACAAGAAGAAAGATTGAACAAAGATTGATTGAAATCTTTGGACAAAAAGTAGATTTTACATTACATGATAATTTAGGCAATGTCGATCCTAAACCAAAATAACTTCCGATAACACTGATTATGTGAACTAATACTGACGGTTTGTTGAGCTAATTTTTCATATTGGAAGCATAAGTCTGCCGTAAACTAAAAGAAGCATAAATTTGCCGAACCGGCAATCTTATGCTTCTTGCTACATTTTTAAAACTAAATAAACACATATAATTTTTTCATATTAATCCATATTTGGTATATTATAGATATTATTGCTAGACCCCTAATATGTATGACCGTGTTCCTCTTTTATTGAAATACGGTCTTTTTTTGTTTAATGTAAACTAATACATAAAAGTATATATTCATTTTATTGATTTCACTGGTTTGTAGAGAGATGAATATACAACAGACAAAAAAGAGCTGTATTTTTGCAACCCACCAACGATCTAATCCAAATATTATTAGCATAAAGCTCTCTTTCATGCTCCTTACTCAATTCATTCAATGCCTCCAAGTGTTTTTGATCTCGCTCTACGAGGTAAGAATAACTTTCCAAAATCACAATACCTTCCCGATCCGTTCTGTTCCTAAATTCCTCATAACCTTTTCGAGAGGCCCTTAATTGTTTCTCGAACAAACTTTTCGCTGCGTACAATGTATCTTTCAGTGATTTTAAATTCCATTTCTATCGCCCTTTCCGCATTTAATGATATTTTCGTGAACAAAATGATCAAAATATACAAAAATAATCTTTTTAACTCTTATTTTTATAATATTCATTTTTCAGAATTTAACTGCTATTTTATAACTAGTTTAATAATTTTAAAAGTTAAGAAAAGAAAAGGACAGAGAAGGAAAGAGAGGTATTTTTTAGGGGTTCTGGTGCAAAGATAATTCACAAAAAAAGTAGGACATGAATTTCCTGCTAACTTACGGATTATGATACGATGCCAAGCAGTTTGAAGAACAGAGAGCCGCCTTATTAGGCGACTCTGCTGTTTACATAATCAGTGTTATCGATAGTTAAAATCCATAATTTGGTCATTTTGTTTGTTTGCCTTTTTTGATAGTATTTAGGTTTGTTGATAATTTAGATTAAATAAAGAGGTTGCATATATGCTAAATCTTATAAATTTAATTGAGGAAAAGAGAAATCAACTCATTCATGTAAGTAAACTATATGGATTAACTCATCCTCAAACCATCCGATGTAGTCAACAATTAGATACACTGATAAACGTATCTATGGAAAAACGGTGCTGGTGCAAAAAAACTCTAAAACTTGTATACACTGATACTGTTACTCAACAAAAGGTGTATAATCGGTATGGAAAAGAAAAATTTGTTCAAATAGAAACATTATGAACCTAGCATTATTTTGTTAATGGTGAGATGGTAACTACGGTACAATTTGAGCTTTCGTAATCTTGTCGAAATGATAGAGGAACGTGGATTATCGCTAACTCACACAATAATTATGCGTTGAAATTCATAATGAGATGGATGAAATAAAAAAGGAATAAAGGTGGTTCTCAATTGGATAATAGTGCATTTATACTCAATCTTTTAGAAATCCTTCTCATCAATATTGTTTTAAGCGGGGATAATGCAGTTGTTATTGCGCTAGCTTGTCGTAATTTACCAGAACAGTATAAAAAGAAAGCGATATTTTTCGGCACTTTTGGAGCTATTGCGTTAAGGGTTGCTTTAACTTTTGTGGCTGTGTATTTATTAATGATTCCTTTCTTAAATTTTATAGGCGGATTATTACTTCTATGGATTGCGATCAAGTTATTAAAAGGTGAAGATGAAGGAGACGTTAAAGCGAACTCAAATCTTATCGGAGCTATTAAAACCATTATTATTGCGGATTTAGTGATGAGCTTAGATAATGTTGTCGCTGTTGCAGGTGCAGCTAATGGAAACATTCTACTGATTATACTTGGTTTAGTTTTTAGCATTCCTTTAATTATTTGGGGAAGCCAAATTTTAATGAAGATTATGGAGAAATCCCCTATTATCATAATTATTGGAGCTGGATTATTAGGTTATACTGCTGGTGAAATGATATTAAAAGATAAGGCTGTTGGACATATCTTGGAGGGAATAAATCCTAATCTTCACGTTGTCATGCCAATCGTATTAGCTATTTTAGTCATTTTTATTGGTAAGTTTAGCGGTCACCCGACAAAAGAAGAAGAGCCTGTTAGGGCTAAGTTATGATTGGGACTAGGAGATATTTTTTAGAGGCTGGGAAACCATAAAGGTTTCTTGGCCTCTGTGTGTTTTAGGCTAAAATACATATACATACTAATCATTTTTAATAAAATTTATGATTTTCTGGACAAGATAACAATCAAGTTCCCCTATCTAAAAAGGATTGGGGAATTGTATTTACATAAGCAGTGTTATCGGTAGTCGATACATCTATAAATTTACAGGCGTGTTGATTAATCAGAAAAACCTAAAATAATCAAGAAAATCTAAGAAGTAGATACCATTATTCTGCGTTTTAATCGAATATTTATTTGAATAATACTGTATTATATACTGTCCATTGCTAAGTTTTTGGAAACAAAGAGGAGGTGATTTGAATTTGTTTCAGTTCTTACTTATTATTCATATACTTAGTGGAACAATATGCTTAATTTCCGGAGCTATTTCTATATTTGCACGTAAACAAAAAGGTCTCCATACTAAATGGGGTGAACTTTACCATGCATTTTATGTTGTAGTTTTTATTACTGCAATTATTATGTCAATCATGCGATGGGAAGAAATTGCTTATTTGTTTTATGTGGCCCTCTTTTCTTACTCACTTGCAATTTACGGTTACCTTGCACGTAAAAAACGTTGGAAAAACTGGATTCATCACCACATTAGAGGTATGCTGGGTTCTTATATTGGCGCTGTAACCGCCCTTTTAGTTAATGTGGGTCCAAGTATTCCTTTGATTAACTACCTCCCAAAGTTATGGTTTTGGTTTCTACCTACTATCATCGGAACACCTTTGGCTTATACCGTTGCCCAAAAATACACAAAAAATAAAAGAGAACCGGGAAAAGAATGGTCCAGTAAAGAAAATAAAAATAATTTTTAATAGAACTAAAGATTAAAAAAACTACCGATAATCAGCGTTATAATATACATCCTTTAAAATAGGTATAGATAAAAATCCAAGTAATCTATGTCTATCTTAAGGAGTGCATATCAAATGATTTGGAAAGGGTTCCTTGTTAACATAAGATTCATTATCGGAAGTTAGCTTCTACTCCAAACCCACGCGAAATCATCAAATATATAGGTTTTTATACAACACAAAAACGGGCAAGGCTTCTAGGAACCTTGCCCGTTTTATTTCCCACCTTTTTTTGCATAGATTCTTGTATATATTTGGATTTCGAGAAATGCTTAGCGTATAAAAACGTTAAAATGTGCGTGCTACCCCATGCCCATCAAGTTAAAAAATAAAAAACATCCCAAAACGAGAAAAAATGCTACTTTTCGCTAAAATCAATAGAAAAGTAGCATTTTTTCGTATGGGGATACAAATTTATCTTAAGTTGATGGATGTGGGGTGTTACCCCTATCAGAGGTAACACATTAACATGTTTTTGTACGCTATTTCAGTTATACGAAACCTAAGAAAAATTTTTGTTAACTGATATGTTAGGGAATCACTTTATAGAAATAGCTTGAAGAGTTTATCACAGATGCAAAAATAGTTCCTAGTCCTAGGAAGATTTTAAGCTTGATGATAAAGGCTTTTTTAATATGAATGATAGCAAAATTGGGAATTTCCAAAGAGTGGGGTGCGCAAACCAAGCGATTTTACAGGAAAAATCAGTTGGCATGGTTTTTGCTGTATATAAATAATGAGTAAGTAGAGAAAGGAGGAAGGAGATAAATCACTGACACTCTCCTTTATTGGTGAGAGTCTCAGAAAAGAACGACAACGATTCAAGTGTTCCTCTTGATTTTCATTCAATACTTAATCGGTTTATTAGCGGTCGCTGTTTAAGAAAAAATGAATTGATACTTATTTTTGGAAGGGAACCTCAAATAACTTAAATTCAAATTTTAAGGAAATTGTCTTAAGATGTTTTTCTTAATCTTGAAAAGATTTTTCTCAATCGTGATAGGAAATGGGACTGATTAACCTATATAACGGTTGTAAAAATAGCGATTTTACAGAAAATTAAAAATTGGCATGGAAATTGCTATAAGTATTTATGACTAAGAGATTAGCACAACGAGGAGGTAAGTGATGTGATGTATAAAACCATTATTCTAGGGACTGGCCCTGCTGGGTTGACCGCAGCAATCTATCTAGCGCGTGCTAACATGAGTCCTTTAGTCATTGAAGGGCCTGAACCAGGGGGGCAATTGACATTGACGACAGATGTTGAGAATTTCCCTGGTTTTCCTGAAGGGGTTATGGGACGAGAGTTGATGCAGAACATGCGTAGGCAAGCTGAGCATTTTGGAGCAAAGTTTGAAAGGGGGTGGGTTAGAAAAGTCGATTATTCAAATAACCCTTTTACCTTAACGGTGGAAGGAATAGGGGAGCTCAAAACGCAATCTTTAATCATTGCAACGGGGGCTTCTGCGAAACTTTTGGATATTCCAGGGGAAAGGGAAAATATTGGGCGTGGGGTAAGCACCTGTGCAACGTGTGATGGAGCTTTCTTTAGAGGAAAGAAAATTATCGTTGTTGGTGGCGGAGATTCAGCTATGGAAGAAGCAAATTTTTTAACGAAGTTTGCTTCGGAGGTTCGTGTTGTTCACCGCAGAAAGGAGCTTCGCGCTTCCAAAATTATGCAAGACCGCGCCAAAAATAATCCAAAAATTACTTGGAGTTTAAATTACATTCCTGAAGAAGTTATTGCAGGAGAACGACACGTTGCTGGCTTGAAAGTAAAAAACAGCGAAACTGGAAAAAACGAAATTTTGGAATCTGATGGTGTTTTCATAGCAATCGGGCATAAACCGAACACATCTTTTTTAGGCAATCAAATCAAAACGGACGATATGGGATATATCATCGTGAATCCTGGTACAACAGAAACAAATATTCCTGGTGTATTTGCCTGCGGGGATGTTCAAGATCATAAATACCGTCAAGCAATTACTGCTGCAGGAAGTGGTTGTATGGCTGCTCTGGATTGCGAAAGATATCTTGATGGAGCGACCAATTAGTGGAGACAATCAGTATAACATTGAGAACATAATATAGGGAGGATTTTAATTATGAAAGAGATCAAAACAAAACAAGAGTTTGATGAGGCGATTTTATCAACAAAACCAGTTCTTGCTAAATTTTATGTTGAATGGTGCCCAGACTGTCAGCATACCGATTCATTCATGCCAATTGTGGAAGAAGCGTATAAAGAAAAAGTAGATATGATTGCAGTAAATCGAGACCATTTTCCGGAACTATTAGAGAAGCTAGATGTGTACGGAATCCCAAGCTTTATTGCTTTTCAAGAAGGGAAGGAGCTTAATCGCTTTGTAAGTAAACTCGGAAAAAGCCAGGAAGAGGTTGAACAGTTTCTCAATCAAATCGTAGAGGCAAGTGGGAAATTAGTATAGATAATCATTTACTAGTATTTAAGTGGGAGGGTGCCTATCTAAAAAGATTTCGGCACCGCTTCTAAACAAATCCAATGCTGAAGCTCAATTAGAGCCGCTCTGCTTTGACATTTATATTTAACGATAATCAGGGTTAATCTGTATCACCCGCATTAATCTGAAGCCAATAAATATTGAGTAGTCACTCAATATTTATTGGCAATATATTCAAAATTACCGATTTCATCAACTTATTTTTTGCATAGGCACTATACAGCCTTTAGGGTTAGAATCACCCCTATCCTTTGTACATTTAGTAGAGAAGAATTATATACAACTGAATAAAAAAACGTCTTTTTTAGTGGGGCGAGAGCATCCGGCGACGTGTGGAAGCGGTCAAACACTTGAGTGGTCCATGCAAGGGTAAACCATAGATAGAAAGAAAGCGCCAACGCCGTTTTGCTGTACCCAGCACATTGAAATGTCGAAATCATAAATCATTCATATATATAACTTTTTTGCTTCAAGGAGGGATAAAAAATGGAACTTATGAAATATGTGAAGGAGTACAAATATCTAAAAGTCAAAATAGAGGAATCAAGATTAATGTATGGTCTATGTGATACAAGAACCATTAAATATAGTCAAGATTTAGATTTATTACTTAACAAAGTAATGAAAATTAGATATCCAGGATTAATAGGGAGGAACAAATTAAATTAAGCCAAACAACTGACAGATAATTTGTACAATTTATGGTTGAAGACGGTGGAAATTCGTAAAAGATTATATTTAAATCATTCTATTTAAATCATTCTATTTCAACTTATAAGGAAGGTGAATAAAGTGTTAGACCCATTGGCTTTAGAATTAAATCATGCCATTGAAGAACGCAATAAACCAGTATATGAGATGTTGTCATCGTTGGGAAAATCATTGTATTTCCCAAAAGGAATTGTCAGCCAGGCAGGAGAGGCAAAGGGGAAAGCAGACCGATTCAATGCAACAATCGGGATGGCTTCAGAGGGTGGACAACCAATGTATTTAGATGTCATCCACAAGAACCTCTCCTCATATGATCCGAAAGACCTGTATCCATATGCACCGACGGCAGGAAAACCAGAGCTGCGTGAGGTTTGGAGAAAGAAGCTTCTAAAAGATAATCCTTCCCTTGAAGGAAAGGAATTTGGCACCCCGATCGTGACGAACGCGCTGACCCATGGCTTGAGTATCGTATCCGACCTGTTTGTGGAAAAAGGCGATCCCATTTTACTACCGGATAAGTATTGGGATAATTATCATATAACATTCAATGTCCGCCGCGGCAGCCAAACAGTGACCTATCCATTATTTACTAAAGCAAACCAATTTAATGTAAAAGGCATGCTGGAGGCCCTTTTATCCTGTAAGAATGGAAAAGCGATCCTTGTGCTTAATTTCCCGCATAATCCAACAGGCTATACTCCTTTTGAAGAAGAAGTGGAGGAAATCCTTCATGCCATCAAGCAGGCAGCGGATCTTGGGATTAACATTGTTGCTGTTATTGATGATGCTTACTTTGGATTATATTATGAAGACTCAATCAAGGAATCTATATTTGCTCGTTTAGTAGGATTACACCCGCGTGTCCTCCCCATTAAAATTGATGGGGCAACCAAAGAAGAATATGCTTGGGGTTTTCGTGTTGGGTTTCTCACATTTGGAATTCAAGATGCTTCGGTTTTGGAAGCGTTGGAGAAAAAGACGATGGGTTCCATTCGAAGTACCATCTCATGCAGTCCCCACCTTTCCCAAACAATCATTTTGGATGCCTTGTTAAATCCCGAATTTGAATTGCAGCGCGGGGAGAGAAATAAAGTAATGGAAGCCAGGGCGAAGCGAGTCAAAGAGATCTTAGCAGACGGGAAATATGCGGATGCATTCGAACCTTATCCATTCAACTCAGGGTATTTCGTGTGTCTTCGAATCAAGCATTCCGATGCAGAAACGCTGCGGATCCACTTGCTCAAGCAGTATGGAGTGGGAACGATCTCCCTTGCCAAGACGGATCTTCGAATCGCATTTTCCTGTGTTGAATTAGCTGATCTGGACCAGCTTTTTGAACTTATCTATCGGTCATGTAGAGAATTGAATACATAGTTTGACACTCCCACCCCTAAAGGGGCAAGCTGACTGACGTCAGTGGGATTCTTGCTACCAAAGGCGAAGTCCATTTCTGGTATCGCTGACGTGCAAGATTCGGGTATGCCATTACCCGTCCACAGGCAGGACATATAGTCCCTGTGGCTCTCATCCTGTTACCAGATGAGGCAGCTTGTTTGTTCAATACGTTTTAGCGTCTTGTTCTTGACGACACATATTGTTTTATGTGCAACATGATTCGGTTGCACAACCGTATACAATATCTCGTTTTCAATGAGCATAGTCGTTTTAACGTCTTTTGCATGACGGATGTTAAAGACTTGTATCCCTGTCTTATTTTAATTACAACATGAGAACAAGTGTTCTCCTGCGAAAAAGCAGTACTTTCATCCCACGTCTAAAGACGGGCTTATGCCCTGCGTGGGCTTCCCGTACCGCAAATTCTGTAATAGAGACCCTTGCATAAGGTCTTTTTTCTTCCTTGGTATTAGCGGAATTGTTTTTCAAACCTGAGATAAAGATTTCTCATATTAAAGAATTAACCAAGGTATCGATAGTGGTTATGGAAAAGATTTACCCCAAGATTTCAATAATATCAGGTAAGCGGAATATAGCAAGCATTCCGGTGTTTTTTTATAAATAGTTATATGAAAGCAAAACATTAAAGAAATTATCCAGCATAGGAGGACAATGTATCATGACAAATCAAACGAAGGAATATACGCTGATCGACTTTATTCGAGATATGACATGGGTAATTGAGAGAACTGAGAGTGATGCCGTTCGGGTGGAAGAGGCAGAGCGTTTACTCGGTGAGCTGCTTCGTGACACATCCTGGCTCCCTCCCGAAAAGCGCAGGCCCAGCCCGGAAGGTTATGCCCGCCATTCTCTCTACTGCGATCCGCAGAATCGTTTTGAGATCATGGCACTTGTCTGGAAGCCGGGGCAGAAAACGCCACTCCATGATCACGATGGTACTTGGGGAGCCGAAGGGATTGTGGCTGGACAGATCAAGGTGACGAACTATCTTCGAGTGGAGGAGATTTCAGAAAATTTAGTAAAACTTCAACAAACTGATACATTGATTGTAAATCAGCAAATGACTGGCAAACTCCTGCCCCCAGCGGATTGTCACATCCTTGAAACGGAGGGCGATCAAACGGCGATAACCATCCATGTTTATGGAAAACAAATCCGCAAGTTTCGGGTATTTGAACCTTTACAAAAAGAAGGCATTTTTTTAGCTCACGATTACCATGTAGGGTATACTCCTGAGCCAATCTAAGTTTATAAAGTATTTGATAAATGGAAATTGATTCCTTAAGTTATATAAATGCAACTAAAAAAATCGACATAAAAACGTTTCTTTTAGGGGGGAGAGAGCATCCGGTGACGTGTGGAAGCGGTCAAACTCTTGTAGTGGTCCATGCAAGGGTAAACCATAGATAGAAAGAAAGCGCCAATGCTGTTTTGCTGTACCCAGCACATTGAAATGTCGAAATCATAAATCATTCATATATAACTTAAAATTTATTATAAAACAAGATAAAAAACTATGATTCTATCTAGCTTTGTATCTGTTGGAGGGAGAAGTTAAGTATGGGTCTTATAACACGAAACATTAACAAAGTGTTAGTGGCAAACCGAGGGGAAATTGCCATTCGTATTTTCCGTGCATGTACAGAATTAAATATTCGGACAGTCGCTATTTATTCAAATGAAGATGCAGGCTCTTTTCATCGCTATAAAGCCGATGAAGCTTATTTAATTGGAAAAGGGAAAAAGCCGATTGAAGCTTATTT
>NZ_AUMR01000090.1 GCF_000430785.1 Ectobacillus panaciterrae DSM 19096
GTTCTTTTTTAACGTGAAATCGCTCTTTTAAAAAGCCCCCTAAATTTCTCCCTATCTTCTGATGTAAATGGTTTTGGCCCCTTTGTACGCTTTCCGCTTTTTCGAGCCATTGCACTCAAATAACGTGTTTGTAATAATTGGTCAATGTTTTCATTTGTATAGCTATACCCATTATGGTGAAGAACCGTACACCCTTTTGCTAAACCTAGCGAAGCAAGACCATAATCTTGCGTAACGATTATATCTCCTTTTTCTGCTAACTTCATAATCCGATAATCCGCAGCATCTGCTCCAGAATCAACATAAATGGTTTCCACTCCTGATGGTTGTTCCGCATTAGAAAAATGAGAAAAGCTAGTAACAAGGATAACAGGAATTTCAGCATTCGTACCTTCAGAGATAATAATATCTTTTACCGGACAAGCATCTGCATCAACATAAATTTTCATCTTTATTTCTCCCGTAAATAAGTTCGAGTTGATGATAATGGCAGATTTAGCTTTTGTCAAACGATAAAGATGCTATACCTAAAATCATTTTAAAAAAAGTTATTCTATTAAAGGGTGGCTTTACTTGAATAAGAACAACAAAAGAATGCAAAACCAGATGTGTAAATTCATGAGTGGCAAAAATGGTCG
This sequence comes from Ectobacillus panaciterrae DSM 19096, assembly GCF_000430785.1. Classification (GTDB taxonomy): domain Bacteria; phylum Bacillota; class Bacilli; order Bacillales; family Bacillaceae_G; genus Ectobacillus; species Ectobacillus panaciterrae. The sequence goes on from NZ_AUMR01000090.1 coordinate 639, forward strand.
CTTTTATGTTTTCTTGCAAATACTTGTGAAAAATGTTAATATATATAAGAATTATTTTTGTTCGGTGTAAAGGATAGTATTAGTAAAACTTTTCGTCTTGATGATCACTGAGAGCAAGGATAGTAACATAATGTGTGTTTTTACACACTAGGAGGCAACAAAAATGGAAAATGGTAAAGTAAAATGGTTTAACAGCGAAAAAGGCTTCGGATTCATCGAACGTGAAGGTGGAGAAGACGTATTCGTTCATTTCTCAGCTATTCAAGGCGAAGGTTTCAAATCTTTAGAAGAAGGTCAAGCTGTGACTTTCGATGTTGAGCAAGGTCAACGTGGAGCTCAAGCAGCTAACGTGCGTAAAGCTTAATAATAAAACCAAACTCAAGCAGGCTCTTTATAGAGTCTGTTTTTTATTTATCTTAAAAGCAAGGAACCCCACTCACGAATTCTCCTAATTACCTTTGAATAAACATTTTAAAGTGCTTTTGTAGAGAGTGGCTAAATTGTCACTCTTTTTTGGTGTAATTCAACTACCATGTAAGAACGACATTTTCTTCCCTTTTATGTGGTGAAGCCTTGCTTCATGGATGGCTAACGGGTGCTTTAGTTCAACAAGCTAAAGGCAGCAATTATAATCATTATCTTGATCTTCCGCAATCGGGCGCTTTTCTTTAATAAGAAGGCGTCTTTTTGTAATGAGTTAGATTCTAGAACAATACATTTAAGGGATTGGATTATGTTAAAGTGTATAAGAGATTGTGAAGGTTTCTACTTAAACTATAGGGTGCTTGAGTTGAACAAGGGGTTGCTGCGGCAATCCTTTTTCTTGTTCCACTAACGGGTCAGGTTAGTGGGATATGTTTGTAAACCAATTTACATCCGTTTGGGGAATTTAAATGGCAAAAGAACCATATAAAATTATGAAAGGGGGAGAGTCATAAAATGCAGATAATGAACAATTATTTTCGTGCACGTGCGAGTATGGTGTATATGATGACCAATAATGAAGTAATGAATCAAATCATTGCCTTTTACATGGACATGAATGGAATGCTCACCTTTGTGGGTTCCTACTCAACTTATGGAAGAGGTACTGGTACAAAGGAAGTTTCCACTGCAACAGCAAACGATGGCGTTGACCCCTTAGCGTCACAAGGCGCCCTAACTTTGTCCCGTGATGGACGTTTCCTACTTGCAGTTAACGCAGGCAGCCATAGTATCAGTAGTTTCATCATAACCGACAGCGGAGCACCCGTTCTAGTGGATGTAAAGCCATCAGGAGGTGCCCAGCCCAATAGCGTAGATGTGTTTGGTAATCTTGTCTATGTTTCCAATGTAGGTGATGCCGTAAACAATTTTGCATCAAATATCACTGGTTTTCACATAAGTGATAACGGAAGCCTTACTCCTATTCCTGGATCCACCCATTCTCTCAGTACCTTCAATGCGCAGCCGGCACAGGTTCTCTTCACTCCAGATGGCAGTAAAATTATTGTCTCCGAGCTTACATCAAACCATCTCAGTGTATTCCATGTAAATAAAAATGGTACGGTTACAGGACCAATCGTTAATGATTCTTACGGTCAAGGACCATTGGGCGTTTATTTTCTTTCCTCTGGAATCCTCTTAGTTACAGAAGCAGTTTCAAATGCGCTGTCATCTTATTCATTAAGCAACGACGGTATCCTTCATGTTATAAGCGGATCTGTACCAAACGGATATAAGACTGCTTGTTGGGTTGTAACAACGAGGGATGAACGTTTTGCATACATTACGAACACCTTAAGCGGCACCATCTCCACCTACCAAATCGATCCCAATGGAGCACTGTCGGTGGTAAGGCATATTACCAGTACACCGCCAGGTACAGCACCAGGTCTTCCGATGGATGTTGGAGTGAGTAAAGATGGACGGCATTTTTACACCCTTAACGGAAATCAGGGTACAGTGTCAGTATTTAATATCCAAGATGATGGTAGTCTAGTAAGATTGCAGGTTGCTGCCTGGACTAACTTTCCTTACTTTGGGTCGCAAGGTTTAGCTGTTCTTTGATTCTATTGGGTTCACCATACTGTGTGGAACAGAAAAATACAGGAGTTGCTAAAAATAAGGCTGCCGATATACTGGTGGCTTTTGTTATGAGACAACATAATTTCCAGCAAGATTGTGAAGAAATATACTTAAACAAACGGGTGCTTTAGTAAAATAACTGAGGTGCCATTTTTGTAGCTTTTTTACATTTTCCATACTCAGCAATCGGGCGCGATTGTTGAGCAACACAGGTAGAAAATGATCAAACTTTTTTATAAAACCGAAACTTAGATATGCTAGATAAGGATCCATTTTGATCAATCTTTTTTCAAAATGGATTCTTCTTATTTGCCATAAAATACGGGTTTGTGAGGTGTTTTTGATCAAACATTATTTCAAAGCAACAGTTACGTGAATTTCCAATGTTACACAAACCTCTATTTTGGGGTCATAGGTAAGTTGTTTGTAAAGTATGCAACATTTTTTTAAGTTAAATAGAAAAGTAGTTATCTGGAAAGCAAGTAGGTAAAAAATTGCTTTTTTTGTTGAACTTTGACGGGTCTTTTTATTATCAGTAGCGTTAATACTGCTAATAGAAAAAGAAAAGGGAGAGTTGAATCATGAAAGAAGCATATTTACTGTACGAGATAAACGAAATAGAGCGGGAACAGTATTTGATAGGTGAGTTTACAACATTGGAAGAAGCGAAAGAAAAAGGTGTTGCTATAGTTGGCACAAATGGATATTATGCTATTTTGAAAAAGAACAAACGACATACAAGCTTAGAATTAGGCAGACATACTGATAGCTTTTATTAACTTCCCATAACCGATGTTATACGAATAAAGGAGCTTTAGCTTAGTGTATTCGTTATATAGACAAGCTATGCGGAAACATAGCTTGTTGGACTATTTTGTGTTAGGGAGACGAGAGTTACGGAGCTTGTTTCTCTCAGTTGTCGAAACTGAATGGCTAAGTGCCACTTAGCTTATATGTAGGTCTCGCGGGGTGAGCAAAGTAAGGGACTTGCTTGGATTGATGGTACTGCCCCCTTTATTTGCCGCTCACGTTGTGGATGGTATGTTATTTTGATATGATTGTATTGGGGTATTTTGGAAAAATATAAGTAGAATAAAGGAGAATAAGGGTTATGAGGATAAAGGAATCTAAAGCGTATGATCAGGATAAGAAAACATTAAAACGATTAGGTGTTCACTTCCTGGAAGACGGAGGTATGCACATAGAAATTCGTGGCAACAAAGGTAATTATGGTGAAGCAGTAACACTTAGTAAAGAACTCGCAAACGAATTAGCGAATGATATATTAAGTAACGTTCTAAAAGAAGTGAAATAAACAGGGTTATTCTTTGAGGTGGTAGTTCATTTCAAACCAATCTGGACTGTCTCCAATGTGGAGTTTTTCTGCACGTTCTAATATAGCTTTAAAGGACGATTATGGTTGGCATAATCGTCCTTGTTGAGGATTTAATTACTTAATCGCCTTGCTAACTTTCAGCTTCTTTCCTTTGATTGTTGTATTCTCCATGGCTTGTAAGACTAGCGAGCCCTTTCCATTAAGAATATCAACATATGACAAGTTATCCTTGATTGTTATAATTCCGATATCATCTGCTGTTACCCCAGGAATTTTTGCAATAGTTCCAACGAAATCTACAGCCCGAATCTTCTTATTTTTTCCGCCGCTGAAATGGAGTTTCATGATATCTTTGTTTATTCGGGCAGTTTTATTATTTTTAACGACTCGGCGGCCGCTTATTTTTTCTTCGAAAGCGGCTTTTCCTGCAGCAACTTCCTGTTGCATCGGAGCTTTCATTGTAGGTATCTCAAAGCCAATGTATTTTTCAATTGCCTTAATAAATTTTCCTTCATAAGGTGTCGCAAACGTAATCGCTTTTCCTTTATTGCCAGCACGGCCGGTTCTTCCTGTTCGATGGACATAGCTCTCTTTTTCCATTGGAACATCATAATTGATTACAAGTGTCACATTATCAATATCAATTCCTCTCGCAGCTACATCGGTGGCCACAAGATAACGGAAATTCCCCATTTTGAAACCATCCATAACTGCAAACCGCACTTCTTGTTCTAACCTTCCATGAAGTCTTTCACAAGAATAATTAGATTTTTCCAATTCGGTAAACACTGTATCTACTTGTTCTTTGGTTCTACAAAAAATGAGACAACTTTCTGGGTTTTCAACGATCGTAACGTCTTTAAGAAGTGAAATCTTTTCTTCTTCTTTAACTTCGATTAAACTATGTTCAATTGTATCCGTCGTTAGCCCAGTAGCAGCAATCTCGATATTAATAGGATTTTTCATATATTTATGACAGAGATTTTCAACATCTTTAGGCAATGTTGCAGAAAATACCATCGTTACTCTGTTTAAAGGGAGCTCTTTTATAATCGCTTCTACTTCGTCGATAAAACCCATATTAAGCATTTCATCAGCTTCATCTATTATTAGATACTTTACTTGGTCTAAAACTAGGGTTTCTCTTTCGATATGGTCCAAGACACGTCCAGGTGTACCGACGACTACATGAGTTTTTTGTTTCAATTCTTCTTTTTGTTTTGCAAAAGGTTCTTTTCCATAAACGGCCATAGCTTTAATCCGTTTAAATCTTCCAATATTCGTTATATCTTCTCGAACTTGAACAGCAAGCTCCCTAGTTGGTGTAAGAATTAATGCCTGTGGCTTTTTTTCCTCCCATTTAATTATTTCGCAAATAGGTATACCAAAGGATGCAGTCTTGCCACTGCCTGTTTGAGATTTTACTACAAGATCTTGATTTTCCACTGCCAATGGTATTACTTCACCCTGAACCTCTGTGGGAGCTTCGTATTTTAACACAGCAAGTGCTCTTTTTATTTCATCGCTTAAATTATAATCCTCAAAACTTCTTTCACTCATGATTAACCTCGCTTTTTTGTATTATCCGACTTATATATAGGATTCTCTCAAAGAAATATCATATGCATAATCTGAATATAGTTCATTATACTTGAAATGCCAGATAAATCGGCGCTTATTTTAAATTATAAAAATTAACATACAAAACTAACTGGAATTCTGCAGCTGTCGTTTTTTGTAACGGCACGAAACTTTGGGGTGTACACCAATGGAACCCTTATTGTTTTTAATAAGTCAGTTCGACAGTTTATAGGTCAAAGTGATATTAAAGATATGTTAAAGAATGACGAAAGAATGAATAAATTCCAACGAGAGTTAGAGGTACTTCTTAAAAAGGAAAAATTGTAAAAAAAGCCCTTATCAAAAGGAGGGAACTGAAAAAGTCTCTTTCCATCCTGATTTCAGGAGGGGAAGAGACTTTTTATGCAGGGGCTTGCTTTATAGGCTTTACCATTCTTTTTACGTTTGATGCAGTAAAAAATGAAATAAGGACAGTCTGGTTGTTCTCCCGATGTGATGTGGATTCCTGTAATCATTCTGTGGGCTGGCAATAAAGTCGTTTAATTTACAATAAAGTTGTTTAAAAAAGCACGCGTTATCGTTTACAATAAATGTAATCGAACGTGTGTTTTTAATGGCCATTCTATAAAAAGGAGTGCTTTTAATGGAAAAAGAAAATCTAAAATCATATTGTGAGAATCTACCTGGTACAACACATGATTACCAAGTAGATTGGCAAGCAGACCGTTATCATGTCGGCGGAAAGATGTTTGCGATGATGGGCGGAGATTCTAAAGGAAAACCAATTATAACTTTAAAATGTGACCCAAATCGTGCTGAAGTGTTAAGAGAAACTTACGAAGGCATTATCCCCGGCTATTATATGAATAAAACACATTGGAACTCTATTTATTTTGATTCAAATCTATCTAACGATTTATTAGAAAGTTTAATTCTGCATTCATATACTTTGGTATATGAAAAATTAACCAAAAAAGTCCAAAAACAGATTATTTCGAAGTAGTATTTGGTTGAACCGCTTGTACGGTTTCCGTCCAATACGTAAATTGTATGAGTACACCTTCCTTTTCATCTTGATGTAGTTACGGATTTACATGGAGCATCATGCCTCATGTAAATCCGTTTGCTATAACAGAGAAAAATATGTATACTCTCTACAATCTAAAGAACGGGGGGAATATGGCATTACAGGTGAACTTTTAGAAAGGTGAGAAGCGCTTATTTTTTTGAGCAAATACTCCTCAGCATCTGTTACATAACGATGCTTGCTTCCATCGTAAATTCTGTATTCGCCAATTTCGAACCGGTTGTAGGTAAAAGGCATATCTCTCGCAAGTAAAGCGGTAAGGATGGTTATTCTTAACTCATTTGTTAGCTCCCAATTTCCTGCAGAGTTGCAATGTTTACAACGAAAATAACCTGTTGATTGGAGCCGTTTGTCCATTGCTCCATTATCATGTAATAAGTAAATCCTGCATAACAGAGTTTTTTACACTATTGAAAGGTATGTAGGTTTTGTACTTTCAATAAATTTACAACCACCTCTCCAATTTGTCTGCCTAATCTTAAGCCTTCATCGTTGTCTACTTTAAAATGTACGCCAGCATACAAACGAGATCGAGCACATTCTTCCATTACTTTTTTTATTCTGGGTAACTCCGGCGGAAAGAAATAACTTAATACTGCCTCTGCACATCCCGCCGCAGTAGCGTGTGCAGAAGGGTAGGATGGAAAACGGGGGGTAGACAACACAGTAGATAGGTTTCGGCCATATTGATTTGGACGTGCCACATCCCAAAGATATTTAAAAAACCATGCCATAACAAAGGCATCGTTTATAGCAGCGTGAAAATATCCTAGCACTCTGGCCGCCTTCGGTGATCCTGGTCTATACTTTTTTATTAAATTGAAAATAATAGGAGTAATTCGCTCGGTTATTTCAACTGCTCCCCAATATCGTGCGAGGTGTATTTGTTGGGAAGTTAATGATTTTAATGTTTGCTCTACAATGAATAGCTCTGTGCCCCAATCAATATCATTAGGATTTTTAATTCTCCAATTGATACGCTGCTGAAAGGGGTCTAAGAAATCATTGTCTCTTCCCCTTGAAATAAAAAACATCGGCCAATATCCTGCTTTTGGGGAACCTTTAGGGGGGATTTGCTCTCCTGGGTAAGGATGTTTTGTCCATCTTCTGTAGCTTGTTCGCATAAAGCTCAACCCCTTATAGAATGTTCTCCTTGTTTCTTATGATTAAGGGTAATAAAATATGCCAATATATTGCCCTCTATAAATATCTAAAAGGACAAGATCCTTAGAGTATGGATAGTTAAAATAACAACCAGTTATGGATGGGGATTGGATCAGTATTTGTCGGAGTTATCCTTATAGAGTTTTCTTTAATACATAGTCATTTGCAAAAGGTTGAGTGAATAAATCTTTGTTACAGCTACTATTCATTTTCTTCTTGAACGAACGGGTGCGATAGTTGAAGTTCCACGGAGTTGCTGCGGCAGCTCTTTTTTATTGTGCTAACTGGCAGTTTCTGTGGCTCCTTAGTGAAAAATAAAAGCACCACATACTATACACGTAGGACATTTATGGCAGATTTTAAAGTCCATCGATTAAGTATAGTTAACTACTAGTTAATACAATTTATACATGATAAAATGTCTAGGAGTTTAGAGTTAGGGGGCCGTAGTTAAATGAATCAGCATTGGAAAGAACAATTAGAGAAACACAGAAATAATCGTAAAGAAGAAATCCTTATTGCAGCTCAGCAATTATTTCTTGAAAGAGGATTAGGAGTTGTAAAGTTAAACGATATTGTAAAGCAGTGTGGGATTAGCAAGGTTACCTTTTATAAATATTATAAATCAATGGATGAAGTCATTTTTGCAGTACAAATGAAAATACTTCAGGAGTTTATTGAAAAGGATAAAAATTTGATGACAAAAGGAAAAAACGGATGGGAAAAAATGGAGTATGCTCTCCGGATTCAAATTGAGACTTTAAAAACTGATAAAGCTTCAGTCAGTTTCGTAGGTCTTTTTGATATGCATTATCGTGACCATTATCCCACTCCGGAATTGGAAAATGCATTTTTAGATCTTTTAAAAAAAGGTCGGTCACTCTTTAAAAACATACTCTTAGAAGGAGTTCAGGATGGATCAATTCGTAATGATATTGATATAACGACTCTGCAATTTACAATTAGCAATATAACGAGTGCGACTATTCAACGTATGGCTTTGAGAGGGGAAATTTTAAAATATGATCAAGGTATTGATCCAGACTTGATACTTGAACAGATGGTTAATATGATCCTGACATACTTAAAACCAATGAAATAAATAGAATGAAAAAAAGGATGTTGTCTTTAATTGAGATGGCATCCTTTTTTTTGTAAGATTTACAATTAATTAATAATATAAATACACTACATTTAAAAAAGATAACTATAATTCAAAGTGTATTTACCATAGGTAAACACACAGTAACACTATGTGAATAGATTAGGGGGTCAACTAACCAAAAAGGAATCTTAACAAAAATTAATCGACTGATATCATTACTAAGACTAATCAGGGCACGGAGGAGAATTAGGTATGAACATAATGGATAACCGAACATTAGAAAGTAGAACAAATTTTCGACCGATAGCGAGTTATCGAACAAAGGATGGACGAAAAATCATTGAGAACCGACTTTTTCGTTCAGGAGAACTAGCTCAATTTAATGAAGAGGATCTTCATTTTGTCCAATCTCTTGGGTTAAGTTACATTATAGATTTTCGTTCTGAAAAAGAAATTGATGTAAAACCGAACCCCATTATTAAAAATACTAATTACGTCAACATACAAGCTATTGGGGGGGCGATGAATCAAGATGAAATGATGATTGCCCTTCAGAAATTATTAGAATCTAGTCAATCAGGAGGTTTCTTAGAAAACGTCTACCGTAATTTTATAAGAGATACAACTTCTAAGAAGGCTTTTAGACAATTTATTGATTTGGCAATTGAGGCTGATGGTCGCCCATTTCTGTGGCATTGTACTGCAGGTAAAGATCGAACTGGCTTTGCTGCAGCTATCCTATTAATAATACTTGGAGTACCAATGGAGCAAATTTTTGAGGATTATTTACAAAGTAATAACAATCGAATCGAAGAGAACAAAAAAATACTGAAAATAATTAATACGATGTTTCCAAATAAAGATGAATTTGAATATCTCAAAGAATCTATGTCAGTGAAATCATCCTATCTTCAAGTGGCATTGGATGAAGCCGAGAATAGCTATGGCTCTATTGAAAACTATCTAGAAGAAGGACTTGGTGTAACAGCAGATATACGTTCACGCTTACAGCAACTTTACTTGGACCAGGAGTGAAATCATGTGCTCATATAAATTTGGAAACGTAACAAAAAACTATATTAAATCTAAAACAACAGTAGACCAAGTGGATTTAGCTAACATTTCAACAATGAGGTGGCAAAAATGAGGGTTTCTTCAAAAACCGTTTTATCCTATGGGCTGGGGAGTCTTGGGCAAAATTTAGTTTATATTTTGACTGTTAGTTATTTAATGTTATTTTATACCGATTACTTTGGGATATCAGCAGCTGCTGTAGGAACATTATTTCTTGTAGCCCGATTGTGGGATGCTTTATTGGATCCTTTTATAGGCATCATGGTAGATAATACAAAATCCAGATGGGGAAAGTTTAGGCCGTATCTTTTGCTTCCCCCCGTTATTATGGCCGGTTTTACAGTTCTTTGCTTTTTGCAGCCTAATATTAGTCCTGCCGCTAAGATCATTTACGCTTATGTAACCTATATCATGTGGGGAATGAGCTTCGGTCTGGTAGATGTTCCATATTGGTCTATGACATCCGCTATCACAGACGATCCAAAGGAAAGAACAAAAGTGGTGATGGTGCCTCGTGTAATGGCAATTATCGCTGCATTATTTGTAAGCGTCTTTACCTTACCGCTTGTTAAAGCATTAAACAGTTGGGTCCTTGTCAGCGCGATCTATGCTGTATTATGTATCGGCTTCTTCTGGATTACGTTTTTCAATGTAAAAGAACAAGTAACAGTAGCGCAAAACGAAAAGTTTACGTTCAAAGATGCTTTTCGTGTAATTAAATCGAATCAGCCGCTTCTGCTGTTGTTGTTGACAATGTTAATGGAAGACATAGTAACAAAATTCCGCGGTGCTTTCGGTATCTACTATTTCAAATATTATTTACATGCAGAAAATCTTTTCCCTATCTTTTCTTTGGTGAGCATAGTGCCAGTATTAATAGGAGGCCTGTTAGCACCGATGATTTCGAAGCGCTTAGGGAAAAAGAAAACTACTATTATTGGAATTATTGGTTACGGTGTGGAGCATATTGCTTTATTCTTTGTAGGCAAAAGTATGATTCCGTTCTTTACACTAAATATTCTAGGTGGTTTGTTTTTTGGTATAGCGACGATTACAATGAGTGCTATGATTGCTGATTGTGTGGAATACGGGGAATGGAAAACTGGAAAACGGGCAGAGGGAACGGTATTTTCTACTAACACCTTCCGCTCTAAATTCGCAGGAGCGATTGGCGGAGGAATAGGAGCTTATGCGCTTTCTGGTATTGGTTACATCCCTAATCAAACTCAAACAGGTACAACGATGGTTTGGATGCAGTTGTTTTTTACGCTTATTCCAGGAATTTTGCTGCTTATCTCTGTTATACCGCTTATGAAATATCAGTTAACAGAAGGGTTCTATGAAAAAATCCTATCTGAAATAAAAATTAGACGAAAGAGTTATACGACTGAATTTAAGAATGATGTAAAAGCGCAATAAGAGCTGATGATTCCGGCTTGTATTAAAAAACATACAAATCAGGGGGAGCAAACATGATTAATTTAAGAGAAAATCCTTTCTATCTAACAGATCAAGATATTGCATGGGTGAACGAAACCTTATCCTCTATGACGACTGAAGAAAAAGTCGGTCAATTGTTCTGCCTGCACGGTATAGATAAGGATGAAAAGAAATTGAAAGAAATAATCGAGACATTTAAGCCTGGTGGGTTTATGTTTAGGCCAGACAAAGGAAAGGCAATTCAAGAGGTTCATCGTTTTTTACAAGAGCAATCCGCTATCCCTCTTCTTCTTGCGGCAAACCTAGAAGCCGGAGGAAATGGCATTGCATTAGACGGGACAGCAGTGGCGAATCCCATGCAGGCAGCAGCAACAGGAAACACAGAAATTGCCTACAAGTTAGGGGAGATTGCAGCTAAAGAGGGCAGTGCTGTCGGCTGTAACTGGTCGTTTGCACCTGTAGTAGATATTGATATAAATTTTCGAAATCCGATTACCAACATTCGTACCTTTGGATCAGATGCTTCCACAGTTTTAACAATGAGCAAAGCGTATGTACAAGCCTTGCAAGAAAACGGACTAGCGGCATCCATCAAACATTTTCCAGGAGACGGTGTGGATGAAAGAGATCACCATCTGGTGACTTCTGTTAACTCTCTCTCTGTAGAGGAGTGGGATCGTACCTATGGTATTATTTATAAGGAATTAATTGAGGCAGGTACAAAAACGATTATGCCTGGACATATTATGCTCCCTCATTATTCCAGAAAGCTTCGTCCTGATATTAAGGAAGAGGAAATAATGCCGGCGACTCTATCTAAAGAATTGTTACAGGATTTACTAAGGGAACAACTGCAATTTAATGGTGTTATTGTCTCTGACTCTACCATGATGGCTGGGTTCGCAATGGCAAAAAATCGAGAAGAGGCCGTTCCTTTAACAATCGAAGCGGGCTGTGATGTTTTCCTCTTTAACCGAGATGTACAAGAGGACTTTGAATTTATGATGAGGGGTCTTGAAAATGGACTGCTGACGATGGAGAGAGTTGAGGAAGCAGCCACGAGAGTGTTGGCCTTAAAAGCATCTCTTGGCCTTCATAAAAAAGAAGCCGCTGCGATCATTCCGAGAAAAGAGGAGCTCAAGGTACTCGGCTGTCAAGAGCATAAGCAGTGGGCATCCATTGCAGCAGATGAATCTATTACCCTGGTAAAAGATACAAAACAATTACTGCCAATATCTGCTGATCAACATCGGAGAGTTTTGTTAATTCCTGTAGAGGGCATAAACTCTCAGTTAAAAGCAGAGGGCTTCTACTCAAAATCCTACGCTGAAAGCTTTGCAGATAAGCTGCGAACAAATGGGTATGAGGTGGTTATCTTTGACCCAAATCAAAATCCAGGAGCGTCATTTATGGCGCCTGTGTACACAATGAAAGAACAATTTGACCTTGTTATTTATTTAGCGAACCTTCCTACCGTTAGCGTAAAGCCGACTTTGCGTCTGCAGTGGTCGCCATTGCTTTCGGGCGACTTACCATGGTTCATTCAGGAAGTGCCTACTATTTTCATTTCTTTGGCTAATCCATATCATTTATTCGATATTCCGAGAGTCCCTGTCATGATCAACTGCTATCACGCAAACGAAAACATTATTGAATATCTTTATAAGAAGTTAACGGGGGAATCCGAATTTAAAGGAAAGAGTCCTGTAGATCCGTTTTGTGGATGTTGGGATACGCAGTTTTAACCAATGATGTGTTATTTTAGTGAAGAAAGTTGTACTCAAAAACGAAAAAAAATGAGCGAAGTCACAATAGCTGTCTTCGACGATACATGCGGCAACCTTATTCAGATAGTGCAGCAGTAACTTTATGTAGAAATAGATGTAACCTAGTTCTAAACGACTTTATTGGTGTGTTTTTAAGTTGGGTGAAGTGTTTTTATCAACAATTAAACAACTTTATGTTAACCCTGTCCTAATTCTAGGACGGGGCTATACATGTTTAAGGTTTAAAGATAAATGACATTGTTCTCATTCTGCAATAGAAATGTGCCTTTGTGAATAAGTTCACTTAAACTAAAGGGTGCGATTGTTTAAGATGTCGGCTGTCAAATTGGCAGCCTTTTTTGGTTGTTCCACTAACGGGGCGGTTAGTTGAAGAAGGGAATTAAAAAGAGGATGCAGTGCAAACTGTATCCTCTAATCTTTTGCTGCACGCAGTATAGTCCGTTGTAGGTTCAGCTACAAAATAATCTGGGATTGAGGGCTTAAAGATTTATCGATCTAAATCTAAACGTCTTTAGTTATATCATACTTTAACAATTGTCGATGCTTATAAAATTTCTCAAAAATAATACCCATTAAATAGAAAAATAACAAACCAAAACAAATGTGAATGAGTGTAAATTTAACTCCAAATGAAGCAAATTCATATACAATAACCGGTAATTTTGCAGTTGTCCAGACTCCTAAAAAAAATACAATATAGCGTATGCTTGCTCCTTTTTTTAATAAAAGTGCCGCAATTGGAAAAGCTACGTAGAGGGGACCAGCTGCAATTACTCCTAATAATAGGGAGAACAAAATGCCATAGATGCCGGATTTCCTCCCCATATATCTAATTAGTGTTTCTTTCTCCACCCATTTGTCAAGCAAACCTACGAATATTAAGACAGGAGGGAGTAGAAACAGCATATCTAAAATGCTTTTTCCTGTTAATTGAAATGCGTTCCATCCCACCGATTGGTTTATAAAGGTAAGGATAATGAGCCCAAATAATAAAATGAAAAAGAAACGATACCTTTTTAATTCATTCATCCCATCACCACCCAAATAATATATGAAAATATTAGAGACATTACCACTGCAGATACGTTGCGAGAATAGGCAAAACTTCGCCCAAATATCTTTTGTTCCATAGGTAAAGTTGTGATTCCTACGGACATTAATGTAGACATTAATACAGCTACTTGAGGGAGTCCTGCACCATTTTGGACTAATGTATGTCCAAGAGGAAATACAACAAAGCTTGGAACTAGTGCAATAGATCCAATTAATGCTGAATAAACAATACCTGTCAATCCAGATTTTTCTCCAATGATTGAAGAAATTAAGGATGGAGTTAATATAGATAGTGATAGTCCAACGAAAAGCATAATTGATAACATGTCAGGTATAATAGTACGAAAGCTTTTCCATGACTTTAATAGAGCATCTCTTGTTTTATTTCGATCTTTTATAAAAGAAATACTGAGAAGAATAATAGCCATAGCGTAAAGGATAGCACCATTAATCATGGCTAGACTCCTTCCATTCTTTGTATTTATTTAAGAAAAATGATAGGTTCTTCATTTTTTCTTCGATATCTATTTGAAAATCTTCTAATTTTCTTTTTCCAACTGTAGTAATTTTGTACATTTTTATCAGCTTATCTTGATCAGATGTGTCCAAATAAGACTCAACAGCACCTTCTTTCTCTAATGTTTTTAATGTGCGATATAAGATGGCACTATCAATTGGATTGATGGGAAGCTCTTCTTCACATTTCTGCAGAAGTTTCCCTCCATAGCTATCTCCCTCTGTTAAAAACAGCAGAAGAAATGCACCTGTATGTCTCCCTGTATGTTTCATGAAATATATAACCTCCTAATTTAAATGTAAAATTTTTTTCGGTAACACCTTACTGTTAATAACAGTATACTGTCATCGACAGTAATATGTCACTGACAGTATGTCCTTTTTTAAAAATTTTTTGTTCAATTTTTCAGTTCAGCTTTCGTAGGGTTAGTTGGATGGTGGCTTAAGAATGGAATGACAGTTCCATCTCGTGTGATGGCAGAACAAGCGGGGATATTGTTTAAGAGGAATCTATAGTTATCTCCTATGAAATAAACTCCCTTATAATTTAGAATGACAGAAACAAATTGATGGTTTAAGAATTTTGTCTTTCACTGATTTAATAAGAAATTAGCATGTGAAGGATTGCCCTTAAACAAACGGGTGCGTTTCTACAATTAGCGGGGACGCTTTTTCACTAACGGGGCAGCTTAATGGAATAAAGAATTGATCAAAGGAGAAGGGAAATTCTTCTCCTTTTGTATTTTTTGAATTAATAGAAAAGTGAAATTGTTCACGGGATTTAAACAACAAATAAATTAAAATGAATTTTAGTTATTCAGCTAAGGTTGTTTCATTAAAAACACATATTTTAGTTAATCAAAAGACGTAAAGGGGGAAAGAACGATGAAAAAAAATGACTTACCTATTGTATATTCATGCTCTGGATGTTCATCGGCTGCACAAACTGCTAACATGATTGCTATAAAAATGGATCGAGAAAAATTAGCTGAAATGTCCTGTATCGCTGGTGTTGGAGGGGATGTCAAACCACTTGTCAGAACAGCAAAATCAGGAAGAGTTATCATTGCAATTGATGGTTGTCCCTTATCCTGTTGCAAAAGTTCTTTAAATAGGCATGAAGTTCAGCCCAAACATCATTTTGTACTTTCTGAATTTGATGTACCAAAGATAAATGGTAAAGACCCCGACCCTAACCTTTATATAAGTGCATACAAACGTATTTTGGAACTTGTTAATAATCATTCTTAATCGTTGATTTTATTTCTGAACGACATTATGGGGTCAAGAATATTGTTTAGTAGGAATTTTTATCATAAATTAGGCGAGAATACCCCCACTTCAAGCGTGTGAATGGTGTGTAACGGTAAGTGGGGGATGAATCGCCTTCGCACAAGAGATAGGCACGTTCCATCTCTATTGTCTGATATGTAAAAATTTTGAAAATATATAGAACATACGTTTTATTAGTGGTAAAATGAGGAATAGACAGGAGGTGAATCTATGATTCGAGCGAAACGAGTCTATTTCCAAACCTCAAAGACAAACCTGCAGCGATTGTTTGCCTGCAACCGCGAGTCCGCCAAAGTATGGAATGATTGTTTGCGTCACGCAAAGACGTATCATCTACAACATAACGGAAAATGGATCAACAAGTCTACCCTCCAAGCACTAACAAAAGGAAACTACCACTTACATTCTCAAAGCATACAAGCTGTATTTGAAAAGTACTTGTTCGCCAGAGATGCCACAAGAGCTGCTCTCCAAAAAGGAATCAAAACCGCCAAATATCCCTACAAACAAAAGAAACACTATAATACGAAATGGAAGAAAGACGGCTTTTCCGTGAAAGAGAATGGCACCATTCAT
>NZ_AUMR01000091.1 GCF_000430785.1 Ectobacillus panaciterrae DSM 19096
AGATTACTTCCCGCTTTTACATAGAGCCATAGAAAAAGACACCACAGAGATATCAAGGATATTACTTCGCCTGTTCAACCTCCTACAGCGCAACGGGCGAAAGTCTCATAGATATGAGAAGAAAACAGTCTTTGATATATTGGGTGTCGTGTATCATTATACCATGGCTCAAGACCAGGCTGCTTAGTTGAAAAAAATTGAGCCCATTAGGGCTTATTTGTTATGGACATTTTTACATCTTGGTAGCTAAATGAATAAAAAATAAATGGTTTACATACAAAATAGGACTTATTACTCGCTTAGGTTGATGGCGATGGGGTTCCGCCCTCAAAACGCGAATTTTGTACGCTAAGTAAATTACGACATAATTCGTGTTCGCTTTCTTACTCTAAGAAAGTTCCCAAAAACGGTCACATAGCTATTTAAGTGGCACTTTGATTTTGGAATGAGTTATGGAACTGAAAAGCAGGCATTTTCAAAGATGTTGGACGACTAATAATCTAAGTACCATAAACGTCCGTTTATGGTACCCTTCTTCAACTAAAGGGCCATTTAATGAATAAGACTTCCAAACGAAACTGAATATTTATGTTAATAATATTGATTGTGAAGAAATGTACTTAAACTAAAGGCGCAGGTTAGTTTCATAAAAAATTAGATATAAGTTTTTCTTATGAGATTCAATGAAAAATAATAATTTTTAATTATATTTTTGGTTCAAGCACAATTAAATTAACAGCACTTCGGTTAGGCGTAGTGTACTTATGCAACTAGATGAAAGGAATGATTAGATGTATTTTGACTTAGACCCATCTTTATTGATTACTTTGATAGTGCTTGGTTTTGTAGCTGCATTTATCGATTCAGTTGTAGGGGGCGGCGGGTTGATTGCATTGCCTGCCTTATTGTTTACAGGGATGACTCCTGCAACAGCTGTTGCTACGAATAAATTAGTAGGGACAATAGGCTCTTTAACGAGCACACTTATGTTTTATCGTTCTGGAAAACTTGATTTAACATCAATGTATAAGTTATTTCCACTCGTATTTATTGGCTCCATGCTTGGTGCCTGGACCGTTCATTTGATGGACCCTGAGGTGCTCAAGCCATTAATGTTAATCATGCTTGCAGTTGTTGCGATTTATACGATTTTCAAGAAAGATTGGGGCAGTATTTCAACTTATAAAAAACTGTCTATCCGTCATTTTATTATTTTTACGGTATTAATTTTTGCTATTGGTTTCTACGATGGATTTCTTGGTCCCGGAACAGGTTCATTTTTGATGTTTGCTTTTTTAATGATTGGATTTGATTTTATAAAGGCGGCAGGGAACGCAAAATTTTTTAACTTTGGCAGTAATATTGCTGGTTTGTTGATGTTTATGTATTTAGGACAAGTAAACTATGCTTATGGATTACCAATGGCACTTGCAGGGATTGCTGGAGCGATTTGTGGGTCGAAATTTGCCATTAAAAGAGGAAGTGGTTATGTGCGTGGATTGTTTATTGCCGTAACTCTATTATTGTTAACGAAAAATATATTTGATTTTATTCATTCACATCTCCTTCCCTAAAAGCTTTTTAATGGAAACTTTCAAATAAAAAACAGGAAGAAACTTCATTGTAAATACAAAGGAGAAGACTATGGAAACCACGATTAGAATGGTAGATAAGGAAGAAGTTTGGAAATTGAGACATAAAGTCATGTGGCCCGATAAGGACTTTGACTATATAAAATTAGAAGATGATGATTCAGCTATTCATTTTGGTCTTTTTAAAGAAGACATTCTAATTTCTGTCATCTCACTTTTTGTAAATAATGAAGAAGCCCAATTCCGAAAGTTTGCTACTCTTCAACAAGAACAAGGTAAGGGATACGGGAGTGAATTGTTAAAGTATGTATTAAAGGAAGCGGAGAACAAGAGCGTCAATAGAATTTGGTGTAATGCCAGAACAAACAAGGTCAATTTTTACAAAAGATTTGGCTTAAAAGAAACCAACTTTAGTTTCATAAAAGGAGGTAAATCCTACGTTATAATGGAGAAATATTTGTAGTTTCATTGCAAGTAAATTGTGAAGAATTAAAACTAATGGGAGCTTTTCTTCAATAACGATCTTCAACAATCGGGCGCTTTAATTGAATAAGACAAATAAAAAGTCGATTCCTTTGAAGTGACCCCACATCCATCAACTTAAGTATTTAGGCTATTCTTAAAGTTAAAAGCACGTTACTATTCTCTTATGTTAATGAGAAAGGGTGACGTGCTTTTTATGAATATGCACCAGAACCCTCCCTTTTGGTTACATATAGCACATGGACATGTCGAAATTATAATTCGTTCATATATAGCTTTGTATAAAATATACAATAATTTTTCTTCTACTAAGGGGGGTCTGGTAGTTGAAAGAGGCATTTAGAAACATAAACAGAATAAACATACATTGTAGTGATTAATGATGGAAAAAGGGGATATTAAACTATGATAGATCACGCATTAAAAATGTATGACTACCACGTATGGGCGAACAAAAAAATGATTGATCGATTAAAAGAACTTCCTGAAGACATTTACAACAAGGAAATTCAGAGCATTTTTCCTTCCATATCAAAGGCGCTGTCTCATATTTATCTTGCCGATCACTTATGGTTAGACGTGATTTCTGGTAAAAGCATGAATGAAGCATTCGCATTTACAAATCAATTAACAGAGCAAATGGAGTCAAAAAGAATCGAGGAAATGGAGACCATGTTTTTCGACTTATCCGAGAGGTACAAAGCGTTTCTCAACGTTCAAGAAGATATGGAAAAGGTAATTGTAGTTGATAATCCATATGCTGGTTTGCTTGAAACTTCTATTTCTGAATCGGTACTACACGTCGTCAGTCATGGATCTTATCATCGTGGCAACATCGCTGCCATGTTACGGCAACAAGGCCACGCCTCCATTATGCAAGATTATGGTCTTTATTTGTATGAGAAGTAAGTGGCATTAATTCAATAAGAAAAAGAGAAACCCAATTCTCCTTAACGTAGGGAAATTGGATTTCTCTATTTATATATCCTAAATGAGTTTTCGGCATAACATTGAGTATATTAAAAGTGTGATTTGGTTAGGCTATAGAACTTAATTTACATTTTTTAAAATCAAAAATCCTTATTCTTACAAATAAACGACTCCGGCTTTTTTGCTTCAAGTTTGTTCAATTCAAAAAAAAGTTTTTTATATTCAACAATAGATAATTCGCCATAAATATAACTTTTCTGAATGTAATCTAGTAACTCGTTAACATGTAATGGCTTTTGCTTTTTTACTAGTACAAACCGCTGTATTAAGTCTTCTACTAACATAGTAATCCACCCATTTCTTATGTATTTTTCAAACTGTGTATGCGCTTACAAAAAGTATACCATGTAAATTCTTTTTTTTGAAAATTTAAATTCAAGGAATTTTTTTACAGATCGTTTAGTTTTGTTCCAAAGCATACAATTTTTTTGAATAAATTGCGTTATGTAAAAAAGTTCAGAAAGACATGTTTTATTTGTCCTAAGAAGCTAACATAATATTCTTCATTCATTTGTGCTACAAATTCAATAACCACAAGAATAAGTACAAAACTTATGCTAAAAAACAAGATTGACGTAATGGCTTTTTGTATCAATATTCCGCTAGGCCTCCTTACATACATCTTTCGGATTATTATAACGTGATAAGATTAATGTATAGTTACATGAGTATGAAAATTTCATTACTTCCTAATTTTTACGTGTAAAATCCTTTTTCTTATTACGGACCATACAATTTAGGCGCAGAGCTACCGATAATCTAGGGTATGTTAACTTCACATAAATATGGCATACAAACCAAAAACAGTTTTAATGTGACCCTGCTATATATAAATGATTTATAATTTCGACATATGAACCGCTGCTATGCAGAACAAAAGGCAGCCTGCACTTGCTTCCTCTCTCTTATCCTTATATGGGACAGGAAAAGGGTTTGACCGCTTCTATGCTCTTTCCTCACTATAAAAAGACGGTTTTTTTATTCAGTTGTATATAGATATAAAAATAAGGCTATGTTAAATAACGCTATTGATTGTTTTGTTAAAAAGGTCATAAAAAAGAACGAGAGTCAATGTTCCACTCTCGTTCTTTCCAATTAGCTTATAAGTTGTATTAATTTTTTATTTCTCTCTTCCTGTTCTTCTTCAGAAGCTAGATCATATTTTTTTAAAAGGTGAAATAGTTCGTTTAATGTTTGTTGCGAGTGTTTGCTCTTTAAAAAACGAAACAAATCTTTACCTAAAAGTTCCGGTAAAAAATCTTGTTGACTTTCAAGTTTTTGAATCACATCTTCATGAGAATGATCGATATTACATTTCCCCATTTAAATCACCTCTTGTGGTCGTTAATTTTTAGCGAAGTTAAAGATCGTTGCTGATATATAATTTATAACTCCTTCAATTTTGAAATCTTGACTTCATAAGTCTTTCAGTCTGCAAAAAGGTTAGCAAACTTGAATAAAACCAGTAATAAAATATTCATTTAAAACTAGCATTAAATAAGTAAAAAATCAACACTCTTCTTGATTCTGGTGCGAAAAATTCAAGAAACTTGGACATATTGATACTACTCTATAAAAGATAGGTGATCGGTATGGAAACGAAGCATTTGTTCAAGTAGAAGCATTATTAGCCTGATATTATTTTGCTAACGGTCAGATGGTATCTGCGGTATAAACTAAGTTTTCGTGATTTGCTGGAAATTTTGCACCAGAACTCTTTATAATTATTTGCTATACTTTGTTTTATAAGAGAGGAAGAATGTTACCAATCTAGTTCCTGTCATTTCCTCGCTTACTGTCCACTCGTAAATGTAGAAAGAGGAGATAAAGTTTGTACATCCAAAAAACATTTCAGTTAGGCGAGCTTATATTTTTAACAATGATAACACTAGTAGGCTGTTTAAGTGCGGTCATAATGAATATACCCCTAGTAATTGGATTCGCACCAGGCTTCCTTTTGCTTCTTATCCTTGTATGGCGTAAAGGAATTGCTCCATCTGTATATCTTCAGCTTCTTCGTGATGGATTTTACAGAACTAAGGAAGTAAGTTGGTTGCTCCTCTTGATTTCAATTCTGCTACCTACATGGGTGTTAAGTGGAACGATTGATCATATTGTTAAGCTGATTTTACAATTTGTCCATATACCATCCTTTTTGGTGTTTGTATTTATTTCAACAAGTTTATTATCTATGTTGTTAGGGACTGCTCTTGGAACGTTAAGTATTTTAGGACTCCCAATGATGCAGATTGCAGAAGTCGTACATCTGTCGCCTGCATGGGTTGCGGGGGCGTTGATATCCGGTGTTTTTGTGGGGGATCAGAATTCTCCTTTTTCTAGTTCGCGCCGTTTGCTGAAAAGCACATTACAGATGGAGGAGGATGAATCTCTCCCACTCTTCACACCAATATGGATCAGTGGAATAATCGTATCTGTTTGCTTTTATACCTTTGGAGATGTTCTCTCTCCTGCACATAAGACGTCGTATTCTTCTGTCCATTACGATTTGAATTGGTTTCTTTCTGGATGGTATTATTATTTACCCCCTGCTTTCTTAGTGGGGTGGATGTGTGTTACAAGGAATTTGCGGAACTCATTTTTATCTAGCATTTTTATCGCTTCCATTTTAATCATAACAAATCATATTCAATTTTCTACATGGATAATATCTATGTGGAATGGGATTCAGGGAATGGGAGGATTAAAAAGTGGTATCTTGTTATTTCTTTTCATAGGAATTGCTGGTATTTATTGTGAGATGCTGGATAAGTGTCAAATTTTGAAACCATTCCTTACACCTTTTATCAAAGCAGAAGGAACGGAAGGAGCAGCTTTACGGAGAAGTTTCATCTTTGCTCTCTTGATTACATTTTTATCGCCGAATCAAACGTTTCCTATTTTATTAACAGGGCGATCCTTAATTGGACATTGGAAACGATATGTATCTATAACTAAACTTTCTCAAGTATTACAAAATACTACCATGTTGCTTGTAGGACTTATTCCTTGGAATTTAATTGCTATCTTATGCAGTCAAATTCTTCGGGTCTCTGTGTTTGCTTACGCTCCTTATGCTTGTTTTTTATGGGCTATCCCCGCGATTATGTGGTTTTATACTTATTTTTTAATAAAAAATAATAAGTAAACATTTGATAAACATGAAAGTTTGAATGAATAGAAAAATAAGTGCCAAGCTTGCTTAAATAATATACTGAATGGAATGAACAATTAGGATACAAACTATTGGAAATGATATAAAAAGGAGTTAGTTATGTATGAATAAGAAAAACTTAAAAAAGAACTTAAACCTTTCTGTAAATACGGATGAAAAACAAATAACAGATGCACTTGCAAGTATTGATGATATGAAGAAAAATAATGAACCTAAGTACATAAATATTTATTGGGAAGAGTGGAAGGAGTAATTAAAAAGTTTTAAAAATGGTTACATAAAAGTGCCTTCTAGCGGCTTCCACTGAAAAAGCAGTTTGCTTTAATAAGCGGACTGCTTTTTCAGTGGAACAAATTTATGTACTATTTTGGAATTTAAGTATAGTGTATCATAAATTAAGCAGGAATTCCCCACTTCCAGGAGCGGAAGCGAGTAAGTGGGGAGGTTCATGCAGAATGTCGATCGCGATACAATAAAATTAAAACTATCCCTTGCGGCGTGATTAGTTGTTCTCAACATTGGATAATACATGTCCTGCAACGCTCGGATAAATGGAGGAAAACATGGGAAATACAGAAATTCTCGATTTTATTAAAAATGCTAAAAAGAAAACTCTTGTAAAAGCCTATATTCAAGGGGAAATGTCTAAAATTGACTTTGGGAAAACGAGCAAAGTTATTAACATGGGTGCAGGCGGAATCGTTTTTGGCAATTGGGATGAGGTAAAGAGCGCAATCGAAAATCATTCTGAACTAATTGAAGATTATTATATAGAAAACGATCGAAGAAACTCTGCAATCGATTTAATGGATATTAAAAATCTAAACGCTCGTATTGAGCCTGGTGCCATAATTCGAGAAAGAGTAACTATAGAAGACGATGCTGTAGTTATGATGGGGGCATGTATTAATATCGGCGCATGTATAGGAGAAAAAACGCTCATTGATATGAATGCAGTTATAGGTGGCGGCGCCTCTATCGGAAAAAGATGTCACATTGGTGCTGGTGTTGTAGTAAAGGGTGTTATATCGTCCCCTAACGCTTCACCAGTAATTATAGAAGATGATGTTATGATCGGACCAAATGCCGTTATTATGGAAGGAACAAGAATTGGAAAAGGGGCAATTATTAAGGCTGGTGCCATAATAGTAAAAGACGTGAAAGAAGGTGAAGTTATAGCTTAACATTTCCTAATCAGATAAATATGGGGAATTGCAGAGAGGTTTAAACGCATTCTCCCTTGAAACTGTTTATCTGCTAAAGACTTCTGCCAGCTATCTATATACAAGTGAATAAAAAAACCGTCTTTTTATAGTGGGTAGAGATCATCCGGCGACGTGCAGAAGCGTTCAAACCTTTGGTTCATGCAAGGCTAAATCAGAGAGAAGAAGTATACCATACTCCCTTTTGGGTGCACATAGCACATGGAAATGTCGAAATTATCATTCACTCATATATAGGTGTACAATACCGTTAGCTTAATCTTTCTATTATGTAAACCTTCTCGTCACTTGTGTTGACATAAATTTTGATACGATATACAATGACAATACCTTAGATGGAAACAAATATTATTTATAAATTTTAGGGGGGCATCATGAAAGTACGAGATATTACATACATAGCTTTATTTGCAGCCGTTATGGGAACTTTAGGACTTGTTCCGCCAATTACATTATCATTCACTCCAGTTCCTATTACGCTCCAAACACTAGGGGTTTTGCTTTCCGGTGGGGTATTAGGTGCTAGACTTGGAGGTTGGAGTCAAATCGTATTCTTGTTACTTGTTGCTGCAGGTATACCGCTTCTATCCGGAGGACGTGGCGGGATGAGTGTCTTTGTTGGACCGAGTGCCGGTTACTTATTGGGATATCCTATTATAGCTTTTTGTCTCGGATACATTATCTCTCGTTACCGTGTTTTAACTTTTTGGAAGGTTTTGTTCACGAATTTGACAGTAGGGGTATTTTTACTTTATGTGTTTGGAGTACCTGTTCAAGCCTTTATTATGAATATTCCTCTTATACAAACAATAAAATTAAGCCTTATATATATTCCTGGTGATATATTAAAAGCTATACTTGCATCTTATTTAGTATACAAACTGAGGAAATCACCAGTATTATATAATCAAGTATCTAAAGCTTCTGAGACACAATAATGTGTCTCTTTTTGCTAGAAAAGGAGACTACAAATGGCGACTATTACTTGTCCGTATAAAAACTATGCTTATAATCAATCAGATCGAATCGCCATCCAGACGCATAACCAAAACCTAAGTTATCGCCAGTGGTACGAATTGGTTTGTAAAACAGTAAACTGGCTTACATCTCATTCTTATACAAATAAGACAATCGGAATTCTTATGCCAAATGGTATTCCTTTTCTGCAACTGTTTGCAGGAGCCGCCGCAGCGGGTTGGACTGTTGCTCCGTTAGATATAAAATGGCGAGAAGAAGAATTACAAAAGCGATTAAGTCTTTGTAATCCTTCCATCGTGATTACGACTAAGGATATGTATGACAATCTGAAATCATTCTGCCCAAATGCGATGATATGGGAAGAGTGTGTAGAAGAAATAAACAAATCTCCCTTCACTGACATTCAAGAAGCAAATGAAGAACTTCCGTTTTATATGGGGTTTACCTCTGGTTCAACAGGAGAACCAAAAGCCTTTATACGTTCCCATGAATCCTGGGTAGCTAGTTTTAGCTGCAACAAATTCGATTTTCATATGAATGAGAACGAACATGTTGTCATTCCTGGCGCGCTCATTCATTCCCATTTTCTATATGGTGCGATTAGTACACTATTCCTTGGAGGAACTGTTTACTTGTTGGAAAAATTCTCTCCTTCTCAGACATTGTCAGTGTTACATAAACATCCAGTTACAGCTGTCTATATGGTTCCAACTATGATAGAAGCCCTGTTAAAGGAAAACTGTGTTATAGAGAAACATGTAAAAATCATCTCCTCTGGTGCCAAATGGGAGGCTGATTCAAAACAAAGAATTCGAAACATGTTTCGCAACTTATCTATGTATGAGTTCTATGGTGCCAGCGAGCTAAGCTTTGTCACAGTATTGTCAGATCAGGACAACAAAGAGAGGCCAGGATCGGTTGGAAAGCCATGTCATAATGTAGAAATCCAAATACGTAATACGAATCAATCATTAGCAGCACCAAACCAAGTTGGCAAGATATATGTAAGAAGTAAGATGACGTTTATGGGATATTTATATGCCGATGCTCATACCATCCATTCCATTCAAGATGAAGACGGATGGAGCACAGTACATGACATGGGATATCTGGATGAAGCGGGTTTTTTATATATAGTCGGACGGGAAAAGAATATAATTCTCTATGGAGGAATTAACATTTTTCCAGAAGAGATTGAGACAGTATTATCTCTGCACCCTGATGTAGAAGCAGTGGCTGTTATAGGCTTAGCTGACTCATACTGGGGACAAATTGTGACAGCTGTTATAAAAGGAAAGGCTGCTAAAATAGAGTTAAGAAAATTATGCCAGATGAAACTTGCGTCGTACAAAGTCCCTCGTAAATGGTATTTTACAGATGAGATGCCTCTTACGACAAGTGGGAAAATTGCTCGACCACAAATTAAAGAGATGGTAGAAAGCCAGGTGAATAGCTATTAAAAGAGCGGTAGTTGTACAAGCAAAACGAACTCCTATTGGAAAAGAAAATGGTATGCTGCATTTACTTCGTCCGCATGAACTGGCAGCTCCTCTTCTTCAGCATTTGGGTAGAGGTATTGAAGATAAGGTGGATGATGTCATATTGGGAAATGTAGTGGGACCTGGAGGAAACGTAGCTCGATTATCTGCTTTAGAAGCTGGACTTCCTTTTTCTGTAACCGGCATGACCATCGATCGACAATGCAGTGCAGGTTTAGAAGCAATTAGAATGGCTTGTTATCTCACGCAAGGAGGAGCCGGTCAGTGCTATATAGCTGGGGGTGTGGAAAGTACCAGTACTTCACCTTATCCAACAAGAGCTCAATTCTCTCCAGACAGTATAGGAGATCCTGATATGGGAGTCGCTGCGGAATATGTAGCCCGAGAATATGGAATTACACGAGAGATGCAGGATGAATATGCGTTAATTAGTTATAAACGTAGCTGGGAGGCCTATGAAAAAGGATTATATAAACAAGAAATACTAGAGAGCGGACAGTTTGAGATGGACGAAGAATTCCTTCGTCCGCGAAATATGGAGAGACTCGTGAAACGAGCAAAGGCGGTATTTGTACAAGAAAATGGTACAGTTACAGCAGCAAACAGTTGTGGGATTCATGACGGTGCTTGTGCAGTATTAGTAATGGAAGAAACATTAGCCAATCAACTCGATTTTCAACCTGTTTTACGCTTTATTGATAGCCAAGTGTCTGGTGTGCATCCTCATTATCCTGGAATTGCACCTGTTCCTGCCATTCAAGAACTGTTAAAGAGGAACCGACTAACAATAGAAGATATCGGTTTAGTTGAGATAAATGAAGCATTTGCTTCTAAGATTGTAGCATGTACTCAGGAGCTTTCTATTCCTTATGAGAAGCTGAATGTGCGAGGCGGTGCCCTTACTCTAGGACATCCTTACGGAGCATCCGGTGCAATCCTGGTAACACGTCTATTCTACGAAGTACAAAGAAGAAAAGATGTGAAATATGTACTTGCCGCTATCGGAAGTGGCGGAGGCATAGGAATCACAATATTATTTGAGGTAGTCGTATAAAAACAGATAAACATTCTATTTCAAGCGCTCAGATGGGGATAAATAACGACAGGCAAAGAGCGGCTTATTTATAACTGTGTAAAGAAATGCGAACATTATGGAAGAATATCACCTGCTTGTTCTTGATATTATCCCCCAGAGGTGTTTAAAAGAAAATTCAACCTAATTTATCATAAGTTGGACGAGAATACCCCCACTTCAAGGAGCGGAAGCAAGTAAGTGGGAGAGGTTCATATTTAAGATCATCCATGTTAATTTGAGCAGCTATCTTGATTTTACTCGGAATAGCTGCTCATTTTTCTTTAGGACTATATGGAATGGGGATATTTAGGTAATAATAAGAAGAAGCGGTAAAATTGACAATAATCATTCATATGGATTATGACGGAAGTAATGCTGATAATCATTTTCATTTAAAGGTATATAACTAATCATAAATGAAAAGTAAAGTAGTGAAGTATTCGTTTTTTTTGATTCACATTTTTCTTTCAAGATGAAGTGACTACAGCAATTACTTTGGACATCTTTAAAGGAGGCTATGTAATGGAGTTTAGAGTCGAGAAGGATACATTGGGGGAAATACAAGTACCGGCAGATAAACTTTGGGGGGCCCAAACGCAGCGCAGCAGCCAAAACTTTAAAATCGGCACGGAAAAAATGCCTCAAGAGGTAATTCAGGCGTTTGCTATATTGAAGAAAAGCGCGGCGAAGGCAAATCATAAGCTTGGTAAATTGGAAGCTGATAAAGCGGAGGTCATCATCAAAGCTGCAGATGAAATTTTAAATGGAAAATGGAATGAACATTTTCCGCTTGCAGTCTGGCAAACAGGCAGTGGAACCCAATCAAACATGAACGTAAACGAAGTGATCGCCAATCGTGCGAACCAATTATTGGGACAAAGCGGAAGTCCCCATCGCATTCACCCTAATGATGATGTCAACAAATCGCAAAGTTCGAACGATACTTTTCCTACTGCGATGCACATAGCCGGAACATTGGCGATTGAAGCACATGTATTGCCTGCCTTGTCTAAGCTTAAAGAAGTGCTCGGCCAAAAGATGGAGCAATTCCAAGATATCATTAAAATCGGGCGTACGCACTTACAGGATGCCACACCATTGACATTGGGACAGGAAATAAGCGGCTGGCACCGAATGTTGGAGAAAAGCGAAAAAATGATCAAGGAAAGTGCGGAATCCATGAGAGAACTTGCCATTGGAGGAACAGCCGTAGGCACCGGCATCAATGCTCATCCCAAGTTCGGCGAGACAGTAGCGGAAGAGATCAGCAAATTAACGGGTAAAACATTCCTTTCTGCTTCGAACAAGTTTCATGCCTTAACCAGCCATGACGAACTCGTGTATGTACATGGAGCCTTGAAAGCTCTTGCGGCAGATCTTATGAAAATTGCCAATGATGTGAGATGGCTGGCAAGCGGACCGCGCTGTGGAATCGGCGAAATTACGATTCCGGCTAATGAACCAGGGAGCTCCATTATGCCGGGAAAGGTTAATCCGACACAGAGCGAGGCCTTAACGATGGTTGTTTGCCAGGTGATGGGCAACGATGCTGCGATCGGATTTGCCGCTAGCCAAGGGAATTTTGAACTGAATGTCTTTAAGCCCGTCATTATTTATAATTTCCTTCAATCCGCAAGGCTGCTTGCCGATGCGATGATTTCCTTCAGTGATCATTGTGCGATTGGCATAGAGCCGAACCTTGAGGTGATTCAACATAACTTAGAGAGCTCGCTGATGCTCGTTACAGCATTGAATCCGCATATCGGTTATGAAAATGCGGCAACCATTGCGAAGTTGGCCCATAAGGAAGGACTAACGTTGAAAGAAGCTGCTATCAAAACAAATTTACTTACAGAAGAACAATTCGATGAGATTGTAAGACCTGAAAATATGATTTATCCAAAGGAATAAGAAAGCACTTGCGTAACAGGGAAGGAAGGGATTGATTTGTGGCAGGCTCTACCCATCTTTGAAAATCTATATGGATTAATATAATTGAGATTGTAAGTTAATACCTGCCTATAAAAATATCCGTGACGAAAAATTCCGTTATTATATCCTGGAGCAAACAGCGAACGTGTTTAATGCGATGAAGAGTTCCCGAGCAGGAGGGTGCAGAGAAGAGTATATAAAAAGAAAAGAGTCTTACGTACAAAGGAGTATGCAAGGTTCTTTTCTTTTTAAGTGACTATGATTATTGCTTGAATGGAAATAAAGCTTTCCATTTCACTCCAGGAATATTCCTTGCTCTGTATATAGTTGTTCCAGCTTTTCCTGCCGTTCTCGAATGTTTCCCTGGTCTCTTTGCTGCATCCCCATGATGATGAACTGGAATAGACTGAGGATGGACAGAATGGGATCAGAGAAAATTTCTGTATTTTCTCCCGTGGTAAGCGTAATATCTGCCAGTTGTCCAATCGGTGATAGCTGCCGGTCAGTCACTGCAATTACTAAAGCATTTTGTTTTTTTGCTTGTTCAGCTAAAGCTAAGGCTTCTTTTGTATAACGAGGAAGAGAAATTATAAATACGACCGAATTATCTGTAAGGTTACATAATGTTTCAGGAAGATATCCTGTTGGGAGAGACGAATAAACATGTTCACGAAGTTGGTTGAGTGTGTAGTATAACCAGTAAGCCGCTGTATAAGAATTTCGAAATCCGCCGATATATATTTGGTCGGCTTGAATTAACGCATCTGCTGTTTTCCAAATATCCTCTTCGTTAATTTGGTTGAGTATTTGGTCTAATACTTGTTTTTCCTGTTGAATTGCATGAGTAAATATGCTTGTACTCTTTACGTCTTCATGCTCAGTTATGAGTTCCGGACGAAAAGACGATTGTTTCGTACCGAGCCATTCTTGTCTAATCATTTCTTGCATTTCAGAAAAACCATTTAACCCCAAAGCGTAGGCTAAACGTATGACAGTCGTGTCACTGACACCGACTTGGCGTCCAATCTGAAAAGCGGTATGAAGGGCTCCCTCCTCCAAGTGAGTAATTAAAAATTCTGCTACCTTCTTTTGTCCTGGGGAGAGTTGAGGAAACTTGTCCTTAACCAAGTATTGAAATGTTTTTTCTTTCATACATCCTCCTGTAATAATGAATTTTATACTTCGTATTTTTATTATAATGAATTTAAAACTTCGTTTCAATTGGTTGAAGAAAATATACTTCCTCTTCTAGCTTTCATGTATGATATCTAAAATGAAGAAAAGCCTTTGATTACTTAATATAGTAAGCAAAGTTTAATGGTTCGTTATTTTGAATCTTCATATATAATATTTATTCATAAACAGCCTCGCTTGAAAAATAAAGAAGAATATTTTAAAATTTGGTAAAATTGGAATTTGTCAAGATTGGAGAGGTGAGATATGCCATTTCATCGAGTTCGTGAGTATGTTAAAAAATTTGATAATAGCCTAGAACCAATTGAGTTTGAAGAAAGAACAAATACAGTGGAAGAAGCTGCAAAAGCACTTGGGATAGAGGGAGCACAAATTGCTAAATCCATTCTTTTCAAATCAGGTGATAGATTTGGATTGTTTGTTACCGCAGGGGATATTCGTATAAATCAAAAAAAAGTTAAAATGTTACTTGGTACTGGGAAACCAAAGCTGGCGACTCCTGAAGAAGTACAAGAAATAACAGGATTTAAAATAGGGGGTGTCTGCCCATTTGCTTTGAATAAAGATGTTCCTGTTTTTTTGGATGAATCCATGAAAAGGTTTGATATAGTATACACAGCAGCAGGAACTGCTCAATCTGCTTTACCTATAACATTTGAAAAACTTCAGACTATTACAAGCGGAATTGTAATTAATGCTCAAACAGCAGAATGAATTTTTATTATTTTAATATATCATTTCTCCTGTGTAGACAGCTGGTCAGAAGCCCATACTGTCTACACGAAGTAAATCCAATAAGCGAGATGCAAAAAAACTCCTTTGATTCGTATATTAAGTGGTAGTGCTTTTTATTTTGGCAAGCGAGTTCATGATCCTACGGAAGTAAAACAGAATGGGATTATCTTTTTAGTCTCCAAACGAGCTTGGACATGCTCAAGCGGGATTGCGGAAGAACGATATAAATAAAGAGGAAAAACGAAGCTGCATAAGGAAATCCGAGCATCAATTGAATCGGACAAATTAATTATTCAGGGTATGGCTACGGTTATCCGGACCATACCCTGTCCCATATTATCCATATCCGTATGATCCATATGCTTATTCTTATGTGACTACAGTTACGTATTACTAAGAGGTACTGGCTAGAGGGGATTTTTAGAATTGCAAGAGATAAAAACTATTATATGAAGGGACACCGCCTGTTAGACGACATGCCGGAATGGTGATTAACAAATCATTAATTGGACTTAGCTTAAAGGCTAAGTCTTTTCTTTTTTATCATAAATTAAGCGAGAATACCCCCACTTCAAGCGTGTGAATGGTGTGTAACGGTAAGTGGGGGGATGAATCGCCTTCGCACAAGAGATAGGCACGTTCCATCTCTATTGTCCAACATGTAAAAATTTTGTAAATGTATAGAACGTATGTTTCGTTTGTGGTAAAATGAGGAATATACAGGGGGTGAATCTATGATTCGAGCGAAACGAGTCTATTTCCAAACCTCAAAGA
>NZ_AUMR01000092.1 GCF_000430785.1 Ectobacillus panaciterrae DSM 19096
CATCTAAGCATGAAGCCCCCCTCAAGATGAGATTTCCCATAGCGTCAAGCTAGTAAGATCCCTGAAAGATGATCAGGTTGATAGGTTCGAGGTGGAAGCGTGGCGACACGTGGAGCTGACGAATACTAATCGATCGAGGGCTTAACCAATATACACTTTATCTTATGTTATCTAGTTTTGAAGGAATATCCTTCATATGTCTAGTGATGATGGCGAAGAGGTCACACCCGTTCCCATACCGAACACGGAAGTTAAGCTCTTCAGCGCCGATGGTAGTTGGGACCTTGTCCCTGTGAGAGTAGGACGTCGCTAGGCACTGAAAAAAGGATCAGTCATTTGACTGATCCTTTTTTGTTTTAAACATATAAGAGAGTATAAAATTTCGCAGTAATGCTTCCCGTTATTTTTCTTTGTTTAAAATCCATAATGCTCGCGGTATACGTTACACAAAAGAAACCACTTGCTTAGTCAAAAAGCATAGGTCAGGGCGTCTTAAGAGTTTTAACCGCTACTATAACTCGGCAGGTTCTCTATGCCCATCCAAAAAGAACTTAATACGGGAGAAGCCCGTACTATATACAAGTGAATAAAAAACGTCTTTTTATAGCGGGAAGAGATCATCCGGCGATGTGCAGAAGCGGTCAAACCTTTAGTTCATGCAAGGGTAAACCAGAGAGAAGAAGCATGCCATACTCCCTTTTCATTGTATATAGCACATGGAAATGTTGAAATTATAATTCACTCATATATAAGTTTTTTTAAAAATTTCTTAGGAAATATGTAACTTATTTTGTTTTTGTAATCAAGTAAAGATAAATATAATAAGGAATTTTATCTGACGAAACTGATAGAAATTGATGAATAAAGGGATAATCTTCAGTCGAATAGCTATGAAGAAGCTCGCTCCACCATTCTGTTTCATACCTTGAAATCATACTTAAATTGTAAAGCAGTAAATAGTGAACTAACATTTCTGGAAAAACATTCATTAGTTCCCGATTAATTGGTAAGTAATGTGTATTTGTATAAAAATCATATGTAAGAGGAGAACTTAGCAGCCCATTCCAATTCTCAAGAGATGAACGAAAATATATATAATCTTTGGTGTTTTGGGATACCTCAGGATGTATATCTAAATGTGAGCAAGAGGATTGAAAATATTCGATAAATCGATCCTCTGTCATATTATAGCGGTCAAGAATCGGCTTGGGTACTGAAATCATTGTGTCACTTACACGTTTGACTGCATATAATTCAGGAGCTTTTTTGCTGTACGTAAACAAATCTTTAAGCTCACCTACCCGTTTTAATAATACCTCCATCGTAAATTTTTCTCCCTCTAAATGTTTCATATGAAACATTTGTTCTGCAATATGTGTAAATAGTCCATTTCTTTGAATTTTGACCTCATCCTGAAGGAACTCATAGCTTTGCTTTTTTCTTTTTCTCGTTGTAACACCATGAGCCAGCACAGAAGTAGATTCAGGATAATTAGGATCTACGGTAAGCAAACATGCCTTTAGCAACTGTATCATCCCATAAAAAAGAAGAACAGGCTTAATTGAAAGAGGGGAAATACGAGATAGCTCATAATAACTTTTTCCATGCTCCAAGTAATAAATAAAGGGGTAGCAATTTTCAAAGCTTCTCCGTTCATAATCAGGGATGCCTAATTGTTTATAGCAATGGGAAAGATAATTTTGTGAATGGGAAGAGGAGATAAAAAAACTAAGTTTTCTCCAAACAGATGCTGTTTCCATATAGAAATAAACTCCTTTTAAATTCTAAAAATTCTAACATATAGTCACTTCCTTGACAGTATTTTATCCAATTGTTAAGCTACTAATAATATTTTAGGAATTATAATTATAGGGGGGACAATTCATGTGGGAATCTAAATTTGTAAAAGAAGGCCTGACATTTGATGATGTATTGCTTATACCGGCAAAATCTGAGGTGCTGCCACGAGAAGTGAGTGTAAAATCAGTTTTATCTGAGACACTGCAGTTAAACGTTCCAATTCTAAGCGCAGGTATGGATACGGTAACAGAAGCAGAAATGGCTATTTCAATAGCTCGTCAGGGCGGTCTGGGTATTATCCATAAGAATATGTCTATTGAGCAGCAAGCTGACCAGGTGGATAAAGTAAAAAGATGCGAGAGCGGTGTAATTACAGATCCTTTCTTTTTAACACCTGATCACCAAGTGTACGATGCAGAACATTTAATGGGCAAATACCGTATTTCTGGAGTTCCAATTGTAAACAATGAGACAGAACAAAAACTTGTTGGTATCATTACAAACCGTGACTTGCGTTTTATTCAGGATTACTCCATCAAGATTTCCGATGTTATGACGAAGGAAAATCTAATTGTCGCTCCAGTAGGGACTACCTTAAATGAAGCAGAACAGATTTTACAAAAGCATAAAATTGAAAAGCTCCCTCTTGTAGATAAAAACGGTGTACTAAAAGGATTAATCACAATTAAAGATATTGAAAAAGTGATTGAATTTCCGAATTCTGCCAAAGATAAGCAAGGCCGTTTGCTTGTAGGTGCAGCGGTTGGCGTTACAGCTGATGCAATAGTTCGTGTAGATGCACTTGTGAAGGCAAATGCAGATGTAATTGTATTAGATACGGCACATGGTCATTCTAAAGGCGTTCTAGACAAAGTAGCAGAGATTCGTGCAAAATATCCAGATCTTAATATTATTGCAGGTAATGTGGCAACAGCTGAAGCAACACGCGATTTAATTGAGGCAGGAGCAAATATCATTAAAGTAGGAATCGGTCCTGGTTCAATTTGTACGACACGTGTCGTTGCAGGAGTGGGTGTGCCGCAATTAACAGCTGTATATGATTGTGCAACGGAAGCACGCAAGTACGGCGTACCGGTTATTGCAGACGGAGGAATCAAGTATTCCGGAGATATTGTGAAAGCACTGGCTGCGGGCGCACATGTTGTAATGCTGGGCAGTATGTTTGCCGGCGTAACAGAAAGCCCAGGGGAAACGGAAATTTATCAAGGCCGCCGCTTTAAGGTATACCGCGGGATGGGCTCTGTCGGAGCGATGGAACGCGGCAGCAAGGATCGTTATTTCCAAGAAGGCAACAAGAAGCTCGTGCCGGAAGGAATTGAAGGACGTGTTCCTTACAAAGGACCATTGGCGGATACATTGCATCAATTAGTTGGCGGTTTACGCGCAGGTATGGGATATTGTGGATCAAAGGATTTAGAAGATTTGCGTGAAAATGCACAATTTATCCGAATGAGCGGAGCAGGTTTGCGTGAAAGTCATCCGCATGATATTCAAATTACAAAAGAGGCGCCAAACTATTCATTATAATATTCCAGTTTTCGACAGAGATAAGACTATCTCTGTCTATTTTTTTGGAATTGTGTTAGAATAAATTTTATGTGAAAACAATTCTATAGGAGGTTGCAAGGTGAAAGTGTCGTTTCAAAAGCAAATGTTCGCGGTAGTAACTATATTTACGTTATTGTGCAGTATGCTTTTTACATATAGCAGTGCATCAGCAGCAACAAACCCTGCACTTGATGTACAAGGAGAAGCTGCAATTTTGGTAGAAGCAAGCTCAGGTAAGATTTTATACGAAAAAAATCCGGATGCGTCTTTACCGATTGCGAGTATGACAAAGATGATGACGGAGTACATTGTACACGAAGCGG
Organism: Ectobacillus panaciterrae DSM 19096; assembly: GCF_000430785.1. Taxonomy (GTDB): domain Bacteria; phylum Bacillota; class Bacilli; order Bacillales; family Bacillaceae_G; genus Ectobacillus; species Ectobacillus panaciterrae. The sequence goes on from NZ_AUMR01000092.1 coordinate 3,693, forward strand.
TCGAAAAGGGTAAGATTAAGTGGAATCAAAAAACACAGATTTCAGACTATGCACACACAATTTCTCAAGATCGCAGCCTTTCCAATGTTCCTTTAGAAAAGGGCGGGTCTTATACAGTAAAAGAGCTGTATGAAGCAATGGCAATTTATTCTGCCAATGGGGCAACAATTGCATTGGCGGAGCTTATCGGCGGATCAGAAGCTAACTTCCTTAAAATTATGGATGAAAAAGCAAAAGAGCTTGGCATGAAAAACTATAAGTTTGTAAATGCTACAGGTCTTACAAATAAGGACTTAAAAGGACAACAACCGCCTGGTACAAGCCCCGATGAAGAAAACAAAATGTCTGCAAAAGATTGTGCAATTTTAGCACAACGTTTAATAACTGATTACCCGGATGCTCTGGATACGGCGAAAATTACAAAGAAAGTTTTCCAAGAGGGCGGGAAATATCCAGTTCAAATGGATAACTGGAACTGGATGTTAAAAGGCCTTGTCTACTCATATGACGGAGTAGACGGCTTGAAAACGGGTTCTACGCCAGAAGCCGGTTATTGCTTTACAGGTACAGCGAAACGCGGAGATATGCGTCTTATTGCCGTTGTTATTAAGACAAATTCATATAAGGCACGTTTTGATGAAACGAAAAAGCTGTTTGATTATGGTTTTAGCAGCTTTGAAGCCAAAGAATTATATCCTAAGGGTTATCAGTTAAAGGATAAGAAAACTGCTGCCGTTGCAAAGGGAAAAGAAAAAGAAGTCGGTATTGAAACAGCAAAGGCAATTCAAATTGCTGTTCCAAAGGGTGAAAAGGCCCCTTATAAAATTGGATATCAATTCGATAAAAAAGAAGTGATTGCTCCTATTAAGAAAGGTACAAAGGTCGGTTATATGACCATTGCCTCTAAAGATGGAAGTGATCCGGGCTTTCTATCCGGCAAGGAATTGAAAACAGAGCTTGTAACAAAAGAGAATGTAGAAAAAGCGAATTGGTTTGTACTTGCAATGCGCGGAATCGGTTCATTTTTTAGTAATCTTTGGGCAGGAGCTGTAGATACGGTAAAAGGCTGGTTCTAAAAAGTCCCCCAATGGGGACTTTTTTGTTATATTCTGCTAATACAGAACTTATTAAGGGCAATTTTATAAAAATGTACGGAATTTCCTGTTATTTCTCCTGATTTTTTAGTAAAAAATAGTAGACAAATGCGTAATAAGTAATGATAGAATGTAAGAGTATTCTTAATGTTTTGATGTACAATAGAAATAAGCATATATAAAGGGGGCTCCTTAAGATGATGAATGTAACAGGTACAGAGCGTGTAAAACGCGGAATGGCAGAAATGCAAAAAGGCGGCGTAATTATGGATGTAATTAACGCTGAGCAAGCAAAGATTGCAGAGGAAGCAGGAGCGGTAGCCGTAATGGCACTTGAGCGCGTTCCAGCTGATATTCGCGCAGCAGGCGGCGTATCGCGTATGGCAGATCCTACAATCGTAGAAGAGGTTATGGGAGCAGTTTCTATTCCTGTTATGGCAAAATGCCGTATCGGTCATATTGTAGAAGCTCGCGTATTAGAATCATTAGGTGTAGATTATATTGATGAGAGTGAAGTTTTAACACCAGCAGATGAAGTATTCCATTTACTAAAAAGTGATTATACGGTTCCATTCGTATGTGGCTGCCGTGATATAGGCGAAGCGGCACGCCGTATTGGTGAAGGTGCAGCTATGCTTCGTACAAAAGGTGAGCCTGGAACAGGTAACATTGTAGAAGCTGTTCGTCATATGCGCCAAGTGAACGCAGAAATCCGTCAAGTAGCAGGTATGCGTGAAGACGAGCTTATGACATATGCAAAAGCAACTGGAGCTCCTTATGAAGTATTGCTTGAAATTAAACGCTTAGGCCGTTTACCGGTTGTAAACTTCGCAGCAGGCGGTGTCGCAACTCCGGCAGATGCGGCTCTTATGATGCAATTAGGCGCAGATGGTGTATTCGTTGGTTCTGGTATCTTTAAATCCGACAATCCGGCGAAATTCGCTCGTGCGATTGTAGAAGCAACTACTCACTACGAAGACTATGAGCTAATTGCAAGATTATCTAAAGATCTTGGAAATCCTATGAAGGGCATCGAGATTTCTTCATTACTTCCAGAGCAACGCATGCAAGAGCGCGGCTGGTAAAAAAGGAGCTTTATACATGATTACAATTGGTGTATTAGGACTGCAAGGCGCTGTACGTGAGCATGTGAAGGCAATTGAGGCATCTGGTGCAAAAGCTGTTGTTGTAAAGAAGGTAGAACAGTTGGCAGAATTAGATGGATTGATTTTACCTGGCGGCGAAAGCACAACAATGCGCCGTTTAATTGATAAATACGGCTTTATGGAGCCTCTTCGTCAATTTGCAAAAGAAGAAAAACCAATGTTTGGTACATGTGCAGGTATGATTTTGCTGGCAAAGCATCTTGTTGGCTATAACGAGCCGCATATTGGTGTAATGGATATTACAGTTGAGCGCAACGCGTTCGGCAGACAGCGTGAAAGCTTTGAGGCTGCACTTTCTATTAAAGGTGCAGGAGAAGAATTTATCGGCGTGTTTATCCGTGCTCCTTATGTAGTAAGCGTAGACGATAATGTAGAGGTTCTTTCCGTTCATGGGGACCGCATCGTTGCTGTACGCCAAGGAAACTTCTTGGCAACTTCTTTCCATCCTGAAGTAACCGATGATCACCGTGTAACGGCGTACTTCGTTGGTATGGCAGAAGAAGCAAAAGCAAAAAAAGTGGTATAAGTCCCTTGCAAGTTGATAAAGATTATAGTAAATTGATGGTAAACTTATATCCGAAAAGCGTTGATAGGAAGCAGTAGCAAGGTCGTCTTCTTGCAGAGAGTCGGTGGCTGGTGAAAACCGACAGATGCGGCTTGTGAATCCATCCTGGAGCGAAATGCAGAACGTCTTGTGACAAGTAAGCATTTCCGGCGAAGAGTCGTTATGTTCTGTAAAGAGGAAAGCTATTGCTTTCAACTAGGGTGGCAACGCGGGTAAACTCTCGTCCCTTTCCAAGGGGACGGGAGTTTTTTGTTTTTTATCGAAAAGGAGGAAGAACAGATGCTGGATATTAAATATTTACGTGCTAATTTTGAAGAAGTAAAAGCAAAGCTTCAGCACAGAGGAGAAGATTTAACCGATTTCGGCCGCTTTGAAGAGCTGGATACAAAAAGAAGAGAGCTTTTGGTGCAAACAGAAGAGCTGAAAAGCAAGCGTAATGAAGTATCTCAACAAATTTCTGTGTTAAAGCGTGAGAAGAAAGATGCAGAAGGGTTAATTTTAGAAATGCGTGAAGTCGGCGTGAAAATTAAAGAATTAGATGACGAGCTTCGTGTAGTGGAAGAAGATCTGGAGCATCTTATGCTGACGATTCCAAATATCCCTCATGAGTCTGTTCCAACAGGTGAAACAGAGGATGATAACGTAGAAGCACGCAAATGGGGGAATGTTCCTGAGTTTGGATTTGAACCAAAGCCTCACTGGGATATTGCGACAGAGCTTGGCATTCTCGATTTTGAACGCGCAGGAAAGGTAACAGGCAGCCGTTTTGTATTCTATAAGGGATTAGGTGCAAGATTAGAGCGTGCTTTATTTAACTTTATGCTGGATTTACATACAGACGAGCACGGTTATCAAGAAGTGCTGCCTCCATACATCGTAAATCGAGACAGCATGACAGGAACAGGGCAGCTTCCGAAGTTTGAAGAAGATGCATTCCGCATTGAAAGCGAAGACTATTTCTTAATTCCGACAGCAGAGGTACCTGTAACAAATCTGCATCGCGATGAAATTTTAAACGGTGATGAGCTTCCGATTCAATATGCAGCATTCAGCGCGTGCTTCCGTTCTGAAGCAGGATCTGCGGGCCGTGATACACGCGGATTAATTCGCCAACACCAATTCAATAAAGTAGAGCTTGTGAAGTTTGTAAAGCCTGAGGATTCTTATGATGAGCTTGAGAAGCTTACAAATAACGCAGAGCGTGTCCTGCAGCTTCTTGGCCTTCCGTATCGTGTGCTAAGCATGTGTACGGGTGATTTAGGTTTTACAGCAGCAAAGAAATATGACATTGAAGTATGGATTCCTAGCTATGGCACATACCGTGAAATTTCTTCTTGCAGTAACTTTGAAAGCTTCCAGGCCCGCCGTGCAAACATTCGTTTCCGTCGCGAAGCAAATGGCAAGCCAGAGCATGTACACACACTAAATGGTTCTGGATTAGCAATTGGACGTACAGTAGCAGCAATTCTTGAGAATTATCAGCAGGAAGATGGCTCTGTTATCATTCCGGAAGTACTTCGTCCATACATGGGAAATAAAGAAATAATTAAGTAAAGAGAAGGGGGATATCCCCTTCCTTTTTTTGTTAAAGAAGGATCGTACTTGACGAAAAGAATATGTTTTGCTATTATATTTCATGTCAATAAGGAGGAATACCCAAGCCTGGCTGAAGGGGTCGGTCTTGAAAACCGAGAGGCGGTGAAAGCCGCGCGGGGGTTCGAATCCCTCTTCCTCCGCCATATTATATTACATTGACAACAGCGCATACGCATATAAGTGGAGATTGGAAACTCGTTACGTAGCTGTAACGAGTTTTTGTTTTTAGACTAGTTTGGGAAATGAAGGGAGCAGCGATGGAACTTCTTATACAAACATTTCCTCTAGAAGGAAAAACGTTATATTATGTACAATGTCCGGCTTGCAAAAGGGATCGAATTCTTAATAGCGGAGCAAATGTATCCAATACAATTAGCGAAGAGACTTTCCGTAAGCTTTGCGGCTGTATATGCCATGCAGGAGATACAAATGCAAAGAAAGAAGAGAAACCTAAAAAAGCAGCGGCAAAACGAAGCAGCAAAGCTTTAACAGCTGTTGTAGACGGTAAAGAAATGACAGTAAAAGAAATTGCTGATATGTATGGTCTAAGTCAAAGTACTGTGCGCCAGCGTATTCATGCAGGCAAGACTGGAGAAGAGTTAATTGCGTCGACAAAACGTAATGCAAAAAAATTAAACTAAAAAATAAATCCCGTGCGAATTCCGCACGGGATTTATTTTTATCGTACAAGCTTTCTTGTATGTTTCATGAAGGATGCAATTTTTTCAACAATTGGTTCAATGGATTCATCATTTTGAATGATGTCATATTCATTAATATTTAAGCGCATAACCGGACATGTGTTAAAGCCGTTAATCCAGTTCTCATAGCGTTCATGCATTTCTTTCCAATATTCAATTGGAGTTTGCTGTTCCATTGGTCTTCCGCGCTCGCGAATGCGGGCTACGATGTCTTCAAAAGAACCTTCCAAATAGATTAATAAATTAGGGTGAGGGAAGTATGGTGTCATCACCATTGCATCAAATAATGCTTTGTATGTTTCGTAATCTGTTTCTGTCATTGTACCTTTTTCATAGTGCATTTTTGCGAAAATGCCTGTATCTTCATAAATGGAACGGTCTTGTACAAATCCGCCGCCGTACTCAAAAATTCTCTTTTGTTCTTTGAAGCGCTCTGCCAAGAAGTAAATTTGCAAGTGAAAGCTCCAGCGTGTGAAATCCGCATAGAACTTGTCGAGGTAAGGGTTCGTATCGACCTTTTCAAAGGAAGTACGGTATCCCAGCGCATTGGCAAGAGCATTCGTCATGGTGGATTTTCCTACACCGACCGTACCTGCAATTGTAATGATTGCATCATTTGGAATATCGTATTTTTCTCTCAAATTCATTACAGTATAATCTCCTTTTTCAGTGTATTTTTCAGTGCGGATAAAATGTAATCCAAATCATTCTGATTGTTAACGAAGTCTATATTATCACCATTAAACTTCAGTACAGGAATATCAGGGTGATTAGCTGTAAATTTCTCCATTGCTATTTCGTAGTCGGAAATAAGTTGAAGCAAATAGTGTGGGTCGATATTCTTTTCGAAATCACGGCCGCGCATAGCAATTCGTTGTTGCAAGGTTTCGAGGCTTGCTGTCAAATACACAATTACATTTGGAGTAGGCATGTCTCTTGTGAGGATATCATAAATTTGAATATATTTTTCATACTGTACCTGCTGTAATGTTCTTGCTGCGAAAATTAAGTTCTTAAATATATGATAGTCTGCTACAACCGGCATTTCATTTTGTAAGTATTTGACATGGATGTCTTCTAACTGCTTATAGCGATTGCAGAGGAAAAACATTTCTGTTTGAAAGCTCCACTCATGAATATCCTTGTAAAATTTTCCTAAGAAAGGATTTTCATCTACAATCTCTTTTAACAAATGGAAACTGAAATAATCTGAGATAGCTTTGGCAAGCGAAGTTTTGCCGACACCGATCGGTCCCTCTACAGTTATAAAAGGTATCCTTACCATTGTTGCTCCTCCTTTACCACGGCGTCTTAAGACGAACAAAAAAATCAAAACAGGATTATTGTAGCATAAGAGAGAGGGGAAGGATCAAATTACTATAAAAACTGCTTTAGAAATTTATGTAAGTATCTTATGATAGTTGTGTTTGCATTTATCAGCAAATATGGTGCCGTGTTCAAATTGGAAATCATTAATCATGTCGATAATAAGTAAAGCTGTATTTTGCATATTGCGTTCTTCTTTCTTTCCATTTAGTTTTAGTAGAAAGGGAAAAAGTTATTTGTACCATAAAGAAAGGACTATCAGTATGAAAAGTGACGAGTATTATATGAGGATGGCGATAGAGGAAGCCAAAAAAGCAGGCGGGATTTATGAGGTGCCTATCGGAGCTGTTATCGTGCTGGATGATGAAGTTGTAAGCAAGGCCCATAACCTTCGTGAAACAGAGCAGCGCTCCATTGCTCATGCTGAACTGCTTGCCATTGACGAGGCCTGCCGGAAGCTTGGGACGTGGCGCTTAGAAGATACAACGCTGTACGTGACGCTTGAGCCATGCCCGATGTGTGCCGGTGCTATTGTGCTGTCGCGCGTGAAGCGCGTCGTGTATGGCGCGAAAGATCCAAAAGGGGGCTGCGCCGGGACTCTTATGAATTTGCTTACAGAGGAGCGCTTCAATCATCAGGCGGAGGTGGTAAACGGCGTTCTAGAAGCGGAGTGCGGGGCGTTGCTTTCGGATTTCTTCCGGGAGCTGCGCAGAAAGAAGAAAGAGGAAAAACTCGGTAGAGAGAGCACAAAATGACAAGTTGCAATTTATATCGAAACAAGTTATACTGATAATGCCTTGATTAAGGCAACCAAATATGGTTTTAACTTTGCCGTGCTAAGCGGGGAGGTAGCGGTGCCCTGTACTCGCAATCCGCTCTAGCGAGGCCGAATCCCTTCTCGAGGTTATGCTGCTGTAGGGCCTGCCTTAAGTAAGTGGCGTTGACGTCTGGGTCCTGCGCAACGGGAATCCGTGAACCTTGTCAGATCCGGAAGGAAGCAGCAATAAGCGGAAGCTCTCGTGTGCCGCAGGGGTGCCTGGGCCGAGCTAACTGCTTAAGTAACGCTTATGGCACATAATCGACAGAAGGTGCACGGCAGTTACATACACATATAAAATCCACTCCGCGTGAGTGGGTTTTTTTGTTGTTCTGCGCCTGAACGAGCCGGCTCCGCTTTTCGCGGTGTCTAGCTCCGCCGGCTAGGCGCTGCCACCAGAGAACCACGCCCACACAAAAGCAAAAAAGCGCTTTTGAGAGGCGAGAACCTCTGGTTCTGCGCCTGGGCGAGCCGGCTCCGCTTTTCGAATGGAATCCCAAGCATAAATAGGGTATAATACAATGAGACAAAATTCTTTGGAGGAGGCCTCGCTTTCGTGTCATATCAGGCGCTTTATCGAACGTGGAGACCACAGAAGTTTGAAGATGTGGTCGGCCAGGAACATGTAACGAAGACGTTGCAAAATGCCCTTCTTCAAGAAAAAGTATCACATGCTTATTTGTTTTCCGGTCCTCGCGGGACAGGAAAAACAACGATTGCCAAAGTGTTTGCTAAAGCCATTAACTGCGAACACGCGCCTGCAGCAGAGCCGTGCAATCAGTGTCCGTCTTGTTTAGGCATTACCAACGGCTCGATTGGAGATGTCCTGGAAATTGACGCCGCTTCCAATAACGGGGTAGATGAGATTCGGGATATACGCGATAAGGTAAAGTACGCTCCGAGTTCCGTCCGTTACAAGGTATACATTATTGACGAGGTGCACATGCTTTCCATTGGAGCATTTAATGCTTTGCTAAAGACGCTGGAGGAGCCGCCCAAGCACGTTATTTTTATCTTGGCGACGACAGAGCCTCACAAAATTCCCCCAACTATTATTTCTCGCTGTCAGCGCTTTGAATTCAGAAAAATTTCTGTTCGTGATATTGTAGAGCGATTAACAACCGTTATTGACAATGAAGGGACAAAAGTAAGCGATGAAGCATTACATATCGTAGCGAGAGCAGCGGAAGGCGGAATGAGGGATGCCCTGAGCTTGTTGGATCAGGCAATCTCATACAGCGAAAACGAAGTTACCGTGGAAGAAGTTCTTGCGGTAACAGGCTCTGTTTCTCAGAGGCATTTGGGCCATCTAGCCCAGTGTATATATGAGAATGATGTGCCTCAGGCGTTGCGCATTGTAGATGCCATTATGAATCAAGGTAAAGATTCTCTGCGTTTTATGGAGGACTTTATATATTACTTCCGTGATATGCTGCTATACCAGACATCTCCTCAGCTTGAGGATATGCTTGAGCGTGTAGTTGCGGATGAGGAATTTCGCGAACTCAGCGGAAAAATCAGTGCGAATACCATCTATGAGGTAATTCATACTCTAAGCAAGAGCCAGCAGGAAATGAAGTGGACAAATCATCCACGTATTTTTCTTGAAGTTGTAATGGTAAAGCTTTGTCAGCAATTTATGCTGCAAACAAATGGAGCAGATCGTTTGCAATCTGTTTTACAGCGCATGCAAGAAATGGAACAAGAGCTGAAGCAGCTCAAGCAAAATGGTGTTCCTATAGCGCAAGAGTCATCTGCAACGGAACAGAGGAAAGCGCCAAAGGCTCCCGCACGGACAGGTATTCGCTTACCGATTGGACGTATTCATGAGATTCTTAAGAAGGCGACTCGCAAGGATCTAGAGAAACTAAAGGGCGTTTGGGGAGAGGTATTGGAGCAGTTAAAGGCGAAAAGTAAAGTAGCGTATGCAGTGCTTTTGGAAAACAGCGAGCCTGTAGCAGCGGCTTCTGATTCGTATGTCCTTGCTTTTCAATATGAGATTCATTGTAAAATGGCTGGTGAGAACCTAGAAGGAACAGAAACAGCTGAGCAAATTCTGTTTGAATTGCTAGGAAAGAGATTGCATATGATTGCAGTTCCAAAGTCTGAATGGGGGAAAATTCGGGAAGACTTCTTGAAAAATGAACCGACAGAAGAAACAAAAAAGAAAGAAGATCCTCTTGTAGAAGAGGCGATCAAATTAGTCGGCCAGCAATTAGTTGAAATACAAGAATAATCATTAGGAGGAATTTACTATGATGCGTGGAATGGGAAACATGAATAATATGATGAAGCAGATGCAAAAAATGCAAAAGCAAATGCAAGAGGCACAAGAAGAGCTTCTGCAAAAAACGGTAGAGGGAACTGCCGGCGGCGGTATGGTAACAGTCATTGTTAACGGAAGCAAGCAAGTTTTAGAAGTAAGCATTAAAGAAGAAGTTGTAGATCCGGAAGATATCGAAATGCTGCAAGATTTAGTATTGGCAGCAACAAACGATGCGCTGAAGAAAATGGATGATTTAACAGCAGCTACTATGGGACAATTCACGAAGGGATTGAACTTGCCAGGCGGGCTGTTCTAGGAGGCTGTGTGAATGCATTATCCAGAACCTATATCGAAGCTGATTGACAGCTTTATGAGATTACCGGGAATCGGACCGAAAACGGCTGTCCGGTTAGCGTTTTTCGTCTTAAATATGAAAGAAGACGATGTATTGGATTTTGCTAAGGCTTTGGTTAATGCAAAGCGAAATTTAACATATTGCTCTGTTTGCGGCCATATCACGGATCGGGATCCATGCTATATTTGCGATGATTCGCATCGAGACCAGTCTGTTATATGTGTGGTTCAAGAACCAAAAGATGTAATTGCTATGGAAAAAATGAAGGAATACCGAGGTGTGTATCACGTTCTCCATGGTGCAATTTCTCCGATGGAGGGAGTTGGCCCCGAAGATATTCGTATTCCGGATTTACTGAAGCGTCTGCACGATGAGACGGTGAAAGAAGTTATACTGGCTACCAATCCGAATATTGAAGGAGAAGCGACGGCTATGTATATTTCTCGTCTTTTAAAGCCTACAGGGATTAAAGTAACACGTATTGCTCATGGTCTTCCGGTTGGCGGAGACTTGGAGTATGCCGATGAAGTTACTCTTTCTAAAGCGCTAGAAGGACGCAGAGAGCTATAAGAGAGTTATAACAGCAGGAGGAGACAACCCATGTTCTTTCGCCGAAAAGGATATTTAAGACGGGAATATGATGAGAAGCTTGTAGGGCTGTTAGAAGAGCTGAAACAAGACTGGCTGAGACAAAAACGAATAGTAGAACAGAGCTTGGAGCCTTCTGAAGAAGTACTTTGCCATTTGCAAATTGCTGAAGCAAAGTACTTTTATACATTAAAAGAAGCAAAAAAGCGCCGAGTTACTATGATGAAGCGGTAAAAAGCGATGTTCTGTGTGAACATCGCTTTTTCTTATTCATAGGTGTTCTTTTTCTTCTTCGTTTCCCATAAAAATATAGTACAAGTTATAAGGGAGAGGAAGAGAGATGAATCATTTTGTCGTGATTTTAGTCATTGCCGGGTTAATTATTTTATTGCTGCTGGTTGGGGCGCCTCTAAAGCCTTTGCGGTTTCTTGGGAAAACATCTATTAAGATTATGGTAGGAGCACTGCTGTTGTTTGGCTTGAACATCATTGGAACACAAGTTGATCTGCATATTCCGATTAACCTTGCTACAGCTTCTATAACAGGAATTTTAGGGGTGCCGGGACTTATTGCATTGGCTGTCATTCAAATGTATATTCTGCCTCATTAAAAGAAACAGATGTCTGTTTCTTTTTTATTTCAAAAGATTATTGACGTTACTTTTAAGCTATGGTATATTAATAAGCGTCGTCAACGACAAGTTATAAAAAGTAGTTGACGAAAGAAGAACAGCATGTTATATTATAAAAGTCGCTTCAAGCGGCGATGAACTTTGAAAACTAAACAAAACATGAAACGTCAATTTTTATTTTAAGCTAGACAAACACTTTTATGGAGAGTTTGATCCTGGCTCAGGATGAACGCTGGCGGCGTGCCTAATACATGCAAGTCGAGCGAACCTCTTCGGAGGTTAGCGGCGGACGGGTGAGTAACACGTGGGTAACCTGCCTGTAAGACTGGGATAACTTCGGGAAACCGAAGCTAATACCGGATACTTTTTTGAGTCGCATGACTCGAAATGGAAAGACGGCTTCGGCTGTCACTTACAGATGGACCCGCGTCGCATTAGCTAGTTGGTGAGGTAACGGCTCACCAAGGCGACGATGCGTAGCCGACCTGAGAGGGTGATCGGCCACACTGGGACTGAG
>NZ_AUMR01000093.1 GCF_000430785.1 Ectobacillus panaciterrae DSM 19096
TCGTGGATTGAGGGGCCACTATGGAAAACAAAACCAAAAATGATGAATTATACGTTAAATAACAATAAAATTGTTCCATAAAAGGGCCAGATTGTGGAGGATCTCTTCTAAAAGAAATTGGATATTAATGTTAAAATAAATGGAGATTGTGAAGGAATGTACTTAAACTATATGGCAGGATAGTTCAACAAGGATAATGGTTGTTTGTGGTAAAAATTAAAAGGACTGGTTGCTTAATTAGGGGGTGTTCAAATGGGGGAAGATAAAGAAACAGAAGAGTGATACAAAAATAAAGCCGATTATGATTACAAGAATAAGAATTCCCGTACCTTTCCAACCTAAGCTACCAACTAAATCAGCAAGACCTCCACCGTGAACGCTGCTAGAAGGATTTCCTTTTAATTCTTCTTGTCTTAATTTTTCTCTTCTTCTTTCAGGTTCTTATGCAACTAAAGGGGCAGTTTGGTTGAGTAAGGGCTCAGATGGTTTTTTCTAATTGCTGTTTCTTGTTTATTTGGTATGAGTGCATCTGTAGAAGAGTTTGATCTATTAATTGAAACAGTGGAAGAAAACAATCCTGAAGAAACTAAACGAATAGAAGAAATGTTTGGCGGTACCCCTAAGTGAAAGTTAATGGATAACATTGTGATATGTAGCAAATGTGTTAGGAATTATTGGTTAGTTATAATTCTTTACTAATCGTTCTAAAAAGGGTATTATTTAATCATGGTTTGAAATTCATGTGTTTATTTTAGAACGTTCATTCTATAATGGATTATGACGTTTGTTTTTGTTAGTATTGGTTCATGGATTTTTTTAAGGAGAAATAAAATGGCTAGAAGTAAAGAGTTTGACGAAAAAGCAGTATTAAGAAAAGCAATGGAGCTTTTCTGGGAACAGGGTTATGAAAAAACATCCATGCAAGATTTGGTGGATCATATGGGGATACACCGCAGGAGTATATATGACACATTTGGTGACAAGCGTTCATTGTTTTTAGCTTCCCTTAATCACTATGAAGAGCTCATCGTCAATGAGATGGAAAGCATAATTAGCAGCACTTCATCCATTAAACAGGCGATACGTGATGTTTTTATTTTCACACTGAATTCCATTGAACAATACCCAAAAGGTTGTCTATCAGTAAATGCAGCCATTGAATTATCTTTGTTGGACAAAGAAATTGGACGCATAGTTACAAAAATGTTTAACCGTACTGAAGATATGTTTAATAACCTTATAAAACGGGGCCAAACTAGTGGAGAGCTATCAAAAGAAATCGATTCTGATAACACATCTCGTTTCTTACACAACAATTTGGTAGGTATAAGAGTACTAATAAAAACTAATTATAATAAAAAAGAATTAGAAGGCATCATCACTCTAGCACTTTCAGTGTTGGACTAGCTTTCTTTTTTTACCTTTTTTAGAACGTTCATTCTAAAATTAATATGAAACAAACCATCATAATGCATACTATGCATACTTATAAAATCGTTTTTTAATTTCTAAGGAGGAACACAAAAATGACAAACTTTAAAATACCAACAGAATCAGAATTTATTGAAGCAGATGGAACTCGTTACGCATATAGAAAATTTGGTACACAAGATGGTATACCAGTAGTATTTCTTGTTCACTTTAGAGGAACGATGGAAAACTGGGATCCAAACATGCTTGAACCTATTGCAAATACACGCCCAGTAATCTTATTTGACAATAAAGGGGTTGGTGAGACCGATGGACTAACGCCTACTACAATTGCTGATATGGCAAAAGATACAGCAACATTTATAAAAGCTCTTGGATTAGAACAAGTTGACATTCTTGGTTTTTCCATTGGTGGCATGGTTGCACAAGAGCTAGCTTTACAAGAAGGAGATTTAGTAAGAAAAATTATTATGGCAGGTACTTCGCCTGAATCTGGTATTAATCCAAATCCAGAGATTTTTGAAAGAATGAATCGTCACGGCGGAACGGAAGAAGATGGAATAAATGATTTTATGTTCTTTTTCTACGAACAAACCGAAACAAGTAAATCTGCAGGAATGGCTTCACTACAAAGAATTTTTAATCAGAAAAAAGTAAACAGTTCAGAACAAGTAAAAGAGGCACAATTACAAGCCATTGCAAAATGGGCTAAACAAAAATCTAATCATGATTATGAATGGTTACAAAACATCAAACACCCTGTACTTGTTACTAATGGTGTTAATGATGTGATGGTACCGACTAAAAACAGTTATATCTTAACAGAGAAATTACCCAAAGCACAGCTGATTATATATCCTGATTCTGGTCACGGGCATCTGTTTCAATTTCCAGAACTATTTGCAGAACACGTAAATTCATTTCTTGATTCTAATTCTTATTAAAAAGGAGTATTCATATGAGCAGATTATTTGAAAAAGTTCGTATCGGAAACATTGACTTAAAAAATCGTATAGGTATGGCTCCGATGACTAGAAGTAGAGCTTTACCAGATGGTACGCCGAGCGATTTAGTAGCAGAGTACTATGGTCAGCGTGCTTCAGTCGGTTTAATTATAAGCGAAGGAACCCAACCTTCAGATGATGGGCAAGGTTACACTAATACACCTGGTATTTATACAGAAAATCATATTAAAGGGTGGAAAAAAGTAACTTCTAAAGTTCATAGTGAAGGCGGTCATATTTTTGTTCAGCTTATGCATGTGGGACGTGTATCACACCCTGATAACACACCTCACCACCGCCAAGCAGTTGCACCGTCAGCTATTGCACCTGGTGTAGAAATTTTCACGGCAGAAGGAATGAAAGAAATTCCAACACCAAGAGAATTGAGTGAGCTTGAGATAAAAGATGTTATCAATGAGTTTCGTTTAGCAGCACGTTCAGCAATTGAAGCTGGTGCAGACGGAGTTGAAATTCACGGAGCGAATGGTTATCTGATCCAACAATTCCTTAGTGAAAACTCCAATCATCGTCAAGATGCATACGGTGGTACGATTGAGGGTCGTTCTCGATTCGCTATTGAAGTAGCTAAAGCAGTTGTTGATGAAATAGGAGCAGAAAGAACAGGCATCCGTTTTTCTCCTCAAGGAACACTGCAAGGCATTGATGAGGGGGAAAATAGCCTTGAGATGTATCGCTATTTAATAAGTGAATTAAATAAGCTTAACCTTGCATATCTGCATTTAATGCACTTTGGAAACGAGCAATTCCTAAAAGATGTGCGTCAACTTTGGGATCAATCACTTCTTGTTAACCGTCCAGGTCGTCCTCTAGATCAACTTTCGTCTGATGTAGATAATAATCTTGCAGATGTTGTCACAGTAGGCACTTGGGTACTAGCTAATCCAGACTTTGTAGAACGGATTCAATCAGGTGCTCCCCTAAACGAACCTGATAAAAACACGCTCTATGCAGGAGGAAAAGAAGGTTATACAGATTATCCTTTCTTAAAATAATTTATTTAATATGAATATCCCATCTAGGGATATTCATAATCTTTTTTCTTAGGTTCGTTATGAAAAGATACATGTGCGTTAAATAAAAATGTGGAGGATTGTAATGAAAGCTTTAGCAATTGAAAACTACGGTAAAAAACCAAATTTTTTAGACTTCCCTATGCCCAAAATAAATAATGACGAGGTCTTAGTTGAGATATATGCGGCAAGTATAAATCCTCTTGATACAAAAATTCGAAAAGGTGAATTAAAATTATTATTGAAATACAAGATGCCGTTAATTTTAGGAAACGATTTTTCTGGAAAAATTGTTGAAGTAGGTACTAGTGTCACGAAGTTTAAAGTCGGTGATGAGGTATATGGTCGACCTAGAGCAAATAAAATGGGAACTTTTACTGAATATCTCTCTGTTAACCAAGAAGATATTGCATTAAAACCTAAAAATTTAAGTTTTGAAGAAGCCGCCTCCATCCCTCTAGTCGGATTGACATCCTACCAAGCTTTACATGATATTCTGCGAATTGAAAAAGGACATAAAATATTAATACATGCAGGAGCAGGGGGAGTAGGAACATTTGCTATCCAACTTGCAAAACATATGGGTGCTTTTGTCGCAACTACAGCTAGTGATGGTAGTGATTTAGTAAAATCCCTTGGCGCTGACGAAGTTGTTAATTACAAGACAGAAAAGTTCGAACATTTGATTCGTGACTACGACGCAGTTCTTGATACCATTGGGGGGGCGACGTTAGAGAGATCATTTGTAACATTAAAAAAAGGAGGAAAGATTGTTTCTATATCTGGAATCCCGAATGGTCGCTTTGCTAAAGAAAACGGATTTAGCTCATTTAAAAAAACCTTATTTTCAATTGCAAGTTATAAACTTACGAAGCTAGAAAAAAAACATAATGTCCAATATACGTTTCTTTTTATGAAGCATAGTGGAGAGCAGTTGAAAATTTTAACAGAAATGTTAGAGTCAGAAGTGATTAAGCCTACACTTGATAAAGTTTTTATTTTCGAAGATGCCCAAAAAGCATTGGAGTATGCAGAGGCGGGAAGAGCAAAAGGAAAAATAATACTTAAATTAAAATAATTAGTCTTATCTAACAAACCTTTCCTTAGGTCATGCCCATCAAGTTAAGAAATTGAAATCACCCCAAAACGAAGATTTTGCACAAGTTGCTCAATTTTATCATTTTGGGGATAGTTTATTTTTATTAGGTTTATGGCCATGGGGTCCTGACGCATACCCATCAACCTAATAAGACAACTTACCCCCAAAACGATGAAAATGGATATTTTTCACAAAATCTTCGTTTTTGTTACAAGAATTTCATTTTATCGTTTTGGTGTGTGCCTGTCCTTTTTACTTGTCGTATTTCTTTCATAATTATTTGTCGCTATATATTAAAATTAGAGTACTGTTGAATGATAATAAATTTGTTTCTTTTATAACAAGATTGTTCCGCAAATAGGCCATATTCTTGAATAACACTTGTAGTTAATTCGGATATTTATGTTAAAAGTAGAGATTGTGAAGGAATGTTCTAAAAAAAGATTGCCTACCCTAGCCTAACCTGGCTAGGAGTAAGGCAATCTTTTTATGTTTTGGCAAACTCCAATAGAAGAGCTTGCTCATTTGCATGTCTTAAAAATGCGTAACCGGCAATAGCGAAGCCCGCACAGCTCTTTGTGCTCCTCTAAACAGACTTATCCACCATTGATTAGGTTTTGAATATTGGTGTAGCGTTCGTCGTACTCACCTTGATTAGTCTACTTGCTCCCCAAACTTCTTCCCGAATTCTTCCATCAAATCAATAATAGGAATGAACGCTTCCCCTTTTGAGGTTAATGAATATTCAACACGAGGAGGAACCTCTGGATAAATCTTGCGATTAATTAAGCCATCTGTTTCTAGTTCGCGAAGTTGCTTTGTAAGAGAACCTTGTGAAATATCCCCTAAAAAAGCTTTGATTTCACTATAACGACGCTGTGTGGACTTTAAAAACCAAAGAATGAGGTATTTCCAACGTCCGGAAAGTATGTTTTGGGTATAGGCAATGCCATATACTTCTCTCTGTTCCTTTATACACTCTTTGTCAAATCCATCCTTACATATTCTAGACACCTTTTCACCTGCTTTCTACTGTTAAGTACAAAAAAATGTACTACAGCAATTTTTATTGCCTTCTTCAAAAAGATGAGAAATGATTTTATTCTAGTATATGTAACAAAAATACTTAATACAACAAGTTAGTAGGCTAATAAACGAGTGTAATAAATAGATCCTGAACATTTTAGTGTGAAACATCTGATGCGGATGGTTTGATAACGGAATGGAAAAAAGATTTCAATGTTTTACAGCGTTGATTATGAAAAAGGAGTTGTTTCTCATGGACAAAAAAGTAAGAGCAGGTATTATAGGTGGATCAATTAATAACGGATGGGCTAGAGGGACGCATATTCCAGCAATGGAGCACCTGAATGAGCTTGAACTCACAGCAGTTGGAACCAGCAATATGGAAAGTGCCAAGAAAAGCGCTGATACCTTCAAGGCAACTCATGCTTTTGATAAAGTGGAAGATTTGGCTCAACATTCCGATGTGGATATGGTAGTCGTCAGCATCAACGTAAAGGAACATTATGATGCAGTAAAAGCTATTGTTCCTGCCGGAAAACCGATTTATTGTGAATGGCCTCTGGGCTCAAACACCACTGAAGCGCTCGAAATGCAGGAATGGGTGGAGTCCCAACAGTTGCCAAATGCGATTGGATTGCAGGCCAGACAGGCCCCAGCCATCAATTATGTGAAAGGTTTATTGGCGGAAGGCTACGTTGGAAAACTTCTGTCGGCCAATTTAAAGATCTCTATTGATGGAATGGGGGGAGTGGCTGACAAGGCTACTGCGTACCTATTCGATCGGAAGATAGGAGGGAACTTACTCACTATTGTAGGCGGACATAATCTTGATGCATTTACCTACATGCTTGGAGAGTTCAAAGAACTTTCAGCCGTCACAGCGCAACAATTCCCTGAAGTTGAATTGGTGGATATCCAAAAAGTCATTGAAAAAACGACAGATGATCAAATACTGATTACAGGAAAATTGACTAACGGCGCAACAGCCAGCGTTCATATACAAGGGGGAGTTAAGCACCAAACGGGGCTTACTCTTGAAATTTTCGGAGACAAGGGAACAATCGTACTCAATGCGCCTGCTTCCATTCAATTTGGATCACACCAATTACGGGGTGCAGGTCCTACTGATAAAGAGCTTCATGAATTAACAATCCCAGATACTTATTACTGGGTACCAGATTCCCTTAAAAACGATGCAGGATTTGTTCTGAATGTCGCCCAGGCGCACAGTAAGTTTGCTAAAGATATACAGGAAGGAACATCCCTAACACCTAGTTTTGCGGATGCGGTAAAACTTCATCAGCTTCTTGATGCAGTGGAAAAAGCAGCACAAACTGGTGAACGCCAGTATTTATAAAACCTCTTAGGATTTATGCGATGAAATGACCGCTATTTTTGGAAGGGGCGGTCCTTTCCTTTTATAAAAGGAAATCATCAAAACAACCATATATACTAATTTTTATTCAAAAGGAGTATATTCAATGATTTCAACAATGAATGAACAAAATTTAAGATTATCTATATTAGATTTCGTTCACGTTTACAAGCATAGCAATCCTACGGAGAGTCTTAACAATACGACAGAGGTTGTTGGGTTAGCTGATCAATTGGGTTACACCAGATACTGGTTTACTGAGCACCACAATACTACTAGTCAAATCAGTACATCTCCTGATTTATTAAGTGTACATGCAGCTTCACACACTAAAAATATACGTGTAGGTGCTGGAGGGATTATGTTACCTAACCATAGCCCACTTAAAGTCGTAGAGAACTTTACACTTCTTGAAGCGCTACATCCTGGAAGGATAGATCTTGGAATTGGGAGAGCATCGGGAACAGATGGGTTGACTGCGTTAGCCTTACAACGTTCACATGAGAGGGCTATTGCAAATGATTTTCCCGACCAATTAAACGAACTCCTTTGTTTTTTTTCTCGGAAGTTCCCGATGGATCATCCCTTTGCAGAGATTTCACCTCCAGGTGATGAAACACTCGTGCCCGATATTTACATGTTGGGCTCCAGTCAAGGCGGCGTACGATTTGCAACAGAAAAAGGGCTTGGTTTCGTATTTGCAGCCCACTTAGCACCTAAATTAGCTATTCCAGTTCTTCATTTTTATAAAAATAATTTTAATCCTTCTGCCTATATGAAGGAACCAAAAAGCATTCTGGCTATTGGTGTTATTGCAGCAGAAACAGAGGAAGAGGCAAAATATTTGGCAGGACCATTGGAGCTAACATGGACAAGAATGGCAACAGGTTCGCGTGATCTTTCATTTCCAACACTAGAAGAAGCCAGTAAGTATGTTTATACACCACAGGAAGAGGCAGTGCGACAATATAATAAAGACCGGTTTGTTATTGGAAGTGCAGCCAATGTTGCTGAAAAGTTAAAGCGAATGGCAAATGAAGCTTTAGTAAACGAAATTATGATAGCGGATTTTTATCCTGACCAAGCAAGTCGACTAAAGGGATATCGGTTACTGGCAGAAGAATTTGATCTTAAATCTAAATAGCTAACAAGTATAGAATGAAAAGAAGGGGAAATTATTGAAAGAGAAAAAACAACTTAAAATTGGCGCGATTGTAGATGGAGTAGGCTTTAATTACATGGGTTGGCGTCACCCAGATATGCCAGCTAATGCCAGTGAGAGCATTGATTACTATGTACAAAAAGCTAAAAGATTAGAAGAAGGAAAGTTTGACATGATCTTTTTAGCTGACGTCAGCCATATTGGACCGGGTATGATTCCTCATTATCTCAGTATGTTTGAAGGTGTAAGTATTCTGTCTGCCTTAAGCATGGTGACTCATTCTATTGGGCTTACTGCAACAATTGCAACTTCCTATGCGGATCCATTCACTGTTGCTCGTCAGATGGCTTCTCTTGATAAAATCAGTAATGGCCGAGCAGGATGGAATGCCGTCACTTCTAATCTAGGAGGGTTAGCGAATTATAGTCGAACGCATCTTTCTAAAGCAGACTTGTATCCAATGAAAAAAGAATTTTTAGAGATTGTGAAAGGTCTTTGGGACTCCTATGAGGATGACGCTTTTATACGGGATAAAAAAAGCGGAGTATTCTATGATCCACGAAAAATGCACGCTCTAAACTATAGAGGAAACTATTTTTCCGTGGATGGCCCGTTAAATATTAGCCGTTCCAGACAAGGAAGACCGGTTATTTTTCAAGCCGGCACCTCTCCGGATTTCATGAATATTGCCTCGAAGCATGCCGACGGTGTATTTATTGGTTATGATGATTTAGAGGATGCTAAAGCATTCAGTAAAGAGTTAAGGAGAAGAGTGAGGTTAGAAGGCCGTTCGCCTAATGATTTCATGATTATGCCGGGACATAATCCGATTGTAGGACGGACAGAAAAAGAAGCAGAAGAAAAATTTCAAGAGCTGCAGTCACTAATGCCTATCTATCGATTACCAAAGCCGAAATTTTTTGGTTCGGAAGAAAAAGTAGCAGATCAAATTCAACACTGGTACGAGGCAGGTGCGATGGATGTATTGCTGATAAGACAGGAGCATCCTTCAGGGTTTGATGACTTTATTGATTTAGTCGTTCCTATTTTACAAGAAAAGGGAATTTTCCGTAAGGAATATGAATCAAACACGTTACGCGGTAATTTGGGTCTGCCTTATCCAGAAAATCGATATTCCATATGAATAAGAAGAGCCGGGAACTGTAGTGAATTAGATTTTAATTTGATTAACTATTAAAAAAACCAGAGGAATAACAAAATCATCCCTTAATCATTAATTAGAATAGTGATTAGATAAATCAATAACAGTGCCTCGCCCATTTGGGTTGTAGGCACTATTTAGTGTTCTAAGAAAAATGAGCCTACTTAATGCAAACTTTGTGAATGAATGTACTTAAACGGGTGCTTTAACACAATTAGGAATAAAATTTAAGAGCCTAAAATATGCAAGTTTTTATGCACTACTTGCGTATTTTGACTCTTTCACATTCATAAAATATACTTCCATTTATAATATTTTTTAATTGCCAAATACACCTATATTTCACGTATTAAAATCTACTTTGCGGTCTAGAGCAGCAACCCTGTGATTAAGCCATTAAGAAACGAGTCCTTCCTATGCTAGGGTTCAAATCTTTTGACACAGCTACATCCATTCTTTCTGGAGTAGAAGCCATGCATATGATCAAAAAAGAACAGATTGCTTTACGGGATCAGTCTGTCCAAAATCAGAAAGAATTCATTCATCAATTGTTTGGGCTTGCTGCATAAGATACGATTTCGTTAGGAATATATATGCTTTATTCTCTTTTATTTTATTTTTGCACCAGAACCGGATTAACAATCCATCCTCGTCTTCTCTCAATCCTTTCCAATCTTCTTGCGGGTTAGCTAACACACTCAAAATATTTTTCCAAACTCTAAATTCTTTGAAGTTTTCACGATTATGAAACTTAGATTTAATTAGCTCATAGCGGTTTTTATAACTTAATCCAAATGTTTTTAAAAGATGTATTATACTTATGGCTACAACTACATAGTCCGGTAATTTTATAGAATTTTCAGAAATGATGTTAATTAAACCTACTAAACGAAATATAGAGTAAAATATATACCAAAACACATTGAAACTATAGTGTTACTGGTTCGAAGATTTCGTATATATACGAAAACATATACGCAATCTTCTTTATAAAAAGGTAAGGTTTAAGGTATTAACCTCGCCTTTTACAATATTTTTACTACTACAATTCCCATTACATTTTTACTTTACAAAACGATCATTTTCGTTTTTTAACCGAAGCAGGTTAAAATATAAATTAGTGGAGTAAAAACAAAAAAGCCTCTCATTAAATTGGGAGGCTTCAATAATCAATCTTGTTTGAATATAATTATATGTAGATTTAAAAGAAAGATGTACCGTTTTACCCCTTTGGATATGGTTATCTAAAGGGGTTTTTTATGGTGAAAAGGAAAAGTACATCTGAAGTTGAAAAGTGAATTCAGCAACTTTTGAGTTACAATAGAATTGCTCCGTTAAAGGGCCAGATTGCTGAATAAGACGTTTTAAGAAAATTGGTACACTGAATAGTTTGTGAAACTTTCACTTAAACTAAAGAAGCAGGTTAGAGGAATAACACAAAGTAAAACCGTGTTAAATTTAATTGTATATATTGGAATATTTTAGTGAATCATTGGTGCAAAAAATGGCAGATGTGGTAAATTCCTATGGCCAAAAGCTACTCTTATTTTTCCTATATTACTTTTGGAAGAAACAATTTTTATTGCAGATGAATTAGGTATTAAGCATCCAACTTCACCAAATCCATCGTTGGAATACATACACGTTTATAGAAAATATATTATTTACTGATCGTTCCCGATATGTTACGATAATTTTGGGAGGAAAATTATATGGCTAGAAGTAAAGAGTTTGAAGTGAGCGAAGTATTGGATAAAGCAATGAAGATATTCTGGGAACAAGGTTACGAGAAGACGTCGATGAGTGACCTTGTTGAGCATATGGGAATTCATCGCAGAAGTTTATATGCTACTTTTGACGACAAACATTCTCTGTTTCTGCAGGCTATGGATCGTTACTGCGGCAACGTTAACGCCACATTGCTCGCAGAAGTCAAAACATCGAAGACTGCAGTGGAAGCTCTTCAGAAAATTTTTGGTTTTATGATCAGTGAATCAGAGGATATGCCATCTGGTTGCTTAATCGTGAATTCGGCGGTAGAACTGGCTGCACGTGATATGGACGTGGATACAAGGTCTATAGAATCATTCACAGTGGCAGAGCAGATGTTCGAGCAGATTATTCTTTGGGGACAGCGAGATGGAGAATTCTCATCTGATCACGATGCCAAAGAAATGGCAGAGTACCTGCATAATATATCTGTCGGTATAAGAGTAATGGCAAGAACCTCGGTTGATAAAGAAAAACTATGTCGTATAGTGAAAGTATCAACGAAATTTTTGCAAGGATAATCCATTTTTTTGCAATTATTAGAATGATCATTCCTGTATTGCGTGCATGTCCCTTTACAGAAGTTACTCTCCCTATTGAAGCACAATGCATTCGCCTTTTTAGAATGATAGTTCTAAAAAAGACATCCAAGTAGGATCAAATTAATATCTAATAATTTTGCACTTGTAACAGGTGCAAACGAAGGTTATGGTTCGACGTAACCATAACCTTCGTTGGAAACAAATTTTACTAAATCGTGATCAAGTCACACACTTACAATAATTAATTAAGGTGGATTTAAGATGAAAAAAACTGTACTTATTACTGGGGCTTCAGGTGGAATTGGCAAAGAGTTGGCAGATCGTTTTGCTAAAGATGGTAACAACATGGTTCTCGTGGCAAGAAGCGAGGCTAAGCTAATAGAATTGGCAAAAGGATATAGGGAAAGATACGGTGTTCACGTTAAGGTATTGGCGAAGGATTTAACGTTGCCTGGTGTGGCCGAAGAAATTTATGACGAACTTAAAAACGAAGAAATCGACGTCGACTATCTGGTCAATAATGCGGGCTTTGGTTTGTATGGGTCATTCTTAGAAACGGATTTAGACCAAGAAATGAATATGATTGATGTCAATATCAAAGCTTTAACGATTATGACGAAGTTGTTCTTACCGGATATGATCAAGCAGCGCCAAGGGGGCGTAATGAATGTGGCTTCGGTAGCAGCTTTTTACCCGGGACCGCTAATGGCAGTGTACTTCGCTACGAAGGCATACGTTCTTTCATTCACAGAGGCACTAGAGAATGAACTAACCGGAACGGGTGTGACTGTGACGGCACTATGCCCTGGCCCAACGGCAACTGGTTTCGTTGATCGTTCAGGGGTAAGATCTTCCAAGCTGTACCAAAGCGGTGTTATGGAAGTCGGAATGGTGGCAGATGAGGCATATCGCGATTTATTGCGTGGCAAGACACTCATTATTCCAGGAGCAATTCATCGTTTCATTACATCTCTGCCACGATTTTTACCTCGGAAAATAATGACAGGTCAAATTAGAGCACGTACAGAGCATGTAGGTCGTTGATCTAAATCAATAAAACAAATGGGATCAATAAATAAGGAAAATCTAATTCTTTACCGATCGTTCCCGAAATGTTATAATCATTTTAGAAGAGAGAAGAACAATCTCAGAGAATACGATTTGTGAAAATAGACTTACTAAATATTTTTTTGGTCTAATTAGAATTATCGTTCTCAAAACATTCTTTTACTTTTCGGCTTCATCCGAACGCCAAAGCAACAACTTGAGTTCAAACGAGACAGCAATAGATACGCTATAAACTAAGGAGGATTTGAAAATGAAATTAACAGGAAACACGATTTTTATCACAGGTGGCGGTTCAGGAATTGGACGAGGGCTAGCAGAGGCATTTCACAAACTTGGAAACAAAGTTATTATCTCTGGACGGAGTAAAGAGCGTCTAGAGGAAACCATTTAAGCGAATCCTGGCATGTCTGCAATAGAGCTGAATATACAAGACCCCGCAAGCGTAAACTCAGTTGCCCAGCAGTTAATGAAGGAATATCCAGATCTTAATGTATTGTTTAACAACGCCGGTATTTATACGCCTGAAGACCCGACGGGATTGGTTGACGAAGATATTCTGGTTCAGACAGTCACCACCAATTTGCTTGGTCCAATTCGTATGGCGGCTGCATTGCAGGAACATTTGAAATCCAAAAATGAAGCTTATATCATCAATACGACTTCGATACTCGGATTCGTACCTGTTGCGCAGGGGGCTGTATATTCTGCGACAAAAGCAGCGCTTCATTCCTATACACTCACCCAGCGCTACATTCTGAATGACACATCAGTGAAAGTACTGGAGATTGCGCCACCATTGGTTCAAACACAAATGATCAATTACGATCCCAATGCGATGCCACTTACAGCATTCATTGAAGAAACGATGAAGGTACTTGGTACAGATACGAATGAAGTTCTGGTGGAGTCAGCGAAAATGTATCGTAACAATCCGGGCCCGAACGAGAGCGTTCTTGTAAACCAAGTTAACGATATGCTGTCTGGTCAGTAATTTACTTATATGATAAAGCACTCTATAGATATATACACTGAAGGCATGTACACCAATTTGAGAACGATAATTCTAAAAACAAGGGAGAAATAAAAAATGGATATTTCAAAACAAGTTGCAATTGTCAGTGGTTCAAATCGTGGTTTAGGTAAACAATTGGCTCTTGAACTTTTAGCAAGAGGAGCCAAAGTATACGCTGGAGCGAGAAACCCAGCATCAGTCGATCTGCCAGGTGCTATTCCGTTGCAGCTCGATATTACTGATCCGAAATCCGTCATGGCGGCGGCCGAGGTAGCTGGGGATGTAACCCTTCTGATCAACAATGCTGGTACCGCAACGGGTGCTTCCCTTTTCGCAGGTGAGCTGGAAGATATTCATGTTGAATTCAACACCAATGTTTTCGGCACAATTTCAATGGTTCGTGCTTTTGCACCCGTTATTGAAAAAAATGGAGGAGGCACGATCCTGAATATCTTATCTGCATTATCTTGGTTCAATACCGGTAATTCAGGCGCGTATTCAGCAGCAAAATCTGCTCAATGGGGAGCAACAAATGCATTACGCTTGGAGTTAGCCCCTAAAAACATTAAGGTTGCCGGATTGCACGTAGCGTTCATGGACACGGATCTGACAGCTGGTATCGAAGCACCTAAGGCTAGTCCAAAGGAAATTGCCAAGATCGCGATTGATGGAATCGAAGCTGATCTCTACGAGATTCTTGCTGATGATACGAGCCGGAATTTACAACAAGGTCTTGCAGGAGGAATACCTTCACTGTATCCTCAATTGTTTCAATAAAATTTCAAGTAATTATCCTTAGGAGGGGTACAACATGCGTTTTCTCGTTCATGTCAAAATTGATCCATCAGCATCAGAGGAAGAAATTGCAGAACTGTTACCTGCGGAACAAACACGATTTGCCGAATTAGTGGAACAGGGTCTGATCAACACGTTTTACCTCTCCCACAAAAGGGATGAACATTGGTCTCTTTGTATTGCTGACAGCGATGACGAATTAAGAAAGGCTTTGGAATCATTGCCACTTTATAAATTCATGAAAATAGAATACACCCAACTGATCGACGGTACGAACCAGGCATAAACGAAAGTAGTATCGGAATCAGACTTTTTAAATAAGCCATGAATAAAGCCTAATCTCACAATTTAAGGTTGTAAAGTGTACCCTTTGTAAAGGACATTAAAAAAAACCTAGGCAGTTTTAAGAAGATGATCTCTATATTGAACAGGGGTCATCTTTTTTAAATTCCACTGGTATCTATAGTGATTGTAATAAATCATATATTGTTTAATTTCTTTTCTTAACTCATCTAGACTTGTACATGCTTTAATAGAGGACTCGTCTTTAAGATGGCCAAAGAATAATTCCTGTGGTGCGTTGTCCCAACAGTTTCCCCGTCTTGACATAGATTGGCGTAACCCTAATTTCTTTACTGCTTTTTGAAAGATAGGACTTGTATAATGAACACCTTGATCTGA
>NZ_AUMR01000094.1 GCF_000430785.1 Ectobacillus panaciterrae DSM 19096
CAAGAGTTAAAAGAAGAAAAGCAGATGCCTGAAGGCATCCAACTAAGGCAAGTGAAATATCTCAACAATATCGTAGAGCAGGATCATCGCTTTATTAAAAAACGAATTCGCCCGATGCTTGGATTAAAGTCCTTACGGACTGCCAAACGAATTATTGCGGGGATAGAGGCTATGCACATGATCAAAAAAGGACAGACTCTCCAAAGGGAGAAGTCTGTCCAAAATCAAAAAGAATTCATTCATAAATTGTTTGGATTAGCTTCATAAGCTAGCAATTTAAAGGAAATTGACACTCTATGTTTCTATCGAGTATTTTTTGCACCAGAACCAGAAATTTCATCTAATCAATTCAATTATCATTGGAACTCAAATTTTACAGGTCTTAAAAAAAGATTTTCTAATGTATCTTTTGCATCCTTATTCTCAAACAAAATATCATATAAAGCGTTACTAATTGGAAGTTCAACATCATACTGTTCAGATAGTTCTTTCAATGCCTTGACTGTTGATACTCCTTCCGCCAATTTCTCAAACTTTTCACCTGAAACAAAGGCTTGTCCAAACTTCCGATTATGACTATGCAAGGAGAACAATGTTGCCTCATAATCGCCTAAATGACTCAATCCATAGATCGTTACATCATTTCCTCCCATAGCTGTAACGAGGCGTGAAAGTTCCCTGGTTCCTCTTGCCATAAGAGAACCTTTTAGACTGCTGTAATTCAATCCATCCAACATTCCCGCGGCAATTCCCATAACATTTTTCGTGGCTGCCCCTATCTCATTTCCAATCATATCTTGTCCGTAGTAAAACCTTATTAAATCACTATTAAACTCCTGAACAATTTTTTTTGTAATTTCGATATCTTCCGAATCAATCACCATACAGTTCGGAATATTATTTGCAAAATCTTGTACGTGCCCCGGGCCAACCCAAACTGCTATATTGGTATTGTTCCCTATTGTTTCACCGAATACTTGAGATAGCCTCTTTCCACTTGTAGCTTCTATTCCTTTCATACATAAGATGAAGGTTTTTCCTTGTATATCATTAATGAGGCTTAATTGATTAGCAAACGAACGTAATTCCTGTGCACTAATCGATATGATAATGATCTCTGCAAATGAAACTGCTTTGCGTAGAGAATTACTTAATTCAATATCTTCAGGTAGCTTAAGATAATCATTCATTCTAGTTTCATCTAATTTAATGTAATTATTTGAGCTCTCTCTCCCCCACAAAATTACATTATGACCAACTTTGTTAGCATACCAAGCTATAAAAGTGCCCCAACGCCCACAACCGAGAACTGAAATATTCAATAATCTCACCTTTTCCTGTATATTTTTTTGCTATCTTTCTCTTCTTGACAGGTTATGGTATCAATTCTATTATTCTTCAAATTGGCCCCTCATTCTGCGAATCGTTTTCGTACCCCATGTAGTTTCATTATTTCCATTTATTATGCTGGTAGCTAATTAGCTTTATTTGTTCATTTTTAAAATTATGAATAGATTCGATAGTATTTTTGTTAATCGACCAAATGTGTCTTGAACCATTCTAGGGCTGCGTTACTCGATTGATCGAAATATTGCGTATATGGATCAAAATGTCCGCCCGGTATCAGTGCCAGTTGTTTTGGTTCGAGTGCTTGTTCGTATGCAGCAAGCGCTAAATCGGTAGGCGTTATAAAATCGTTTTTTGCAATCAACATCAACAGCGGCGTGGGACTAATATTGGCAATAAAGGCCCCTGGCTCATAGCCTCTTGATAATTCAATGGAACGCAGTGTGACTTTATTGTTGAATTTCTCCGATCCTTTTAAATAAAATTCAAGCGCATCCTTCGATTTATAGACGCTGTTTTCAAATTCTCCACCGGGAACGACTGAATAATAAACAGGATCTCCGCCGCGTTGCCGGTTGAGTCTATCTTCGGCAAAGGAGGACAACAGCTCCGTGAGCGCATCTCCATTCACTCTTCGATGCGCAATTTTCGAGCCACTAATCGTCGGTACTTGGGAAACGACGCATTTTACTCGTTTATCGGTTGCACCTACAACTAAAACATGCCCTCCGCTATAACTTGTGCCCCAAATTCCAATGGATTCGCTGTCGACTTCCGAAAGCGAGCTGGCGTATGTTATGACATGCCGGTAGTCCTCAACTTGCTGCCACGGATCGATTTCGTGCCTTGGAGTTCCTTCGCTGTCGCCAAAATTTCGATAATCGAACAGCACGACCGCAAATCCGTTTTCGGCGAATTTCTTAGCGTACGACTCCAAATACATTTCCTTCAAACCTGCATATCCATGCGCCATCACAATAGCCGGATACGGCTCGGTTTTTTTTCTTAGTGGCAAATACAGCCATCCTTTGATCAGGGTTCCTTCCGCATTAATTTCTACATCTTTTCTTATAAAACCCAAATCTGTATTCATAACATTTTCACTCCCGGTAATAATTTATGATAAGGAGGATGGGCAAAAAGAATTCCGTTGGCATCGTGAATCCCTTAGTATCTGCCCGTAGTTACCTCCTCTTAAATTAGGTAACCTTCGACCATAAAAAAACTGAGTTTGAATAAAAATAGGACGAAGCAAGTTTTACCTTTATCTGCTCTTTTAAGAGGCAGAAAGATAAGTACAATTTCCAAGGTCATTTATAAGATGATATAAACAAGTTTCATCTTTATTGCAAAATCATAATCCTTTGAAGTTCAACACCGTCGCTTGTTTTGCTCTCCACTCTGTATATTCCTTTAGCCTGTTTTTTGTCATATAGGAAAAGTTAATTCCATGTAGAGCTTAGTTGCTTTCGGCACATTTTTATTGATAACGAGCATTTGATTAATTTTTGATCGCCAATTACGTTCAAACGTCGCAAGTGCCAAGGCGACGTCACTGTATATTTTTCATCAAGCTTCATGTTTGCACAGTGCGTTTTAAAAAAACATTCCATGAGCCCGAAATGCCGGAACTTACCTTCGGTCTTACTTGCCTATAAACGGAAATGTAGGCCGCGTTTTTTTCATTTTAAACGCTTCAACCGAGATAGGTAAAGCAAGTTTCACGTCTTCGCTTTCAAATAATGGAAGCCCTAATTCAAGAACTGCCTTATCAGCAGCGGAGAGACCTCCGGCCGCCCAGATTTGCAATAAGGCTTTGTGCACCGCATGAGCACGTGTCGGGCCTTTGGATAATTTTTCAGTAAAGTTCATTGCTTCATCAAACAGTTTATCGTCTGCCACAACCCGGTTCACCACACCGTGATGCTCCATAATCACCGCCGGAACTTGTTCGGATGTAAACGCCCATTCAATCGCTTTAGTTCGTCCAACTCGTTCTGCAACCCTGTAAATTCCGCCAAGGATTGTAATAATACCAAGTGTTTGCTCGGGGTGGCCGAAGCGTGCGGTTTCCCCAGCAAAGATGACATCTGCACGAATGGCCAA
Organism: Ectobacillus panaciterrae DSM 19096; assembly: GCF_000430785.1. Lineage (GTDB taxonomy): Bacteria > Bacillota > Bacilli > Bacillales > Bacillaceae_G > Ectobacillus > Ectobacillus panaciterrae. Next base: position 3,454 of record NZ_AUMR01000094.1, read on the forward strand.
TTCAAATCCTCCACCGAAGCATAGCCCTTGTACGGCAGCAATGGTCGGAACCGATAGCTCCTCAAACCGGTTAAAAGTTGCTAAATACCGCTCAAACAAGGTCCGTAATTCCTGTGCTGTCATGTCTGGCCACGGTACAATATCTCCTCCAAAGCTAAAGTCAGGGCCTTCCGCATGGAGCAATAGTGCGCGTGCGTCGCTGCATTCAATAGCACTCAATGCTTCGTCGAATTCATCGAGCATTTGTGGAGAAAGACGGTTTTGCGGTGGATTGCCCAGAGTAATAACGGCAATTTGGTTGTCTATTTTATAAGATAGATGAGACATAGCATTATTCTCCTTTCTCAGAATAAAAGTAGGACGGATCAACTTGACCACGAAGGCGTTCTCCGAGCAGAGTGGAAAACTGTAATGCACTTCTCAGAGGGCGATGATGAATCGCAATATGAGCAAGGGCACCGTTTTCGTTACGCGTAAGGATAGTGACACCCTTTAGCTGAACTCCACTAAAAGTCTGTGCTTCCCATTCTATATATTCTTGCAAACCGGCAGTTGTACCCCTTGTAAACGTCAAGATTTCATAAATTTTACTGGCTTCTTTCATCACCTTCTGCACATTATCTCGTCCCTTAATAGGGGAATTCAATATAACAGCTTCAAGCACCACATTTTCAGCAAATGTCTCCGCAAATGCGTCTTGAAACTTTTCAGTGAATGCGTTTTCCCATTCGTTTTTGTTCGATTTATTCATAACAATCACTCCCACTCAATCAATTTAAGATATTGGTTTATATATTGTGCAACTGCTTCCGATTGTTCAACATGCGACCAATGACCGCCCCCGTGTATGTCTTGCTTTATAACACGTCTAAAACGAGATGTTATGCCTGCAACCATCTCGTTGGTTACAAACGGGTCATCCATACCCCGCATTATCAGAACGGGACGAGTAAATTGACTCGGTGAATCGCCACCAGGATAGCCTTCGTTCCACATGTCAACAAGTGATACGACAACGTCCGGTCTCACATCTACATTCAATTCACAAAGTCGGTCTAAACTCTCTTGTGTAAGCCCGCGTGAAAATTGCTTGCGTAGTACTTTCTCAATCTCTGGGTGCTCACCAAGTTGCTTTAACGGTGCGACCACTTCGGCTGACGCTTTTACTCCTTCGAGAGGGACAGGTGTGAGTAACACCAGTCCTCGCGCAAGTCCAGGCTGCATACGGGTGACCAACTCTGCGATTTGCGCTCCCATACTTTGCCCTACAATCACAAAGGGTTTTCCAATTTGTTCGACGACTGAAGCAACATCTCTCGCATAGCGAGCAAGCGAAATTTCTCCCTCGATAGCCGTTAAAGCTCCCATTCCCGGCAAATCAAGATATACCTTTTGCAAGTCCTTTTCAGTAATAGAGGCAATAACATCGTCCCATACCTTGCCGGCATCCATAAATCCATGGACAAAAATAATGGCCCGAGATCCTTTGCTAGATGTCATAAAAGGAATGTGTGCACTCATTTTTCTTTCCTCCTTTGTGAGCATAATAAAGAATCTAATACAATAACAGTCTGCCTGTTGGGAATCTCGTGTAGAGTTCCAAAATCAGAGAACGCACTGCTTTTACAAAGATGGTAAATACAAGATGGTGCAAATAGTCTCATATGCCCCTATTTAACGGAGGACATTATTGCGGTTAAGTGGCGTCCCGTTCTTGCTCACAATTTTACCACGTAATACCATCCATGTTGGGAACCGCCTTACACTTTAAACAGATAAAGGCGTTCGGTAGCAGAGCAAAGGTGATTTCGGTGCAGCTAAGCGGATCGGCCTAGGCACCGTCCATGTAGAGTTACGTAACATTGCGTCTCTATTCCTTATGAGGAAGATTCATCATGCGACAAACCACATGGTCGACCTTCGGTAGCTCATTCGATGTCAAAATTAAAGCGCGCTACTTCATTCATCATTTTCCGCATGGATGCTACATACTCCGCGCCTAACTGACTCTCGAATTCGGCCTGAGCGCGTTCCCATCCAGGTCTTCCCAGTGCGAGGCGTTTAAGCCCTTCGTCGGTGATTGACACGATTCTGGCACGTCGATCCATTTCGCTAACTTGAATCGTAATCAAGCCATCACGCTCCAGAGGACGAAGATTATGTCCGATTGTGGCACGATCCATAACCATAAGGTCGGCTAGTTCCTTCATCGTCTTTGGTTCACGATGCTCGAGATAGGCTAAGATGGAGTATTGAGTAGCGCGTAACCCTGACTCAGACAAGCAGGCGTCGTAGAAGCGTGTAATGTGGCGTGCCGCGCTCCTTAACTTCTTACAGTTACATAGTTCATGGATATCATTGTCGGCGACCATAAAATTCACTCCTCCTCCATAACGCTGCCAGATGGTGACCAGTTTTTCTGATTCGAGGCTGCCCAATCTGTAGGACGGCCATCGAGACGATGCATGCGTGAGCCTTCGCGAGCCTTGAGTAATTCAGGATCTAATGGCGTCGTGAAGACATTGTCAACGAGGGTGTATTCAGCAGCAAGTCGACCAATAGGTGTAAGAGCTGCTGTATCTACATAGCCCTTCTCATGGTTGTAAAGATCGTCACGGACATGAAAGCGGACGACACGGCCCCAAACAACATTATCCTCAAATTCACCAACGGTAAAGACGCGTTCAAGCTTACATTCCATAGCTACGGGTGCAAGTGCAACACGCGGCGGTTTCACAACGACGCTGGGTGCTTTTTCAATCCCAAGGGATTCGAACTCGTCGACCTCTGATGCGTATTCAATTGCCGATTTATGCATGTTGTCAGCAAGGGGAAAAGGAACAAAATTAACGACGAATTCCCCTGTATCGCGGATGTTTACAAAAGTATCCTTTAGCGTTACCCCATCCGCACGACGTTGAATGGTGATTGAGACCATCGGAGGCTTTCGACCGACAGGCGAGAAGAAGGAAAACGGCGCAATATTCGCAGTACCATCCGTGGAAAGTGTGCTAATCCAGGCAATAGGCCTTGGTACGACCGTTGCAATTAAAAGTTTGTAAGCGCGAGCTGCATCGAGCTCTTCTGCATTAATAATCATTATTATTACCTCCTATAATAACTTACGGGATATCTTTCGCCGTAAAAAATGAGACATACCAATCACGTCTCGAAAGTGTGTGTAAAACTATACCCAAAACAGAAATGTACCCGTAATGAGACTATAGTGAATAGCCAATCGCCTTATCGCACTGCCGACCCCGTGCCCAATCACGGTTACGCCCCTGGAGATTCCCGATGACGAAAATGGAAGAGTTTTAGCGCCTATTCACATTGAAACACCTCAAATTCAATCCCCCAAGGCTTCAAGCAGCTGAGCCATGGATTGAAAATCTCATTACATAAATCATTTTAGTCTCATATGCCCCTAAATTACAAGAGAAAAGAAAATGGTTGTCGGCTTAACGTGTTCTACCTCGATTAAATTTATTATAAAAACTAAAGAAATAGGCACTGATTCATGAATGAAGTAATTATCCTTTAGATACTATGTGTTTTTTTCTGTCTACAAAGTGATAAATCGATGAAGTAATCATCTGGAATAGTTTGTTCAAACAACATTGGAATATACAATTAATTTCTTATAATTTCTGTGATGTTAAATAAAAAGACCCAACAATAGAATATATAGTTTTATTGTATGAACTATAAAAATTAAAAATTGTTATATTTACATCAATTTAAAAGAAATTTTATAATCACTTAAGTTTAATGTACTTTTAATAAGAAGAAGATTATCTAAAGTGTATGGTTAATCTCTTTTATATTAAGCAATAAATAAACTCTATTACAAAAAATAACTGCAAATTCATTCTAACTTCTCTTTATAACAGGACTATTTCAGAGAAGTTACAACATATTTATAAAAGGTGCGCTTTTTATATGTTCTTGTTTCTTCCAACTATCCAAAGAACGTAGTCATAAAAAGTTACATAATCCGGCAAAAGAATCCTTGGTGGAAGCTTACTGCACCAAGGGTTCTTTTGCCTTCTTAGTTCTGGAAAGAGTGATTATGTTAACTCAAGATGTGTATCATATACGAACTAAAAATAGAAAAAATGACTGATGGAAACGGGGCTGTTTTTTCTACTTTAAATGCCTAATATATTAAGTTATGACACCGAATGACATAAAAAAGAATGTCTATTGACAGTCTTTTTTGAAATTAAACCAGCACCCGTTAGCGTACATTAATTCTCAATCTTTACCTCCAGACCGTGACATTTAAAATTATAATTAGGATTTTTTCTAACTTCTTCTTTCTGAAGTTCATACATGGCTATTTTATAGTTTATTTCTTCCAAGTATTTTACGCTTTCTTCAATTTTCTTCTGCACTTCCAATTTATGCTGTATCAACATTTCTTCTCTTTGCAAGAAAGTAGTATTTCCTGCTACATAAAGGTCCTTATATTCTTTTATCTTAGAAATAGGCATTCCTGTCTCTCTGAGACAAAGAATAAAAGAAATCCAATCGATATGTTGTTCGTTATAAACTCTACGACCTCTTTCATCACGAGATACATTTGGCAGTATTCCTTGCTCTTCATAAAATCTAAGTGTCTTTGCAGATATATTTAAGTTCTCCACTACATATTTCATTGAATACAACATTACTCACCCCACCTTTGGTTACAGTTACTGTAACTAAAAATATATCATAAAGGAGAAATAAAAACAAAAACCCTTTATATAATCATATAAACATTAACGCTTGACTTACCCTAACGTTAACCACTTACACTAAAGTAGAACTTCTAATAGTGATAGTTGTAACGGCTCAGAATGGTAATAATAGTAGTCCAGATTAACTCAACATTAGAAGAATATTCGATAGAGAGGTTAAAGAAATGAATCAAAAATACAGTAGGTTATTTGAATCCTTCACATTCAGAAGTGGAATAACAATTAAGAATAGAATCGTTATGGCACCTATGACAACCTGGTCAAGTAATGACGATCTTACCATTTCGGATGACGAAGTAAAGTATTACAAACAAAGAGTGAATGGAGTAGGGCTCGTCATTACAGGGTGTACTCATGTTACACCTAATGGACAGGGTTTTACGAATGAATTCGCAGGGTACAATGATGAATTCACTCCAAGTTTACGAAAATTAGCTGAGGCAGCGAAAAGTGGAGGAGCTCCTGCGATCCTACAGATTTTCCATGCAGGCAATAAAGCCTTACCTGGTTTGGATGCAGTTAGTGCGAGTGCATTGCAACCCGAAGTTACTAATTTAGGTTCAACTTCAGAAACAAGAGAACTATCACATGAGGAGATCTTGTCGATTGTACGTGCTTTTGGAGACACAACAAGACGAGCGATTGAAGCCGGATTTGATGGCGTCGAAATTCATGGAGCTCATGGATTTTTAATACAGAATTTTTGGTCGCCAGCAACGAATCAACGGACGGACCAATGGGGAGGATCACTTGAAAATCGCTTGCGTTTTCCGTTGGCGATTATTGAAGAAATCAAAAATGTCATTGAAAAACATGCTACAAAACCATTCATTTTAGGATACCGATTTTCACCTGAAGAATCCTCCAAAGAGGACGGATTACGTATGAAAGACACGTATGAATTAATTAATTTCCTTGTTGAACAGGATTTAGATTATATACATGCTTCATTAGATAATGTGTCTTCAAATCCAGTAGATAGTCAAGATGAAAAAACACGGATTGAATTGATTCTTGAAAAAGCAAACGGTAAGGTACCAGTGTTGGCTGCTGGTTCCATGGTAACTCCAGATGATGCTCTTAAAACTATGGAATTAGGATTGCCGTTAGTTGCCATTGGACATACGTTAATTATGAACCCTGATTGGGTAGAAAAGGTCGCAAATGGACGTGAAGCCGAGATAGCTTCTGAGTTGAATGTTTCGAAACTAGACCAGCTTAATATTCCAGAAAAACTATGGAATGTTATTCAAGCAATGCCAGGTTGGTTTAATATTGGTAAATAAAAAAGTAGTCCCATGGGCTACTTTTTTATTTGCGATAACTCACATTATGTTAACTAGATTTACATATCGTGTACATAGTCCGAGTATATGACATAACGTATAAAAAGGTTAATTTTTTTTATGCGTATAATAAGGTTTATTTTACAGAGTAAATAGGCGTCTTATCATTAGTTTTTCTGTCATCTAAAAAGGTGTACCTTTTGAAACACTCGGTGGATTATTTTATACAAGGGGTACCGCCACATCGCCATCAAGGTACAGTAATTAAATACCCCCAAAACGAAAAAAATGCGTTATTCGGGGTCTGTGTAGCAATGGAGCAGGATCACGCAATAAGCTAGCAGACATTGATTTCCGGCATTATTGAGAGTATTAGCGGACATAAAAGCCTAATTTTCATGCTTCCGATGTCCACTAATGTTAATTAGGGGACATCAGTAGTTCCTGATCTTTTAGATCAGGACAATCAATTTCAATAAAAAGAGGGTAATTTTACTCTTTTCGTTTATTTCAGGATCATTTGAAATGTCCGCTAATGCATTTGTTGCGTCTTTTTGTTCCATTGCTACACAAAGGCCCATACTGATTTATTTGTTTTAAATACAATAGCAGAGTACACAGGGTTGTCTAAATCAACTGTATCGAGATTACTAAAGCAGTTATAAAAGTGTCCCATCATGTGTTCCTTTGTACTATAGGGGCTTATGCCTAGTGTAAGCTTGCCCGTTTTTCAGCCTCATTTATGGGGCTATTTTTATTGTTTTTTGTTGGGGGAGGCGCCGGGAGCGATGCGACCGTGTATGTCTTAGGCCAGCGGCAGGGTAGACTATCTTTGCTTTGTGCCCTTTACAGGATATCCTTTCTGTATTGCCGAATGTGTGGATATGGGAAGGGGAGGATGGAATGGACAGAATTTCAGAAGTAATGGATAAGATCTTAGAAGCAATTAATGAGGAAGCTGACAAGAGGAAGCCTAACTTTGGAGCCATTGACAGTGCGAGAGCAGGAATAGCAGGGGATGGGCATTCTTTCTTTGTAGCCATTCTTAGGTTAGAGAATGAGGGTTACTTAACAGGTATTGAGACGATCCCGAAGTATGCTGTTGAAGATACGGTTAGAATCGCTTGGCTTAGAGAGGATGTGATTTTACATAATAAGGCTAAAAAACGCCTTGATGAAATACTAGGTTAGTTTTATGAGGGGTCCCGCCAGCATTTTGGAAAAAAACCACGCTAAGCAAAAAAATACAATAAGCCGTCCATTAGGACGGCTTTACTGGTATGCTGTATTATTCTCATGGCGTATAATTTCCTTTTCTTTTTTGTTTCCATAGCGAATTTTTTCATAATCTCAAGTAGAGTGATGTAAATTTGAAATTTCGCACACTAAAATTTGAAATTTCAGTATGCAAACTTCAATTATCCTCTTTGTACAAGCGATATTTATCTGAGTTATCATGAAATAGCATATCAATCCAAGGGGGAATTATCGTGAAAACAGAGGACTTTTTAGTGACGTTTCATTTACCAAAAGGACAATTGGAACAGACGATCTGTGAAGAAAACTTGTCTGTTTTACGAAATAAATTAATGATGGACATTATCGATAGAAATATTGACTACATAGAAATTGACGGAACTATTATCTTTACACGGCATATCAAATCATTCGATATACGAGAAAAATAGAGAGCTGCCTAGCAAGGCAGCTCTTGTTTACATAATCAGTGTTATCGGAAGTAAATATGTGGTGTTTATTATTTATTATTTGACGTATCCAATGCCTGTTGTAATCTGAGAATAAGTTCCTTTTCTTTGATATAGAAATGTCTTATTGGAACAACAACATAAAATGGAGCTAGATGCCATAGTTCTAGTGGGAATTCATCGTAAACTACAATAATAGTTAATTCTATATGATTCTGGTTCTTAGTTTGCTTTAGATACTCGGATAAATGTTCATGTATTCTTCCAGCCTTTTCATCAGTAGATCTTTGTAATGCAAATTTACCTGCAAAACTCCTCCACCAAGTCTTAAAGGACAGATATGCTTCATTGAAATTATCTAATGCTTCTTGGTCTTTTTGAAACAAGAGGTTATAAAAGGTTTTTTTCTCCTCATTGAAAATTATAAGGTCTTGTATAGAATCTTGGGATATCCTCTGCACAATACTGCTCCATAACTCCTTAAAGGAAGTATCAAATGCTTCTTTTTCTATCATCATACATTTGGAGTTTTTGTAGGGAAACTTGTAGTCAGTCTCATCGTAATGGCTATTTAGAAATTCATTTTGAAGGTATATCAGAAAATTAAGGGAATACGAGGTCTTCATCTTCATCGTTAGAGAACTTTTCATACTGGATTCACTCCTTTATCATCTATACTGCCGAATCCTTTATATGGTAATTTACCACTTCATTGTATCAGGTTCGTTGACATTACAGAACGGGGTCCCGTCGTCAAAACATGGATATCATATGCTAAGTAAAAAAAGCCGTCCTAATGGGCGGCCTTGCTGTTGACATAATGTGTGTTATCGGTAGTCGTTTCCTAATCTGAAAGCCCATCTCCTCCGTCTCCATCATCTCCATCATCCCCATCAAAGCCAATGAGTTTATTATCACTTTTCATGGGATAATCCGAGTGATCTATGGGATCAGAATTAGTTTTGCGCACAATATATGCTAAAAAGCCGATACCGGCTAAATAACAAAGAGCTGTAATCATGCAATTTCTCCCTCCTCAATATTAATACATTCGGGAATAAGAGTTAGTAGTACAACTCTTTGTAGCCAGTTAACATAAGATTCGAAGGCGGAAGTCGAGGGCAGATTACTCTGTAATGCCCATGCCAATAAGTTTGAACGTCTTTTTGTCAGCATAAAAGGCTATATTGTTTGGACATTGTATCTTTTTTATTTTGAAATCAACCATATAAACTTCCTTGCCAATGTATGACTTATCAGTGCTTGGATGTTTAGCCGTCTGTTTCGTCAAGGTGACAGTAGAAACTGTTGCATCTTTCCACGTTCCTGCGATACGTTCCTTATCTCTTGAAGATAGTTGGTTCCAGATGGCTTCTCTCACATCTTTTGTTTCATTGTTTTGGCTGACTGATGCTGTGCTTGTAGATGAAGTAGCGCAAGCAACTATACCCAACATCAGAACCGCTAAAACAGCAAACAAAACACCCTTCTTCAAAAAGCACCCCTCCTTTATCCATATGTTCCCGTAAAATTCAGCAGTTATTAGGATAATCCCTGTATGTATGCTCTATTCATGTAAGGTTGACATAACATCACATTATCGGTAGTCAATGTATGTAGGAAACTACCAAAAACCCTTCAGTTAGATGATCTGAAGGGCTGTTGTGTTTTTACATAATTAGCGTTCTTGGAAGTGAAAATTAGAACTCATATATTACTTCTATCGTACAAGAAGGAGTCCTGAATTAAATAATGTTGAACCGCCTTTATAAAAAAAGACTCTTGTACCGTCTTCTCTTGATATAAACCCTGCCTGTACAGGTGAATGTTCTACCGCATTTTGTTCTTCTACGCTCACAACCATAAGTCGGTCTCCGTCTAAGTTGTTAATCTTTATAGGTCCTTTCTGATTTTGTGCAGACACCTGTGTGCCTTGCGAATCGTTTCCTTCCGCAAAACCCATTGATAACGTAAGAACCCCTGCAAAACACAGAACCAAACCAAGTCTTTTCTTCATATACCGCACCTCCTATTATAACAATCAATTTATCCAAACACTTTTCTCTGTTATAAATAGTCTATGTTGGCTTGTCTAATCATTATGTTTCTCCAATATATTCTACAAACAAGGAAATGAACCATTTTTTACCATTAAGAAGAATTGATTTGTTATATCGGGGTCTGTGTAGCAATGGAACTTTTTTACGCAATAAGTATTAGCGGACATTGATTTTCGTCATTATTGCGTGTATTAGAGGACATAAAAGCCTAATTTTCATGCTTGCGATGTCCACTAATATTACTTAGGGGACATGAGTAGTTCCCAATCTCTTAAATCATAGCGAGATATTCTGATAAAAAGAGGGTAATTTTACTCTTTTCGTTCAGTTTAGGGTCATTTAGAATGTTCGCTAATGCTTATTGCATGATCCTGCTCCATTGCTACACAGACCCCAAAATCGGTTCTTGTTAGTTCGTCGAATAAAAATTCACCTTTTCATAAGAATTTGTAATAGGATTGAATACCTCGCCTTTATTGTTGATTTTTCTATATCCAAATGCATCTCCCATCACAAAATAATTATTTGGAGCAGGGTTACGAGATAAGAAAACCATGATTTCCGAGTTTTTATCTTTATCTTTATTAGCTTGTTGTTCAGGTTTAAAAACAACCTTTTGAGATTCACGCTCTTGTTTAGAATATTGTTTTTGCTTATGAAGAATACCATTGCTATCAACTTTATCGGGTGCTGGTGGGGTGTTATTCAGATAAGTATCCAGAGTCACTTCGCCTCCATAATACACTATATCTATCCCATTCTTCATTTCTGAATCGGTCAGAGTTCCCTTTAGCAATTTAGTTATTTTCATGTGTGACTCAGTTTCAATCAAATCATGGTCTACAAAAGATTTATTATCTTTCTCAAATTTCCCTACTAAAACAACATCCGCCGCTTGATACATTTTGTAAATAGAGGACACAGCTTCGATATAATTCGGATGGAAAGAAATTGCAAATGCGGTTTTCATGCCTGCTGTTGTTCCACTTATCGTTTCATTTTTATTATCCTTTTTCATACTTGATGAAACGCTTTTAGACGTGGCTGGAGAATTGATTGACTTCTTCTCATCCTGATTGGAGCAAGCAACTACACCCAACATCAGAACCGCTAAAACAGCAAATAAAATGCCCTTCTTCAAAAAGCACCCCTCCTTTTGTCCGTCTATCACCATAAGATTCATCAGTTATTGGGACAATCCCTGCACGTATCCCAGATTCATGGCAAGTTAACGTAATCCCTCATTATCGGAAGTCAATGTATCTATAAGTCTACAAAAAAATCCCTCCAGTTAAGCGATCTGAAGGGCATTCTTGTTCACATAATCAGTGTTATCGGTAGTCACTGTATCTATAAGTTCACAAAAAGTCTCTTAATTGTATTAGTGTGAACTTTTTGTAAATATCGTTAAAATACCATATAATACCTTGAAAGTAATTAATTTCAATCATATAATCGATTTAGGTAAAAAAGAAACGCTGACTTGACGACAAGAAGCGCTAAAAAGTTCTTATGTATCATAATAATTTGAATTACAAAACTCGTATTCCGATGTTTCTGTAATTACTCAATTATTTAATACATCTGAGTAACTTTTTATGCGCTTTTTTATTTCTTTTTTATCGCTTATCTTTCTCAAAAACTTACACATTAGGAGGAAATCGAAATGGAAAAAATG
>NZ_AUMR01000095.1 GCF_000430785.1 Ectobacillus panaciterrae DSM 19096
AGGGGCATCGAAGCTATGCATATGATAAAAAAAGGGCAACTTCACCAAAGGGTGAACTATGCCCAAAATGAGGTTGAAGTCATTCATAAGTTATTTAAGTTAGCTGCTTAACCTCAAGGTTAATAGGATATTGCTATTCTATGGTTCTAGCGAATTATTTTTGCACCAAAACCAAAAAAAGAATGGGAAGCCTATATTCAAGACTATAAAAACAGTGGATTATCAAAAGTTGCTTGGTGTCAAAAACAGAACCTACTGGCTCATCGGCTTTACTATTGGTTGAAAAAATTATCACCTCAAAAGGAACACTTAAGGAAGTAGAAGATTGGTTATTGTCTCGCGTCATCGATATCGGGATAGTTATCCTTCCAAATGAAGAAATGGAAATTATCCCATTGACAAGGGGAAAATGGTTGTGGTACTACGAGATGATCACACCCTATATAAGAAATCAGCTATTACAATACAGGATTTGAATAATGAACCAATCATTATTTTTAAAGGGGGATATGAACCTCCGATTATCGATATGTTTAAACAAGACGGAGTACCGCTCCGCATTGAATATGCAGTTTCTACTGTAACGACATCACTAAATATGATACAAGAAGGGCTAGGGTTGGCCATCTTAGCTGAGTTATCCTTATCTAATCTACCCCCGAATGTTCGAACTCGAGAGCTAGAACCACAAGTTTGGAGAGAAATAGGTCTAGCTGTCCCTTCATTAAAGGAATCATCGCATTTCCCCATGGAAAGGGAGCATCCTGGAGGGGAATTATCTATTTCTCAACATAACTTTTTATGTACATTAATATAATGTATATATAGCAAATAAAAGGAGGAAATTCATGTATACTAATTCTCAAATGCCGAATGATCCTCGTTATAATCAGCAATACCCACAATATCCGAATGATACACAACACACTCAACAAGCTCAGCATCCTAATTTACGCCAGCAGCAATATATCCCTCAAGAACCCACTCAACAGCAAATTCAACATGCTGTGGGTACTCACTATCTTTATTTAAAAGATCCAGTTCTACAAATTGTTAGACCTTGGGTACAGTATGGAATTCAAGAAACTCAACACAATCCCATTCCCCACGCTATGACTGAATTAGCTGCAATCATGTTCTTAATTGGAAAAGGCTACGACCAACAACTGGCACATTACATCGTCGAATCTTGGGAAAAGAATGGGCAGTTTTAAAGGCTCATTTCTATAAGATTTTTGTAAAAAAAAATGATTTTTGCAGTCCAATTATTTATTGAAGAGGTGCAAGAGCTGTTTTCTTTGTAAAATAGGCTTATCCCTTATATGCAGGGAGAGCTTTTTCTTTATAATTTTCTGTCCAAATTGTACGAGAAATGGAAGTTTAAAAGTAAACGTAAAGTAACTCCAAAATATACAATAAAAGTTGATTTTGGAGTTATTTTTTGTTTACTTCACTTTTTTTCGGCACTCTACAGCTAGATGGTAAATCCGCTGACCACGGCAAGATTTTATCCATTTCCTCTTTATTGTTTAAATCGATGTTGGGAAGTGTTTCAAATAAATAACGAAGATAATGATAAGGACTTAAACCATTCTCTTTTGCAGTTTCCACCACACTATACATGATGGCACTTCCTCTGGCACCTCGCGGTGTATTTGAGAACATCCAATTTTTTCTCCCGATTACAAACGGTTTAATAGAACGTTCACTTCTGTTGTTATCGATTTCTAAACGACCGTCTAATAAAAAAGCTTCAAGATGATTCCATTGATTCAAACAATAAGTGATGGCTTTGCCTAGCGCACTTTTTGGTAAAACACGATCTTTCTGTTCATGAAGCCATGCTGAAAAAAGGTCCAGAATGGGCCTGCTTTTTTTCAGTCTCTGCTCATATCGCTCGGTAGGGTTGACATGTCTGAGCTTCCTTTCAATCGAATAGAGTTGATTACAGAAGTGTAAACCTTCGCTCGCCTTCACTTTTTTCCCCTTCTGTGAATCAGGTAAAGCCTTTAAGGCTTCATCAAACTTTCGTCTCGCATGCGCCCAACATCCGATAAGGGTGACATCCGGTACTTGATGATAACCACTATATCCATCTACCTGTAAATATCCTTCAAAACCAGTTAAAAAACGTTTCGGATGTTCGCCTGCTCTTGTAGGTTGATAGTCATAGAGGACAATAGGGATATCCTCTCGTCCTGTACGATATAACCACAGATAGGACTTGGTTGTTGCGGCTCGACCAGGTACGCGTAAGACTTGGAAGGTTGTTTCGTCCGCATGAAGAATGGTTCGAGTAAGTAAATGTTCATGCATCCTTTCATACAAAGCCACTAACCATCGATCCGCCCCATATAATAACCAATTTCCCATCGTTTGTCGTGATAAGAAGATTCCCATTCGTTCAAAATGCTTTTCCTGACGATAAAGAGGCAATCCTTCTACATATTTTTGTGTCATGATATACGCCATAATCGATGGGGAAGCGATACTTTTACTGAAATATACCGGTATCAACAAAGAGGAAAAAAGATAATATATTAGATATATTTTATATTTAATTTCTATCTCCTTTCCTTTTTAAGATAGATTTGATACGGTATCATTAAATTATTTATCCTTCAATTAGAATATTTAAAAGGTGAGTATCTATATCTTTTTTCGGTTCTGGTGCAAGAACTTCAAGACAACTGAAAGATTTCTTGCACCAGAACCCCTAAATTTATATCATCTTATAAGATATCAACTAGTTCACGATGTTTTATCCACTTCTTTATTTTTTCGACATTATCACCATTTATACGCTTTGTTTTATTACTTAAAAAACGGGAAAGAGTGGAATATGAAATACCTACTTCCTCTGCAAGTACACGAAGAGAAATGTTCAATTTCTCTTTGTATTGATTAATAGCGTCACGAATACTTTCAAATTCTTCATAACCATTATTAGTTTCGTTATGGAAGTCAATAACAGGCAATTTCTGCTTTGCATCCACTTGATTAACAAACTTGTTCGAAGATGGTTCTACAATCATCTCTAATTGTTGCTCACTATACTCCTGCCTTGATTGTAACGATTTCTGCAACTGCAACATTTCCTGTGGTGGGACTATAACAACCTGTTGATTTAACCAGTAACTTCTTAACCAGTCTCTTTGACTCATTAAATTTATATCCAGTTCTTGGTGATAGTTCCAAGAAGCAATTACACGGTCGGCCTGCAAGTTATCTAATACATTCTCAAACACTTCTTTTAACCTAGATGGTTTATAGCTCTTATTATCTATTCCCATTACAGACAATAACCCTTTTTCTCCTCCTATTGAAAATGGACGATGAATCGTTGTACGGCCGAGTTGTCGAATTCGCCATTGCCAGCTTAAGTACCGGGTGAGTCTTTTATGATATTTATGACGATCCTTAGAGTATTGCAGAGCTTTAATAGGCATTAGAGCGGTAATACTTTTTTCTCCCATAAGATAGTTAGACAAGAACTCTGAAGGCCGTATTGTACAACTCTCTATCCCTATTACCTCATCGGTATTTATATCCTTGGCTAATACAATATCTTCTAATACAAACAAACGTTTAATATGTTGCCTTTTATACTTGTAAAAATCATTCTTTTGTTCCTCATTGCTCAGTACAACAATTTCATTATCATCGTTAACATATATAAATATACTTGCTAGGGCAGCTAATCTTTTCATAACTTCTAAACGATCCTTGATACGAAAGCTTTTGGCACCATCCTGCCTTCTATGGTAACCACAAACTTCCAGTACTTCTTCGTAAGAAAACTGAATCATTTCCGTTGAACTCTTTGCTTTCTCAGTCCAAGCCATTGTAATTACATCTAAACAATCTGCTGTTAGATCATCCATAGCACTTAAAACATTTGTGATAGTCCTTTCCCATAAAACAGAATCTTCAATACTCTGTAACTTTAAATCTTCATCTTTATGGTTGGACAATTGAACAATATGTTTCTTTTTATCAGGTAGTTGATACATTTGTCTTCCCGTCTCTTCGCTAAACGTAAATTTATTTTTAGATATACCATCACGTAAGTAATACAGAACATCGGTATTATTCATTTCCATATAACTTAAGGCTGCATGATCCAAGTTCTGACTCGCATGAGAACCTTCTTCTTTCACTATACCTAGGCTCTCCTCAAATTCTTGTTGGATAAGAGGTGCCAAATATGCATAAATCTCTTGTACATATGATTCTATTTCAAGGAGAACATCATAAAGATTTGTACCTTCTTTCTCCTTTGTCCTTAGCCATTTAATAAGTGCTAAAAAAGAAAAAGACATAAAAGGCGAGTCGTATAAGTTAATCATATCTTTCTCGACATCGCTATAGAATGCTTGCCATTTTGTCAAAACAGACTCTTCTCTGCCAAATAATTGTCGTGCAATTACTAGTGCAATTTTAAAGGTATGATCCATTTCGCAACTCTCCTTCCAGAACAACCTTTCCCTTTTTAGAATACAACATATCACGTCGCATGTGTTATTCTTTGTTGCACTTTTTATAAAAAGTGCAACAAGCTGGCACTTACTTTTCTAAACTCTATATCTCGTAATGCTGGTATATCTTCACCTTTGCTGGTTTGATTTATCTTTATCCCACTTTCCTTCGTCAAAAAGTGTAACAGCCTGACACACACTTTGACGAAGTTTTTCACTATAAACACCAAGTCCTATTTATACAGTCCGACATTTTCTGTCCTATCAATACATATAGCATCTGTTGCAACCTTATAATGCATATTGCAACAAGCTGGCATCTATTTGAACGGGTTTTCTTTTTTACGTTAACAACTTTCCCTATTTCTACTGTTTAACCGTAAAGATTTGCATATTCTAGAAAATCCATTCACCTTCCTATATAAATTTTTACCGAAAAATGCAACAAGCTGGCACCTATTTTGACCAACTCCCAACTTCGCAACACTCTTAACCTCTTGATAGATCTAGGATTATTTATTTTTAACTCATTTTCTTTTTTCGCTGAAAGAGTGCAACAGCCTGGCACCTACTTTTCCCTAAAATTGTAGCTTTTAATAAAAAAGTGCAACAAGCTGGCGCCTATTTTGACCAACCTCTAACTTTGCAACACCCTTAATCTCTTGATATACCTAGAGCTATTTGTTTTTAACTTTTTTCTTTTTTTCGTTAAAAAGTGCAACAAGCTGGCACCTAATTTTCCCTAAAAATTTTTTCGGAAATTTTTAAACCCTTGGTACACATGGCTTTATCCCTTGTTGCATTGTTGCATTTTCTCTTTAAGGATCCCCTTTCTCTTTTTTTCTATCTGCTATACTGTAACATAAGCAAAATTAGCCGAATTATGGAAAGGAGGGGAAAAAAATGTCATTCTCTCAATTAATAGTAAAAAATCAACGTAGTTTAAAAGGACTTGAAACTAACGCAGTGCTCGTTTCGCGAGAATCCTGGGTTTATTTACTTGAAAGTATGGAAGTAAATTACTACAAAGCAAAAAGTTTGTCTGCACCAGAACATATTAAATATCTACCGTACGAAGAGAGACAGATCCATAGAAGCGTGTTTCGCGCAGAATCTTTTTCCCTTCCTTCCAAGTCTGGAACAGCACAGCCCAAGAGTTATATGTTGCATGGTGTGACGAATGCTGTTATTGAAGTCTTTATCATTTTACATAAGTTGTGCAACACAAACGGTATTATTCGTGATGTGACCATTCATCAATTGTATGAGGAATACCTTACTTACAAAGAATTGGACGCTTCTATCTCACATATGCAGTTTTATGTAGCAATGGAGAAGTTACGCTTACATAATGTCATTTCTATTACTAAAAATATGTACGGGCGCTATACGATTGAAATTTGTCGCTTTATGAATGAAAAGACGAAGAAACCAAATTACTATGCTTCAGTGAGCCCGATTGTCTTTACATACGATTTCTTTAAGCTGTCCGTTGCTGCGAAAAAGTTGTTCCTGGATGTTTGTATCCAACAAGGAACCCGTCCAGAATTAGCACGTATGCTTACAGCCGAAACCCTTCAAGGACAAAGAGCTTATATGGGTGGCTTGTTTCAATTTCTACATAAAAAGCATTTACATCAAATTCAAAGCGTATTAAAGGAACTAACTACACCACTTCCCTCCCTAAACATTTCACTTTTTGAGAAGTGTAAGTTGGTGAAAGAGTACAGTAGAAAGTTCAATAAAGTGATTGTGTCTATTAATAAGCAACTACGGTCTGCTAATGAGTCTTCCAATGCAGAAGTGTACCGTAATTGGTTACGACCAAAAGCTATTTACAAGCGTAAAGCCGCTTTGATCCAGAAATCATTGCAAGAACTACATATAGGTGACCTAGCTATACATATGAACAAGTTTATTAATGTACTAAAACATACCTGTCACGCACAAACACGGGAGGTATTAAGACGTCTTCGTACACTAATTTCTAATAATAGCCAACCAGACAATTTGGAAGCTGTTCTTCATAAACTTGTTCGCAAAGCATTTAATCATAGAGTTTTAGATACAGCTGCTAAAACAGGCATTTATTCGCTTATTACCCATAACGTTAATTCTTCTATGGTAGAAGAAACCTTATTCCGATTCGGTAATCGTTACTCTATGCATTCACTGCGAAATGTTAAGAGGTTATTTACTGTTGCACGAGATGTATTAGAGAAACGATATATGGTTCCCATTCAGGAAGAGATGTATCATGGGAAAGATATACGATATCCAGAAGAAAATCTATTCCGTGATTATGCTTATAAGCATGGGGTCGATTTAAATGCATATTTCCAAGTAGAAGCAGAGTTAAGAAAGAGGCTCAAC
The DNA here is from genome assembly GCF_000430785.1 of Ectobacillus panaciterrae DSM 19096. GTDB lineage: Bacteria > Bacillota > Bacilli > Bacillales > Bacillaceae_G > Ectobacillus > Ectobacillus panaciterrae. The sequence goes on from NZ_AUMR01000095.1 coordinate 6,852, forward strand.
TACGAGGGAAGTTCGATTCCGAGTCATTTGCGAGAAGAAATGCTCGTAAAAATCGAACAACTCCCACAAGCACCAATGCGTGCTCTCTATCCGCCAAAGGATTTTGATCTAATCATATTCTTAACGAAGTTAGAGAAAACGTTACGGAAACCTCATACCCAAAAGGAATTAGCAGTTTTGGTTTAAACAGTTTCCTTCTTGTTTTTTATTAAGCCAAAAGTTCAATTCTGTCTTTTTACATGTATAAGCCCTCCAGCTTAAAAAAATAAGCTGTTGTGAGGGCTTTTTGTCATGCTCTTGTACTTTTATAAAAACGCTGGATCTAATCTATAAATAAGTTGGAGCAATAATCTTACGCTGTACATATCAAATAATTATGCAAGTACCATAACACACTGTACTCGTTTGTTAATAAATGCTCTCTTTCTATAGATCACTAAATAATGATCCGCTTCTTTATTAGAACAAAAAATCTTAAATATATCTGTGAATTTGATATTAGTTCAATTTATATAGTGGATAAAGAGGCATATATGTGGACATAAAATTCTGCAATAGTTGATATAAAACGGTTTTGTGCTAAAAAATACAAATAACCTTAATTTTAAATGTGGAATATATGATTAATGAGGGTATTGTTTATAAAATGTTTATAGATTTTTATAAAATGTGGATATTTCTCTTATATATGTGTAAAACCCAATAGTTTTATTTAAATATCCCGCAATGTATATTTATACTCATTTACATATCATAATCCTTATGCTTTTTTGTGTAGTTATTAGTAATATTTCAACTTTTTTGATTGTTTTTTCTTTGGATAACTGCTACTTCCATGAACCTTTTTCAAATTTTATGTATTAAAAAAACAGGAAATGTGTTCTCCTGTCTGGGTTTGCTGCTATGTGTAATAGTTTTTCCTTATTTCTTTTTATATATATAAGTTACACCTTTATATTAGTTTATATGTTATATAGCTATATTAGATAAAATTAAACAACATTTTGTGTATAATCTGAGATTTATACACATTTAATTATATTCTATTCTTTAAATTTCAGACCTCAAAAAATGATGTAGATTTACACTCGTAATCATTCAATACAGTGTCTCTAGAATATTTTACTATGTTTGAGACACACTCTTAAGAATATGAATACTCCCCCACCTACACTTCGATTAGAAGAGGCGGTCTTCTCGCTGAAAATGATAAACATTTGGCTAAAGGTTTTCTCCATATTACGTAGGAACCCAATAAAGTTACTTAATATAGTTGCTGTATGAGGTGTGCATATAAGATTAGGTTTTATTAAATTCCATTAAAATCAATAATAAATAAGATTTAATCATAGTAACTAAATAAAAGAACTAATATACGTAACCATTAATTTATAAACATAAAATATTGCCCCCCTAAGAAACTGGACAATCCGTAACTTATAGTAGAAGATAAAAGAAATGGGTTGTTTTTATTTGTGGCATGGAGAACTCGACAACCAAAGAGGAAATAAATATTATTTCGAAGAAACTGATTCCCTAGACATACATATCTCAAAGACGTCTCTTCCAGAACACAACTAAGAGTTGTATAGGCAATTCCTAGTGTATGGGTACCGCTATATTAGCGTGTGGCTTCAGAGGATACACGATTTATATATTAATTGTAACGTGTATTGCATTATGAAAGAATTAAGCCGCCTCTTGGAGTGTAAAGATTATTTGACAAAGTACATGAAAGATTCGGGGGACTATCCCTGTTGAGCTTTCCAAATAGATATGACAAAGATTTAGTGTGTGACGATATGTCTTTGTGATGATCACGCATTTGATCGAATCGCAGGTTATAGGTTCCCTATTTTTTACGGACAGATGTGCTTTTTGGGGCTGTCAACGATGCCTTACAGTACCGAGTTCTAGAAGGTATCTAAGAACTTAGCTATTTGTAGTGATAATGGCTGCCAAATGACGAGTTGTTGGGACGTCAATGCATTGACAGATGTAGGTATGAAACAAGGACTTATGGGATACAACAATCCGGGCCGAGACACATACATTGAGCCATGTCTCCACACTTTCAAGAAAATGTGTTTGGTTACGAAAGAATACAAGTCGTTTACAGAGGCTTAGAACGATCCAAAAGTATTCATTGTGTTTTACAACGAGGGACGTTATACAAATCAAATGAGCTATAATTGGGCTGTTCAATACAGTGTCCATGAAATGTTCTATTACCCCTGAGACACTTTCCTAAGGATAACATGGGTATTTTTTTGTTAATCTATTTAGGGCGCTTACTAGTGACTTTAGAATTATGGGGATGAAACCCGTATTTTTTAGCAACCTTACGTATGTCTTTTGATACTTGTTTCGCTACTTCTTTTGTTATCTTAACCTTCATCCCTTCACCTTCTTTTCTATGATTTATGTGTTTCTATTATTGACAAAAGATATCAAAAATAAACATGCATACTAGCCTCTCCCCTTTCATAAGATTTACAAAGACAGAGCGAAAGTGTCGCTACTTTATTTTCATGAAATTTAGGAGGTAAAGATAAATGGAGGAGAGAGTAAGGAAGATTCGCTCAGACAAAAAGCGCGAAATCAAACCTACGATTACTATAAATTTGTATGAATGTATTGATCGACTTTCTTATATGACTACGAAACCAATTAAAGATGTGGCTGAAGAAATATGTATACTTGGGTTGCAATCAGAAGCGACCATCGACTTATTAGCCCCCTATTTTAGAAGAGATTATTGGATACAGGAGCGGACGCTTATTCGAGGTGATGTTAGCAGAATTCCTTATACGTTCAAAGACAAAAGCAGTGAAAAGAGACGAATTTCAATCCGATTTTCTCAGTCAGTTCATGATAAATTGAGTGAACTTGCCTATGCATTAGATATGACCGTATCAAGTGCTACAGCACTTTTATTAAAAATAGCCATTTATGAATCTACAATTTTCGTAGACTATGTATTAAAGTACCTAGATAATGAAACTACGGAAGCTAGAATGAATCAGTTACAGTACATTGTCGATTTTATTAATAAAAGTGATGAAAACAATAAAGAGCCCATTGATATACGTATGTTATTAAGCTACATCATGGATAAAGTATCTATAAAAACAAAAGACTTCAAGAAAACCTTTGCACAATTCATTGAACAATATATTGAGGACTGAATCGTGTTTAATGAAAACGCCAAGAACTCCCCTTCTTCAAGCGGCATAAGCCAGCAAGAATGGGAGTTCACTTAATGATTTGCAGAGTTACTTTTTACTCTTATTAATTTAATTATTTTATCTAATTTATCCAATTTTAATTGTGATTCCTCCTTGATTAATGACCTTTGGTTTGGGTCGTGGTTGGGGAGGAATCTGCTTTTTTCGTTCCTCAATCGATTTGTTATATATATATTGAGTGTCTTGCGATTGTTCTTTTTGTGAATTGGCTTCATAACGCTTATGAGTTTCGGAATTTCTGTTAACTTCGCTCGTTCGTTTATCGTTAGCATTGACGTCCTTATCACCCCCTTCTCTTTCAGGACACTGTTCTAACCATAATACGTGTTGTTCGCGGCCCCATAAAGAAGAAGGAAGAGAGACGTCTTTTTTCTTATAAGGTTCTAACAGTTCTTGGAACTCTTTTGATTGTGCTGCAACAAAGAGAGCTCCTCGGATGATTTGGTTACGGTCTAATGTCGTAGCATGAAAAATAGAATCCACATAACTCCGAAACACATCTGCATATCTCACAGTAGGGCGGTACACCATTCCTTCTATTCACCTCTTTTTTTCTTCTTCTTGTTTTCTTTTGATAACATCTTCTGAAGCATTTTTCTTCCTTCTGACGTCAAATAGACGTCCTTACTCCGAAGTAGATAAACAGCAGTTTCTTTTGTCACGTAATACTCCCCCTTTAACGTAACGTCTCGTTGACGTCTTGATTTATCTTATTTAACACTGCTTGTCCACTATGCAAAAAAGTTTTTGCATATGCGAATAGTTTTTTGCATTTTGGGCGAAACTGGATAAAAAATATATGGAGGAAAGGTGTTATGTGGGGTTTAGGTATCGGGAAACATTCAACCAAATTAGCAAAATTTATTGCTAAGTATGGGTATTCAATTCAAGAATTCTCGAAGATTAGCAAAGTTAACCGAAATACATTAGGAAAATTGTGTAGTGATAAGCATTATATTCCATCACCAAACACCATGCAAAAGATTATTAGAATCATCCGAAAGCATGAGCCTAACAGTCAGGTGACTGATTTCTGGTCAATTTGAACTACCCACCACTTACTCACTAACACTCCTTGAAGTAGTGGGTTTCTAAGAACACCGGCCTATCAGCCTGTTATGGATTAGGCTACCCCCGTCGCTCCGACGGTTTAGAGCCGAATCGCTTCGTTTCTAAGATTCTGTCCTGCGTTCCAGTCTCGATCGAGATGGGATTCGCAAGATGGGCATGTCCACTCACGCAAATTGAGATTCTTCACGTTTTTATGTTTGTAGCCGCAACAGGAGCATAGCTGGCTGCTTGCAAATGTCTTGGACACAGCAATGACTTGCTTGCCATACCGTTTGGCTTTGTATACCAACATCGTGCGGAATTGCGACCAGCTTACTTCACTGATGGCTTTGGCAAGGTTGCCGTTCTTCAGCATGTTCGATACCTGCAAATCTTCTATCCTGATGAGACCATCGTTTTCGACCACAGAAGATGGGGTCTTCTCACCTAAAAAGATAAATAACAAATAACCATTACTAACTGTTCAGCATTTTTTAGGTCTAGGTTCAAACAATCTCATAGTCTCCCCTCTCTGTATCTTCAAGTATGTCTGCAATAATCTATATGCAAAATCCCCTATTTATGAAGTCGCTAATTTATAATTAAAATAATCTTTATGAGAGAAAAAATTAATAGTTTTTGTTTTTTACATGAATATCCCCCCTACGTCTCGGTAAAGTAATTTTAGTACGTTATATGGATCATTTTGCATTCATATGTGCATACATGTTTCTACACATGTGCTCTACAAACCACAAGGTGACCACATTTGCAGGTATTAAGGCATCTTCGAGAGAATATATAATTTAAATTTAATAGATTAATAAGATTGAAATGAAAATCCCCTATTTACATTAAGTATATTGCTATGTAACATTTAATTATGTATTGTTTATGTAGACATATCTTAGTCCACAAGTGCACATGTTTTAATATTAAAACAAAGATTCTGCGGATACATATATAAGTTGCACTCTACATGTTTAAAGATTTTATCAGAAATTATAAGTAGGAATAAAAAGGGGTGGTTATATGAAAACAGAGGAGATTGTTAACTCGTGGCAAATAGCTGAGTTCGCTGCGATGCTTGAGAGACACCCGAATACAGTAACACAATGGTTTAATGAACTCGAAAAACGAAGAATTCATTATAATTTAAGGGTTAACAATGAGAAGATATATACAGAGGATGATCTTGAAATTGGAACCCGGATTGTAGCTCTCAGGGATGCAAAATGGCCACTAAATGGGATATATTCTTATATCGAGAGTAATTTGACTACAAGACCGTTCCCACCTGATTTTAATGATGGAGAAACTGGGATTGATGTAAATTCTGCTATAAGTAGAATGAGGGACGAATTTTCTCAGCTTCTTACAGATGCAAAAGAATCTCTCCGTAAAGAAATAAGGTATGAGTATGAGCAACAATTGAAGGAAAGTCTAAGTAGTATTACATCTCAGATGCAACAAGAATTAAGAAAACAACTTCCAGAACCAAAGTTACCTGAACAAATAAGAATGGAGCGCATGGAACGAGCTATTGCCACAACCAGGATACGAGCAACCCTGGAAAGAGAGGCTCTTGAGCTTTGGGAACAAAAACCTGACTCTGAGCGTAAAATACGTACTGGCTTATTTAGTAAGAGTGAAGATGTAGTAAAGATGCAGAAATTTATAAATGACTACATAAATCAAAATTTAGAGCACAGAATTGAAGAACACTTTAAGATTTAGCAGCTGATATTCAGCTGCTTTTCTTATTTTTTTATATATTCTAGACAGGTCTAAAACAGCTAACTTATATACTAGTCCCTTTAAGTATAGTAGTACAGCACTATTATATTCCGGATATAAATTCTTAAATTTTGATATTAAGAAAAAAAGTAAAAACAGCTTACTCCTCCCCACTTATGCATACATTTCTATACACATGTGAACCACAAAGCACAACTGGACTACATTTAGGTTATGTTTAACGAGATGTGCTAGTAAAACTTTTGGAGTAATGCACAAAAAAATGCTAGATATGATATCTTAAACTTAAACTATACAGCGAATTACGAATGCTTGAACTGAATAGTTGACCTGAGGTACTCCTATGTTACTCATTGGTTCACTAATTATATAGATGCACTTGTGTTAGTGTACTTATGCATATGTGATAATACCCATGTGAGGCATAAGATACGAGGTGACCACATTTAAAACAATCACTCTTCTTGATATAGGAATGATATACATAAGAGCGATCTAAGAAGTCATTTTAGATTATCAACTGTTTTGTGTATGTTTTACTTGCTCTATAATAATGGATTTACTTATTAATTAGTCTTGAGCCTGATGATTTTAAATAGGTATACAATCAGCGTGTTGTGAATAATTTAATCCAAATTAATGATTAGATACGAACGATACAACCAAGATATTTTTACAGTACCAGGTTAGATAATTTTCTTTCGAGGAAAAACGTAAAACAAATTTATAACCTTGCACATTATAGTTTATTCACTTGTATTGATATAATTATGCACACGTTGTGGTGCACATGTTTACCACAAAGCACAAGGTGATCACATTTGTTGAGGAATATAGATAATTGTACGGTTCCCTAAAGGAACCAAAATACAATTATCTAAGGGGTCTTATTGCGTTTAGAAGCAGTTTAATGGTCCTATCTATCTTTAGTATTCTTTTCAAAGGTGTTAACGTAACTGAGTATTATGCCGGATGTGCTCTTATCGGAATTTTATATGGTAACTACATTAAGTGACTTTATTTAGTTCCTCTATAAGTTTAGTAATGTATTCGTATTATGAGTTATAGAGAAAGCAAAAAAAGACATTCTGTTTGCTACAGTTTGTTCATTTTTACTGATGTACATATAGACATGTCGTACTACATATGTGTACCACAATACTCAAGATATTTCAGAGGAGTAAATGAAGAGTCCATTTGTATTGACTCATTTATGCACATATTGTTCTACACATGTTTATCACAGACCACAAGTTGACCACGTTTATGGTGAAATATAGATTATTATGTGGCCTTTCAAGGAACAAGAGCATAATTGCTGCTTCGAAACTTGGGGATCTTATTGCACTGATAAACAATTGATATCATTCATTTTGTTTGTAATTCCTTGCAAGGGAGTTAGGGGATTAAAATAAGTAAGCGAATCGAGGTGTTTGTTCACTTGTATTGGTGTACTTATGTACATATCGTGCTACACATGTACACCACAAAGCACATGATTACTACATTTACAATTGAATTTGCAGGGGTCTGTGATAAATAATCCAAATCAAAAAGAATCTATATAAAATAAAAAGCCTAGAACATTGTCTAGGCTAACATACAGGAGCAATAATCAAAACTTTGCTATCCAGCATGTATTGAATTTACTAATCTCTGTCATAGTAAATAACCTGTGTGATAGGGTATTCGCAGATTGAGACTCCCACGGCTAAAGCCGCAAGTCCTACACCTTACGGTGTGACGGATGGGATTCTTGAATGACTCAGCGTTCGCAGTCCATTTCTGTTTTGAACAGCCTTCAAGATGAGGGCATCTCATTGCCCCTCCTAAGACAGACCATATAGGTTCTTAGGCTGATTGACTGTTACCGCCAACCACAGGTGCATAACGAATATTCATTGCACCAACTTTGTCTCTGTGTGTCTCGAATCCGCATTTACACTTATATTTGCGGTCTTGTGCTTTGTTCCTTTCGGAACACTTCGGGCATG
>NZ_AUMR01000096.1 GCF_000430785.1 Ectobacillus panaciterrae DSM 19096
ATCCTTCATATGTCTAGTGATGATGGCGAAGAGGTCACACCCGTTCCCATACCGAACACGGAAGTTAAGCTCTTCAGCGCCGATGGTAGTTGGGACCTTGTCCCTGTGAGAGTAGGACGTCGCTAGGCATATCTTATCTTTATGAATAAGATATTTTATAACGTCGCGGGGTGGAGCAGTCCGGTAGCTCGTCGGGCTCATAACCCGAAGGTCGCAGGTTCAAATCCTGTCCCCGCAACCAATGGTCCCGTGGTGTAGCGGTTAACATGCCTGCCTGTCACGCAGGAGATCGCCGGTTCGATCCCGGTCGGGACCGCCACTTTTAACGAAACAATGGTTTCGTGTTTTTTTATGCTTTGCTACATAAGACAATTCATCCTTAGGAGTGCATCCTAAGGTTTTTTTTGTACACTGAGTTTCTGCAAGATATGCGGGAAGTGAGTATAATAGAAAAAGGATACATAGCTCTCCTTGCTTCCGGGCGTTCAAAGCAGAAAGAATAGGATATACTAGAGGAAAACAGGGCGGTGAAAGAAGTGCCAATATATGAAGTGAAAACATCCTCTCCAGAGGAAACGATGAGCCTTGCAGAGCAATTAGGTCATTTGCTGAAGGCTCAAGATGTGTTGATTTTAGAAGGAGATTTAGGAGCTGGTAAAACTACCTTCACGAAAGGCATAGCAAAAGGGCTTGGCGTCAAGCGAGTGGTAAACAGTCCTACCTTCAATATTATTAAGGAATATAACGGTCGGCTTCCACTTTATCATATGGATGTGTACAGGCTTGGAGAAAGTGAAGAGGACTTGGGCTTTGATGATTATTTTTACGGAGAAGGAGTTACTGTCGTAGAATGGGCGCATCTTATACAATCTTACCTTCCTTCCGCTGTTCTTAAAGTGAATTTGTTTCATGGGGGAAACGAAGATCGTAAAATTGTGTTGGAACCTGTAGGAGAACGATATATTAGACTATGTGAGGAGCTTTTGAGCAATGAAAGTATTAGCAATTGATACTTCCAATTATACAATGGGCGTAGGCTTGCTTGATGGCGAGACGGTAATAGGGGAAATGATTACGAATGTGAAAAAGAATCACGCAGTACGTCTTATGCCGTCAATTGAGCAGCTTTTACAGCAGTGCGATGTGAAACCAAGCGATTTAGGGAAAATTGTAGTTGCAGAAGGGCCTGGTTCCTATACAGGAGTACGCATTGGCGTCACGGTCGCAAAAACATTAGCATGGTCGTTAGGCATTCCTATTGCAGGAGTATCTAGCTTGGCGACGTTAGCAGCAAACAGTATGTATTTTGACGGGTATATTTGTCCTTTGTTTGATGGAAGACGCCAGCAAATCTTTACAGGGCTTTATACATATGCTGGAAAGCTACAATCTGTAAAAGAAGATCGGCTCATTATGATTGAGGATTGGCTGTCTATGCTGAAGGATATGGAAAAACCAATTTTATTTATAGGCAATGATTTATCGCTTCACCAAGAAACGATTAAAAATACATTAGGTGAACAGGCAGTATTTGCATCATCCTCTTTGCACAATCCGCGTCCGGGAGAATTGGGACTGCTGGGGTTGGAAAAGGAGGGGCAAGAGGTACATACCTTTGTGCCAAGCTATCTTCGCTTAGCAGAAGCAGAGGCAAATTGGCTTGCAAATCAAAATAAATAGAGGGTTATGAGTATGAATACGTTAATAACGTTTCGAGATATGGAATTAAAAGATATTAAGCAGGTTATGACAATTGAACAGGCATCATTTGCGATTCCGTGGACCGAGGAAGCTTTCGAGAAAGAGCTGACTGTAAATGAGTATGCTCGTTACACCGTAATGGCAGAAGATCAAAAGATAATTGGCTATTGCGGCATGTGGCTTATTTTAGACGAGTCACATATTACGAATATTGCGGTTTTGCCAGAATATCGGGGACGTAAGCTTGGCGAGCGCTTGCTTGGATTTGTTATAGAACAGGCACGCCGGCAAGGCGCAAAAACAATGACGCTTGAAGTGCGTGTATCAAATGAAGCCGCTCAAGGTTTATATCGAAAGCTTGGATTTTTAAACGGCGGTATCCGTAAACGCTATTATACAGATAACTACGAAGATGCTCTTGTAATGTGGGTGAATCTATAATGACAAAAGATATATTGGTGCTAGGAATAGAAACAAGCTGTGATGAAACGGCAGTTGCAATCGTGAAAAACGGGTGGGAGATTCTGTCCAATGTCGTAGCTTCTCAAATTGAAAGTCATAAACGTTTTGGCGGAGTTGTTCCGGAAATTGCATCACGTCATCATGTTGAGCAAATCACTATTGTATTGGAAGAAGCATTAAAAGAGGCGAATGTAACATTCGCGGACCTGGATGCTATTGCAGTAACAGAAGGACCGGGACTTGTAGGGGCTTTATTGATAGGCGTGCATGCAGCAAAGGCTGTGGCATTTGCGCATAATATCCCGCTTGTTGGCGTACACCATATTGCTGGGCATATTTATGCAAACCGCCTTGTAACTGAGCTTGCATTCCCATTATTGTCCCTTGTCGTATCCGGGGGTCATACGGAGCTTGTATATATGAAGGAACATGGTTCATTCGAGGTAATTGGAGAGACGAGGGACGATGCAGCAGGAGAAGCCTATGATAAAGTTGCCAGAACACTCTCTCTTCCGTATCCAGGAGGTCCGCATATTGATCGTTTGGCGCATGAGGGAAAACCGATTCTTGACTTGCCTCGTGCTTGGCTGGAGCCGGATTCTTATGACTTCAGCTTCAGCGGTTTGAAGTCAGCCGTTATCAACACAGTCCATAATGCCGCGCAAAGGGGAGAAACAATTGCACCGGAAGATTTAGCGGCAAGCTTCCAAGAAAGCGTTGTAGATGTATTGGTAATGAAGACGGTCAGAGCTGCAGAGGAATATAAAGTAAAACAAGTATTGTTGGCGGGAGGAGTAGCTGCCAATAAAGGGCTGCGAACCCGTTTAGAAGAAGCATTTGCGCAAATACAGGGAATAGAGCTCATTATCCCGCCGCTCTCCTTATGTACGGATAATGCTGCCATGATTGCTGCTGCGGGTACGATTGCGTATGAAAAAGGAAAGCGCGCAACATTATCGTTAAATGCCAATCCAGGTTTAGACATAGATCAATAAGTTATCCACAAATTTCAATATATGCTGTGAATAAGTGTGAAAAAACCTGTGATTAACTATGTTGCATCTGTGTATAACTTTGTGTGAAATAATAGGTTTTTCTGTGTATATTGTGGAAAATTCTATAGAAAAGTTATAAAACCATTGTAAGAATGTGCATAAGGTTGTGGATAATGTGAAAAAGTCAGTGTTTATCAACACTGACTTTTTTTATTATATTTGCAGCTCTTCCCATTGCGTCATGCAGGCATCAAGCTGGTCGTGAAGAGATTGTTTTTCAAGATTGATACTTTGAACCTTTTCATAGTCCTGATATACTTCAGGTAAGCAAAGCTGTTCTTCCAGCACTGCAATTTTTTCTTCTAGTTCCATAATCAGCTCTTCTAATTCTTCCAGCTTACGAGCGCGTTGTCTTTCCAGCTTTTTGCGTTCTTTGTCTTCTTGATAATTTCGCTTCTCAGCTGCCTCTTCTGATTTTTGGACAGGTTGTATTATTTGCTCCAGCTGGGCGCGCTCAAGAATCTCGGCTTTTTTCTCCATATAATAATCATAATCACCCAGATATTCCGTTGCGCCATTTGAAGACAGTTCCACCACTTTGGTTGCCACACGATTAATAAAGTAGCGGTCGTGTGATACAAATAAAATCGTTCCTGGAAAATCAATCAGGGCATTTTCCAAAATTTCTTTGCTGCTTAAATCCAAATGGTTCGTCGGCTCGTCCAAAATAAGGACATTGCATTTTTGCATCATGAGCTTCGCCAGCGCAAGACGCGCCTTTTCACCACCGCTTAAGGAAGAGACTGGCTTCAGCACATCATCACCTGAAAATAGGAAGTTCCCAAGCACAGTCCGAATCTCTTTTTCTGGATTTAAAGGAAATTCATCCCACAGTTCATCCAGCACGCGCTTAGATGATGTAAGATTAGCTTGCTGTTGGTCGTAATAGCCAATAGAAACATTGGAGCCAAACGAAATCTTTCCGTGAAGCGGATCTAGCTTTTGGACGATAGCCTTTAAAAGGGTGGATTTTCCAATGCCGTTTGGACCTACTAAAGCTGTACTGTCGCCTCGTGTCAAATACATGTGCACATGTTTAATTACTGCTGATTCGTCATAGCCGACAGCTACATCTGTTACTTGCAGTACATCGTTGCCGCTTTGACGCTCAATGTCAAAATGGAAAGAGGCAGATTTTTCATCACCGAGCGGCCTTGCAATAAGTTCCATGCGATCCAGCTGTTTTCGTCGGCTTTGTGCTCGTTTTGTAGTAGAAGCTCGAGCGATATTGCGTTGTACAAAATCTTGCAGCTTCGCTACTTCATCCTGCTGCTTTTCGTAGCGCTTCATTTCTTGTTCATACCACGCGTCTTTTTGTTCTAAGTATTTACTATAGTTACCTGTATACCGTTTGCTTTGTGTATTGGAAATCTCATATACTTGTGTAACGAGCCGATCCAAGAAATAGCGGTCATGGGAAACGATTAAGATTGCCCCGGGATAGCCCTGTAAGTATTGCTCCAGCCAAGTCAGCGTTTCGATATCTAAATGGTTGGTAGGCTCATCAAGAATGAGTAAATCAGGCTTTGTTAAAAGCAGTTTTCCTAATGCAAGGCGTGTTTTTTGTCCCCCGCTCAAGGTAGAGATATATGTGTTATGTGTTGGTGCAGGAAATCCTAAGCCTGTCAGGATAGAGCGGATATCGGCTTCATATTGATAGCCGCCTTGATCTTTATAATCCTGCTGCAACCGGTCATACTCGGCGAGAAGCTTATTGTAGCGTTCTTCGTTTGTGAAAACCTCTTCCTTCCCCATTTCTTGCTCCATTTTCCGAATCGTTCGTTCCATATCTTGCAGATGTGCAAATACTGTCAGCATTTCTTCACCGATTGTTAATGATGTTTCCAGTCCGGTATTCTGCGCCAAATAACCTACTGATACTTCCTTAGGCTTTATAATTTCACCACCGTTATGAGACAGTTCTCCTGCAATAATTTTCAACAAGGTAGATTTACCTGCACCATTTCGCCCTACAAGAGCAACACGATCGCGTGCCTGTACTTCCAATTTTATATTTGATAAGATGACATCTGCGCCAAACAGCTTCGTCAATCCGTTTACTTGTAATAAAATCAATGCTCTTCACCTCAATTTTCTTATCTTTTGCATAAAACTTATGTTTTTCAACATTAATAGAAATAGTGTATAGTTTAGTTGAGGGACATAGGTCTCTCTCTATTATACAAGGAAAGCTTTGTATCAATAAACTTCCATCACATGTTTTGTCGTATAAACAGAGACAGGGAAGAGAGGAGGTATATAATGGATCAGCCTAAAATTCCACAAGCGACCGCTAAACGTCTGCCTTTGTATTACCGCTTTATTAAGAATTTATCGCTCTCCGGCAAGCAGCGTGTATCTTCTGCAGAGTTAAGCGAAGCTGTAAAAGTGGATTCAGCTACCATCCGAAGGGATTTTTCTTATTTTGGCGCCTTAGGGAAAAAAGGATATGGCTACAATGTAAATTATCTTTTATCATTTTTTAGCCAAACACTTGCTCAAGACGACCTCACTAGTGTCGCTCTTATTGGTGTTGGAAATTTGGGAACCGCTTTCTTAAATTATAACTTTACAAAAAACAACAATACAAAGATTGAAATTGCTTTTGATGTGGACGAAAGAAAAGTCGGAAAATTTATCAGCGGTGTACCTGTTTATCACCTTGATGAGCTGGAAAAGAAGCTCCCTGAAAATGTGAAGGTTGCTATTTTAACGGTTCCTGCTCCTGTTGCTCAGTCAGTTGCTGACAGATTTTCACAGACAGGGATTGAAGGAATTTTAAACTTCACGCCGGCGCGTATTGATGTGTCTGAGAATATCCGTATCCATCACATCGACTTAGCGGTAGAATTGCAAACACTTATCTATTTTTTAAAGCATTATCCAAAATAAAAACGTGGGAACAAGCTCCCACGTTTTTATTTTTTTGGCCCTTTTATACGCTTCAAGCGGAAATTCACGAGTATCAGCCGTAAAGCTAAACCGAAATCAAATGTCGCCATCAACATTAAAAGCAACGTGTAAAAATTCCAGATAGTATGTTCTACGCTTGTGATAGCTAAGTATGTAAAGATGCTTCCCAGTACAAAGTACAAGGTTGCCATAAACAAAGGTGAACTTCGCATGGTTATAATCCTCCAATAATCGCTTGCAATTTCTCAGCTTCATGCATAATACGTTCTAAATTATCGCGAAATACAATGTTCACGAGAACAACGATTGTGTTCATCATCACATGAGCTGCAATAGGAACAATGATGCGTTTTGTGTGCGCGTATAGAAACGCAAACACTAGACCCATGGATGTGTAGATAAGTAAGTGAACAAACTCAGCGTGCACGGCTGCAAAAACGAGAGAGCTAATAACAGCTGCAATAAAAAAGTTAAATCGTTTATAGAGTGCGCCAAACAGAATCTTTCTAAAAACAATTTCTTCAAGAATAGGCGCGATGATGGATGTAACAAGAATAAACCAAGGGGTTCTTCTTGCAATTTCAACAAGGTGCTCCGTATTTTCAGATCCGGGTTTAATGCCTAATAGACGCATTTCTATATTTACAGCAATAATTTGAGCTAAGTATGCCAAAAACAATCCAGCAATCATCCATACAAACGTAATGCCCATACCGGCTTTGTCGCGTGCAGGAAAATCTTCATCTTTTCTAAGAAGCAGCAAAATAATGAGCAGCGCTGTAATAAAGCTGATGATGCCCCAATGTCCGGAAACTATTTGCAACTTCATGTCCCCTGTGTATTTATCATACCACCCGGTGCGCAGCAGCAAAGGCAGGCCCAATATGCCTGAAAGCTGCATGAGAATGTATGTAGCAATAACCCACCAATAACGTTTCTTCAATTGTTATGTCTCCTTCTTATGTAAATTTTCCTTAACAAAAAAGGAAATTTGCAGTTCTTAGAGAAATGAACTTATTGTACGTGTCTTATTGTACGTGTCTTATTGTAACATATAACAGATTGGAAACACGAAGAGAATGTTTTCAAGGGTATTGGACATACTATAACGGGTTATAGACTGGAAGATAGGGAAACAGCGGCTGTTTCCTAAAAATTATGTTTTTTTGCTTGCAAAAGAAAAATAGATTCATTATTATAATAAGTGTGTTAGCACTCGTTGGGTTCGAGTGCTAATAATGAAACTTTACATACGAATTGAGGAGGTTATTTTCATGCTAAAGCCATTAGGTGATCGCGTTGTAATTGAGCTTGTTCAAGCAGAAGAAAAAACTGCAAGCGGTATTGTGTTGCCGGACACTGCAAAAGAAAAGCCGCAAGAAGGCAAGGTAATTGCAGTTGGTACAGGACGCGTGCTTGAAAACGGAGAGCGCGTAGCTTTAGAGGTAGCTGCAGGTGATCGTATCATCTTCTCAAAATATGCTGGCACAGAAGTGAAATACGAAGGTGCAGAATATTTGATTTTACGTGAAAGCGACATTTTAGCTGTTATTGGTTAATTCATAAATATTAAAATTCAGGGAGGTTACGAAACATGGCAAAAGATATTAAATTCAGTGAAGACGCTCGACGTGCAATGCTTCGCGGGGTAGATACTCTTGCAAATGCGGTAAAGGTTACACTTGGACCAAAAGGACGCAACGTAGTGTTGGAGAAAAAGTTCGGTTCTCCTCTTATTACAAATGACGGTGTAACAATTGCAAAAGAAATTGAATTAGAAGATGCATTCGAAAATATGGGTGCAAAGCTTGTTGCTGAAGTAGCAAGCAAGACAAACGATGTAGCGGGTGACGGTACAACAACTGCAACTGTACTTGCACAAGCTATGATCCGTGAAGGTTTGAAAAACGTTACAGCAGGCGCAAACCCAATGGGTCTTCGCAAAGGTATCGAGAAAGCTGTAGCGGCAGCAATCGCAGAATTAAAAACAATCTCTAAGCCAATCGAAGGCAAGGATTCTATCGCACAAGTAGCGGCAATCTCTTCTGCTGACGAAGAAGTAGGTCAATTAATTGCAGAAGCAATGGAGCGCGTAGGTAACGACGGCGTTATCACACTGGAAGAATCCAAAGGCTTCACAACTGAGCTTGACGTTGTAGAAGGTATGCAATTCGACCGCGGATACGCATCTCCTTACATGATTACAGATTCCGAGAAAATGGAAGCTGTTCTTGACAATGCTTACGTTCTTATCACAGACAAGAAAATCGCAAGCATCCAAGAAATTTTACCAGTGTTAGAGCAAGTGGTACAACAAGGCCGCCCTCTATTAATTATTGCAGAAGACGTAGAAGGCGAAGCTTTAGCTACATTAGTAGTGAACAAACTTCGTGGCACATTTAACGTAGTTGCTGTTAAAGCTCCTGGCTTCGGCGACCGTCGTAAAGCAATGCTTGAAGATATCGCAGCTCTTACTGGCGGCGAAGTAATTACAGAAGAGCTTGGCCGTGAATTGAAATCTGCGACAATTACATCCCTAGGCCGCGCTGCTAAAGTTGTAGTAACAAAAGAAAATACTACAATTGTAGAAGGTGCAGGAAGCTCTGAGCAAATCGAAGCACGCATCAACCAAATTCGTGCTCAATTAGAAGAAACAACTTCTGAATTTGATCGCGAAAAATTACAAGAGCGTCTAGCGAAATTGGCTGGCGGCGTAGCGGTAATTAAAGTAGGTGCGGCTACTGAAACAGAATTGAAAGAGCGTAAACTTCGTATTGAAGACGCATTGAACTCCACTCGTGCAGCGGTAGAAGAAGGTATCGTTGCAGGCGGTGGTACAGCTTTAATGAACGTATACAGCAAAGTAGCTTCTATTGAAGCGGCTGGTGACGAAGCAACAGGCGTAAATATCGTATTGCGTGCGTTGGAAGAGCCGGTTCGCCAAATTGCAATCAATGCTGGCTTAGAAGGTTCTGTAGTTGTAGAGCGCTTAAAGCATGAAGCAGTAGGAACAGGCTTCAACGCTGCAACTGGAGAATGGGTGAACATGCTTGAAGCGGGTATTGTAGACCCTACAAAAGTAACTCGTTCCGCTCTTCAAAACGCAGCATCCGTTGCGGCTATGTTCTTAACAACAGAAGCTGTTGTTGCTGATAAACCAGAAGAAAACAAAGCACCGATGATGCCTGATATGGGCGGCATGGGCGGCATGATGTAATAAGGAATCCACCTCTTTTAAGAGGTGGATTTTTTTGTATAAAATTCAGCAGATTTATATACAAAAGACAAATGTTCAGCAAAAGGGAATAATTTCTGTAGAATTTTGTCGGTTCTCTCTTGACCTTGTTCATACTTCGTTGTTAGAATCGAGAAGGAAAAGAAAAACTCCTTCATATATCCTCAATAATACGGATTGAGAGTCTCTACTGGGTTACCGAAAATAACCTGACTATGAAGGCAGTGATTCTGCTTATTAAAGAGCGTTCTTTAATTAGTCAGAATTCTGCCTTTTTGTATTTGGGGCGGAGTTCTGGCTTTTTTGCATACTTTCTTCCTTGTTGTATCAATGTAAGAAAGTAAACGTGAAAGCCGAGATTGCATACAGACTTAATGTTGGGGTGATCAATTTGAAGAAGCATGATTTTATTATTGTTTTAGATTTTGGAAGTCAATATAACCAGCTTATCGCGCGCCGCATCCGTGAATTTGGCGTATACAGTGAATTGCATCCGCATACGATTACAGCGGAAGAAATTAAGAAGATGAATCCGAAAGGAATTATTTTCTCCGGCGGACCGAACAGCGTGTATGGAGATAAAGCATTCCACTGCGATCCGGCAATTTTTGATTTGGGATTGCCTGTATTCGGTATTTGCTACGGCATGCAGCTTATGACACATCATTTCGGCGGTAAGGTAGAGCGCGCCGAGCACCGCGAGTACGGAAAAGCGGTTCTAAAGGTAGAAAATGAATCTAAGCTGTACAGTAGCCTTCCTGAAGAACAAGTGGTATGGATGAGCCACGGCGACTTAGTAACAGGTTTGCCGGAAGGCTTTGTTGCAGATGCAACGAGCGATTCCTGTCCGATTGCGGCAATGAGCAACGAAGCGCGTAAGTTCTATGGCGTACAATTTCACCCGGAAGTACGTCACTCCGAATATGGCAATGATTTATTGAAAAACTTTGTGTTCGGCGTTTGTGAATGTACAGAAGGCTGGAACATGGAAAACTTTATTGAAGTTGAAGTGGAAAAAATCCGCGAAACTGTAGGGGACAAAAAAGTGCTATGTGCGCTGAGCGGCGGTGTAGACTCTTCTGTTGTTGCGGTATTGATTCATAAGGCAATCGGCGACCAGCTGACTTGTATCTTTGTAGATCATGGTCTTCTTCGTAAAGGTGAAGCTGAGAGTGTAATGAAGACATTCAGCGAAGGCTTCCATATGAACGTAATTAAAGTGGATGCAAAAGAGCGCTTCTTAAGCAAACTTGCAGGTGTAAGCGATCCGGAGCAAAAACGCAAAATCATCGGCA
Organism: Ectobacillus panaciterrae DSM 19096; assembly: GCF_000430785.1. Classification (GTDB taxonomy): domain Bacteria; phylum Bacillota; class Bacilli; order Bacillales; family Bacillaceae_G; genus Ectobacillus; species Ectobacillus panaciterrae. The sequence continues at coordinate 10,662 of NZ_AUMR01000096.1, forward strand.
ACGAGTTTATCTACGTATTTGACGATGAAGCAACGAAATTAAAAGGAATGGAGTTCTTAGCGCAAGGAACTCTATATACAGATATTATTGAGAGCGGTACATTGACTGCACAAACAATTAAATCTCACCATAATGTAGGCGGTCTTCCGGAAGATATGCAATTTAAATTGATTGAGCCGCTCAATACATTATTTAAAGATGAAGTGCGTGCATTGGGCTCCGAGCTTGGTATTCCTGATGAAATCGTATGGCGTCAGCCGTTCCCGGGTCCTGGTTTAGGAATCCGTGTGCTGGGCGAAGTAACGGAGGAAAAGCTCGAAATCGTGCGTGAATCCGATGCGATTTTACGTGAAGAAATCAAGAAAGCCGGACTAGATCGTGAAATTTGGCAGTACTTCACGGCGCTTCCTGGCATGCGCAGTGTAGGCGTAATGGGCGACGAACGCACATATGATTATACAGTGGGTATTCGCGCGGTAACTTCTATTGACGGGATGACAGCGGACTGGGCGCGTATTCCTTGGGATGTGCTTGAGAAAATCTCTGTTCGCATCGTAAACGAAGTGAAGCATGTAAACCGTATTGTGTATGATGTGACAAGCAAGCCGCCTGCAACAATCGAGTGGGAATAATCTTTATTTTACGTTAAATGGTAAAATCCAATAAAACACGAACAAAAACGAACGTTTATAAAAAAACGTTCGTTTTTTTATTTGACAGATGTATGATGTCAGATTACAATAAAGTTGTAATCATTCGTAAATAAGAAAGCTGTCGTAATGTTGGGGAGAGGGCCCGAAAGTTTCTACCTAGCTGCCGTAAATAGCTAGACTACGAGGCGTTGAGAAAAACACTTATTTATTTGCTTTGTCGACGCTTCCATATTCAGTGGAAGCGTCTTTTTTGTGGAGTTAGAGAAATACTAGAGAAATATGGCGAAACATCAAAAGATGGAGGGAAAACACATGAAGCGTTATTTTCAATTCGAAGAGCTCGGTACGAACTACAAAACAGAGTTGATCGCTGGTTTAACAACGTTCTTATCCATGGCTTATATTTTATTCGTAAACCCGGCTACGCTCTCATTAAGCACAGTTCCTAATCTTCCTAAGGGAACAGGAATGGATCCGGGAGCTGTATTCGTTGCGACAGCGTTAGCGGCAGCAACCGGCTCGCTTATTATGGGGATTTTTGCAAAGTATCCGATTGCGCTAGCTCCAGGTATGGGGGTTAATGCATTCTTCGCTTACACAGTTATTTTGACTATGGGAATTCCATGGCAAACTGCAATTGCAGGTACATTAGTTTCGGGGCTACTGTTCATTATTTTGACCGCTACTGGCCTTCGCGAGAAAGTTATCAACGCAATCCCGGTGGAATTAAAGCATGCAGTAGCGGCAGGAATCGGTTTGTTCATTGCATTTATCGGATTCCAAAATGCAGGTATTATTGTCAATAACGATGCAGTTCTTGTTGGTTTAGGCGATTTAACGAAAGGCACGACTTTACTAGCTATTTTTGGCGTAGTTATCACAATTATTCTTATGACACGCGGTCTGAACGGCGCAGTATTTTTCGGAATGATCATCACAGCAGTTGTAGGAATGGCGACTGGTTTGATTAAAGCTCCTGAATCCGTAATTGGGGCAGTGCCGAGCATCAAGCCTACATTTGGTGTTGCGCTTGCGCACTTTGGCGACATCTTTACAGTAAAAATGATTTTAGTTATCTTAACATTCTTCTTCATTGATTTCTTTGATACAGCAGGAACGCTTGTTGCGGTTGCGAACCAAGCGGGATTAATGAAAAACAACAGATTGCCGCGCGCTGGAAAAGCGATGTTTGCAGATGCAGCAGCGACTACAATCGGAGCTATTTTTGGTACATCTACTACGACAGCTTATATTGAATCTTCTGCAGGGGTAGCGTCAGGCGGACGTTCAGGTTTCACAGCGGTTGTAACAGCAGGTTTCTTCTTATTGTCATTGTTGTTCTCGCCTCTATTAAGCGTAGTGACACCTTCTGTGACGGCACCTGCGCTGATTATCGTAGGCATCCTGATGGTTTCTTCTTTAGGAGAAATCGACTGGAAGAAGTTCGAAATAGCAGTTCCGGCGTTTTTCACAATCATTGCAATGCCGCTTACTTACAGCATTGCAACAGGAATCGCAATTGGATTTATCTTCTATCCGATTACAATGGTTATGAAAGGACGTTCGAAAGAGGTTCATCCTATCATGTATGCAATGGCTGTAATCTTTGTATTGTATTTTATCTTTGTAAAATAATACGTAATACCGGCCTGAACTCCCAGTGAGTTTAGGTTTTTTTGTAAAATAAGAATGTATAAAATTCCTCGCCAATGTTCTCTAATTCCTTTCTTCTGTTCGCAGTATACAGCGCGCAAAAGAACAAACATTATAGAGTTTCCTATGTAAAGTAAGAAAAGCGATGCTTAGCGCATCGCTTTTTTCATTTATACGTAATTGCTTGTCGTCCGTATTGTTCTCAGCCGCGTACAAAAGCGGCTATAGGAATTTTTCTGTTTTTGATATTTGCGAGCGGGTCGTTAAAATATACATATTGGTTATCATATCCTGTAACGAGGACGCTGTGCTCCTTATCCGTAATGGAGATAGGGCCGTGTGGTGTTTGCCACGTTTGCCAATAACGGCTCGGGACAAAATCAAAGGTGCTTGTGTTAATGACCCAAACGGGCTTTTGCTGTCCGACATGCTCCATTACAGTATCAAAAGTAGATCCGGTAATATCGAGAGCGTTACCATTCAGATATCGATTGGCCAGTTCGTAGATAGGACCGTGAAATACGCCAAACCCCGGTTCTTTAAAAGAAGTCATGCTCCCTACAAATCCGTAATGCGGATTTCCGAAATAAATTGTAGATCCTAATCTTCGATATGCTGCAGGATCTTTTTTTACTTCGTTTGCCAATGTTATTTTGCTTACTGAGACTCTTTTATATTGCAGCAGCATCGCCAGACTTGTTACCTCGCAGCCGCGCGGCAATTCGGGCATTTGAGAAATGAGAGGCGCATGCAGCAAAACAGAGGGTGGACGGAACATAGAAGGAGCGTCATTTTGTTTACTTGACAGAGAAAGAACAGACCAAAGATCTAAAACGGAATCATTTACAGGAACATCTTGAGTATGTGCATAGCCTTTTGGAATAAAACCAATACCGAGAAGAAAAATGACAACTGCGTACAGACAAAACCTCAAATGAGTTTCCTCCTGTCAGCTTTCATTTTCTTATCTTTATTGTTTGTTGATTTGAACCTTTCTTTGCGAGGGGAGAGATGGGCTTATATCTCATCATTGACAGAATGCATAAAAGCTGGAGAATGAGGAGATTTTAGCATAATGGTGAAAGATGAACAAAAGATAAAAAAGTTTTGGATATGTGTTGACTTATTTAATGAAAATGGGTATTATAAATATTGTCGCTTCTGACAGAAACAGAAAAATAACTTAAAAAGAAGTTATTGACAAGTGGAGTTGGAAATGATAAAGTGTAAAAAGTCGCTGATATGCGATGATGAAGTTCTTTGAAAACTAAACAAAATGCGAAACGTCAATTTTTATTTTAAAGCTAGACAAACACTTTTATGGAGAGTTTGATCCTGGCTCAGGATGAACGCTGGCGGCGTGCCTAATACATGCAAGTCGAGCGAACCTCTTCGGAGGTTAGCGGCGGACGGGTGAGTAACACGTGGGTAACCTGCCTGTAAGACTGGGATAACTTCGGGAAACCGAAGCTAATACCGGATACTTTTTTGAGTCGCATGACTCGAGATGGAAAGGCGGCTTCGGCTGTCACTTACAGATGGACCCGCGTC
>NZ_AUMR01000097.1 GCF_000430785.1 Ectobacillus panaciterrae DSM 19096
TCCTGCTCTCTATCATGGAGGACTTCCCTTTTCCTATTTCTACAAAGTGTTTTAGAACTTTATCTAAATCTTCTTTGGCTACAAGGTCCTTAAAAGATTTTTTTGTTAGCTCTTCTTTACCATATCCTGTTATTCTCTCGGTTGCTTCATTAACAGATATAACATGACCATGTAAATCTAAATGAATGATTGCATCTGTATTATTTTCAATAAGACTATTTAACTGTTGCTCACGATCTTCGATGCTTTTAACATTTCTTTGAACTAACTTATATAATAAAAATCCTGTTACAATAACAAAAAAAACTCCTTTTCCAATATTTATCCAAACAACATCACATGTATTAAACTTCGATAATATCCAATCCGTTATAGAAATCCAAATAATACTCGATAAAATATAAATGACTGTTATTTTAAATGAGACTTTCTTGCTATAACTAACATGTTTCTGCATAATAATAAACTCCTTTTCCCAATTGAACAATACTTACTATTAATATCTCATAATCTCAAATCCCCTTTTTTAAATATCCATTTAAAATACTTATTCTATATAAACCCAACTTGAGTTTTGGACATCTCAGAACTATACTCCTATTGTTTCAATTGTTACTATGCCAAGAGCTACACATTTATATGGAAACGATTTAAATATGTCCCTTCTTTATTTTGGATGTATATACTTATAGATTGTTTCTGATTCTTATTTATCTAACTAAGCTAAGGGAACATCTTGTTCTCCTGATATTACGAATTTAATTTCTCCATCTTCTTCGTAGATTCTTTCTATAATTGGAATAGTAATCATTTGTTTTTCTTTTTGTCTTCGCTGTCTTTCTGCGTTTAAATCAATAACATTCATGCTGTGTGTTCCCTTCTAACCACGTTTTCAACAAAAAGTAAAAGCACTCATATTGAGTGCCTTACTTTGACTTGAACCACCAATATGTATTTATGAGACTCCCATCCCAATACATATTTTACTATAATTATCCAGAATTTTCATTTAAAAAATAAAAATGATACTTAAAAAGTGCCTTTTTTATTACATAAAAAGTTTTAACATGCTTGCTACACCTAGATCCTTTTAGTATGTCAAAAGGTAGACATTTACATACGTTCGCGGGAATTCATGCACTTTTATGGACACTTTAAACATGACAAAAAGGCTTCGGGAGTAAGGGGTAACGAAACCTTTTTGTCCTTGTGAAGAGGGGCGCGCCTGTGATCCTCTTCGTTTAAGATGTTCAAAACCGCTTATTTTATACCTTCTTTACATAATCAGTGTTATCGGTAGTTATAGTAACATTCTGTCTCCTTTGCTGGTTGGTTGAGAAATAACAAGAAATTCAACATCTTGATCAGATTGATTCATCATTTGATAAGGGGTATTTGGAGGTACTTCAACACCTTCAAATGCTTTTATTACTTCTATTTTTCCATCAATCTCTAATGTGGCAATACCAGATAATACAAAGAATAATTGACGAGATTTCTTATGAAAATGACGTACTTCTAAAGTTCCAGAAGGCATACGTTCATGAATAACACTTAAGTCATCCTGTTTAACCAGATGCCATCCATCACATTTGCCTCCCCATATGTAATGTTCAGCATTTTCTTTACTAATTTTCAATTCAGATTCCTCCATAGACTCTAGTGTTTATATAACAATAAAATTAGATCTAGTTAACATAATTCGCGAAAGCGGAAGTCGAAACTATTAAGATTGTCGAGATGTTTTATTCGTGTATTTAAGCAGAATCCCAACTAATAAAGATAAGACTGTATATATAATAACCCAGGCAAAGAAAGTTTCATTTGCAACTACAATCATAAACAATATAGAGAGTATAAAGGTGATAATAGGCATAATAAATATTTTTTTTAGTTTCAAATAAGCTATTACGCTTAAAACTATTGTAAGGACTGGAAAAAGAATCATAGCTAAAAACATTGGACTTATTAATAATTGCACCATTATTTCAACTCCTTTTAGGGATGTTACGATAACCACACTTCAAATACATTTAAAAACAGCAAACCCCTCCTGTTCTGGAGAGGGAATCATTTTAATAGGTTCGCTTTTTTACTTACGTACGGATTTTTTGCTCGAATAAAATGTGACCAAGGCAACGATAATTAAGGTTGGAATCGCATAAATTTGTCCGACAAATAATTTCCAACCTATCGTGTTATAGCCCTGAGATGCTGTGGACAAGACCGTACCTATACATACAATCAAATATGCTACGAGTGGAATCACGACATTTCTCATTCTATCTCCTCCTTCCTTTTATTGTATCATCCAGAAGAGGCGATTTATTGTACATTTTTGGATGTATAGGATATTCATGTCAGGTTTACATAACATATCATTATCGGTAGTCAATGTATCTAACACTTTATAAAAAAGAGTTCGTCAGATCCTGCTCTGACAAGCTTTCTTGTTCACATAATCAGTGTTATCGGTAGTCAATCTATCTAAAATACTATAAAAATCCCTTCAGAATAAGGTCTGAAGGGATTTTTATAGTATATATTTTTACTAATTTTAATAATATGAATATGTACCATAATCTTATATAAAAGGAGGAATCGCCTTTATGAGTAGAGAACCATCAAATCAAAGAGTTCAGACACATGTTCATGAATTTGAAGCTAGTACTAAATTGGCAGAAGAAGGAGACGATAGGCATAATCATCGTTTTGCTGGAGTTACAAGTGAAGTAATCCCGAAAGGAAATAGTCATGTACATGTAATATTCGTTAATACTGACTTTTTGGATCATCATCATGAGGTCGCAATAGAAACAGGTCCTGCTATCCCTATTGGAGATGGCAAACATGTACACTTTGTCAAAGGAACTACTACATTAGACGACGAACATGTCCATAACCTTGAATTCACTACCTTAATTCAAAAACCTCTTGTATGAGAAGAAAACGCTGATGATAATAAATCAGCGTTTTTATTTTTTTGTATACTCTATACATGTTTAGTTTACATAACATACGCTATCGGAAGTAGTTTTAAGCATTAGGCAATACACATTCCATTTGTCGACTCTTAGTTTTAAAACCAAGTTTTTCGTAGAACCGTATAGCTTTCTCGTTAAACTCTAAAACATTTAATTCTACACTTGTTGCTTGTATTTCCTTGGTATACTCAAATGCTTTTTGAACTAATGCTTTTCCTATTCCTGTTCCTTGACATACTTCACTTACACCAATATTGCGGATAAAGAGGACTTTTCGCTCAAGTAATATTGGATTATTGGATGGTTCTTTGATATCTAAAATCATGTATGCAAGAATCTCTTTATTATTGCCCTCCACTACAAATACCTCTATGGTTGTATCGTTAAGCCATGTTTCGTATGTATTTCGATCCAAAGAGGCTGAAGTATTGGCATATAAATCTGGCCTTCCTTCTACATGTAGCTGTTGAACTTGTTCTTTTAATTTTGATATACCTTTAAAATCCTTATCAGTTGCCACTCTCGCTACAAACAGTAAACCTTCATTAGACATATTTAGTTCTCTCCTTAATATTTTATTTTAAAATATATACATTCATCAGTAATTTAACAATGTATATCGTATACATGTGAAGTTTACATAACATCTCATTATCGGTAGTTGTTTCAATCTAAAAATCCTTTTGTACCAAGGGTTTCTCTGATTCTTGGACATTATGAAATATACAAGATTCTATACATTACTACAGTGGTGCAGGTTTTTTAGCTATTGAATTTCTCCCATTACGCCGAAAATTTGTATAGAATCCTGTATATTTTACATATTCGATTTTCTCTTAGAGCACACTAAATATGAGGTGATATCAATGAGAAAATTGCTGGTTAAAGTGTTTTTGACGTTGTCTGTATTTGTTATGGTATTTTCATTGAGCAATAAACCGATTCAGGCTCAGGAGATACCAACGGATTTTGTTGAGGTAAAAGATAAGGTTTTGAAGGATTTTATTATGCTTGCGTTGCCCGAAGAGGCTCGTCGCGATGAAGTAAGTTACTATTTAAAAAAATATCATGGCAGAGAATTAAAATTTGATTATCCGAATGAAGAAAGTAGTCAAATGTGGTTACAGAGAGTAAAAGCAAATACTTCAACAAATCGCTATACACATGTTTTGAAAATCCGTTATAACAAAGTAGGTATCATAGTAGATGGTGAGAAGAAAGAAGTAGCAACAGATACTTACACATACAATATTAATCCATCTGAATTAACATACCAATCAGATATTAGAGGAAGACTTACGATAAACCCGCATTCTGTTAAATTAGTGAAGGCTGACCATAAAGAACAGAAAGAAATAAATAAAAAGAGGCTATAGATTAAACATACTATAATGAGAAGAGATTACTATGTCCAATATGAGGGCGTAGAGCCTCTTTTTTGTTTTGTTTGCTTTTACTGGGGCGCTACCCCATCGCTATCAAGTTAAGAAATTCGTTGTTCCCAAAAACGAAAAAATGAAATGAAATCTTACAAATAACTAACTGTAGAAAAGTAAAATTTTCGTTTAGGTGGTACTTCAAAATATTAGCTTGATGGATGTGTGACGCTACCCCTAAAAAACCCGATTCCTTGGTCTAATTCAAGAAGATCGGGTTTTTATTTATTTCACTATCGATTCCCGTCGCCATATTATTAAAGTGGTGGATTTTCCACTCCTAAATGAATCCAATCTTCTTTTGGTGGTCCATAAACCCCAAACGGTTTTATTCCTGCTTGACGCATAAGAACTGTAACTTGTCCACGATGATGAACAATGTGCTTAATCAATCCCATTAGGATTGTAGCATTTGATTCCTGCCTTCCAAACGCTTCTTGTACTTGCTTTAGAGATTCATCTGTCAATTGTTCTTCGATAACTTTGGATGCATAAAAACTTATATTCTTAAATGTTTCCGTAATTTCTTTTGCTGAAGTTGGGACGTTTTCTGCATTCTGTACCCTATCTATTTTCAATCCGAAATGAGCTAAATAATCAGGAATACTTGTTGTAAAATGCCAAGCCCAAATAATCCAATTGCCGTCTTTCCAGTGATTTTGCAAATGCTTTCTTAGTCTTCTCATAACCGGAATCCTGAATCCAAAGTTTAGTAGTCACGAATATTCCCTCTCTTGGGATGCCACTACGCTTGATTGCTCTGCAACGGCTTCTTCGTTTTGATATATTCTAATTTAATTCTTTACTCTTTTCACCTTATTAAACTAAACTGCCCGTTTGTTGAAGTGAAAATCTTCACAATCTTGATGCTGCATTTCAACAAAAATATCCAATTGTATTGAAAACGTTCCTCAACAATCTGGCCCAATTCATAAAAAAAACGCTGTTCTTATTACAGAAACGCGCCCGATTGCGGAAGAATATTAATTTATTTTGGTGAAGAAAAGCAACATTTAGGCTCCTTATGACATTTTTCTAATATAAGTTGTAACATTGCCTAAACAACAACTACCTTGTGGATTGTTTACTTCACAACCACATCGGTTTTCTTTTATGTTTTCGCGAATATGCTCTACTGGATTAGGAGTAAGTCCATTTTCCACATATTGTTTAATTTTTTCTTTTGTCCAATCAAAACAATAACAAATTGGTGTAGTTGCTGAGTCATCTTTTTGATGTACAGCTACCTTTATGTCAGATACAAAGTACTTTTTATTATTCGTATCAAAATAGACTACATCACAATCTTCGTTTGAACAAAAATAGTGATTTTCTTTAACATTTAATGTTTCTAATGCAGATGGTTTAAGCAATGATTTTAGTGTAATCAACTTTACATTCTTAGCTTTATTTTTACATGATGGACAATAACCATTATTTTCAATTTTTATTCCTTTAAGGTTACTACAACAATCTTCCATCATTCTTCCACCTTTACAATTTATTATTTTTATAAATATTCTTCTGCTTTCTTTTCTGAATCCATCAAAGTTTCGATAATAGGACATTCGTAAATATCTTTGTTTTCGGGACATCTTTCTTTAAGGTCTATTAACAATATGACCCGATTGTGGAAGATGCAAGAAATAAATGTTCAAAAAGGAAATTTCCAGTGCAACTTTATTTCAAAACCACATCATGGTCATTTGATTGTGTCGTTTACAAAGGTGTACCTTTAAGGATATTGATGATATAACTATAAAACCAAGAAAAATCAAGTTTATAAATATGATTGAAAACATTTATAAACGTTTATTAAATTCTAATTACCTTTATAAACTCCTTAGCGTACAATTTTCTCGAAATGATATAGTGACCCCATGCCCATCAAGCTAAGAATACAGGATATCCCCATGCCCCCTCGAGTTACGAAATCACGCTGCCCCTAAAACGAAAATTTTATGCAAATTTTTCATTTGTATCGTTTTGGAGTAGTTTGTTCTTTTCATTGATGCTATGCAGTAGGCCCCACCATATGTCAAAATTCCTCTGTCTGTTAACCATTCAACAAGTCAACACGAGTTCGGTTATATACGTATAAAACACTGCTTCGTCTTAACGATTTACCTCTTTAAAATAACGATAAACCTTTTCCAATTTTTCTTTTTGTTTTCCCTTTGGACTTTCCATATTGCCAAATTCAAAAAACTTCACTTTTTTAATTCCTACAAAACCAAATAAGGCTCTTTTCATCAATACTTTGTGTGCATTATTTAACCAGAGAAGTGGATATTTCGTAGGTCCCTTCATCGTCGATACACATACAACAGACTTTCCTTTTAGTAATCCCTCTGGCAGAAGCCCCTTCTTATCCCTGTATGCAAAATTCGCTGCAAATAATTGATCAATGTACCCTAACAGCATTGCCGGGGGCCTTCCCCACCAAATTGGATAGACAAGAACAATCTTATCAGCCCATGTAAGTTGCTCTCTATATCTTTCAAGATGAGGATCACGATACATATCACGTCTTCGTTTATGCTCGTTAAATACCAAAATTGGATTAAAGTTTTCTTCGTACAAATCTAAAACTTGTAACTCCTTTACATTTGGATTTTCATTGCTTCCTTTAATGACCTTTTGTAAAAAAGCGTAACATAAACTTTTGTGATCAGGATGTGTGTAAATAACTAAGATTTTCATAGGCCACCTCTTTTAGTTATCATTTGACAACTAAACCGTAACATTCTTTCCTTTTTGTTGTCAAATGATAATTGTATTTTGATAACAAATTTGTTATCTTCTCAGTAAGAGGTGAGATATATGGACAAAACAGCTCTTTTTTTAAAATGTGTGTCTTTTACAAATTCAGTCCACCGTGTGACACACGAACTAACACAAAACACTAAATCAGATTCAATTACGCAAGTTCAATATAATATTCTTAAGCATATAGCTGTCAATCAACCCGTCACTATTAGTGAAATTAGTGATTGTCAGCATATATCTATGCCAAACACGAGTCGTGAGTTGAAAAAGTTAAGTGAAAAAAATTTAATTGAAAAGATACATGATAATGAAGATAGACGTAAACAATACATTCGTCTTTCTAAAAATGGAGAAACTATGATGAACGAAGCTTTTGCGTGTATACAAGCTCGTTTTCTAAACCGAATACCAAATACTTCAAAGGAAGATTTAGAGGAAATCGACCGTGCGCTAGACATTCTTCAGACAAAACTATTTTATTAATACATGAATAGGCTTATGCCAATCAAACTAATTTGGGTTCTGGTGCAAATACTTGGGAGGATATACAGAGGCGAAACGTTTCCTAGTGGAATCTATTTTATGCTGGAATACCGAATAGTTGATGAATGAGGTTCACTTGATTTTGGACAGACTTCTCCCCTTGGGAGGTTTGTCCTTTTTTCATCATGTGCATGGCTTCAATCCCAGCAAGAATCCATTTGGCAGTCCGAAAGGACTTTAAACTTAACATAGTACGTATGCATTTCTTGATAAAGCGGTGATCCTGTTCCACGATGTTATTTAGATACCGAATTTGCCTCAATTTCACGCCTACTGGTATGCTTTTTTCTTCATGTAATGTTTTGATAGCTACAGGATATGCTGGGTTCTTATCGACTGTAATCACTCGAGGTGTTGCAGAATGACAGGAAGCCAAGGCTTTCTTCAAGAAGCGCTTGGCTGATTTGGCATTTCTATTCTTACTCAGATAAAAATCAATGGTATTTCCTTCAGAATCCACGGCACGATACAGGTACATCCATTTCCCTTTGACTTTTACATATGTCTCATCGCCTCTCCAAGAATCATTGTTTTTCTTTAAGTGACACCGAACTCGTTTGTCTAACTCAGGGCTCTATTTGTATTTAGTGTTTTCTTAATAATGGATGACCACAGTGAGGGAATGCTCGACATCAGATGCCATTTCCATCGCTGTTGGGAGGTTTCCCCACAGGAAACCGTGTGTGACGATGGATTTCATATCTCATGTGACGATTTCCTTGTTCTCTTAACTTTCTATTCAGTTAAATCTACTATAACCTTAATAGTTTCCTTGGCCGCAATCGCGGTATCAAATGCTTGTTGAATCTCACTTAGGCTAAATACATGTGTTACGATTTTTGAGATTGGTGTTTTCCTTTTATTAATGTGATCGATGACTTTCAAAATATCCTCATTTGTATATTCGCTTGCACCAACGATTTGCACTTCTTTACTCATAATTTGTACAAGGCTAACAGGCACCTCTTGCTTATACACGGCGATAATGGCGATACGCGCTTTAGGCTTTACAATTTTCATCACTTGTTCAAATAAAACAGGTGCTCCTGCTGCATCAACAAATGCATCGACATTCGGAACATTAACGTCGTATACATTGACTGTGCCAAAGTGCGTTGTTAATCCTTCTGCTAGTGTAGTCTTAGAGGTGTTCACAGTCTTCGCACCAAGTTGCTCAGCTTTTGCAAGTCGCCAATCATCGATATCGACCACGACTATATTGGTTATCCCTTCACCTATTAAACTAGCCGCTGCTGATAAACCAATAGGACCTGCGCCTAGCACTACAACATTTTCACCTACTTGTGGCTTTGTACTGAAAGCCCCATGGAAACCTACACTCATTGGTTCCATTAGTACAGCTTCTTCTGGTGACACATGTTCTTCAAATAGATACAAATTATAATGAAGCGCTGCATCTTCAATCACAACATATTGTGAGAATCCTCCTATTTCTAATGAATAACGGCGTCCCGCACGCTTAGCCGTAACAGGATTGACACCCACAAGCATTCCCACTTCTATATCTTTAACGGCTGTGCCCACTTCTACTACTTCTCCAAATAGTTCGTGACCAAATTCTTTTCCAAAACGAATTCCCATTTCTGATCCTGCTTTGATAATGTTTATATCTGTACCACAAATACCACCACGTAGGTTGCGGATTAATACATCCTTGGAACCCACTGTAGGGATAGGAAGTTCTTCTACACGAACATCATTTTTTCCATAATAAATACCAGCTTTCATCATTTTAATACCACCTTGTTTATTGTTTATTATTTTTTAAAAATCCGTTTTATCTAGTGTCGATATAAAAATAGTTATCTAATATCACAATATTTTTCTATTAGCTGAGGATAGATTTTTTTTAGTTTTATTGTTCTACCCCTCCTTACTTCGATGTTTTCAATCGTCCTTCCCGAGAGGAGACCGAACGTTTGAAGAACCGATCGATCCCCCAGATTTCTTTCGGCTCCACCACCGTAAGGTATACAGCGATCAGTTGATAAGCCAGCTCTAGCTCAAAACCGGCCGTGTGCCCATCGCCTAATAATCCCATTGGCAACTTCACATGTTGAATAGCTCCCGCTAGAATAAAAGTGAAGGCGGTGGAGATAGTACGAGTGAACCATCCTGCCATAAGCATCACGCCGCCGATTACCTCGAAGAAGGAAACGACATAGGCGAGCGCACTAGGCAGCCCATGTTGGTGGAAAAATACGGAAAAATTATCCAATCCCATTTGGAAAGCTGCTAAACCATGGGCAACAAACATCGCCCCGAATACGATGCGTATTATTGTATTAATGATACATTTTTTCATTAAACTCTCTTCCTTTATTGATATATTTTTGTAAGTTGTTTATTGCTGGACAATCAGTCAATGCTGTCTAGCTCTATTAGAAAAGTTGTGTTTAACAGTCTGGAACTATTTTTCCAATTCCTGAATTCGTTTTTCTAAGTAGGCATAATCAGCTTTAGTTGGAACATTAGCTTTCTTGCATGTTTCATAAATCGTGTCATACTGCTTTTCAATTAACGGATCTACTTTTTTCGTTTTTTTTCTTTTAACTGCTTTATAGAGCAAGTAAGGTAGTATCCATCCGGCAAATCCAGGCACTGCTAAAATTACAGATAGTTGCATCATTCCTGCAAGATAGCTGAACACTGAACCCGCCATAAATGCTGTTCCAATAGCCCCCCCTACGTATGCTGCAATTGTGGCCACTGTATTTTTGGATTCTTCCAAACGAGTAATTTCTTTTGCACTGTTTTCAAACTGATGCTGAAGCCGATTAATCTCAGCTTTTCTCTCGATATCCTTATCACGCTTAAATAATAAATCTACCTTGGTCTCTGATTCATGATCATGCACCATCTTTAAGAAAGGACTTCCCGAAAAAATAGCAAGTGGTGCAATCATAACCCTGATTGGTCCCCAAATATGCTTTACAATGGTAGGATTACTTTTTTCCAGCTTCCATCCAAAGTTCTTATATCCGTCCGTCCAGACAGACTCCATTCCGTGCTCTACTGTTACACCTCTATATTCATAACCTACAAATTTGTTCTCGTTTTCCATCATTGTGTTCTCCTTTCAAATGAAAAAATTCAATACAACTCCAGTGCTTTCTGGTTGTTTACTTTTGATGTATATATTATTGTTTGAAAATGTTTAGGAGTTGTCAGAGAATTGTTTGCAAAATGTTAATCTTAAAATAGATATAAAAATTTATTAACCATTCGTTATAACAACCAAAAAAAGCAGCTTCAAATCCTTAGCTCCCTAGGATTTAAAACTGCTTTTTTCTTTTTTATACTATATAAATGCTAACATTTAATGGCCACTTTCGATGTATGCTGTGAAGTTTTCATTACCGGAATAACAACTGATCATCCCTGCGCACTTAGAGTATCCTTTTACAAAGTGTGTCATTAATAATTAATTTTTTAAAAACATGTGCCAAGCCATTTTGTTTCCTAAGATAAGAAAACAGTCTCTATTCCTTTCACCTGGAATTAAAGCTGCTTAGCCTACAGAAATAACTTAATCACTCATTAGTATTTGTATTTAACTCAACTGTAAATGTTGTGCTATATCCCGGATTGCTTTTAACAGATATTCGGCCACCGACTGATTCTATTACTTTCAAAGTAAGAGCAAGCCCAAGACCATTACCTTCCTGCGAATGGGAAGTATCACCCTGATAAAATTTATCAAAAATATACTTCATTGTCTCTTCGCTCATACCACAACCACTATCTTCTACCGTTACCGTTACCGTATCAGGATCTGAGGTCTGAGTCAGCTTAATCGTTCCGCCGGGCTCTGTAAATTTGATTGCATTTGAAAGCAAATTGTTCCATACAATTTCTAACATGCTTTCATCCAAACAAATGATGGCACGATCTTCAATATCTGCTTCAAATGTAATATTTTTTTCTTCCCACAGCTCTTCAAAGGACAATGCACATTCATAAAGCTGTCTGCATAAATCATATGGTTGAGTTGACACATGGATTTCCTGATTTTCCAATTTATTAAGCTTCAGAATATTTGTTACCAGTGAAGTAAGCTTTTTAGATGCCGTATTGATCGTATCTGTATATTCTTTTCTCATTTCAGGGGTCAAATCTTTCTTCTGCAATGCCATGGCATAACTCTGAATAACAGAAAGAGGTGTTTTTATCTCATGAGAAACATTAGCAATAAAATCACTTTTCAAAATTTCTGTGCTTCTCAATTCTTCTACCATTTTGTTGAAGTCATCAAACATAACTTCAACATAATCCTTTTTTCCATCTTTCCGATGTGGCGGAATCCAGACAGAATAATCACCCTCTGCGACTTTTTTTGCCGCTTCGCTTAGTGTCCGCATAGGCTTGCCATAGGTACGATAACGTTGCCTTGCCGTTACCAGGCAGAAAATCAGGGTAACAATTACCCAATATCCACAGATACCCCAAACATATCCCATAGGTACCTTTTCTGGATGTACATAGGAACTATATATCATAGCCTGACCGGCAGTTAAAACTGTTAGTAAAAAGTAGGTCCATACAAATTGCCTGAAAGAGAAACGTGTTGTGTTAATACGTCTATCCTTCTCCTTCTTTTTATGTTTTTTTTTCCTCATGACAGCACCGACTTGTAACCAAGGCCATGAACCGTCACAATCTTAAAATCCTTACAAGAGGAGAATTTATCCCGCAGCTTTGTTATATACACGTCCACAGCTCTAAGGCTGGTATTACTTTCAAGCCCCCAAAACTCATCCATCAACTGTGGACGTGAAAAGGTATGCTTTGGATAAGATAACATTTTATAAAGAATATTAAATTCTCTTACGGTAACAGGAATTTCCTCGCCATCAACTGTTGCTGTCATTTCATCAGCATTCATCACAAGGCTTCCCACAACAAGTTTTCTTTCATTAGCAATATCTGCACGTCGAAGAAGTGCACCCACACGCATTAACAATTCATCCATATTTATGGGTTTCACCATATAATCATCTATTCCTGCTCGGAACCCTTTTTGTTTTGATTTAATATCGTCAAGAGCTGTCATAAACAGTAATGGTATCTTCTGATTAATATTTCTAACAGTCTCGGCAAACTCAAACCCATCTATTCCTGGCATCATAATATCTGAAATAATTAAATCATATAAACTATTGTACATTAAATCATAGGCTTCACTAGGATTGAAACAGCCAGTCGCGTGATAACCGTTATCATTTAAATATATGCACACAATTTGGTTTAATTTTACATCATCTTCCACCACAAGTATATTTACCATAAAATAATCAGACCTTTCAATTTAAAAATATCCTTTTTTCATATATGAACATAAAAATTTTCGTCGTATATGGTGTGCCATCATATCACACTAATGTTAATGAAATGTTAAAGATCAGCTAATAACAACGATTGTATTAGGGATTCTTTATCATACATTTATATTCAATTTGTAAATGATTAACTTTCTTTATTAAGCCCCCTATGGTGAAGTAAAGCAAATTGCTGGGCTAGAAACGATGGAGTATACGGCATGTCGTTTTGAAGCCAAGAAATGATTGTACCTATTAAAGCTGAAGTCTCATACCATATCAAAATGTCTTTTTTTACAATTTCAGTAATAATACGCGATGATCTTTCACTTTCATCTATCCTAGTAACTATCCTATCCCTTAAAAACATTGATAGACGGTCTCTAAAGATTGGGACTTTCTTAGAAGCCAGAATGTTCTTATAAAAATTTGAGTGTTCAGCTATATGCTCAAGTAAATTTTCAATTATTTCCCAACCGCTCTCTTTAGAGGATGTCTTGTCCGTTGGTGCATTATTAAAAATCGTTGAAATGTCCTCAATCATATCGTCTGCCATCTTTTCCAACATATCTGGAATATCACGATAATGTAGATAAAAGGTAACTCGATTGATGGTTGCTCGCTCTGCCAATCGATTAACAGTTATTTTTTGGAGATCCATTTCCT
>NZ_AUMR01000098.1 GCF_000430785.1 Ectobacillus panaciterrae DSM 19096
TACTTTCTCGCGAATATGGCCATAGCCTTTTTTAGGATTTCATTTTCCTCCTGTAAGCGAGCAATCTCCTTCTGAAGTTGCTTCATGTCTTGAAGAGTCATTGTTTCATCTTGAGATACTTGGATGGGTGAAAATTGTTTAATCCACTTATACAAGGCTGTTTCCGATATGCCATATTCGTCTGATAACTGTTTTACTGAGCTGCCAGAGTGATAAAGATCTACCACCATTTTTTTAAAATCTTCGTTGTAATGTTTGCGTTCCATGTCTGGACACATCCTTTCTGTCATTCATTGTACTGACCACACAAAGATGTGTCCATAGAACTATACTAACTCCAGTTGCTTAGTCAGATAAAGGAAGGAGCCCCTGCATAGGTGCAGAGAGGAGATGGCAAATCCGCTTCTCATGGGACCTTGTCTTTGTTGGTGCTAAGAAACCTCCACTTCAAGGAGCGGATGCGAGTAAGTGGGGGAGGTTCATAAATTAGCTTATTCTGGCATATACTACCCTTATTAAAATGAATGGAGTGGTTATATGACTAATGGATTTGAAGAGCAATCTAAAGAACTCACTAAGCAAGAACAGTTAGCCAGTTTATTATCTCAACGTGAGGAATTAATGTTTTTAAAGAAGGAAAATGCAGACTCTGAAATGAGGAATCAAATTGAAAAAATTGACAGTGAGATTAAGAAATTAGAGGAGTCCTGATGGGCTCTTTTTGTTTATATTATTTTTGTTTATTATTCATCTTCAACTACACAGCAAATTATCTTAATTATTGTGTTAAAAGGTTACAACTCGGTATTTTACTGACTGTAGCCTTTTGGTTTTTCGCAAATATTAATCTGAATCCTATATTAAGAAAAAAATCTAAGAAGCCTTCAAGAAGGTACTCCTTTGAACATGAATTGTGAAAGTTCACGATTAATTTACCGTTTTTCTCCAGTAATATTAGTACAAGTAAGTTAAAAGAACTGTTGAATACAGATGAAAAAAATTTAAATCAATTACCTTTTGTTTTGTTGTTGCAACTTTTTTAAGGTTTTGTAATAGCGTTCTTCAAGAGGATGGTTTGAAATATGTGTTTCCCATTCATTTTTAAAAGATAAAAGAATTCTTTCA
This sequence comes from Ectobacillus panaciterrae DSM 19096, assembly GCF_000430785.1. Lineage (GTDB taxonomy): Bacteria > Bacillota > Bacilli > Bacillales > Bacillaceae_G > Ectobacillus > Ectobacillus panaciterrae. The sequence continues at coordinate 1,126 of NZ_AUMR01000098.1, forward strand.
TATGTAATTAAAATATATTTTCTCTTCGAATCCATGCCTTCTGCAAATATCTCCATATTGAATTGCAAGAGGGGAGGACAAGGGGTTTCAATCCCATCTAAGATGACTTCCAAAGATAATTTTGAAGGTATTAAGTTGCACATCCACAAAAAGGTGTTGGGATATATGATGTCATCACCTGAACCCACAATGAACCATTCGTTTTCTTTTTCAGTTCTACGGCATTTCATTTGCTCATTTTGTACAATAAGATGTATTGGATCTTTAATTGATAAGGCGGGATATTTTGCTATAGACTGCCCTCTATTATGAATGCCTGCCATAATCTCTGACAAAATAAAAATTCCGTTATCGGTTCGTTCTGTATATTGTGGTTTAAAGAAATAATGAAATAAAAGATCAGGTTGTTTCGGTCTTGTAAAAATGTCCCTCACTTCATATTCTTCCATTGGAATAGATTGAAAGTTAAAACGTTTGTAATAGCGGTTATCATTGGCCATATGTGGTGCATCTTGGCTTTTTGGTATGCAAATGACATATACAAACCGTCCAGGATTTGTTGTTTTTAACTCAATCGGATGAATACGTAATCCTTTGATTCTTCGATGGATGGAAGCGTTTAATACTTGTTCAATCCATTCTTTCGATATTTCCTCCTGATCAAATCCTTTGTCAAGTTCAGAAAACAGTTGATTTTCTTCAATGGCTCCATAAATAATCGTTCCTCCCGCAGCATTTGCAAATGATGAAACATCTTTTGATAACTCTTTTTTATATGCTTCAGTAACGTGTAGAGCTGCACACGATTTGAATTCTAATGTTAAACTTTCTTTCGCTTTATTTTTAATTAATGATAGTAAGTCTTCTTCTGTCCATTTCCACGGTTTTTTCAAAGTAAGTCCTCCTTTCTGATAAGGTTTCGTCATGAAATGGGGTAATTTATATGAGTTTAGTTATATCAATTCGATTTTGCTTATCTTCTTGTTTTCCCATCATAGCCGCATCAAACCTCCAAAATAAAAGAGCCTATGTAAGTACATCGTACTACATAAGCTCTGAAAATGTTCGAAGAAGTTGGCCAACTCGGAGAGTTTGTCAACAGCCCCATTTGAGAATCTCTTTTTTCAATTCCTTCTTTATAGAGTGGATGGGCAAAAAAATATGTAATTGGATGGTTTCTTTTTTTTAATCATTGTTATCATAAAGGAAAGAGAAGGTGTTTATCATTATTTGTTCTGTATTTAATCTTAGTTAACAGGAATCAGTTGAATCTATCTGTTTCTACAACGAATATGAAAGCAACAATGCTTTTCAATTTGACGAGGAGATTTACAACTAAGCCATATTCTGTTAGGCGAAATATGACAAATTTAACTCGTATTTATCTTATGCTTTTCCTAGTTCTTTTTTTCGGCATTGGGCGGTATATAACCGTAGTTGCGTAGTTCTTTATTCTATGGCTGTGTTAATTGTTAATGTTGATAATTAAATAAAATTAAGGGAAATCCTAACTGTAAATATTTCCCACTCCTACTTAAACTAAACCCGTTTAGTTTAAGTACAATTTTGTACAAAAAGTGAAACGTTAATAGAACGGTCTAATTTTCTAAAAAACTGTCCGCTCTATGACTATGTATTATAAGTTATATAATAATGTTAATTTAGAACGTAACGGAGATGATGAAATATGACATGGGCTGTTTTGCTTCCGATAATTCTCATAGGTATTGTTAAAGTATTAATTTCCAGTCTTCCAAACAGTGTTGTGGAATCGTTTATCAGCAAATTTGAAATGCATTCAAAACTTAGTGACGCGAATGTCATCGTAACCATTGACGGAAAACGCTTGGAAGGTGAAGACAAAATTCAAGTTATTAATTATTTTAACGAGGCTATATTTTTAGAACGATATTATATATTTCCAGGATACGAGCAATTTTATTTACATCCAGAGAACGGTGGGACTCCATTAGTCATTGATACTAAAAGAGGTAAAAAGGATGTTAGGTTATTTGTGTACAGTTACAACGATCACGTTGATGTAGTCAAACAGTACAAGAAGAAAGTAGTCGCGTATAGGCTGCTTTCTGATAGTCTCCAAAAACGTTCTATGTCAGCAACAGGGATTTAGTTTAAAAGGATCATAAAAAAGACGGCCTTTTTTTATCTATGAAGGGACACTGCCTGTTAGAACAGGTGGTGTCTTTTTTGTATAGAAATTCGCAGTTTATTGTGTAGGATATATAGTCTTTAAATTTCCTTCTAGTCATTAGAGGAGAACGTAAGCAGTATTTTATTTACCGGTTTTTTATTCACTTGTATATAGGTTATGTTGCTTATGTCAATGACGCGAACATTTAGTACGAAATATGTAAGAATAGCGAAATGAAACATGTAAAAAGTTTTGGTACCTGTATATAACGAGTCTGCCTTATTATAGTCCGATCCTGCCGTATAAATATATGTGAGTGGTTGTTAGGTTTGAGTAATTGGGTAAAAGAGAGATTTTTAAAACTTTTTTAAAACTTCTCCTATAAAGTAAGGGTAGAAATTACGATTATTTCTTATAAAGATGAAGGAGATAACTAATATGGCTAAAATGGGACACAAGATGATTACACTATGTTCTGCGGCAATTGGGATCATCTATACTTCGGGATATATTGTTACGGAACCAGTAAAAGTAGAATCAGCACAGGCCTCTGTACCTGCGCTAAAACAACAGGTTGCGCATAAAGGTTCAAGTATTGCATCTAGAACTGTCAAAAAAACATATCAAGATGGTACGTATTACGGCAGTGGAGCGAATCATATTGGTTCAGTAGAAGTAGCAGTTACAATCCAAAATGACAAAATTAAAAATGTACAAATAACCAACTGTACGACATCCTATTCTCAATCTTATATTGATGGATTACCGCAGCAAGTGTTAGACCGTCAAAGCGCAAATGTAGATGTGGTTTCTGGAGCAACAAGAAGTACAGAAGATTTCCAAGAGGCTGTCCAAGAGGCATTGATAAAGGCAAAACAATCTAATACATCATATAGCACTCAAGACGAGGGGGATTCGACAGGGTATGCAGAGTAATAAGAGAAAAAAAACTTATGAGAAGTCTGTACTTTACATGGGTACGATCGTTTGTATAAAAGTAGTTACATCTCGCTCTAAAGTAGAAGTTGAGGAAAGAATAATAAGAGCGTTTGAAACATTCCGTTTTGTGGAAGGAATATGCAGTCGCTTCAATGAGCAGAGCGAAATCAGACGCCTCTCATCGCAAATCGGAATTCCAGTTCAGGTGAGCGATATTCTCTTCGAGGCAATTCGCTTTGCATGGGAGGCTGCGGATTTGACTGAAGGTGTCTTTGATCCGACGATAGGTCATATGCTAGAGGAATACGGGTTTAATCTTCATTACTTAACAGGAGAAGAACTTGTATCGAGCTTATCTGCCGTATCTCCTGTCAGCTATCGAGATGTTGTACTTGATGAAGAAAAGCGGACTGTGTTGCTTAGTAAACCGCTTTTACTTGACTTAGGTGCTGTTGCGAAGGGATTGGCAGTGGATCTAGCTGTCAAGGAGCTATGCGATTTTGAAGGCTTCGTTATTGATGCTGGCGGAGATATTTTTGCCGGTGGAGTGAACGAAAGGGAAGAACCATGGGTCATCGGCATTCGCCACCCTTTACGGGGAGAAGAAACAATATGCACAGTACAACTTACAGATGCTGCAATCTGTACTTCTGGGAGCTACGAGCGAATCAGCCCTGTCAAGGAGAATATACATCATCTCATCAATCCGCATTTAGGAATATCGCAGTCTGACATTGTAAGCTGTACTGTCATCGCACCTTTCGCCATGATGGCAGATGTTTTTTCGACAGTATCCTTTCTACTTGGAGCAAAGAAAGGTGCAGAGCAACTTCAACATGTTGGACTTGAAGGGATATGGGTTACATCGTCTTTAGATCTGCATAGGACAAAAGGGATGGAGGAATATTTATATGAACACGTATAAAAAAGTACCTTCGATGGAATATCCTCAACGCAAATATATCAGTACGTCGAGAGGGTATGTTGTCCTGGATGAAACAAGAGAACGCCGTCATAATCAAAAGCGCAGCTCGAACGTACTTACTACACCAAAACGATACATTTTGGCCATGCTTTTGCTTATGATGGGAATTGCACAAATCAATTCGGGTGCGTATGCAGGTCTTATAAATGTAGGAGCTGCAGTTATAATTGCTGCGCTGTTAGACACTCTTATCGCATGGAAGCGAAAACGAAAACTTACATTTCCTGATGGAGCTGTCATAACTGGGCTTATTGTAGCACTCGTATTAAGTCCCATGGTTTCATGGTATGTTTCCGGAGCAACTGCGGCAATTGCTATCGTGTCTAAGCATTTGTTTAAAATAAAGAAAAAACCTGTTTTTAATCCAGCTGCTTTCGGGCTATTAATAACAACTGTTTTGTTTTCAAGCGGACAAAGCTGGTGGGGGGGACTATCCATGTTGCCAGCTTGGTGTATCGTTTTTTTACTTATCACCGGTTTTCTCGTAACACAGAAGGTCAACAAATTCCCACAGGTGTTCGCTTTTTTAGGTGTTTATTTTCTTTTGCTTCTTATCATGGGAGTAGCAAAACTTGGTGGTAGTGGTGATATGATGAGAATTCCTTATATTAACTCTGCTTTATTCCTAGCCTTTTTCATGCTAACTGACCCTCCGACTTCTCCCGGGAAATACAAAGATCAGATTTTATTTGGCAGTATCACAGCTTTAGCGAGTGTAGCTGCCTACATGTTATTTGGCGGATTAGTGTTTCTGTTAGTCGGGGTATTGACGGCAAATGGCTGGAAAGCGTGGAAAACATTCAATAATAAAAACGCATCAAGTATCTCGTCATTTCTAAAGCAATTTACGAAATCATCTAAGCGGCGCTCTACAACCCGGTGATGAATTATTTCTGTATACTAAAAAAGCATTAAAATCAATAAAAAGGGTGTCAAGCCATACTGAATAAGTATTCTTGACACCCAAAGATACGTTACGTCTCCTAAAGAGGAAGCTTTATCGAAACGCGGGTTTTTTTATGCAGTTCACTCCATATTTTAATTTCTCCGTTATGAGCTTCTGTAATCCACTTAGCAATTGATAATCCCAAACCAGTTCCTCCTTCTGATCTCGATCTGCTCTTATCGCTCCGATAAAAGCGGTCAAAAATGTGAGGGAGATCTTCATTTGAGATACCGATTCCTGTGTCTTCTATTATGATCATGATGAAGTTACCTTCCTTTTTACAGGTAACTCGAATTGTTCCGCCCTCCACATTATATTTCATCGAATTATCCATCAAAATCACAAGGAGTTGGTGAATGCGCTCTTTGTCTCCGACATATATGAGATTGCTTTCAATATCTTGAATAATTGAAATGTTTCTTAGTTCTGCAATCGGTTCAAATTGATGGACAATTGTGCTAGCCAATTCTCCTATAGGGAACTGCTGACGTTGAATGAGAAGTTGATTGGAGTCTGTTTTTGCGAGAGTCAGCAAATCTGATACTAGCTTATTCATTCGTTTTACTTCTTGCAGAACTTTGTAAATGGTCACACTTTCCTGTTCTATCGTATATTGCGGGTGACGAAATAACAATTCCAAATATGTCTGAATTACGGATAAGGGTGTTCGTAATTCATGAGATGCGTCAGCGGCGAACTGGGTTTGTTTTTCCCAGGATTGTTGAATGGGAACGAGCGAGCGTTTGGCTAAAAACAGCCCTGCGAGAAAAGAAATATTGAGGCCTACGACACAACCAAGAATGATAAGTTTTAGTAAATTTTGAAGCAAAGCGGCCTCAGGGTCTGTGTTTAACACTAACTCGATAGTTCGAACTGATTTTGTATTTGATTCCTTTAAATAAAAGGGATCAGTATGAATCTTGAGAATACGGTAGACGTGTTTGTGAATCGTTTGTGTCCATATTTTTTTGTCCTGAAATCGAGATGGGGAAAAATCAGCAATATCAACAGAAAAGACAGCATTTTCCGGTATGCTTTTTATGAAATTCTCGCTTTCATCCCATAACAAGTAAACGACTTTTCGCTCTGCTTCCCGCTTAGAGTCGTGTTCCCTGATAATTCCATCGATTCCTTCCTGCTGAATTCCCTTGGCTATACTGTAAAGTTTTGTATCGGTATTTGCATAAACAAGATGATTCATATACAAATATAGGATAATGCCGAATGTACATAAGACGATTGAAAAAACAACAGTATTTAAGGCGACTAGCCGAATTTTAGTTCTGTGAAACATCATCATTTATCCCTTTCAGCATAAACCCAACGCCCCGTACTGTATGAATTAAATAGTCATAATGAAAAGCGCTTAATTTTTTTCTAAGGTGATGGACATATACATCAACGACTCCAAGGCCTACATCAGAATCAAGACCCCAAATTCGGTTGAATATTTGGTCGCGAATTAAGATTTGTTCTCTATTCCGTAGGAAGTATTCTAATAGCTCATATTCTTTTATGGTCAAATGGAGTTTGTCGTTGTCTATATATCCATCGTGCTCTTGGACATTCAGACGGATAGGACCATAGGAAAGTTCCTGATCCCCTATAGTTCCTTTTTCGCGCAAAAGTACCCGTAGCCTTGCAAGCAATTCTGGAACTGCAAAAGGTTTGATTAAATAATCATCCGCTCCGGCATCAAGACCTTTAACTCGATCTTCTACACTATCTTTAGCAGTAAGAAGCAGAATCGGTGTTTTGATGGAATTAGTACGTAATTCTTTTATAATTTCAAATCCATCAATTTCAGGAAGCATAATATCTAGGATGATAGCATCGTAAATGTTTTGCTGCGCCAAGAACAATCCTTCATCACCGGTTATAGAAAAATCAATTTCATATCCTTCTTCTTTTAGAACACTTGTAACCCCTTCTAGAAGGGGGTGGTCGTCTTCAATAACTAAAATTTTCATTACACTCATCCATTCTACCAGATCTTCTTTTTTATACATTATACATCGTTCATTCTATACAATTCATTTATTAGTGAATAAAGGAGATACTCGGGACATAAGTTCACCATCCAGCAGAAGTAGAGAGTGTGTCTTTTATATACAAGTGAATAAAAAACGTCTTTTTAGAGAAAAACGAAAAGAAAAACATAAAAAAGGGGGAGCGCAAAGCGCTCCCCCTTTTTTCAACAGCCCCATCAGGACGGCTTTTTTTGGTTATTGTTTTGTGCTTTAGGGTATACATTGCGCATATCCGTCAATTTGGCGGACATAAAAAACCCTACGTTTAGTGCGTAGGGCGCTAATCTCAATTACTCCTCGTGCATTCCCATACAACGTTCACATTCATATAAATAAGACTCATGTTGTTCTTTAATTTCACATCCGCACTCACGACATTCCTTTTTAGGTATATTACGGTAAAACTCTAAATCCATCATAGTATTACCTCCTATATCGTTTATTTATTTCATTGTACTATAACAGGGAAAATAAAACAATACCTGTTGTATAAAAATGATGCACAAAAAAAAGAAGCCCTTATGCAATTAAACGTAAGGGCTTTTGCACATTATGCTACTTTTAACACTGATTTTTTAGGCTTCTATGTATAACTGACTAGTTTCTTCAACTTTTTGCTCTCGCTGGTTCATTCTAATAATGATCAGGAGTAAATAAGAGATAATTTAAGGGGATGGAGCTTGTCGTTATGCCATTTACTATCCAAACTTCGATTTTATGCTGACTCTACAAGTCAGTTCCCTTTAAACTTCAATTATTATAGGAAGAATCATGGGCCTTCTTTTTGTATGGGAGTATAAAAATTGTCCAAGCTTTTCTTTTATGTCTTTTTTTAGAACATTCCATTGCCTAATATTCGCTTTTTGTAAGTTGTTAATGGTCGTTGCAACTAGTTGATTAATTTGCTTCAAGAGATCTTCTGAATCGCGAACATATACAAATCCACGAGAAATCGTGTCCGGACCAGAAATAATTTTGCCTTCTGTTTTACTAAGAGTGATAACTATAACAAGCATACCATCCTCAGAAAGCTGTTTGCGGTCACGTAAAATAATGTTTCCAACATCACCAATACTCAATCCATCTACATATACATTCCCAGCAGGTATTCGTCTAGTTTGACGAGCGACATGGTTGTTTATATCGACAACATCACCATTGTTAATAATATAAATATTATCTTTCTTGACACCAACGGACTCTGCTAATAAGCGGTGATGATGTAACATTCTAAATTCACCATGAATAGGAATGAAATATTTGGGTTTCATTAAAGTGAGCATTAATTTTAATTCTTCTTGATAAGCATGTCCGGAAACATGCATTCCCGTTGAACTTCCCGTGCCATAAATAACATTAGCTCCCAATAGAAATAGATTATCTATAACACGTGAAACATTGCGCTCATTTCCTGGTATAGGAGTTGCGGCTAAAATGACAGTATCTTCAGGCAGGATATCTACCTGTCGATAGTTTCCACTGGCCAATCGAGATAGAGCAGCCATAGGTTCCCCTTGACTTCCAGTGCAAAGGACAACTACTTTTTCAGGATCCATTCGATTGATTTCATTTGCTTCAATTAACATTCCTTCAGGAACATTCAAATAACCTTGTTCCATTGCGACAGACACTACATTTACCATACTCCGTCCAAGCAAGGCAAGCTTTCTATTCGTTTTTAATGCAGCATTAACTACTTGCTGTACCCGATTAACGTTAGAAGCGAAGGTAGAGATAAAGATTTTCCTGCGAGCCTTCATGAATGCTTCTTCAATATGCTCACCGACAAATTGTTCTGATGGAGTAAATCCAGGACGTTCTGCATTCGTACTTTCAGAGAGTAGTGCTAAAACGCCGTTGCTACCGATTCTAGCCATTTTATGAATATCCGGATATTGATTGTTTACAGGAGTTAAATCAAATTTGAAGTCACCTGTATGCACCACTGTACCTTCTGGTGTATGAAAAGCAATACCAAGGCAGTCGGGAATACTGTGGTTAGTTTTGAAAAAAGTCAGGCTTATCTGTCCAAACTCAATAGCCGATTCAGAGTCAATAATAAACAACTGAGTTAGATTTTGAAGTCCGTGTTCTTTTAATTTAATTTCAATTAAACCTAGCGTTAGGCGTGTTGCATAAATTGGCACATTCAATTGTTTTAATAGATACGGGATACCCCCAATATGATCTTCATGTCCATGTGTAACAACTAAAGCTCGAATTTTATCCTTATTTTCTTGCAAGTATGTAATGTCAGGTATAATCAAATCAATCCCTAATAAACTTTCATCTGGAAATTTAGAACCGCAATCGATTACCACGATATCGTTTGAATATTGTATTGCATACATATTTTTGCCTATTTCATTTACGCCGCCTAAAGCAAAAATGGATAGTGTATTTTCTGCTGTGCTCAAAATTAATATCCTCCTTCTTTGAAACATTCAAGAATGTCCGAAGAAATACGGAATTCTTCTTTTTACGATTAACCTATTTAATTGAATATTGTTCCAATTTATGATGAAACAAATACTTAATTTCCTTTTATTCCCCAATGCGGGGCAGTTTTTCAAAGGCTTGGTTCAAATTAACTAATTTTCAATTTATATATTTTCCAATAAATTTGAATTTATTATCTGTTATACAATGAGGAAAAATAGCTTTATAAATGGATCAGCGCAAAGAAGCCAACCCAATATGATACCAGATATACATCCTACAAACAAAAAAGAGTCACTTCCTGTTAGAGAGTGACTTTGTATGAGCACGATTACTATATGTTACGGGGCTAGTATACGAATTACTATAAAGCATATTGCTTTACCCAAGGGAAGAAGAAACGTGTTCTATCATTTGCTTATTATTTTCGTTAAAGCTATCCCAAGAAATCCAACACCCATTCCTATAAGCCATCCAGATTGAGGATTTCCTAACCAAGCTCCCAATCCTCCACCAAGAAACATGCAGCCAACAAACACAACTCCTCCAACGCCCCATTTCTTCCGCTCCATAATTCAATCACACCCTTTCGATAAAACATATGCTATTAGCAAACCTTTCTTGCACATGATACGAGGTACCCGCATAGGAAAAACTTGTATAATAAGAATTATAAAAGCAGTGGATTTCACAAGTGAAATCACACTGCTTTTAACATTTAAATTGAGATTTAAAATAAAATTTAAATCAACTACGCGTATGACGGATGTATATATGGATTTTGCTAAAAACATGGGTGCAAATATAACACACGTATTTGATACGCATCTCCTGTTGTAACATTATTTATGTTTTTTTACATAAGTGGAATTCCACGTCTGGTATAATAAAAGGGGCTTATTAAGCTGTTATAGCACTTCATTTTTGATTAAGAAGGGAAGAAACTCTAAATGACAGAACATATGCAACCACTTAATCCCATTGCGTTTCATTTCGGACCTATTTCTGTCCATTGGTACGGAATTATTATTGGTATAGGGATTATGTTGGGACTTGTATTAGCTAATAGGGAAGGGAAAAAAAGAGGGATTCCTTCAGATACAATTTCAGATTTAATTATGTTAGCATTGCCGCTCGCGATTATTACTGCTCGAATTTATTATGTAGCATTTGAATGGGATTCTTATAAGAATAATCCGAGTGAAATTATAGCGGTTTGGCACGGAGGAATTGCGATTCACGGCGGGATTATTGGTGCTGTGCTTACTGCTATCTGGTTCTGTAAAAAGCGAAATCTTTCATTTTGGAAAATGTCTGATATTTTAGCGCCGAGTTTGTTATTGGGGCAGGCTATAGGTCGTTGGGGTAACTTCATGAATCAGGAAGCGCATGGCGGACCTGTATCCCGTAGTTTCTTGGAATCCCTTCATTTGCCTGAATTTATAATTAATCAGATGAACATTAACGGGACGTATTATCATCCAACATTCCTGTATGAATCTGTATGGAATATCACAGGGGTAGTTGTATTGATTTTATTAAGAAGAGCGAATCTTAAGAGGGGAGAAATATTCCTGTCGTATTTATTGTGGTATTCAATAGGAAGATTTTTTGTTGAAGGACTGCGTACAGACAGTTTAATGCTAACGTCCCATATACGAATCGCTCAATTAGTATCGCTTATTTGTGTTGTTGGCAGTTTGTTCATAATTTGGTATAGACGTAAGAAAGGATATGCCAGAGTTAGTTATGTCTCTGATTGATCGGAGGGGCTTGAATGGAACAACACAAGATGAAAACAAAGTCGCTTGAAACTGTTGATTCGAAATATATTCAACAACATTTAGCGAATGAGAGAACATATCTAGCTTGGATACGTACTGCTATTACGATTTCTGGTCTAGGGTTTCTTGTGGCAAATTTACATTTTGCTATGCGAAAAGAACTTACACTAACATATAATGAAATCGCCACTGGAATCGGATTAGGGTCGATTTTAGTGGGGATTGCAATTATTGTTCTTGCTACAATCAATTATCTCAATAAACGTAAGGGGATTAATTCCCAAACATTTCAGGCTTCTGGATCTTTAGCTATATGGGTATCGGTATTAGTCATATTGGTTATTGGAGTCATTGCTTTTTATTTTTTACTATTAATATAAATAAAATGACAAAAGGAAGAAATTGGAACTTCAATTAGAATGAAGAATGCAAAAGCACCGCTCGCAATATGAAGTGAGCGGTGTTTTTTCTGTTTCCAATTTCACTAGTTAAAAGTTACAAACACTTTTGAAAATGGAGCGGCTAGTGATTTTGGATAGATGACGGTTGCGGATATGATGACTGTAGAACTCACATATATTAATGTGGCTCTCCAATTTTTAAGGAAACGGACTAGATTTTTTATGTCTTCTATGCTGTTATATCTGCTATATCTATTCCATAATCCTAATATGGTGGAATCGTTGCGGTCATCGTGTGTAATGTATATGAAAAATGCTTTTTTCCTAAAATTCCCTAAGGAAATAAGTATTGCATAATCAAAATGAACATGTTATATTATGTTTCCGCCACTAATGAGTTATTCGAAAAGTGGCTGGGAAAAATAAAGTCAAAAAACTTATTTACAAAAAGAAATGTATGTTGTATGATTCTTTAATGTAAGTAAACAAGTTCTTTGAAAACTAAACAAAATGCGAAACGTCAATTTTTATTTTAAAGCTAGACAAACACTTTTATGGAGAGTTTGATCCTGGCTCAGGATGAACGCTGGCGGCGTGCCTAATACATGCAAGTCGAGCGAACCTCTTCGGAGGTTAGCGGCGGACGGGTGAGTAACACGTGGGTAACCTGCCTGTAAGACTGGGATAACTTCGGGAAACCGAAGCTAATACCGGATACTTTTTTGAGTCGCATGACTCGA